>JBNJJI010000012.1:0-133470 GCA_051750065.1 Bacillota bacterium
TAATAAACTAATAAGAAAGAAACTTAAGGTTAAGAAGAAGAAAATGTTTTCTTATAATCATTTAAATGAAAAGCATAAAAAAATCGACTGGACGATTAGAGGCAGTTTTATTATTTTGCTGTTAGTAAGCTTCATCTCTAAGATTTCGTTAGATTTTCAAGTCACAGCCTGGTACTTGGAGACTCACAACCAGATTATTGGTTTTATAATCCTTTCAGAAGCTGTGAGAGCTGTTATGGAAAACCGCTACGCGGAAAATAGCAATGACTATAAGTTCACCCTTATTCAAGCTAGCATAATTGTCTTTTCTTCAATTTCGATAATTGCTACAGATTTCTTTGGGCTGATTTATTGGTAAAAGAAGAGAGTGGTGAGGTGATAATGAGTCTTATTGCCGTTGGAGCGGATATAACCTACTTTTCAACGAGCGTAGGCGGCGCCCTGTTCAGCCTCGACAGTTAACCTTGAGGGGCTAAGTTCTTTCCAGAGGGTAAGAATACTCGGGCGCAGAAGCTGGAAGTGAATAACTTAGATAAAGTTTTCCAAAAAAAAGCGCACTGTCCAGAAAACCGTGCGCCTTCTAAATTATTCTTATTTTGAAACATCTCTTGCTTGTAACCTTTTTATATTTTCAGAATGAAAAGGAGATTCCTCTGTTTCATCCACCACACTAAAAGTATTGCCATCAGGGTCGTAGAAATCAAACCCTTTCATTCCGCCAAAATCCTCGATATCAGTGGTTACTACCTCTTTACTTTGAAGGTGATGATGAGCAACATTGATGTTTTCGACAACAAAGTTATAGTAGACATTTTTTTGCTTACCATTGATCTCAAATTCGGTGACCTGAGGACTTGCCACTTCTACCAATCCTAGCTGAACGGAACCGCTCGGAAAATAAAAACCAGCGCCATCTTCCCATTCCTCTATCTTCTTAACACCTAGTTTTTCTACATACCAATGGGCGGATTTCTTTAGGTCAGTAACAGGAATAAAAATACTTCCAATTCTAAACATACGATCTCTCCTTCTAATGAAATTTTTAGGGATAACCAATATAATAGTGAAAAGGTTATAAAAGAATAACTTGATAGTCATTTAGATTCTAAAAAAAGCTTTTTCGAAATCGCTGATTCTGCAGAAGTTTCCTAGTCTTTAGTTCTTTTCTCTATTGAAGCCACCAAGTCCTTTTTATAATTGGAAAAAATAATGAATAGAGATACCATTTTTTCAGGAGATTTCTTGGAGAGGTGAGTGAGTTTTATGATTGAGAAAACCTGATTTGCTTTTTTCCTGTGCCGCCTGCGACAAGCGGTACTCTTAAGGCGTATAGGTTATTCGGCAGGAGAACCTTTGAAAAACCATGAAACCTTTCACGATATAATTCGTAAACTACTGTGAGAGATTCCCTCATTCGAAAAATTAGGAAGACAAGATAGGAGAGAAGAAATGGAACTGTTTTTATTTTTTGTTTTTACTACACTTATCATTTTTATGACAGCCTATTTTTTAGTTAAATTATTTAGATTTGCTTACAAGAAAGATGCCATCACAATACAGAAGTTCAGGGGGATGTCACTGACAGTGATTATCATTGCTGTGGTGATTGTATCTGTTCTTCCCTTCTTTTATCACCGCTTGATAGGCATTTTCCTATAGGCTGCCTTCTAAAAAGATTGTGGTTTTTGCACCGCTTTTTCAAGAGCGTTGATTGGAGTGGAAGGGGTACGACCTCCTGCGGTACTAGCGGGCAGGTGAGAGCCCGCAGAGTCGGGCGCCTGTAGCTAAAATTCATTACTTTTAAAACAGCCTTCCTATAAGGGGTTCAAAAAGAAAGGGTTATTCTTATATGAAATATATTAAATGGATGTATTTGGTTATGGTTTTAATGGTTTGTGTTAACTTGGCAAGTGAATACCTGCTCAACGGAAAATACTCCGCGATTGCCAGCTGGCTTACAGTAGGGTTGTTTTTCTTCGGTACCATATTTTATATTAATGGAAAGTACTATCTTACAAAAAAGTAGCCTCTTTTCTAAGAGATCGATGCTTTTGAATGCTATTTACCCTTTTTCACATTTTATGGAGAGTGATTGTAGAGGAAAGTGCCCTCCCCACAGAGCCGTGCGCCTGTAGCGGAAATCCTTTACTTTCAAAGCAGCCACAATCTTTACGTAAAGAGCGTTGCGAAAACAGCCATAAAATAAAACCTATTAGTTTTCTGATTTTTATAAGGAAGCTTGCTTTGTCAGGATGATTTAAAAATAGATAGCAGATTATCATTTATGATTCGTGATTTCACAAATGATAATGATATCCGGACTAGTCTATCTGCCTGTAATGTGTGAGGAAGCTAAGGAGATTATTTTCCTCTTTGAAAATGAACAAAAATATCAGTAATCACTTTTGAAAGCGTAAAAATCACAATATATCCTAAAAATAGGTACACATAAGGAATATCTATGTAAAATTTCAAAAAGAAGTGCATGTTCAGTATCGGTTTCAAGATGAACGAAAGTGCTCCGCTTAGCAAGAGCATATTGAGATAATAATTTTTGTTGTTATTCAAGATCCACTGATATACAAAAATAAAAATCACTGGTACTAAAGAAGCGTCCAGGGTGACATTGTTTGGCAAGAGAATCAGCCATTGATACGGATATTCCCAGAAACCGGAATTAATACCGAATCTGTCAATGTAGCCGAGCCAGACATGAATATTAAATCCATAAAATCCAAGCTGAAGTGCTTTGCTTCTATCTATTTTATAATAAAGGATTATCAAGGGAACAAGAAAAAGAATAACCTGAAGCCAAAACTGCCATGTATCATAGGAAGAAAATTGATGCCAATACTGTGTCCAGTCTTCTGTAAGTGCTTTTTGCTTTTCGTTCAATGCATCAATCATTTCATTTTGTTTTTTCATGCAGGTCACCTTTTTATAAGTTTTTTCTATTTTTTCCAGTGAACTTCATTTCATACGTTTTATATGAATACATAGCAATACCAGGAAAAGATTTTTGCTTAGTTGGCCCTCAGATGAACGGCATTTATGTTCACGAATTGAAAGAATCGGTGCCGCTGATTGTATATTTTGCTGCCAAAATACAGCTGCTAAGGAGTGTTGTTGATGAATAAGTTAGCCGAGAAGTTACAGCCTTTTATAGAAGGAGCTCCCAATATTAAAATTGAGGAGGATGAGTTTTTATTTGAAGTAGTGGATGTAGATTCTGGTGATGTATATGGTTTTGTTCATATGGAAGAAGGCAGGTTTGCGGGTTTTGAAAAGATGGAATCAGAGGAAGATGAAGAGAGTAGGAGCAGCGAGCAGCCAGATGTTGATAAAATATTACAAACCGCACAGCTTTTTGTAGAGACCTTTAGTGACCGCGAAGTTCATTTCAGCATGTTAAATGAATGGAGCGATAATAATTACATGGTCACTTATGAAGAACGTGATCCGAAACTCGGTGTCCATATTCCGCATACCGGGTGCACGCTATATTTTACAAGAGACGGAATACTGACCTCTGCCAATATGGGTCAGACTGATGTTCTGCTGGAATATCCTGACATTATGATCTCAAGTGAGGATGCAAAGAAAGTTTTGACAGAAACGAACTATGTCCAACTTGCACTTCATATCACAGACATCGATGAAACTGACTGGGCCCCCGAGTTGGTTTATCGTCCCAGTTATGACATCATCAGTATTAGTGTGGATGGGAGAGTAGAGAAGGTAACTGAATTTATGGGCGCGGATGAACTTTCTACTATAAACATCACGAATGTACGCCCTCTCTCCTCATTAGAAGATATGTTGGGGGTAAGTGAAGATCTGTTAAAAAGAACAGGCGAGGAAGACTCGGTCATCTGGATCGACCCTCTTGCTGAGGTGGAAGAAGATGGTGAAGAAGAGCCGCTGATTTCTATAACATCAAATGATACCGGACATTTCAGTTTTTCGAATCTTCCATATGTAAAGAATGAAGAGGATACGCCTCTTTCTATGGAAATGATGAGGGGGAAGGCGTTGGAAGTTTTAGAACTGGCAGAAGGAAATATTCATAGCAAGTTCGTACTCGAAGAACCAGTTAAGCAGGGATTACCAGAAGTGGAGGAGAGCTTGGGCGAGGTTTTTGATGAAGATGAGTTTTATCCAGAGCCAGAGCCGACGCAAATGTTCTCCTTTTACCGTGAACATGGCGGACTCCGAATTGATGGGGTTGAAGCGCATGTTCACGTAGGTATTTATACAGGATTAATTAGGGAGTGCTCAGTAACACGTTTAGACCCTAAACAAACTGCAGATCTTGAGAAATTAAACATGAAGCCTGCCATCACTTTAAAAGAGGCACAGAACAGAATTTTTAGTGAAATTGAAATGAAATTAGCTCGCTGTGTAAAGGAGTTTGAAGATCCGAAAACTTACACACTTTGCTATATGGTTGATTTTCCTGGCACTAGCGGGCACATTCAGAAAATCAACGCACACACAGGGGACGTCAGTTATGTCGACACAGGGATACTCAAAGAAAGTGATTAAGAGTAAAAATGAAGTGGCTGCTTCTACAGGTGGAGAACTGAGTCTGGGAGAGTACTCTGCTAGCTGCTTTTTTAGATATGAAAGGGTTCGCGGTTGAATAATTAGGGTTTAGGAGAATTACTGGATAGTAGGCGGGGAGCGTACCATAAAAACTTCTCCTTAAAGAATTCATGTTACGATTGGGGCAGAAACGTATCATTAAAACGGTCAATTCCAGAATTCATGTTACGATTGGGGCAGAAACGTATCATTAAAACGATCAATTACAGAGTTAATGATACGATTAAGGTGGAAACGTATCATTAAAACGATCAATTACAGAGTTAATGGTAAGATTATGGCGAAATCAAACTATAAAGACCGTAAACACCCTGCTAAAACAAAAAATCATAATTGAAACAGGGTGATTAGCTCATAACCACTCGTTAAAGGTAGGGATAACGCTTGTACCCTGCCACGTAAGGGATTACCCTGCATAAAAACAAGAAACCCAAACGACACCCTGGAGAGGTGTTCTTTGGGTTTTAAACTTATGGCTTTAAAAGATTAATAGAGGCAGTAACTTAAGAACAAAATTCTATTCATTCAACCATTGTTTCACTTTTTCATCCATCTCCGCTTGAAGTCCCCCGATGTTGCCGGAATCCATGTAAACGAAGGCTAAATATCTTTTAGGAAACAACTTTTTAAGAGAGGGTGAATATGAACTGCCATCTTGAGGTTCGCTGTACTTTACTACTTTATATTCGTCTCCAACTTTCTTCAATTTAATTACAGCAGGAAGCGAATGCCCGGCTTGGCTTTCGGTGGCAGTGGTTTTATTGAAGCCGTTATAATAGGACCACAAGTAAACTGTTAGAACGCCGTTTGTCTCGCTGGTTCCGTACACTTTATGAACTTCAAACTGCTTCTCTGTGGGATAGTAGACGGTAGAGTAGTGATTGACTATATAATCGGATATTACCTCATGCATCTCATTAGTCAGCTGCGAATCTCCGTCAATTAGTCTAGCTTGGCCTCTGTTCCACAGAACTGAAAAAGCAGTTCCAATTAAAACGAAAACCATCGTTAGTAACCAAACAGTTTTTTTGTATTTCAAAACACCCGCCTCCTCCATATAAGAAATGGACGAAGATACGAGTGTAAATGTTTCATTTTTTTCAAAGCAGCATAATATTCTTTTCTCTGCACTCCTTTAAAATTGATTCGTTCCACACAGAGGACTGAACCTCACCGATATGAACCTTTTTCAAAAGAAACATACATAAGCGGGACTGGCCGATTCCCCCTCCGATTGTATAAGGAAGTTCACCATTCAATACAGATTGGTGGTAAGGAAGGGATTTACGATCAGTATTACCTTCCTGCCAAAGCTGGTACAATAAAGCCTGGTCATCGACTCGTATGCCCATAGAGGAAATCTCAAATGCCGTTTCGAGAATAGGATTCCACAAAACGATGTCACCGTTCAGCGTCCAGTCATCATAATCCGAAGATCGACCGTCATGCTTTTCACCGGATTGAAGAAGACCGCCAATTTGCATTATGAATACAGCTCCGTGCTGTTTTGCGATCAGGTTTTCCCGTTCTTTCGGTGAATGGTGAGGATAGCGGTTCTCGAGCTCCTGGCTGGTAATAAAGTGAATGGCATTAGGCAAGACAGGAGTCAATGAGGCGTGAAGTTCAGACATATATCGCTCAGTGGCTTTAATAACTTCATAAATCTTTACTACTTCGTTTTTCAGAGTGATAAGATTGCGTTCCTCTTTTGAAATTATTTTTTCCCAATCCCATTGATCTACATAGATGGAATGTAGATTATCCAGTACTTCATCCCTTCTGATGGCATTCATTTGTGTATATAGGCCCTGACCAAGAGGGAGGTCATAACGCGAGAGAGCAACTCTTTTCCATTTTGCCAGTGACTGAACAATCTCAACCTTTTCATCCTTCAGATCAGAAGCATCAAAGGAAACGGTTCTTTCAATACCATTTAGGTTATCGTTGATGCCGGTTTTCTCCACCAGAAGAAGCGGTGCAGATACTTTAATAAGGTTTAGTGCCTTTGCCAGCTTTGACTCAAAATGGCTCTTCACTTCATTGATTACGAATTCTGTATATAACAAATCCAGCTTAGACCGGTAGCCAGTAGGAATTCTAAATGTTTTCGTCACTCCATCATCCTCCAATTCTTTTCTTCGATTCAACTAGTGAAAATCAGATAAAGTAATCTATGTTAATAGGTAGAAAAATGCGACAAATGCCCTGTTATAGAACCAAATTGTATGAAGCAAGTGTGAGAAGTAGACCACCTGGATACATGTCTAAGTCAAATGATATCTTGAGAGACAAGCGGCAATTGAGTTGCAGCACGTTATGGTCCTTAGAATAGATCTATTATGCAGAGAGTGAAAATTATACTTTTACAGAATGAAGGAGGATAAAAAGGGGAGTGGCACAATGTTCGTACTATTAGTGGTCTCATCCAATCATCTCGATTAACGCCCATCCATTATTGGCGGCGATTCTCTAAATTTCTTGAAAACCAATTGTATTATTCATGATGCTAATTTTGAATAATACAACCAAGTGTGACATTAACACACAAGGACAATTTCTAAAGAAGCAGGTGAACCGAATAGACTATTCATGAACACCACATTTTTCATAAGAGATAGGGGTGGCATGATGTTTTCAGTAACAGAAATGCGCACTTTTGAATTGTTTTCGGTTCCTCATATCACTGTGCTTATACTGTTTTTGGCGATATCTCTTTGGATGGTTGTTTTCAGAGATATTCTTAAACCTCACCATCGTATTCTGAAGTGGACACTAGTCAGCATTTTGGTTCTTAGTGAGATTTCGGGACAGATTTGGCAGCTCTCTACAGGTCAGTGGGAATGCCTATCCAGCCTTTGGCTACTTGTTTGTATATTTTTTAGACTACCATATAAAATTAAATCAAACAACTCATATTTATTAGTGTCAGTTAAGTCATAAAAATTAAACGGCTTAACTCCCATTGAATGATCCATAACTTTAGGAAATGAAATGCTAAGCAATACAATTAAAGGGGTTATTTCCTTTGGGATTCTTTTATGCATAAAGAAAAAAATACTTATATTAAAAATTACTATAGCAATTATAGTCCATTCATTAATATCAAATTTTTCTGGAAGGTATAGTAGCATATCATTTCCTCATTAGACATTTTTTTCTGTACCAGGTCCAAAGTATATATGTAAGAACCACCGTAAGAGTCCATTCCATTAGTGAATGGTGAATAAGAAATTTCTTGTTTTCTAATACACCTAAAAAAGTAAATAAAAATTCTAAGGAAGACATAAAGAGGATATTAAAAGTTATAAGAGCGATTTTCCCAATACGATTTCTAATTTTAAGGTAGAAATCAAAAAAGATAATAATAATTAATGGATATAACAAAAGCCTCTTAAAAAAATGAGTCCAAAAATCACTTTGACTGTCTGACAAGCTTAATAATTCCAAATTAACTATAAGGATAGATGAAACCGAATGTGTAACTAACCAAACTGTCATCCATATGAAAAGTATCTCAAAAAGGTGAAGTGTCTTTTTATAGTTGCAAAAAGCAATTAACATGAAAACCAATATAAAGATAAACACAGAAAGGATCATTCTATCACCTAAAATTAAGAGTGGTTTTAGTATTCTCATATATCAAAGAAGTATACGTAAAGTTCTATCTTGCGCTACGAACAAACTATGCAATGGAAGATAATCAGCACGATTGTGGAAAGCTTATGCTTAATTCCTCGGTAAATTAAAGGAGGATTAGGCTTTTTTACATCAAAACTGTTGACATAAATGCTATTGGTAAATACGTTAGCGTAAAGTGGCAAAATCTCTTTCTATATACAAAGAGAAGGGTTGATAACCTGTGGGACAAGCCTCTCTTGCATAATTTGTGAAGAGATCCCGACTTAGTTTTAAATGAAAAACATTTATCTGAATTCCTAAGATTAAAAGAGAACCATCTTCTTATGAGTTTCTACAGAAGATGGCCCTTTATGAATTAACTCTGTTTGACTCAATAAAATTACAGGCCTGAACAGACCTGCAATACTATTAGTTAAATGTACTGATTAGTAACCGTAACCGCCGCCATAGCCGCCGCCAGCCCAGGAAGCACCAATAATGATTAAAAGAATGAACAACACAACAAGCAAAGCGAATCCTGCGTTATATCCGTAACCTTCTTGACCCATTCAACACACCTCCTTCTTTCAGGATGAGATATAGTATGTTGGGGCAAACCTTGAGGTTCGTAATGAATAAATTTAAGTTAGTGTTATTGATGCGGTTGCAGGGAACTATGCTGTGCTAATAATGTAAGGGAAAAAAGTTTTGTTGTGTAAAATTGACCCTAAGTCTTGAAACCGATCGGTCTGAACAATTATCTCATGGGCAGGAACAGTTGAATACTTTATCGCTGATTTTATTAGGTACTATCTCTTCTTTAGAATCAATAACAACTAACCGCATTACAATAACTTTTTATTGATATTCAATAAAATTATGGGTAAAATCATTCTTATATAAATAAAGTGAGGTGCTTTGTATGAAACGGGAAACACTCTTTTTAAAGGCAGCTTTAATTCTTATTGGAGCTCCGGTGCTGGCTATGTGTATATTTGTATTACCCCAGATGATTCGGTGGGGACTTGAAAGCAGTTCAGAGTGGGCGTGGGTATTATACGGTATAGTAATGATGATGTATGTTTCCGCAATTCCTTTTTATGTTGCTTTGTTTCAATCTTTTAAACTCTTACAGTATATCGATGGCAGCAAGGCTTTCTCGGAACTGTCAGTAAAGGCTCTGAAGAAAATAAAATTATGTGCTGCGTCAATAAGTATTTTATATGGCGTCGGCATGCCGCTCTTCTACATTTTTGCAGAAATAGATGATGCCCCAGGTGTGATCTTAATCGGAATGATTATTATATTCGCTTCAATGGTAATTGGAGTGTTCGCGGCAGTCCTGCAAAAGCTGTTGAAGAATGCTATCGATATTAAGTCAGAAAATGATTTAACGGTCTGAGGTGAATGATATGACTATTATAATAAATATTGATGTGATGCTGGCTAAAAGGAAAATGAGTGTTACCGAGCTATCAGAAAGGGTGGGAATTACGATGGCCAATCTTTCTATCCTGAAAAATAGTAAGGCAAAAGCGGTACGTTTTTCAACCTTGGAAGGCATTTGCAAAGCACTGGATTGTCAGCCGGGAGATATTTTAGAGTATAAAGATGAAGAAGAACATTAAGAAAAATATTCTAGAACCAAATCAAAACCACCCGTGTGAACTGGTGGTTTGCTCTGCGGCTGGAAGACTCTCTTACCGGCCTTGGTCTAAAAGAAAAGGCCCACTGAATGGGTTTCCCTTCTGCACCATATTCACTCACTAATTCTAAAGAATTTCCTTGTTTCTTCCGGTTGAAACGGATATTCGAATATGTAAAAACTGTTTAAAAATAAGAGGAGAAATTCCGCTTATTTAAGAAAATATCACTAAAACAGCTAAATTAAGCGGAATAATTTCCCTTATTTGCTTAAAAAACGCAAAAATGATCCCTTTTGCTGTGCTTAAGCGGAAAAATTCCGTTTATATACCCCAAATCGAAATCTTTTTCACTGCTTAACCGGAAATTTTCCGCTTATTTTAATATAACTGGTGACTCAATGAAGGGGTGTTCAGTTCCCCAAGTCAAACCTCATTCTCTGAAGGAAGGGAGTGGTCTAACTTGAAGTAAGGTTTTGTACTACCACGCTTTAAGCTCTCTGGACCCCCCGGCATAGCCAAGGTTTTTCAAGACCATCAAAAAAGCACCCTGCTTCCACTAAAAGCAGGGTGCTTTAATATTTCCTGACTCCTTCTTTAATGAAATTCTCCACAGCAAATGCAGAAACGACAAGTACAGTAGAGTAAATATCCAACTTGGAGAAATTATGTTGAAAATCATTTTGGTGATGAGGAAGGCTGGAATTTTTAATTGTTTCTCTGTTTGGCTGCTGCAGCAAAGCTTTTACGAGTGCCAGACGATTACCAATTCTATAAGTCGCTGCAGTAGAATCTTTATACTATATAAACAGGAAAAAAGTATAGTGGCAGTATATTTAATAAGACCATTCAGCTTCTATACAAGTTTGAGAAGTGTCAGTGAAAAACAGAACCAGCTGGGAATCTCCTATAAAGAGGTTCCTTTTTGCATTCTATTTCTTTTAATCATTTTATATATTGGTAGAATTCAACTGTTTTGCAGCTGGAAAGGAACACCCATATTAACTTGCAGGTTATAATGTTTATCAGCAAGTCACTCATATTACCAGAATGTATGCAAATATATCGATGAATTTAACCCATAATGTACTGAACTATACATTTGACCAAGCCATATTAAAAATGTTTCATATACTGATTAGTAGAAACCTGCTTAATTGGTTTCTTGAGTTCAAAGAAAGGAGATTATTAAAATGGCTATTTATGATACTGGTCCGATTCCGAATATTAATGGAGCCGGAGTAAGAATTGGCAGGCAACTGATTGTCAGAATATAGAATACGGGTACTGGCAATCTCCCTGCGAATGCTCTGATAGAAGTATACAGAATTACAGAACCCAATACTCAAGGGTTTTCTCAGCAAATTATATATGCACAGAACTTGGTCAGTTTACAAGAATTTGGGTCACCAGTAATGGAAAATGGACCTGTTTTTGTACTGCCTGTTTCAATTGACAGTGCTTTGATTCCCGCGTTTGGTGTAAGAATTACAACTTCACCTGATCCCGGGGGAGGAAGCCAATTGACGGCAACAATTTTCACGGAAAATGCTCAAGGAGAACTGGTATTGCTTCAAAGGGTATTGCCAGGGGACTTTGGAATTCCTGAGAATCCTGCTTTGCAAGCGGTAAATGCAGCTCAGACGCCTGCGGGGCTGCGAGCAGCAATTGAAGATCCGCTGCTTGGACTGGATCTTACAGAGTATGATATCTTGACGGATGATCAACAAATTCAGGCAGCAGAAATTATTTTGGAAAACCGTCCATTGTTTGGGTATGAAAGTGTCGAGGCGGTACAAACCGCTTTGAATAGCGCCATCGGACAGGTAGTAGTAGATCCTGAAAATATATATGTTGAGTCAGGGGCTGTCGGCGGGGACGGAAGCCAGGCAAATCCTTTCGGAACGATTGAGGAAGGGATAACCGCTGTAAATCCAGGGGGGACCGTTCATATTTTGAGCGGTACGTATGAGGTAGAAACACAAATAATACTGGAAAAATCGTTAACACTGCAAGGAGAAGGAGATACACAGCCGCAAATCATATTCAATCCAGCAAATACACTTGATGGATTAGTCATACAAGCGGGCGATGTAACAGTCGACAATCTGTACTTGATAAGCAACAGGACCCTAACAGGCTCGAATGCAGTGTTCAGTATCCCCTTAAGAGCACTGGATAATCTCTACAGAAATATCGCGATAACCAATTCTACTATAGAAGGAACAGTGCGAAGCGGATATATTTTTGCGGAGAATTTAACCATCGATAACAACTTGTTCGTTCACAATGCAAACAACACCCAGAGCCTTCGTTTCCAGATGGCAAGGGGAATAACAAATGTACAGGATAATGTTTTCCAAGGAAACAGTACAAGTGTCGGGGCTGTCATTTTTGAACCGAACCTTGCTTCTTACAGCGTTTCCGGAACAATTAATATAATAGGAAACAACATGACAAGCTTCAATCAATTTATAAACTTCTACACGTTCCTTGAAGACGCGACAAGCTTGATAATAAGAGACAATGTCATCGATCATCAGACGAACTCTGGAAGTTCTATTATTTTAACCACAAGGGTTGACTACACTCTGGTGGAGCAATTGCTGATAGAGGACAATTTCTTTACCAACAATGATCCTGAGAGACTGGCGGTTTACTTCGCAGCCGGCGGTGGAGGAAGCAACCTGCCTGCTGTCGATCAAATACAAGTGTATGACAATACCTTCAATTTCCCCAATGGATATGGCCAGCGTCCTGGAGATGTCGTAGATCCGGTATTTCCTGTTGGATACAACCAGGCAGCAGCCCTTCTTGGGATGACCCTGGAGAGATTTGACTTGCAGGGAAATGTAAATGTATAAGTACTTGGGAGTCGGCCAGCTTTTAATGGCTGCTCCCTCTTTTATTGCAATTTAGAATAAGGATGAACTTGTTCAGTATTCGTTACAATTTCTCTTTTCAAAAAGGTCAAATAAGTAACTAAGCTATTTCAGTAGTTACCTTCTGCAATAGTTTTTCGTTGATTTATTGTTTCGCCTTTTTTTATCCAGCTCTTCCACTTGCCTGATCCGAAGAGCTGGGCGCAGGAACAGACGTCCCGCAAGTCCCGCAGAAGTTCTTTCTCCTGCAGCGAAGATCACCCTACATAAAAGGGAGAGTTCTCTAGAATCAGGCTATTAAGAAACACTAGTTTACAGTGTTCTTTTTATCTTCAGCGGGGTTAATTGGAGTCTGAACACTAGGAATGTAAGTCAACGTATTCATTTTTAAAAGGCTCTTTTCTAAAGGCTGTTTTCTAAAAGATTGTTGCTTTTGAATACTCTTTACCTTTCTTCCTTTAAAGGATGTGGATTGGACCGGAGTCGTACGGCTGTAGCGGAAATTCATTTATTTTCCCAGCCACAATTTTTGCGAAGAGAGCTTTTTAAAAACAACAACGTTTCTAACCATAGCCAATTACTTAAGGAGTCTCCAAGCTTTCATTAAATTTTCGTCCTTCAGTCGAAATATTTTAGAAAGTAATCTCAAAAGATTTCTTCAAAAAAATTATTGAAAGTTATTAAACTTTAATTTATATAAACTAAAAATCATTTCTCACTCGAGTCTTAAGAATGCTTAATATCACATCTGCTCCCCCTCTTAATATATGGTTTTAAATCCAATTGGAAGGGTAAGAAATATTAAACTATTTATAGGGGGAAATTGGTTGAAAGATATTAAGAAATCCGTTAGTGATGTATTGCTCTCTATCTTACCGGTAGGGGTAGTAGTCACTTTGCTGCAGGTTTTTGTCATCAAGCTTGAAACCGAGATGTTTATACAGTTTCTTGTGGGTCTGATCATGGTTGTACTTGGGTTTATTTTTTTCCTGATTGGGGTCAATAAAGGATTGCTGCCGATCGGTGAAAAAATTGGCGAAATTCTGCCGAAATCCAATCGGTTGTGGGTCATTATATTGGCTGCATTTCTCTTGGGATTTTCGGTCACTGTCGCCGAACCTGATGTAAGGGTGCTGTCCTCTCAAGTTGAGCAGGCGTCAGATGGCACCATAACTTCGAATATGTTAATTTTAGCTGTTGCACTTGGAGTGGGAATATTCATTGCGATCGCAATGGTGCAAACACTATATAAGCTGCCTATTCATTACTTTTTAATTGGAGGTTATGCTATTGTATTTATTTTGGCGGCCTTTAGCAGCTCAGGTTTTAAATCTGTTTCTTTTGATGCCGGAGGGGTGACCACAGGTCCGATAACTGTGCCCTTCATATTAGCACTCGGAATCGGGGTGGCTTCCTCCGTTAATAAAGAATCAAATTCTTCCGAAGGATTTGGTCTTGTAGCACTAGCATCCATTGGTCCAATCATTGCCGTTCTATTACTGGGGGTATTCATCTAATGGAAATTAAGATTTTTGAAGGCATGCAAGAGGTTATTCTCGATGTTGCTCTGGCTGTTCTTCCGTTACTGATCTTTTTCCTTGTTTTTCAGATTTTTTTCTTAAAGCTGCCCATGGAGAAAGTAAAGAAGGTCATTTATGGGTTCATCGCGACCTTTATTGGGCTGTCGCTGTTTCTTCATGGTGTCCATATCGGTTTCATGCCGATCGGCCGTGAAATGGGGAAAGTGCTCGGGGACCTGCCTTATTCGTGGATCATCGTGCCGATAGGCTTCCTGCTGGGATTTGTGGCGACCATTGCAGAACCGGCGATCAAAGTCCTCAATAAAAAAATTGAATCCGCTTCTTCAGGTGATATATCACAGAGAGCAATGTTGCTGACACTTTCTACTGGAGTAGGAATTTCAATTGCCGTTTCCATGGTTAGGATATTACTGGGCATCCCGCTGTTCTATATATTAGTGCCAGGATATTTATTGGTGTTGATTTTAATATTCAAGACCGAAAAAGAGTTTATTCAAATGGCTTTTGATTCCGGGGGGGTAGCGACGGGTCCCATGACAGTAACATTCATTCTGTCGATTGCTGTAGGGGCAGCTTCAGTGATTGAAGGAAGAGACCCTTTAATGGACGGCTTCGGTATGATTGCATTGGTAGCACTAGCACCCATCATTTCCGTCTTGATTTTTGGAATTATTTTTGAGAGAAAAAAGAACATGGAGAAGACAACTGCGTAATAGGGGAAAGCAAAGGTACAATAGCCAACGAGTCAGGTTCGATTGAATCTGGCTTGTTCTGCATGTGAACCATTATGGCAAGCTCATTAATTGTTCTATTCAGAATCTTTCAAGCATATTTGTTTTATAATGTTACATAAATCTAGTATCATTAATATTAAGTAACATTACGGAGGTCTTCAATGGAATTTGTTGAACCGATTAAGAATATTTCTGATATACAAAAAATGAAAAGAATACTTTATCATTATTCTCAGAGAGATTATCTTTTTTTCGTGTTAGGCGTTAATACGGGAAGCCGGATTAGTGATCTTCTTCAGATGAGAGTTAGGGATGTTTGGGATGGTGAGAGGGCGAAAGATTTTTTTAGCCCTCCTGGCATAGAAAACACTTTTTATTTAAATAATGCCGTTAAGTCGGCTTTGAAGGATTATATAGCACAATCCTCTTTAACAGAAGAAGATTTTCTTTTTAAGTCGAGAAAGAATAAGTTTCCCATCACTCGGCAGCAGGCATACCGAATTATCAATAAGGCAGCGCAGGAAGCAGGAATAGAGGGGAAAGTAGGTACTCATACTCTCAGAAAAACATTCGGTTATCATGCATATAAAAAAGGTATTGCATTATCCATCCTCCAAAAGATTTTCAATCACTCTACACCATCAGAAACTCTGAAATACATAGGAATCGACATCAATGCAGAAGAACCTATAAGGGTAGACGTTAATTTATAAGGCAACGAGGTGCTTAAAGAATTCATGGAAAATCTTACAACTAGTTCAGATCACTTTATATTGATGGCAGCTCTGTTATTGGTGACAGGTGTCATCACCACGAAGTTCTCTACGAGGCTCGGTGTACCCGCACTTGTTCTTTTCATTCTTGTGGGAATGATTGCTGGAAGTGATGGGTTGGGCTTGTTTTACTTTGATAATGCCAAACTGACACAGCTTATCGGTGTCCTGGCCTTGGTAATGATCCTTTTTGAAGGAGGTCTGCAGACAAAGCTATCAACTGTGAAATCCGTAGCCAAGCCCGCCTTATCGCTTGCTACACTTGGTGTTCTAGTCACAACTTCCGTCGTCGCAGTGGCAGCGAAGCTCATTTTAGGAGTTTCCTGGCTTGAAGGATTCCTCTTTGGTGCCATTGTTGGCTCGACAGATGCGGCCGCTGTATTTGCGGTCCTTAAAGGACAGAACGTAAAAGGAAAACTGGGGTCAACATTAGAGGTCGAATCTGGTACCAATGACCCGATGGCCGTATTCTTAACGATTTCATTCATTGAATTATTAACGGTAGAAGACCCATCATATCTCTTAATATTCGGTTCTTTTTTCTGGCAAATGGGACTAGGATTAATTCTGGGTATCCTTTTTGGTAAATTGGCTGCCAGCTCTATTAACAGAATTAATTTGGATTCCAGCGGACTTTATCCCGTTTTTGCGATGGCTTTTGCTTTGTTGGCCTACAGTATCACCGATTTGGTCAACGCCAGCGGACTTTTGGCAGTTTATGTAGCAGCCATGCTGATCGGCAACTCTGAACTGACTTACAAACACTCCATCTTCAAATTCAATGAAGGGTTTGCCTGGATGATGCAGATCCTCATGTTCATTATCCTTGGATTATTGGTGTTTCCATCGCAACTTTTCACATGGGATGTTGTGTTAAAAGGGGTATTGTTGTCCGCAATCCTTATATTGATTGCGAGGCCTGCAGCCGTATTTCTGTCTCTGATTAAAATGGATTTTCATTTAAAAGAAAAAATCTTTCTTTCCTGGGCAGGTTTAAGAGGAGCTGTTCCCATTGTACTTGCGACTTTCCCATTAATCGCAGGTATAGAGAATTCACCAATGATTTTCAACGTCGTATTTTTCGTTGTCCTTACCTCTACATTGATTCAAGGTTCAACTATCTCAACTTTTGCCATTAAACTCGGTTTAACAGGACCGAAAAAAGTAGAACCGGTTCACACTCTTGAATTGGTATCTATCGGCAAAGCCAACGCTGAAATAATAGAGGTCGAGGCCAACGAAGAAACTCCTATTGTAGGGAAAAATCTAATCGATATTGAGTTTCCAAGTGATGTATTGATCAATGCTATCATCAGGGGCAGTGAACTGATCACTCCCTATGGCGAAACGGTCATTGAAAAAGGAGACATTCTGTATATCCTTGTATCCAGAAGGAGCAAAAGAGAATTAAAGAAAATGCTTAATGTGGAAGATTAACAAAGGAGGGAGCAGTGTATGAACGAAGAAGCGATTAAACAGCAGATCAAGACTGAAGTACAGCATCGGAAACTGAGCACAAAGACTATTATCAAGCGGGGGATTTTTGTGTTCATAGGAGCCATCATGATGGCGCTGGGAATCGAGGTATTTCTTGTACCTAATATGATCATGGACGGCGGTATTGTCGGAATCTCTATCATTTTATACAACTTGACGGGCATACAGCTTGGCGTGTTCATTTTCCTATTGAATATTCCGTTTTTCTTTTTAGGCTATAAACAAATTGGAAAGACGTTTGCGATCTCCACAGTTTTTGGAATTGCGATTCTGTCTCTGGCAACCAATTATCTTCACACGGTTGCGGCATTTACTTCTGATATGCTGCTGGCTACTGTATTTGGAGGGATTGTGCTTGGTGCTGGTGTGGGACTGGTCATCAGATATGGAGGAGCTTTGGATGGAAGCGAAATACTGGCGATTTTATTAACGAAACGGTTTCCTTTTTCCGTCGGTGAATTCATCATGCTTTTTAACGTGTTCATCTTTACTTGGGGAGGTTTCGTTCTCGGGTGGGACAGAGCCATGTATTCTGTGCTCGCTTATGTTATCGCCTTTAAAACGATCGACATTGTGATTGACGGATTTGATGAGTCGAAGTCCGCCTGGATCATCAGTGACAAAGACAAAGAAATTGGTGAAGCCATACTGGCCAGGCTCGGCAGGGGTGTCACTTATCTTAAAGGTGAGGGCGGTTACTCAGGTGACGATAAGAGAGTAATCTTTTGTATCGTGACACGTTTGGAAGAAGCTAAATTGAAATCGATAGTCGAAGAGATGGATCCGGCTGCGTTCCTGGCAGTGGCAGACATCAATGAAGTCAGGGGCGGCAGGTTTAAGAAGAAGGATATTCATTAAAGAGGGTGGTGAAAACACGATAACATTCAAGTCCACTCAAACTATAAACCTATAGGAATATCTTTCTATTACTTTTCCCTCCTTTATTATAAAAATATAAGAAAAGATAAAGGTCTGATCCTTCGCGGATATTTCTCCTGCGATGAGAGGAGACCTTTTTTCTTTTGTCTATTTGTGCTTTTTTAATATGCTCTTTTTGTAAAGATTGTCGCTGCTTTGAGAGCAAGGGATTTCCGCTCCAGGTGCACGACTTCAACCCTACTACTTAAAATGGTGATGAAAGGGAAATAACATTCAAAAGCACCAACCTTTTAGAAAACAGCCTTTTAAAATGCCCCTCTTTAACTCCGCATTCTGTATAACAGTTTATTATTATATCAGCACTGCCCATGACTCGGGCTTAGCTTGTGAGAGGATTTTGTGTCATCACAATTGCTAGGGACCTCCTATATATGCTTCCCACACAAAATTAATCTTAATTTAACATGCCATTAACACTAGTTAGCTATAGTGGATTTGTGTCAGCAACTGTCACAATTTCTTTTACGAAAAGGGGAGAATGCATTGGTTACTACTAACTTTCGCAGTATAACCAGCTTGATGGTTGTTATTGCTCTTGTTCTTAGCTTCTTTGCGGTACCGGTAAAGCAAGTATCAGCTGCTGCTTCAACATCTCAACTTGCTGCAACTGAAACACTTAATGTAGGTGAGGCTCTTGCACAGCCGCACGGAGCAGAGGTAACGTTTAAAGGTTATATTGTCACAGATTATTATGGGCAAAATTCAATCAAAGTCTCTAATATTATTGGTGATACTACCAATACGATCGTTGTGAAATTAGAGTCCGATATGAAAGCGGATTTCAGCCCCCTCAATAATCCAAACTCTTTAAACAAAGAGATAACAGTCACTGGAGAAAGAGGAACTTACTATAACCAGGAAGCTGTTAAAGAGGTTAGCTCCATTCAATTTTCTGAGGAATCTTCAGAAAAACCAACAGACCCCTCAGCATCTCTTTCAATCGCAGATGCTAAACTGAAAATCGGACAAACCGTGACGACTGAAGGAATTGTAACAGCTGACAATTCTTCGATTGGCGGCGGAAAGCTTTCCACTTATATTCAGGATGAAACAGCGGGAATCAACCTATTCGCTTTTGACCCGTCTAAGTATCCTGATTTAAAAGAAGGCGACAAAGTTAAAGTTACCGGTGAAATCACTGTGTATAAACAATTGACGGAAATTGTTGCTGGGACCATTGAAGTTATTTCATCAGGAAACGAGCTCTCGGAACCTAAATCAATTACTCTTAAAGAATTGACAGATTCCTCCACAGCGGAGCCGTTTGAAGGACAGCTTGTTAATGTGAATGGATTTATTAAAGATATCCCTGAAAGCCCGGCCGGCGGAGGCTATAACATTTCCCTGGTAGATAAAGACTTTAATAGTACAACCCTTCGAGTGCTGGAAGGGTCTATGGACCTTTCAGTGATTGAAGAAGGTAAATGGTATGACATTACAGCAATTCTCAGCCAGTATGATGGTTATCAGCTGATTCCAAGAAAAGCTTCTGATATCACTGAAGCCGCGGATCAGCCGGAAGCACCAACTGCAGCCGGTGAATATACTTCTACAGTTCACTCTGTTACAGATGGTGATACTATTCGCCTTTCCACTCCAGTACTTGGTGCGGACCGCGTCCGTTTTGTGAATATTGATACACCTGAAACTGATATGGGTGACAATGACTATGTAGACGGAGATAACCAGGACTACCATGGCGACAAAGCGACCGCTCACCTGAAAACCCTTTTACAGCCAGGAGATCAAGTTACACTGAAGCTTGGCGAAGAACCTACAGATAATTATGGCCGCCTTTTAGCTCAGGTCATCAACAAAGACGGCATTAATACTAATCTTGATTTGGTTAAAGAGGGCTATGCCGTAACCTATTTTATCTGGCCGGTAGGCGATGAAACAGAATACGAAACATTTCAGGCCGCTGTAAAAGAAGCGAAAGACAACGAGCGCGGCATCTGGAATCCGGCAGATTCATTGAAGGAATTACCGTTTGAATACCGTGCACTTCTAGAAGGCGGTGATTTTAACAAACCGGTTGGAAATTCAGACACGAAAAAATATGTAGCACCAACTCAATGGGAGGAAGTTCCTGTAGAAAAGCGCATTTTCTTCTGGGACGAAGAAACAGCTATTACACAAGGGTATACTTTAACTGAAGGAACAAGTCCTGCACCAGAACCAGAGCCGACTCCAGAACCAGAACCATTAGAACCTGAGCAGCCAACTGCCCCAGCTAATGGTACGTTAACTGTAGGTGAAGCGCTTGCTCAGCCTCAAGGAACAGAGGTGACTATGAAAGGCTATATCGTTGGCGAAAACAATGGCCAATATGCTGTCAAAGTCTCTGATTCTACTGAAAACACATCATCAGCCATTGTTGTCAAATTGGAAACTGATATGCGCGCTGAATTCAGCCCGGTGAATAACCCAGATGCACTGAATAAACAAATTCTTGTTACCGGCGAGAGAGATGTCTATTCCGGAAATGAGTCAATTGAATATGTAACAAGTATTGAATTTGTGAAAGAAGAACCTGCGCGTGATTTCTTAACTGTCAGTGAAGCTCTAAATGAGCCTCAAGGAACAGAGTTAACTATGAAAGGCTATATTGTTGGCGAAAACAATGGCCAATATGCCGTGAAAGTCTCTGATTCTACTGAAAATACATCTTCTACAATTGTTGTCAAACTAGAATCTGGTATGAGATCAGAATTCAGCCCGGTGAATAATCCGGACGCCCTGAATAAGCAAATCTTAGTAACAGGAACAAGAGATGTTTATTCTCGCCAGGAATCTATCGAATCTGTAAGCAGCATTGAATTTGTGGAAGGTGAGGATCCAGCTCAACCAGAAGCACCTGCTGAACCACTATCTATCGTTGATGCAAAACTTAAAATGGGACAAACCGTTACGATTGAGGGAATCGTAACAGCAGACAATGAAGCAATCGGCGGCGGCAAACTGTCGACTTACCTTCAGGATGATACAGCTGGAATCAACCTGTTTGGCTTTGATTTGTCTCAATACCCTAATGTTCAAGAGGGAGACAAAGTGAAAGTAACAGGTGAAATTACTTCTTACAAGCAACTAACGGAAATCATTCCAGGAACTGTAGAGGTAGTCTCTTCTGGTAACGATCTTCCTGCAGCGAAAACGATCCAGTTAGCGGACCTTTCAGACCCTGCAATCGCTGAGCCTTTTGAAGGGCAGCTTGTAAAAGTTAATGGATATATTAAAAACATTCCTTCAAACCCAGTAGGCGGAGGCTATAACATTACTCTGCTTGATGAAAATTATAATGGCACTACACTTCGAGTAATCGAAGGATCAATGGATGTTACAACTCTGCAAGAAGGAAAATGGTATAACATAACAGCGATCCTCAGCCAGTATGACAACTATCAGTTGATTCCAAGAAAAGCTTCCGATCTCACTGAAGCGTCGGAACAGCCGGAAGCACCAACTGCAGCCGGGGAATATACGTCAACAGTTCATTCTGTGACTGACGGCGATACTATTCGCCTTTCCACACCAGTACTTGGAGCAGACCGCGTTCGTTTCGTGAATATCGACACGCCTGAAACAAATATGGGAGACAACGCTGAAGTGGATGGAGACAACCAGGATTACCATGGTGAAGCTGCTTCTGCACACTTGAAAACTCTGTTACAGCCAGGAGATCAAGTTACACTGAAGCTTGGCGAAGAACCAACAGATAACTATGGGCGACTATTAGCTCAGGTCATTAACAAAGACGGCGTTAACACCAACCTTGAGATGGTCAAACAGGGTTATGCCGTAACCTACTTCATCTGGCCAATTGGTGATGAAACAGAATATGAAACATTCCAGGCTGCTGTTAAAGAAGCGAAAGATAACGAGCGGGGCATTTGGAACCCGGCAGATTCATTAAAAGAACTGCCATTTGAATACCGCGCGCTTCTAGAAAGCGGAGATTTTAACAAACCGGTTGGAAACTACGACACGAAAAAATATGTAGAACCAACTCAGTGGGAACAGGTTCCTGTTGAAAAGCGTGTTTTCTTCTGGGATGAAGAATCTGCCATTGCCCAGGGATACACTCTGAAGAACACTGTTACTCCTGTAATGGATGGAAACATAGCAACGATTACTGATTCAGTTATTATGAATTTACAATCAGGCAGCGAGTTAGAGCTGAATTTAAAAGAAAGCACGGAAGAAAAAATTTCTGTAGAGCTTTCAGCTGAACAGATTCAGTCTTTAAAAGCGAAGGACGTAAAACTAACGATTCTTAAAGAAACCACAGCACTGGTTATCCCTGCTTCAGTCTTTACTGAAAATGTTCATACTTCCATTACTATGGAAAAAGCTGCAGCCATCAAGGGAGCTCTTGCTGAGGTATACGATTTCACGATCAAGCAAGGTAACAAATTTATCGAACAGCTAAGTTCACCAGTTGAAGTATCGTTTCAGGTAAATACGGATGTTCCTAATCCTGAAAACCTTGAAGTTTTCCGCTGGGAAGAGAACTTAGCACAGTGGGTTTCTGTAGATAACGAACCGATTCTTGAAAACGGAGTAATCACTGCTGAAACAGATCACTTCAGCTTATATACAGTTTTTGAAAACACTGCGGATGCACCAAAGGAAGTACCTCTGGAGCATATTGAAGCTTTAATGGAAAAGTTAGTATCCGGAGATAGAACGAAATCCAAAGAGGTTGCTCAAGGATTTATCAACCTTGTGGAAGCGGGCACACTTACAAACTCGGATGTAGTAGAGTTACTTGGTGAGAAACTTAACGAAGCCGCCAGCAATGACTTTAGAACAAAGCTTGCTGTAAAACGTGTGTTGTTCCAGATTGATAATATCTTGGACCGAGTAGAAAAAGACTATAATAACGAAAAAGTAGAAAGCATCATTAATTATGGAGCGCAAAAGCAATTAATTCGCATTATCGAAAGAGATATTCACGATATTTTAGAAGATGGAAAGAAAGAGAAACGCTTTCCTTTTCTAGGTGCGATTTTTGGCTGGTAACCAAAAGAGTTCAAACCATATAGACTTGCCTTACACAGTCAATGAATAATAAGGAACTTCTATCAACGCGTACCGATTATCAATCGGTGCGCGTTGTTTAAATTGATGGTTTTAAGAGCTTAAAGCGTGGTATTAAAAATTCCCCTCCATATAAGGAAAAGGGGATTTCCCGATAACTTCCTCATCAAATTATAGCAGGAGGTACACCATGTGAAGCACCTGTAGAATCTTTATTAATTTCCACTGAATAAGCGGAAATTTTCCGCTTATTCAGTGGAAATGAAAACAATTTAGGGTGGATAAGCGGAATTTTCCCGCTTAAACTCCAGAAAAGGACCTATCTTTGATTCTTTTAAGTAAATAAGGGAAGTTTTTCCGCCTATTCCAGATGTTTTGAATACAATTTCTAAAATAAGCGGAATTTCTTCCCTTATTTACGGGGAATTTTCATACAGGTAAAATATTTGATAGTGATCGAATGCCCCTTTAAAATACCGATATGCCAATGGAGAAATTCTGATCTATGGGGTTTGATGTAGATACAGTGGGTAGAAATGAGAATCACATTTAAGAACATAAGAAGAATCAGCTATGGAAAATTATACGGTCGAACAGTTCCCTTATTCGAAGAATTCAATCCGTTCACAGGACAGAAAAATCAGAAGAAATAAAGGTGATTCTTAAGAATTAGTGATTGAATGTGGTGCCGAAAGAAGCCCATTCAGTGGACCTTTTAGTCAGAGGCTGGTAAGAAAGGCTTTCAGCCGCAGAGAAAACTACCAGTTCAATTTGTTGAATTTAATTTAAGCGGTTTTCTCATACATACATTGCTGATTTAGGATATCAATAACAAAAAGAAACTGAATGGCTTATTTGTTCCTTTAAGTACAGCTGGCCTGTCAGATGGTGCTAAACTAAACAACACATAGCTTCGATATAAAATAGAAGATTTGGATTATTATGTTAAAATTCAGATATAAGGCAAGGAACTATTCTGACAGTAGTCACTTGAAATTTGAGAGATTAATTGAAAAATCTTAAGTGAAATTAGTATCTTAGTAGTTACTCAGCAGCTCTCTCTTTATAAAAGTTCTTCGCTTGTGAGTGTGAGCTACTTTATTAGATAAACAATAACTTGGGTGAGGTCGAAAGTTTATAGTACTTGTCTACATTTCGTTTACTAGCAACAGAATATTAGGGCCAACAGAGTACTTACACATTTCTAAGCCGGCATTTCAACGCAAATTTATCGGTTGAAGAATTAAAAAAGAACTTTGGCCAATAAAGCTATTGAGAGGACTTTAACCATGATTAACACTGAGACCTTTAAGTTGAATCTGGATGAACCGGAAATGAATGAAAACTATTCAAGAATTAATAAAAGAGAAGCTGTCCGGGCTGTTATCTTTAAAGAAAATAAAATCCTTTTAGTACAATCTAATTTAGGTGATTTTAAATTTCCCGGAGGCGGCATAGATGGGGAGGAGAGTCATGCTCAAGCACTAAAACGCGAGGTTGCCGAGGAAACTGGATATATCAATCTTGAAGTGATAAAGAAATTAGGTTTAATTATAGAAACAAAGCCAGATGAATATGAACACAACACTTTATTTCAAATGAACTCAACCTACTATCTTTGTAGATTAATAAATTTAGAAAAAGTTAATCAAGTCCTAGATGAATACGAGGCAGACCTGGACTATTTACCAAAATGGGTAACACTGGACGAAGCTATCCAGCAAAATCAGCAGCTCATTCATAACATCAGTAAAAACAGCTGGTTAAAACGTGAAACCCTGGTTTTAAAAAGAATGAAAGAGAAGTTTATGTTGTAAGACTTTACGAAGTAAGCTTACAAGGGGAACCAACAGAGAGTGTAATAGGGGGACCAAGAAACCGGTACTTCATTACTTTAAAGCACGAAAAGGGACAGTCCCTCTTCGCGCTTTAAAGTGCTAAAGCATTGGTTCAGTTAGGTGGGTGTGATCAGATTACTCCATATATTGCGCAACTAACAAGTAGGCTCTTTCTCTGGTGAGGGTCGCCTGTGTGGCTGTGTATTCCAGCGACTCCATTGTTCCGCCTTCATACTTCTGTGATTCTTTCTTAGCCTCTTCGTCTCTATGTTGAACCCATGCCCTTTGTTCTACTTTTAACTCTTCCATTTCTTCTTCACTAAGCTGCTCTTGCAGAACTCCGTAAATTTCATTTAAAGCATTGTCCCATTTTTTGAATCTTTCTTGCTCTTGTTCTTCCATTTCAGCAGTTGTATCTTTTGCTTCAGCATTTCTGTCTTCTTCTTCCATCTTATTCAGCATATCAAGGTATTCAGTCTTGGTTTTAACAGTAGTTTCGTCCTCTGCAGAATTGGGCTTTGCAGCTTCTTTATCTGTTGATTGTTGCGAAGAAGATCCCTGTGCGTTATGTTCATTGCCATCATCAGACACTGAAGTTTCCTCTGTAGTATCTTCGCTTGTATTAGTACTCGCCGAATCATCTGTTTCGTTTTGAGATGAGCTGGTATTTGAACTGTGATTTTCAGGCTCAGCATTCGACTCTTCAGATGAGCTTCCGCAGGCAGCCAATATTACTAACACAGCAGATAGCACTATGATTAAAAATTTCCGGTTATTCACGTTAATACCTCCTTTAAATTTAATATCCATAACGTGTAGAAGTATCTGTAAGCACGCAAAAGATTATGACTAAAAAGCGAAGCCTAAACTTCCTAACAGTTGTTATACTAACATAAAAAATCAGGGAGACTCTTTAATTTAGGCTGTTTTTGCAAAGATTATGGCTTTGTAAAAGTATTGCATTTCTCGCGACTAAGCGGAGGGGAATGGTTAACCTTCTCAGCCTCTTATAGGAAGTTATACGGCCGAGCGATACACTACTGCCGAGATGAGAAGCTTACTTTAATGGGAGCGTAACAGTCCTTATTGCTCACTTCAAATATCCACCATTAATGAAGGTATTAAACTATCAGTCTTTATACAGAAACACCTGTCTTATCTATTCCAGATTCTTGACCGGTTGCCTAATCGTCTAAAATGAAGTAGTTATTTCATTCAGTCCACTATATAATAATATTAAAATTCCTTTTTTTAGTTTAGGAGAAAATAAATGGCAGAAGAATTATGGGTGTATGTCCTGCTTATTGTACTGGCGGGATTTTTAAGTTTGAGTTTAAGTTTCTTTGCTTTCTATAAATTGAAAGATGCACCAGGCGGAAAGCAGTATATGATTGCCACATTCTTATCGGCAGTTTTTACATTCTCATATGTTTTTGAACTGATGAGCAGCACGTTGATGGAAGCGAAAATCTGGCTGGGACTTGAGTATCTTGTGATGCCATTTATTCCTGGATTTCTTTTGTGGATGTGTGTGAATTATGCTGGTATCAATCTCAAACAGCGTCATTTGTACCTGCTGTTTTTGCTCCCGATTCTCACCGTGTTTACACACCATACGAACGAGCTTCATCATTTGTATTACACATCGATTCAATTGAGGGAAGCGGCGCCGCTGACAATAGTTGAAATGACGTATGGTCCTTTTTTCTATATTCACGCATTATATCTGTTTTTATGTCTGTCCACCAGCATCATTCTGTTGCTGCTTCAATTGAAAAAAGCTCCATTCAGGTTTCGGATGCAAATCACTTTAATGGTTTTAGGGTTATTTGTGCCAATCGCAGCCAATTATTTTTATCTGAATAAATTTAGTATTCATGGAATCGACCTAGGCCCTGTATCAATGAGCCTCTCATTTATTCTTCACGGAATTGCTCTGTTCTCTTATCAAATGTTCAGTGTCCTTCCCATCGCAAGAGAAAAAGTATTTGAGAGCATGTTGGAAGGGGTGATCGTCCTCGGTCAGAAGGCGGCGGTTCTTGATTACAATAAAGCCGTCTTGAAAGTCGTGCCTGAATTATGTCCATTGGCAATCGGGAAGCCGGTTCATAGCGTGCTTCATGATCTAGAACTGGCTGAGCTGATTTGCATAGGAAAGGAGCGCGACTATAAAACTAAAAAGGGAGGTTCGGGGGAGCATTACCAAGTCCGATTCTCACCCATTTTACATAAAAAAAGGGAAGTGATTGGAAGCATCATCACTTTTATGAACATTTCTGAGAGGGTACTTCTGCAAGATAGACTAAAGAATCTTGCCAGCTTTGATGGACTAACAAAAGTTTATAATCGTACATACTTCCTGGAAAAAGCTGAGTCAAGGTTAGAGTCACAAGTAAGCGGTGCATCGCTAATCCTGTTTGACATCGATCATTTTAAGAATGTGAATGACACTTATGGCCATGAAGCAGGAGATCTGGTGCTTTTCCAGGTTGCTCATGAAGCAAAGTCACAGCTCAGATCCCAAGACATACTTGGCAGGTACGGCGGGGAAGAGTTCATTATCCTTTTGCCGGAAACGACTACAGAAGAAGCGTTTATAATAGCGAATAAGCTAAGAATCGGGATTTCATCCATTCTTGTAAAAGCAGGTCACATGCCTATTCAGGTCACTTCCAGTTTTGGAATCTCATACCTTTCCGCTATGGATGACTTCTTCTCAAAGGAATCTTTTAAAGAGGCAATTGGTAAGGCAGACCAGGCTCTTTATGCTGCTAAAAGGAATGGTCGGAATATGGTCAGGGTGTTTGCAGAGAAGCAGAAAGAGCCAGTCCATACGTCCATTCATTTGTAAAAGATGCATGTAACAATCTAAGAACAATTAAAGAAGGAGGAAAAAATGAGCGAAACAGCGCAAATGATAATCTTTATTTTCACCATCTTAGTTGTGGCAGTACTTTATAACAAATCGAAGGAAGAGGAATCACTACTGCTTCTAAAGTTGTTTGGTTTTACTTTTCTGGGAGCCTTTATGCTGGATTTGGGCGACATAAAACTTCCTTTAGGTTTTACCGTATTTCTATTGTTCTTTCGGAATATCAAAGTTAATAAGGAAACAAAACATATTGCAGCCTGCATAGGATTAGCCGTATTCATGCTTGGAATATTTGTTCCCCAAATTGAAAAAATGATTTTTGAACGCAAGCATACAGTTGAAATACAACATACCAATTTTTATAGCGGCAGCTTGGCAGACGAATTGGGGCAAATAAAAGATCAATTCAAAGTAAGTGAATTTAGTACAGAGTTAAATGGACTTGATATGGTTATTGATGAGGAAGGTAACTATAGAAATCTAAGTTTTGGTCTTTCTGAGCGGACACATGATGGATTTACCATGTATAATATCGTCCTTTCAAGGGATAAGACAAGCTTTGAAGTCACACGGTATAAGCTTCAAGAAGAGGAGTACTTCGATGACATGATGTTTACAGAGGCAGAGCTGGTTTTAGGCAACTTTGACCTCATGACTGACTCTATGCTTGATTTTAAAGGAAAGGATTTTTATGCCCTAAGTACAGATGGACGGCGGGTTGTTTATGAAGATAGAGAAAGCGAGAACTTTCAAATCAATACAGCAGGCAAGTTTGAATTAAAGGACAGTCAGCTTCCAGTACATGCAATTGTGGTTGACGTTTGCGGAAGTAAAGAATTGAACGAGCATCGTAATCCTGTTAAATGTGAAGAGGAAGGCCGATTTTTACTGGATGTTTTGAAGGTTGAAAGTTAATACACTTATTAGTAGATAATCTTAAGCTTAATCCCTATCTAAAAAGAAAGAGGGGACTAAGCTTTTTTAGTATATACATAGTGAGATTGTTTTTCTCATTCTTTATTGTGAAAAATCGGCCAGAAATTTAAGGGGAAATGAAACCTTTAATGGTCTGAAATCGTTAGTTACTAGAGGAATAAATATTTTTGTGAATCTCTGGCTCACTTCCATCTTGGTGTGCAATTATTTCTTCATTACAATTGAAAAAAGAGGGTTTTCAGTCCGAAGCGGAAAGATGACCAGTTTAAAGAGCAGTAGCTAAAATTTAAAAGCACTAATAAGTTCTTTGAATTTTTTAGCTTCTACGAATGTATTGTTGAGAATGTGAGCATGGAAGAAATTCTAGGACGATGCAAGCTTTGCCCATTTATAAGTTTATTTTAAAGGTGGAAAGTTGGAGTACTAGTTCAAGACTTAAAGGAAACAGGATTTAAGCCATAGACCTGTGTGTCACTAATCAGGGATTTGAGAGGGACGTATCCTATGTTAAAGAGAAGTATACGATATTCTTTTATATATTTGACAACGATAACGGTTTTTCAATTTTTAGTGAACAAGGAAGTTAACTGGAAAGAAAATATAGGGATAAGTTTTTTTATGTTTTTGGCTTATCTTTTTTATTGCTGGGTGGAAGTACCTTATGAATGGAAAAAAGAAAAGCGTGAAAAAGAATAAATTATTTTTAAAAAGGAAGTGAATGAGCATGAGCCCTAAAAGGCCTTCTAAATTGGATGTGTGGAGAGATAAGTATTCAGCGTTTACCATAGCTTTGGTTTGCTTGTGCAGTGCGATTGTAAGTTGGGGAGATAATTGGATTCTAACCGGGGTATTGGTGTTAGGAGTTTTCGTTTGCGGAACGATTGGTTTTGGTGATATGAAGCGATCCAGCCGACAAGATTCGTAATGAGTATGATTAAAGCGAATTATAATGAAGAAAACCTGACTGACGATTCTGCGGTTAAGATCTGAAAAAGATAATATCGAGAAAAATTTCACCTGAGAGGGTGGTAGAGATTGAAGTGGCTGATTCTATGTGTATGTATACTTTTATTAATGGGCGGCTGTCAAAGCACTCATAATATTCCGATAGAAATGGCGGCTTCCAGCAGCTTGTCTCCTGATGAGGAAAGCAGGATTCCAGTTTCGCCTAAGGATTCTGCAGTCAGTAAAGTGAAGGTGGATGAGGAACTAGGTAGAATAGTAGGAAAAGACTATATTGGCAAAACAATTTATACAGTTGCTTTCAATGGAACCGAGACTGTTTTCAGAGGAAGACTTGTGGTTTATATTGATAGCGATAAAGAAACGGTCATTGGAAAAGCGAACGAAATTCTCAGGTCTGCTGAGGATCTCTAATAGTTTAGAATGCAAGTAAGTGCCTTAAAGTGAACTCGAGGTATAACGAACTATAATAAAGCCTGCTTCCAACTTGATTAATTCAGAGGTGCAGGTTCTTCTTATGTTTGACCTCAACATTACAAAGAATTTAAAAATGAATAAAGATCCATCAATGGACTAATGCGTAAGCGCACCTCCTTGAAAGAGCTATTCTTTCTAAAACATTCCTCATCTTTTTGACACCTCCTAAACCATAAGAACAAAAGCGCGATTGCCCTGATCAGCCCCGACATTTTAACCGGAGGGACTGGGGGTTGAAGCTGGACGCGGAAAACTTAGTTATAAATTTCCTCAAGAATGGATTTTATAAATTTCTTAACACTAAAAAAGTTGCGCTGAGAGAAAATCATTCAGCACAACCACTTTTTCAATAAGGAGTCCATTTAACTTTCTTCGCTTCGTTAAATCGCTTTTCAACTTCATTCCAATTGACGACATTCCACCAGTTATCCACGTATTTACCACGGTTATTTTCATATTGCAAGTAATAGGCATGTTCCCAAACGTCCAGGGCCAGGAGAGGGATAACGTCCCATTGGCTTAGATTCTGATGCTTTTCTGCTTGCAGGATTTCAAGACGGTGCGAGCGTGGCGCCCACACAAGAATCGCCCATCCGACGGCTTCCACGTTTTTAGCTGCTTCTGTAAAATGTTTTTTGAATTGATCAAAGCCTCCAAATGAAGAATTAATTTGGGCTGCGAGTGCTCCACTCGGTTTACCGCCTCCTTGTGGACTCATGATACTCCAGAAAATGGTATGCAAATAATGGCCTGCTCCATGAAAGGCTGCTTCTCGTTCCCAGTGCTTTATTAATGAATAGTCCTTCGTGTTTCTCGCTTTCTCCATCTCTTTTTCGGCTTTATTGAGACCATCTACATAACTTTGATGATGTTTGCTGTGATGAAGTTCCATAATTCTTCTATCTATATAGGGTTCCAGGGCTTTATAGGAATAAGGGAGCGGGGGAAGTGTATGCCTGCCAATCGGTACGCCAAAACTATTTCGAGCCTCTTTAGTCTTCAATTGAGACAGCAAGGACTTCCATTGTTGCGGTAACTGAACAGAATACTGCTTTAACTCATTGGCAGTGCTTTGATCCGACATAAGGCTGTTGTTCCTGAAAAGCTCTAACTTATTGATAAAATCATCCAATTGTTCACTGAATTGAGTGGTCTCATCATTCATAGGAAGTTGATCAAGGTTGCATGCTCTGTTCCATTCCTCAATTAACTGCGCAGCGCTTCGGTTCAAATCATTCAGGAAATTTTCTGTTTCGTTCATATCAAACCCGCCTTTCTATATCGTCACACTATATGATGTATATGCGAGAAGAATCAGTTCAGATACGTCTCATCACAATTATTAAGTGACTTTTACAGAACAAAAGCGAGGAAGCTGGCCGGGTTAACTTAGTTAAAGTTTTCTACAAGGATGGATGCTATAAATTCTTTAATAACAAAAAACCGCATATATGCGGCGGCTTTTGGAGCTGTACAATTCAGTAGAAGATCAATCTACAATAACGAGTTCTAATAGTGCAGCGAATTGAATCGCCTGGTTTGTAGAAACTTTACAACCCTTCAGATCAGAGATAGAAACAGAAAGTGACTCGAAAGTAGAAGTACTGATATCCACCCCTTTAAGTGATGTGCTCTCAAAACTTGCATGATTAAGGGTGCATGAATCAAAATCCACTTTTTTGAATTTGCAATCATAAAAGTCTGCACGTTCCAGGGAAGTTTCCTGCAGTTGAACTTTTTCAAATTTAGAATTACCGAACGAAGCTAAGTTAAGTAAACAATCATGAAATACAACATTGCCAAAGCGTGAATCTGTGAAATCAACTCCAAGCAGTTTGCAATTCCTGAATGCTGTTCTGTGTATAGAAGCACCACTCATTATGGCATTCGAAAAATCGCAGTTCTCAAAACGCACATCTGTTAAATCAATCGCTGTAAAGTCAGTATTAATAAACTTGCAATTTCTCAGCGTCATTCTATAGAGACGTACCTTTGGCAAGGTTTCATCCTCAAATACAGAGTCATGTATTTCGCATAATTCCATTTCCGGATCTTCTTCATGAAATATTTCATTGAAATTCCGTATAGGTAAATCACTTGGTACATTTGGCATTTGAATCTTCATAGTAATAGTCCTCCAAAGTATGATTAAACGGTATTAAAGAATTCCTTTAACACTTTAAAGCGCTAAGAGGGACTGTCCCTCTTAGCGCTTTAAAGTGTTAATGCATCTGGGCTCTTTATTAACTATAAGGAAATAGGGAGTCAATTAAAAGACTTTCATTTTGAGTGAGGTTGTGTACACAGGAACCTCAGAAGGCCCCACGAGTTTCGCACAATCTTCCTATTTAAAATGAGCGGAAGGAAAAACAGCATTTTAAGTAACAAAATTTGAGATAGAAGCCTATTGAAAGTACATTTATAGTAGAAATTTCCTAGATATTCATATATGATATTTATTGCTGGTTTAAATTTCCTAATAAAGTGATATAAGCCAAATGCCTAAATATCAATATAATTTGGAGGAAAACTACTTGGAAAAACAACTCGAATTGCTTCATCAAAGAAACAAACTCCTTATCAATCTAACATGGTTCTCCATTGCCCTTAGCCTTGTGATCAATTTAGCGAGAGGCTCTTCATGGGAGATAATGGCAATCATTGCTGTGATGGGTGGAGTGTCGACTGCAATCAGTTCAATCATGACATGGAAAAGAATCGGTGTTAAATATGTAATGTATATACTTATGCTGGGATTAACCGTTATTACTTATTCAATGATGGCTTCCAACCCGAGTTTTCTTTCCTATTTAATGGTGTATTATAATTTAGCAGTAGTAGCGGTGTATCAGCAAATGAAGCCGATTTTCATTACGGGATTAACTCAGATTGCCTTGACCATTGTGTTTTTTATTCAGTTCAATGATCCTGTTTTTTCTGAATACGGTACTGCAGGTCTTATGACGTTGATTATGTATCTTATATTGGTAACATCTTTTCTTTTATTTCAAGCAAGACTTAATACTAATATCCAAGTGAACTCATGGAAAAACGAAGAAGAAGCACTGGCTGCAAAAGAAAAAGCAGAAGAAATTATCCACTCAGTCAGCAACTCCATCGAATCTTTGAGGTCATTCAGTATTGGTTTGAAAGAAAATATTTCTATAACAGGCAGTATATCCTCTGATGTGACCAAGACGTTCAATGAAATGGCAGCATCCATCGAGCATCAGGCTGTAAGTGTTTCAGATATTAACCGTTTGGTCATGGAAGGCAACAGCAGTGCCGGAGATGTTTTTGGCGGTTCCAATGCTATGAAAAAATTGACCGAATCCTCTGTAGAAGTGACAAAGGCTGCTACTGAAAAAATTGAAAGTCTGGACACGGAAATCGATCATTTAAGCAGTATTATGAATCAGACAAGAAATACAATGAGCCAGCTGGAACAGGATTCCACGCAAATTGGTGAAATTTTGAATGTTATTAATTCTATTTCAGAACAAACCAACCTGCTTGCACTCAATGCTGCTATTGAAGCCGCGCGTGCAGGAGAACATGGAAAAGGATTTGCCGTCGTGGCCGATGAGGTAAGAAAGCTTGCTGAAGACTCTCAAGGGTCCACACAAAAGATAACAGGCATTTTAAATAAGATTAAAACTAACACTGACAGTGCTGCGACTCAAGTGGAGAACGGTGCGAAGGCAGTGCTAACGAGCCAGGAAAATACAAAAGAGATTAAGAGCGTACTAGAACATGTCAGCTCAAACGGAAATGAAGTCATGAAACAGGCCGAGAAGATTGATCATCTTATTCAAGCATTAATCAAGTCATCGTCTAAAACAACTGAAGAAGTTAACGCTGTTTCTTCTGTCACAGAACAAACGGCAGCCGGAGTAGAAGAAGTACTGGCCAGCGTAGAAGAGCAAAACAGCAAAGTAAGCGACATCGTAAATAATTACAACTCCTTGGAAGATTCTATCCAAACATTGTATAAAGTCGTAAAAACTACATAGGCAGTCAATAAGGGAGAAAAGAGAAATCAACACCTCCCCCAAAATTACAATGAAAAGAAGCCTTCCATCAATCAGGGTGTAAATAACCTGGTTGATGGAAGGTTTTCTATTTCCTTTGAAATTTTATCCCTTTAAAGCAAAAAAGGGACAGTCTTCTTCGGGGCTTTAAGGACAGAAGGAATCACAGAATTTTTCTGTACAAACTCATGCAAATCATGCCACCCTGACCCACCCGTTTATCTCTGTAACTCGCAGGGTATTCGCACTACTATATTCATCAACTTAGGAGCGCAGGGAGAGGAAGTGCAGTCATGCTTGACACGTTGTTATTCGACAATTGGAACAGCCTGATAAGAGCTCTGCTAATGTGTGTATTGGCTTATCCTTTTCTTATCTTTTTACTGAGAGTTTTCGGTAAACGGACCCTTACAGATGTAAATATGTTCGACTTTATCATTACCGTCACTTACGGAGCTACATTGTCCAGTATCCTGACAAGTGATAAGGTTTCTCTGGCAGAAGGAGCTCTGATTCTTTTCATGCTTACTTTGCTGCAGATGATTATTGCGAGATTGACAAATAACTCAAAAAGATTTTCTGATGTGATTAAAGCATCTCCCTCATTTCTTTACAATGAAGGAGAGTTTTATGAACATGAAATGCAGAAGCAGCGAATGCGGATGGAAGACCTGCGATCGAGAGTCCGGAAAGAGGGAATGAGCTCTTTTGATAAAGTAGAAGCAATTGTTCTTGAAGGAGATGGCTCGCTTTCTGTTATAAAAAAAGAAGAAGGAAGCTCAAAAGCCGCGTTGATAGGTGTAAAGAGATCATGAGACAGTTGAGTTATAAAGAAATGAAATGATTTAAGGATAAGATCATTCGTTTAAAACGAACCTAAAAAGCAGAGAAAACCAACGCGCAATTCCTCTAGGGGAGTTGCGCTTTTTCTGAGGAGAGTAAAAGGATGCAATTAAACTCAGCCATTAGTTAATTTTTTATGAGAAAGGAAATGTACAAAAGAACTCTTCAATAGGAGAGTCTCCGTGAAAAGAGATATATATAATGATAACCCTTAGTTAAATACCCGATAAAATGGGACGAGGCACCTGTCCCTTCCTCCAGTTTCAACCTAGGTTTTAGGAATGAAATCAAGGGAATTACCTTTATTATTATGTAGAATTATTTATCCATTGGAGGAACAGGTATGAAATATGCAGGAATAGGCTTAGTAATGCTGGCCGCTATATGCTGGGGGATTAGTGGAGGAATTGCCGATATTTTAATGAACAAGGGCTGGGACCCTATTGTGATTTCTTTTTATCGTGGGTTTGTTGGATTTTTATGTTTTCTTGTATGGTTTCTACTGCGATTTAAGCAAAATTGGATTTCCTCTCCGCGTTTATTTACCTGGTCGTTATTGGCAGGTCTAGGGGTGGCGGGGAACTTTACGTTTTATTTTTTAAGTATTGAATCATCAAGCATAGCTGTTGCTGCTACTTTAATGTACACGGCGCCAGTTTTTGTTCTATTAATCTCTTTTTTATTGCGGATTGAACGGTCAACTTGGTTTAAATGGGGATGTATTGCTGGCGTGCTTGTAGGGATAACCCTGCTGACAGGTGCCTACAATATGGAATCTATGTCAGTGAGTTTTCTGGGAGCGGCTGCTGGACTTGCAGCTGGTCTATCTTATGCACTGTTTATATTCGGATTCAAGAATGCTTCTTCTATTGGCAAGCCGCAGACGACGTTGACTCTAGCCTTTTTTTCATTTTGTCTTATTCTTTTTGTTGTTTCAGACAAAGGTGAGGCGGCTTCCGTCATAACATCGAGCGACCTTGGCTGGTTTATTCTGTTGGGACTAGTGGGTGCAGGGGTTTCATTTATCCTTTATGTGATTGGCATTGAAAGAACTGCTCCAACAACAGCATCGATGGTGGCTATGGTAGAGCCAGTGACAGCTTCAATATTTGGCGTTGTTCTTCTCGGCGATCATTTGACTTTCATTCAACTTATTGGAATGGTTATCATCTTGGCTACCATCACCTTTCTAAGTGTGAAGCAGGCTGGTTGAACAATTTGCAATTTCTTTTTAAAAATATATTCAATCCATATAAGCAGCTAAGGTTCTCTTCGTAGATCTTTGGCTGCTTTATTTTTTGAGTTAGGCTCTGCTTCCCATGACTCGGTGGGACGAGGACCTATACACCAAATTAAGTATTGAATGGAAAACATTTCTGTTATATAATAAACTCAATATAAACTAAAACTGTAATAGTACAGTGTATGCGCTAATTAAAGGAGGAACTGTAATGGAAGGTTATGTTACCCGCGGTGAGTTGAAAGTCGCAACTGTATTCTATGAGTTTATCAATTCTGAAGTACTGCCAAGATCAGGGGTGGATCATTTTTGGGAACGTTTCGAAAGTCTCTTAAAGGAGCTTACTCCTGAAAATAAAGCTTTACTGAAAGAGAGAGTGGATTTACAAAATTCCTTAAATCAGTGGCACAAGGAAAACTCATCGTTTGATCCGCAGAAGTACCACTCCTTTTTAAAAGAAATGAATTACCTTGAAGACGAGGTAGAAGATTTCGTCATTTCAACGACCAATGTTGATGATGAGATCGCTATACAGGCAGGGCCGCAGCTAGTGGTTCCTGTAAATAATGCCCGCTATGCGATTAATGCAGCCAATGCCAGGTGGGGAAGCCTTTATGATGCGCTTTATGGGACAGATGCTATTTCGGAGGAGGAGGGCTGTGAAAAAGGACAGTCCTACAATCCGAAACGCGGAGAAAAAGTCATTTCGTTTGCCAAACAATTTCTAGATGACACTCTTCCTCTCACAGGTGGTTCGCATAAAGAGGTGACTCACTACCGGATTGTGGCCAACAAACTTCAAGCTCAATTGACGGATGGGATGACCGTGGAATTGATGGATCCTCTTAAACTAGTGGGATACAATGGAACTCCTGAAGATCCCAGCGTATTACTGTTCAAAAATAATAATCTACATTTTGAAATAGAGCTGGACCGCGATCATCCGATTGGGAAGGAGGACAAAGCAGGTGTGAAAGATATCTTCATGGAGTCGGCCGTCACCACGATTATGGACTGCGAAGATTCTGTGGCCGCAGTAGACGCAGACGATAAGGTGGAGGTATACCGCAATTGGCTTGGATTACTGACAGGAGAATTAAAGACCACTTTTAAAAAGGGAGAAAAAACGGTTGTGCGTTCTCTTAATAGCGACCGCACCTACACCTCTTTAACAGGAAGTTCATTTTCATTAAGCGGACGCTCGCTTCTTCTGATCAGGAATGTTGGTCATTTAATGACAACAAATGCGGTTTTAGATAAGAACGGGGAAGAGATTTTTGAAGGAATCTTAGATGGAGTGATCACTAGTTTAATAGCCAAGCGCGACATTGAAGCTGAAGGTGATTTTAAAAATTCAGCAAAGCGGTCGATTTATATTGTAAAACCAAAAATGCATGGATCAAAAGAGGTGGCGTTCTCTAATAAACTCTTCAATACAATTGAAGATATGTTAGGGATGGAACAATATACTCTGAAAATAGGCGTTATGGATGAAGAAAGACGAACGTCTCTGAACTTGAAAAACTGTATCTATCAAGTGAAAAACCGTATCGCCTTCATCAACACAGGATTTCTCGATCGAACGGGAGATGAAATTCATACATCCATGGAAGCAGGGGTCGTGTGCCGGAAAAATGACATGAAGTCTACGAATTGGCTTAATGCTTATGAACGCGCCAATGTAAAAACAGGCCTGGCAGCAGGGTTTAAAGGAAAGGCCCAAATCGGAAAAGGAATGTGGGCTATGCCGGACATGATGGCGGAAATGCTGAAACAAAAAATAGGACATCTGCAAACAGGAGCCAATACAGCGTGGGTTCCGTCTCCCACTGCAGCCACTTTGCATGCAATACACTATCATAAAGTGGATGTTAGACAGATTCAGAAGGAGCAAGCTTTAGAAACATTTGAAGGCCAGAAAGAAATGCTGCATCTACCGATCGTGAAGAATCACTCGTGGCAGAAAGAAGAGATTCAACAGGAACTTGATAACAATATCCAAAGTATCCTGGGATATGTCGTACGCTGGGTGAATCAAGGAATCGGCTGTTCAAAAGTACCTGATATCAATAATATAGGACTCATGGAAGACCGTGCGACACTTCGTATTTCCAGTCAACACGTGTCCAACTGGCTGCTTCATGAAGTATGCACCAAGCACCAAGTGGAAGAAACCTTGAAGCGCATGGCTAAAATCGTTGATAAGCAAAACGAAGCTGATCTTCATTATCAGCCTATGTCATCAGACTATGATCGCTCGATTGCATTTCAGGCAGCTAAGGATTTGATCATCCAAGGATATCAACAACCAAACGGATACACCGAACCTATTTTACATCGCCGTAGACTAGAGGCCAAAGCTCAAGCGAAAAAATTGGTGAGGTAACATGAAAGAATAGTGAGTGAAAAGAACCGCATACCCTATAATTGTAACCCGTACGGATGACGATGAGAAAAAAGTAACTCTAAAATAGAATCTTTTTTAACAAAGTAAATAATATAAAGAATAGCAGACCAAATGTTGTAATTCTGGGTCTGCTTTTTTATTATAGAGGCAAGAACAAGGGAGATGCTTTACTGGACGTAGCCAGGATATTTATTTTAAGGGCGCTTTGTTAAAGTTTAATGGTGATGTTTTAATAATGGAAGTTCCGATTTTTAATGTCTTATTCAACTAACGCCCCTCTTTAATAGAAAAAAGAGCTTTATGATAACAAGAAATCAAAGAGATTTTTAATACTTACTACTGACGCAATAATAGCCACGGCTATATAAAATCCTCCAATTTTCATTTGATTACCACTCTTTACTTTATCAATTCCTATCAGCAGAACAAACACCAATATAAATGTGGGCATTATATACGTGGGTAATTCAATGCTTTTAATGAACAAATCAGTAACTGCCAAACCAATTAGAATGATAGCGATTATGAAATTTACTACTTTTAAAAGGTTCATATTTATCCCTCCTAATTTTCTTGCAAAAAAAGTTGGTTATTAAACGGTAACCCGGTTAAAAAAGTTTCAGGCTTATTCCATTAACTTGCCATTTAGTTGAATAAGGAATAACCTTCAGAGAGTAAACTTTCAAAGCGGTTCCTTAGTTCAGAAACGTTTGGATAAAGTATATATGTTACTATAAAAGCATTGAATAATGGAATAATTACAAGTTATAAAAAATATTTGAGGATAAAGAAAAGGAGGATAAAATGATTAATGAATATGGTACATTACATGAATTAGATGATCGTTATTCTTTAAAATTTGAACGGTTTTTTCCTCGAAAAGCAGAAGAGGTCTTCCGTGTGCTTACAACACCTAATTATTTCTCCCAATGGTACCCTTTTGCCACAGGGGAGATGAATCTAAGACTTGGTGGCGAAATTTGCTTCGATGATGGTGAAGGTACAACATATAAGGCTACCATCACAGAGTTAGAAGAGCCCTATTTATTTGGTTTTCGTGAAGAAGGTGATCTGGTGAACATAACATTACAGGAAAAGGATAAAGGTTCTCGAATGGTCTTCACCCATACTTTTGACGACAATTCATGGGCAGTTAATACCTCTGCGGGATGGCATCGGTGCTTGGATGTCCTTCAACAGATAGTCAACGGTCATCCAGTGGAATGGAAAGATAATGCCTCTGAATTGAGGGAGTATTATCAGGAAGCCTTTAGAGCGGATTAATTAAATATGATTGAATCCACCTTTAGAGACTAATCGGTATTAAAGGTGCTTATTTCATGCAAGTCCTTGAATTGAATAAGAAAGAAAGTCAGCATCTAATCAGGTGCTGGCTTTTTATCATGCTTAATTAAAGGGAGAGGTAGTAAAGAGAGTTGTAGAATTTTGGTTTGGGATCTAAATTGGCTTAATTGACGGTTTACTTTGATAAAGCAAAGACTTTATCTTGTATTAAATTGTTCAAAAAACGAAGATTCAAAAAACGACAATCTGTACTATAACAATATAAATGGTCGTTAAACGTTGTTAATGAGGTTGTTTAAAAATAAAAATGTTTTCTAAATAATTTAATAATAACTGTTGCATAACAGAATACCTTGTTATATAATAAAATCAATTAAACTATAACTGTATTAATACAGTAAAAATTAATGAGTTGGAGGCAGGATAATGAATAACGAATTGATTCAGGAAGAAGCAAATGTATTAAGAGAGGAATGGGAATTGAATCCAAGATGGGATGGGGTTCAGCGTCCTTATTCACCAGAAGATGTTTTGAGATTAAGAGGATCTTTAAAGGTTGAGCATACTTTGGCGCAAAAGGGTTCTGAAAAACTATGGAAACTGATTCATGAAGAGCCTTTTGTGAATGCCCTGGGTGCACTAACTGGAGGGCAGGCAGTTCAACAAGTGAAAGCGGGCCTTAAAGCAATCTATCTAAGTGGGTGGCAGGTGGCAGCCGATGCCAATATAGCAGGGCAGATGTACCCTGATCAAAGTTTATATCCAGTGAACTCGGTTCCGCAAGTAGTAAGCCGCATTAATAATGCATTAACACGTGCTGATCAGATTCAACACATGGAAGGTGAAGGAGATGTCGATTACTTCGCTCCGATAGTTGCCGATGCAGAAGCGGGATTTGGCGGTCAACTGAATGTGTTTGAATTAATGAAGAGCATGATTGAAGCAGGAGCCTCAGGAGTTCATTTTGAAGATCAATTGTCATCCGAGAAAAAATGCGGACATTTAGGCGGAAAAGTTCTGCTTCCAACGCAAACTGCAGTACGAAACCTGATTTCGGCCCGTCTTGCCGCTGATGTTTCCGGAGTACCTACCCTATTAATTGCCCGTACGGATGCAGATGCAGCGGATCTCATTACCAGCGACATAGACCCGGTAGATGCTGAATTTATCACTGGTGAAAGAACACCAGAAGGTTTTTATCGCACGAAGCCTGGCATTGAGCAAGCCATTGCACGCGGTCTCGCTTATGCCCCCTACGCAGATTTAATTTGGTGTGAAACCTCCAAACCATGCTTGGAAGAAGCGAAGAAATTCGCAGACGCCATTCATGAAAAATTCCCGGAAAAGCTGCTGGCATATAACTGTTCTCCTTCATTTAACTGGGAAGCAAACCTTGATAAAGATACTATTGAAACGTTCCAAGTCGAACTAAGCAAGATGGGCTACAAGTTCCAATTTGTAACGCTTGCTGGATTCCACGCACTTAATTATGGAATGTTTGAGCTGGCGCGCGGCTATAAAACGCGTGGTATGGGTGCATATTCTGAGCTGCAGCAAGCCGAGTTTGCCGCTGAAAAGGATGGATACACAGCCACGAGACATCAAAGAGAGGTCGGAACGGGTTATTTTGATGAAGTGACACAAGTGATCACAGGAGGAACATCCTCCACAACAGCTCTGAAAGGCTCAACAGAGGCAGCACAATTTCAAAGCTGAATGATGAATGAAAAAAACAAGAGTGATAGGAGGGAATGAAAATGAACGGGGTTAATGCTGTCACCAATGGCTCAAAAGAATGCTGTGATTGCGGGAAAAATATTGATAATGTCCAATTCGCTTACTTTAACCAATGTGAAAAATGCTTGAGAAATACCGACCAATAATGAGAACAAAATTAAGATTGTACTGCCGGATATTATTTCCGGCAGTATTAGTTTCAAAAAGGATAAGGAGCAGATGCCTTATCCCTTTTTATTTTTTCTAAAATAGAATGGTTGAGGAATATTAAAGAAGGAATTTGTGTAACATTTCTTGAATGAGGTTAACAATTAACAAAGTTTGGGAATAGCAGAAGGAATCTTACATAAAAAGGCGGTGGGTTTCATCGAATTACAAGTGAGTATGTGGGGAGTATTTTTGGCGATGATCTTCACCGTCATCTTGATTTTCAAAAAAATTAATCCTGCTTATGCAATGATGGCGGGTGCCTGTGCAGGGGGAATTATCGGCGGGCTGGATCTGACCACCACAATCGATTATATGATTGGCGGAGCTCAGCTGTTGACTCCAGCTGTTCTCCGTATTTTAGCGGCAGGGGTATTAATAGGTGTTCTGATTGAATCCGGTGCAGCCAATGTTATAGCCGCTACGATTGTTACAAAGCTGGGTGAAACGAGAGCATTATTAGCAATCACGTTATCTTCATTAATTTTAACGACCGTTGGGGTCTTTATTGCTGCGGCCATTTTAACAGTTGCGCCTATCGCTCTCATGATTGCCAAGCGAACCGGACTATCACGATTAAGTATCCTCATAGCTGTCATTTGCGGAGGAAGAGCAGGGAATGCCTTATCTCCAAATCCCAGTACTATCGCAGCTGCAGATGGGTTTTCACTCCCGTTAACGAGTGTCATGGCTGCCGGATTCGTGCCGGCCGCAATTGGAGCCCTGCTTACCTACTTGATTTCAAAGAAATTGAGTAACAAAGGATCACAAGTTACGGAGATCGAGAAAGTGAACACTGATCAAAAAGAAGAACCTTCCTTTCTTGGTGCGATTTCTGGTCCCTTGTTCACGATTTTCCTGCTCTCGCTGCAGCCGATAGCTGGAATCTCCATCGATTCTTTAGTTGCATTGCCAGCCGGTGGTTTTTTCGGTCTGCTTGTTATGGGAAAAATGAGAGAGTTCAAGTTACATATATCAAGCGGTCTGCAAAAGATGTCCGGAATCGCCATTGTCATTCTCGGAACAGGGACATTAGCGGGCATTATTGTTCATTCATCACTAAATGATTTAATTTTGAGCGGCTTGAACTTTTTCCATTTGCCAGTTTCATTCATTGCCCCTTTCTCTGGAGCTTTTATGTCCTTGGCTACTGCATCAGCCACTTCCTCGTCGGCGATTTCAAGCAGCGTGTTTGGAGAAATACTGATCGAAAATGGTGTAACAGCTCTTGCTGCCGCAGCCATGATTAACGCAGCAGCTGTTGGCTTTGACTTCCTGCCTCATGGACCTCTTTTTCATATTTCTCGAGAGTCTCTCTTCATGGAAATGAAAGAGCGCTTGAAGGCACTGCCTTACGAAATGATCATCGCCATAAGCATGGTTGTTTCATCTGTTATTGTTTTTGGAGGTTTATTTAATTGAGACGGTTTTGATCAGCTAGGAAGGATCTTTATACTGCAATTAGCTAGATAAACAAGAATAAGCCCAGAGGCCAAATGGTCCTGGGTTGTGCTGCTTTATACATTTTTATGATTGCTTAATGATCTTTTTTTCTGAAAAAATTAGAAGGAATCAGTAAAATCGCTCCAATTATTAGTAAAGGTTTCTTGAACGAATAAAGGTTCTGATGTATCAGCAACAATTTCAATTGCTATGCCAATTTGAAAATGTGCCAATCTGGAATAATGCTTTGCCCGCTTTATTATGCTTTTTCAAAAGAAACCTCCTTTCACATTACACTGAACTCATTTTAACTTTTACCATGCAGCTTTAAATATAATTTTATCAGAGGGAAAAGGGGTAATAAGAGAGACTGAATAAAGACAAGGATTAACGAAACCTGTTCTTCTTTATAATCGTCAAATAATAAAAGTAGGAATTTTTTTCGAAAGAGGTGGTGTTGAAGTGAATGAAAAATACAGCAAGCCATCTGCCTTGTTAAGTATTGTTTGTGCTCTGACGTTATTTTTGTCGTATGAACTTGCGCCAGCCAGGCCGGAGGGAATGACCGTTATTATTCTGCAGGTTCTGTTTTTCACTTCGGTTATTAGTGGAGCGGCTAGTCTTGTCTTTACAATTATGGCCCATAAGAAGGATGAAAAAGGTTTTTTGAAAAACATAGCGCCAACGATACTTTTTTCGATTCTGTTCGTGTTTGCTCTTTCGGTAGTGGGGATTATTGTAAGTTTTATTTAGGGACGGAGGGCAGGTTGAGACTTCAATCGAATTTCCCTGCCATGTGGTCTCTAAAAGCTTCCTAGAGACCACTTTCAATTAAATATCCCTGCCTTTGGACAGGTTAACAGTCCCGCGTACGCCCATTTCAGGTAAGCAGCGAATTGATTTAGAAACTCAAACTCTGTTTTATTCAATCAAAACACTATGATAAGCATCATTTAAAAGATGATAGTATCGCACAAATATAACAATTCCGGCAGCAATAGCAACTCCATTCAAGGAAAGCGTCCATTTTAAGTAGGTTTTTCGCTTATTTTCATTGGCCTTCCATTTGTCACTCATTAACAGCCAGTAAGTGGCAATGAATAGGGCAGCAATCAGGATACCGATAAAGATCAAGTTATTGAAGGTCCTCATATGCTGATCTAATATACTTAAGCTGTTGTGATCGATGGTAACATCCTGATTCGTGACAGTGATGTTATTGCCGAATCCTTCATTTATAACAAGTTGTTCTTTTTCATTCCACTCGTAACTTAGAAATTGGAAATTCATCATTCCATATAGTGCAAGCAGGATTCCGAGGCTGATCAGAAAAGTTATTCCCCAAGTGAATTTTTTTGACATTGCGAAGCTCCCTCCATTTATTGTTAATCCTAATTATTCCAAATATTATAAATATGTCAAATCAGATATTGCCTCTCAGAGTATTTAAGAAGCATGAAACCATAATGGTTTACAATTGAATAGAAATATAGAGTTCAGAAAAATTGGACAGTTTCATCAGAAAATATCAGACAAAAATGATAAAGCCTTCTGATAAAATAAAAAAGGAATGAATATTTATGAAAAGCTACTTAGAATTCACAGTGAAAAAGAAACCGTTAGATACTGTTTCATTGATATTAAGTGACTCTGATTATCAACAAGAACTTGCTTTTCAAGACTACATGGTAGCCGATTTAACAGACGATAACACCAAAGCGATAGCTATTCTGGTATTTGAAAAATACTTTTTCAGAAACAACAGTACGGCAACTTTAACAGTGACCGTCAGTGATTTCGAAGGAGAGACCACTGTCAAATGTATCTCCACCGGAAATGGAGATGGCGTCTTTGATATAGGTTGGTGGGCTGGGAAAAGTTTTATGAAACCTTTACGAAAAATACTGGATCCTTACATACTTCAAATCAAAGAAGAATCTTAATTCACACGCAGAACCCATAACTCTTAATGACAAAGGAGAAACTTATTTATGTTGAGATTCATCAGAAGAGATCAATTGAAAAAAGATGATTTAAAAGGAATTGCTGCATTAATGTATGGGGATGTATCCATGAATTCCTGGGATCAAGAAAACCTCACGAAACGTAATTTGGATTGGAGCATAGAAAGTGTTCGTATAATAGACAAATATACAAAGAGATTGGTAAATGCGGAGTATAAAACAAATTTGTTGGATGACTATTTTGATAATTTTGTTGTTCGTCTAGGTGCATACGTTGGGGAAGTGATTAGGCGAAACCTTAACCAGGATTTTCACTGGTACGAAGCGGAGTCTGTTTATCGTTATTCCTCTCATCTTTCGGTTCACAATCGAGATAAAAAGATCGAAACTGTTCTTTATTCGAAAAAGAAAGATGCAATCATCGATCCCTTGTCAGTAGTTTTACAATTTCTTAGGGGGAACTCTCCCTATCCTGATTTTTTGAGGTATGTGGAAGAAACAATAGATCAATATTCTTAGACCTAAAAGAGATGAAACATTATTTGGAGTTGAGGGTAGTGGAAATATCAGAAACCATATTATACAACAAGCAATCTCATGGCAGTGATGTGGAACTTATCGATGGTGATTGGCGAGATCACTGGGAATTGATTATTTTAATAAGAAAAGATGGAAAATTCTTAGTAGAAATAGAAGGTAACCAGATAGGACTTTCGAGTATAAATCTTACGTGTGGGTACCCTTTGGTTAGATGGATTGATAGAAATCGTTTCTTAATTGCAGATGCACGAAATTTAAACAATACAAACAATATAATGATATTCAATAGGAATGGAGCGATTCTCAGCTCCTTTAATGGAGGAGATGGTATTGCTGACATAGCTGTTAGTAAGGAAGGAATCTGGATCAGTTATTTTGATGAAGGTGTATTCGGGAGTGGTATATCAACAGAGGGTCTTGTCCTTTTTTCGATAAAAGGACATCCCGAACTAAAGTATCATAGTGATTTATCAGCGGGACCCGATATTACTGATTGTTATGGTGTTTGTGAAGGGAATTCCGCATCACTCTGGCTTTTTCCATATATGAACTTTCCATTGATCAAGGTGAATCCAACTACAAGAGCAATTGAATCCTACAAGACACCAAAGATCCTACACGGTTCAGGGGCTCTCTGTGTAAGAGGAAAGTTCGCCTATTTTCATAATGGGTATGATTTCAAAGATGAACTGTATTGTTGGGAAATAGGGAAAAATCATACTCAGCGGGTTGGAATAATGAAGGGGAGGACTAGAGGGTTAAATTCAAAGGAAACCAATCACTTTTTGTCCATAGATGATCAGTATATAAAACTTTATGAAGTGATAAACCCAAAGGAATATGCTTGAAGGGTTATTGTTGAAAACACCTCAGGGGCACCTCGGAATTCCCACTAAAACCAGTGTTTATCATTACAATTTCCCTTGGCATCTCTTCATTCTGCAGCGGTAAAATAGTTTCTGATCTTTATATCTTCTTTCTGCTTTCAGTTCTTTTTGAACTCAACACAGGAAGGGACAGAGAACTGTCCCTCCGTTTCCATCAACGGTGCTGATCTATCAAAATTTGATTTCCATCAGGGTCTTCAATGGTAAAGAAACCAGGTCCTTCTTCCGTTTCATTTACTTCTTTCCCAATTTTAATCTGTTTTTCTTTCAGCTGTTTCTGCAATTCTCTTACATCTGTGAAAAAATCAAGATTCTCACCGTTTTCATTCCATCCAGGATTAAAGGTTAAAAGGTTCTTATCAAACATCCCTTGAAATAAGCCAATGACACAATTCTCATTTTTCATAATAAGGTAATTGTGCTGAATGTCGCCCCCTAAAACGGTGAAACCCAGTTTTTCATAAAAAGATTGAGATGCGAGAATGTCCTTTACTGTCAAACTGACTGAGAACGCGCCTAGTTTCATGTCTATTACCTCCTTATTTATATGGATCTCTTGTTATTTAGTATAGAGGATAAATATGGAATAAACAATGAACGGGCAGGATAGAAAAGGTGAGACTTCTTGTCAGGAAACATTTCAAAGTTTTATATTCCTGCTGCAGGGAAGACTTATGGTAGTAAGACATTTAAGAGCTATTGCACCTAAAGAAAGGAGGGAAAAGTTATGGAACTAAGAGTGGGGGATAAAGCACCCGACTTTAAACTTTCATCTACCAGAAAAGAGAAAATCTCTCTTTCAGATTATAAAGGAAAGAAAAATGTGCTTCTTGCCTTTTATCCACTTAACTTTACTCCTGGCTGAATTACTGAACTTTCCTCTTGGAAAGAGGATTACGAGGAGTTTAAGAGCACAGAAACAGAAATTCTCGCTATAGGCGTTGACCATATTTTTTCTCACAATGTCTTCGAAGCAAGCCTTGGGACTCTTCCTTATCCCTTGCTGTCTGATTGGCATAAGGAAACGGTGAAGAAGTATGGTGTATTTCATGAAAAAGATGAAGTGGCAATCCGCTCATGTTTCTTGATTGATAAGAGCGGTGAAATCGTTTATAAAGATGTGGATTTTAATCCGCGCGATCAAAAGGTATACGAAGGATTGCTGAATGAATGTGGAAAGTTGTCGGTAAAATAGATAATCATGGTTGGGATGGCGAAATCAGGAGCTGAAGGTTGTGTTACCACGCCTTCAGCTTTTTTGATTTTTCATCTAAACTACCATAAAGCAATGAGTTTAAAGCAAGGTTCTGAGAGACACTTGGGCCAGTTTTTCCCGTGAAGTGTTCTTGAGAAAGATCTTGAGAGACACTTGGCAACAGATTATTCCCTGAAGTGTCTTTGAGAAAGGTTCTGAGAGACACTTGGGCTCAGTTTTTCCTGTGAAGTGTCTTTGAGAAAGGTTCTGAGAGACACTTGGGCACAGTTTTTCCTGTGAAGTGTCTTTGAGAAAGGTTCTGAGAGACACTTGGGCACAGTTTATTCCCTGAAGTGTTCTTGAGAAAGGTTCTGAGAGACACTTGGGCAACAGTTTTTCCCGTGAAGTGTCTTTGAGAAAGGTTCTGAGAGACACTTGGGCTCAGTTTTTCCCGTGAAGTGTCTTTGAGAAAAATCTTGAGAGACACTTGGGCCCAGTTTTTCCTGTGAAGTGTCTTTGAGAAAGGTTCTGAGAGACACGTGGGCTCAGTTTTTCCCGTGAAGTGTTCTTGAGAAAGATCTTGAGAGACACTTGGGCATTGTTTTCCTCGTGAAGTGTCTTTAGGCTGCTACCCAATCTCAAGTAAACAAATCACAAATGATCATTTCAAGTATTTTCGATTCTTATTAAGCATCACCATGTTTTTTCCTGAAACTCTCTAAGAAGAAGGTTCTTTATTGCTATGGTGAAGCTTTTCACATAATATTAGGAGGATAAGGGATACTCTGCTTCCCAAAAATGACTAATAAAGGAGTAAAAAGAATACATATGTTCATTCTCGTTTTCATTATCTCGCTGCTGCTGTACGGCGGTCTTGTTTACTATATCGGCTGGCGGGGATTTCGTTGGCTTCGCCCGAAATCTTCCAGCCGGCGTTTCAAGATTCTCTATAGCATAATCGTCGTATTGGCAGCTAGTTCGTTTATCGTTGGCCGCATGACCGGGCTCACATTCATGAATATCATCGGCGCGTATTGGATGGCCTGCTTTTATTTGCTTCTTCTGCTAGTTCCTCTAGCTCATTTGACAGTCATCCTTTTACGCCTTACCCGGCTGCCCAGGCATGGAACACAGAAATGGGCCGGATCCATCACTCTAGCACTTTTGATATTTTTTATGGGCTACGGCAGTTATAACGCATTCAGCCCTGTTGTTCGTGATTATGAAATACAGATAGAAAAAGGGTCTTCTACACACGATACTCTTCATATTGCGATGGCGGCGGATATGCACTTTGGCCTGCTGTCAGGGAGAAGTCATGCAGAGCGGTTAGTGAAGGAAATAAACGATCTCGACGCAGATCTAATCCTGCTGCCCGGCGATCTTTTTGAGGACGATGTCCAGCCGTTTCTTGACCAGGAGATGGATAAAGTAATTTCCGAACTTCATGCACCACTAGGAGTCTACGCTGCACTTGGCAATCATGACAGACATGATGGTACGATGCAGGAACTAATTGGAGCATTAGAGCAGGGAGGAATCACTGTATTATATGATGAGACAGTAGAGATTGAAGGGCAGATCACGTTGATAGGACGCAAAGACCGAATTGACGACGACAGACTTCCATTAGAAGCACTAGTGAAAGGCCTCGACCCTGATAAACCACGATTTTTAATAGATCATCAGCCTTACGATCTTGACATCGCACAACAGGAAGGCATTGACTTGATGGTGTCCGGTCATACCCACCGCGGCCAGGTTTTTCCCGGCAGCCTGTTCACTAATGCCATCTATGAAAATGATTGGGGGCATTTGCAAAAGGAACAGATGCATTCAATCGTAACATCCGGTTTTGGCTTTTGGGGACCGCCTATCCGGCTTGGTACCCGCTCAGAAGTCGTGAGCATTCAGGTGGAGTTTGAGTAGAGAAAAGAATTCCAAAGATAGTACAAATTCATAAGAAACAATAGTCGTTGATCTTGAAAAGCCATCCGCTGAGGATGGCTTTTCATATAGTTAAAACAATTTAAAATAAAAGTTAATTTTCCAGTTTTCACTCATGGAAATAACATTCGAATCGTTTCTTTGTAAGAAAATCCTTTCAAAAGAGGATTCATATAAGCCAGTCTATTCTCCTAGTTTCTTCTGCCTTAATAAGCCCAAGCAGGCACATCCAGGGCAGTAATTTGCTTCTAATTCCACTGATGTTATGAAAAAATGCAAATTTAGGTATGAGTTGGTTCTTCAATAAGCTTTATTAATGAAAAGAGCTGGTATTCATATGTCGCAGGAAATTATTTTTGTATATAACGCCAAAAGCGGTGTATGGAATGGAATACTTGATAGTCTTCATAAGCTGTCTTCACCCCAATCCTATCAGTGTGAGTTATGTCAGCTAACTTATGGGCTAACTTCCATGAACAGCGAGTGGAAGAGTTTTGTTGTAAATTCTCCATATAAAGTAACATTTCTACATCTTGATGAGATATGGAGTGACCTTCCAATAGTCGATTTTCCTGCTGTATTTTTAAAAAGAATCGAAGGGTATGACTTGCTTATTAGTAAAGATGAGATGAAAAACTGTAAAGATGTTAAAGATCTCATCATCTTAACGAAATCAAAATTAGCAGATTGTGGCTCCAGTTGACTGCACTAGTCGGTTTAATGAACAGCAACTAATTTGTTTGGCTTCAATACATATTTGAAGCTTGAGGTGTATTTGATGTTGATTTTATAAGATAGACTTAAAGCGGGACCTATATCTCCGCATAATCTCCATTACTGGGTATATTTCCTTAAAATGAGCAAATGTTAAGAGTACTAAACTTAATTCGGGAGTAGGTAAAAAATGAGTTCTCAAGAAAGCGTAAAGCTTACTTCATCTGAAATCGCTTCTATATGGCAAGAATACATTAGCCACACTCATACTAATTGCATGTTGAAATACTTTATTGCTAAAGCAGAAGACGATGAAGTGTTAACTGTTTTAACAAGAACTAATCAAAAGGTTGAAACAATTAGAGACAAAACGAAACTTATATTAGAGGTGGAAAATCTTCCAGTTCCAGTTGGATTTGGGAACCAAGACGTAGACACCAGTGCTCCACGGCTGTTTTCAGACTCATTTGCATTACTATATGTTAAAAATTTATCAAGAGTGATGGCTTCCAGTTGTGGTCTCATGCATACAATGTCAACTCGCAAAGATATTAGAATTCATTTTAAAGAATGTTATTCTGAGGGCATTGATGTTTTTGACGAGGTCAGTGATGTTTTATTAGATAAAGGGTTATATGTAAGGCCGCCATTTATTGATCCACCCAAAAAATCAGATTTTATTGAAGATAGAGACTACCTGAATGGAAGCAATTTATTGGGCGACCAGAGATATTTAAATGCTATCGAAATATCACATGTTTTTGGTAATATCGAAGCGAATGTAGTAGGAAATACAATAACAAAAGCCTTTGGGCAAACCGCTGATAAAAGGGAAGTACGAGATTTAATGGAGAAAGCAGGAAAACTCTCCGAAAAGGTAATTAACACACTTACAAAGTTTTTAACAAGCAGTCAGTTGCCATCACCGATGCCGTCAGAAACACAAGTCATGAGTTCCTCTCACCCAGCTTTCTCTGACAAGTTAATGATGTATCAACTAACAACCCTATCCTCAGCAGGATTATCCGATTATGCAACTTCCATGGCTACAAGCATGAGAAATGATCTAAAAAGACAATACATGGATCTACTGGATGACACGGCCAAGTTAGGTGGAAAGGTTCAAAATATAATGATTGATAACAGCTGGTTAGAGCAGCCGCCGCAGCAAGATAAAATAGCACCATAAGTAAAAAGTCTAATTTCTCAGTAATACAGAAATTAGACTTTTTTGTGGTGAGACGGAGGGACGCAGGGGCAACTGTAGTAGTTAGCGTTAATTCGATAAGGAGTAAAATGATTGCGATAGAAGGAACTTAATTTAGGATTCCAATTTTTAAGGCTATTAATCCAAAATGGCTTGGTTTCTCTCTTACAAGTCTGAATTAAATGTCAGGGAGACAATTTATTGGTATATAATGGACAGACAGGCTGGGACAAGGAATCTGTCTATCAGTCCTGTAAATAAGGAGGTTTATTAATGGTTAATAATAAACAAGCTTATCTAAGTATAGAAGACCTGATTTCATTACCAACCTTATCAGGTGTGAATATAAGTGAAGATGGCAGGAAAGTAGCTTTTGTCAAAACAGCAGCTGACTGGAAAAACAATTCATATAGAAATCAGATTTGTATTTATGAAAATAGAAGTGAATGTTACGAGGAAACACCAAGCGATAGAGAAGGTACCTCCCCATTATGGTCTCCAAACTCCAGACATATTGCGTACCTTCAATCAGTCTGTAAAAGAAATCAAATCTTTGTTGATTCAATAGACGGTGGTAACAGGGTTCAAATAACGGATGAAAAAGAAGGAGTAAGTAAGTTCAAATGGGAGCCCGCCGGAGAGGGCTTTTATTATGTTGCGCAGCCAACAGATTCCGAGGAAATTAAGAAAAGAAAGAAAATATACGGAGATTTCCATCATATAGGCAAGGAATACCAGAATCATAGTTTGAATTATATTGAACTACCAGAAGATGTAGAAAAACCAATGGCGAATAACGAAAACAGCATTGTGCATCAATTAACTGACGGTAAAGAATTTCATATCCATGAATTTGACATTTCAAATGATGGGCAAAAGATTGTTATGATCGCTGCACCGAGCTCATCTGCTGACGATGAGCAGAATCGAAACCTATACATACTAGATCGTAAATCTGGAGAGTTACATAGGATCAATAGAAATAAGCTATTGGGAGGACACGTTTGCTTCTCTCCTGATGGCAGCAAAATCTGCTATACAGCAAGCATAAGAGAGAAGGAGTACTATAAAACTCATATACAGGAAAGTACACTAGAGATTTATGATCTTAATAGTGCAGAACCCACCCAACCTTTAACAGATTGGGATAGTACGGTTACTCCAATCCGCTGGACAGCTGAAGGAATTTTAATCAGGTGGCAGCATAAAACGAATTATGTTATTGGGCTGTTATCTGAAAACGGAAGTGTGAAAAAAATCAATACAGATGGTTTTATGATGGATGCAACTATTACAAAGGATGGAAATCATATAGCCTATAGTAAAGCCGCAGCTAATGAAATTTTTGAAATTTATGCAGGAGATAAAAAAATCACTGACGAAAATAGCTTTTTCATAGAAAAGCTTAGAAGTAACAGGGAAATCATCTCTTGGAAAAACAATGATGATGTTGAAATAGAAGGGGTTCTTACAACTCCGGCAGATTTTGATGCTTCTAAAAAATATCCTTTGTTAGTGCTCGTCCATGGTGGTCCAGCGTGGGCATCCTTTCCAATTCATTCCGGCTGTTTCAATGATAAGTATCCAGTTGAGCAGTTTGTTGAAAAGGGCTTTATCGTTTTAGAACCAAACTACAGAGGAAGTACAGGCTACGGAAATGAATTTTTAAAAGCAAACTATCGAAATCTGGGAATCGGTGACTACGATGATTTGATATCCGGGGTGGATTCGCTGGTTAGCAAGGGTATAGCCGATCAGGATCGTGTAGGAGTGATGGGCTGGAGCCAAGGAGGATTTATAACCGCCTTCAGTTCTTTATACAGCGATCGATTCAAGGCTGCTTCGGTAGGAGGCGCTATCACGAATTGGAGAAATCATTACGTCAATACAGATATTCCTTACTTTATCAGAATGTATTTAGGAGATTCTCCATGGAATGATCCAGAGATCTACAGCATAACATCACCCATGACTTATATAAAATCAGCAAGAACTTCCACGTTGATTCAGCATGGTGAAAGGGATGCGAGAGTGCCGATTACCAATGCCTATGACTTATATCGAGGCCTAACGGATATGGACGTTGACACAGAATTAGTTGTATTCAAAGATATGGCTTATAGCTCTGATAAACCGGGAATGCATGTGGCCATAATGAAGCAGAATTTGATGTGGTTTTCGCACTATATTCTTGGAGAGAGTTTGAAAGGTTTCAGGGCTTTGTGATCGGATATTCGACAGAGGCTCACTGTGCCGTCAAGTCTGATAACAAGGTTCGCATATCGTGATCGTGAACAACTTCTACTGAAGACTTAAAGGATTGTTAGAAAAGAAATTTTTTAATATGAATGACTTGAGGATCAATAGGAGTTAAATACAAAATGTGGAAATTTATGATACAATTAGGTTATCAAAATTTTAAACACAAAGATTCTTATTCAACAAAGCAGGTCATATAACAAGAGTTTTCAAAAAATATTAACACAATTAATTGGAGGGAGTATGTGCAATGAGCAATAAAGAAAAGGAAACCTCTTTATTTAAAGCACTAACTGAAAGTGGTTTTTGGGTCGCAATTGCAGTTTTAATAGTCACAATTTTAGGAGCTCTATATTGGTTTTTAATATAGGATTATTTTTACCTAAATGGTGCGAAGAAAAACGGAACTTCCATTAAACGGGATGTTCTATTTTTCTGACTAATATCAACATCAATCCTTACATAGCCTTGATTAATTCAGATTCAGTCTTATGGAAAATTCAATAAGCAAGAAGCCTTCTTATAATAATCCTAAAAAAGGGGGAGTGGGAATGAGCAATAAAAAGAAAGTTTTTTTCAGAATTTCAGTGTGTTTAAATATTCTACTTGTTCTAATTGTAGCTTGGGGAGTATTAAAGATGAATTTCGTTAAAGAGCAGGTGATTGTGACAGAAGTCCAAGATAATATTATAGAGCTGGAAGGCTTGATTGCTCACCAGATGGAGAATCATTGGTCTGAACCTAACTTGGTAACAACTGAACTAAGTGAGGTTTTGGACGGTATTTGGCTCGGAATGACTACAGGAAAGCAATTAGGAACCCTTTCTGATAGTGATAAGCAAGTTCTTGAACACCTGCATTCCAATTTAAATCAATACCCGCATGATGAGTTATACAGCTTTGCTGATGTAACCGAAGAGGATAAGCATTATTTTGAAGAGTTAAGGAATATCCTTCGGGAAGCTGGGTTGGGAATGAGAATTACTATTAGCAGCGATTTGGATTCTTTCATGCATCAAGCAGAAGCAATCAATAAGAAACTTATTTCTCGCCCTATAAGTTCTCATTAAAATTTGTAGAGTGCTAACAGCCAAGGTGCATATGAAACTGCATGGAAAATTTCTATAGAATTCACATGTGTTTTTATGTAATGTAATTGCTTAATACTAGCGGTACGTACCCCTGGACCTTAATTGAGTGATCAACTTTTAGAAATAACGGGAAAATTTCCGCTTAAGCTGCAGAAAAGAGGTCGGTAAGGAGATTTTAAGGGGAATTTTTCCCCTTATTCATGGATAAATGAACCATTTCCCCGTATTTTTAGTGAATAGAGGGAAAGTTTCCCGCTATTTTAGCTGATTTTTGCGATTTTTTCTTAATAGAGGGAATTTTTCCCCTTATTTCTCTTATACTTACTGCTATTAACTCATTTTTACTTTGGTACAATCCCTCTTTCGACCGCATACGCAAGCAAAATCGCCTTCCTGATAACTGCTGTATGGTGCTGGCTGTTCACGATTCCCATGTTCAAGAATATTTAAGTGCGTTTTCCAAGGTGGAGATAAATCATAGCAATATGTCTCATATAAAAAAAGAATTCCACAAAAAAAGCCATCGACTAGAGATGGCTTTTTATAGTGTAAAATTTAAAGGTATTGTTGAATTGGGGGCTTTAGTGAAAGTAGTGGTGGAGTCAGCAAACAGATTGCTGCTTGGTCAAAAAATAAGCCGGGTACAGAATTTTTCGGGATAAAACCTTTTTTGCTTCATAGAGCAAGAGGAACTTAAAGAGGCGTACTAGATGTAATGCAAGAATGATTAAACTTAGTTTTTGCTTTTAAGAAGAAATACCTCCTTCTCCAGCTTATTCACTTTAGCTGTCACAAAGTCAACGTCTTCTGATCTTGACGCATACGTTTGTTCAAACTGGTGACCTATTCCATCCAGCTTAGTGTCCATTTTTTCAAGGCGGTGGTCTACACCCTCGAGACGTAAATCCAAACCATCAAGGCGTCCTTCTACCCCCTCGAGACGTAAATCTAAACCATCAAGGCGTCCTTCTACCCCCTCGAGACGTAAATCCAAACCATCAAGGCGGTGATCTACTCCCTCGAGACGCAAATCTAAACCATCAAGGCGTCCGTCTACCCCCTCGAGACGTAAATCTAAACCATCAAGGCGGCCGTCTACACCATCAAAACGTTGATCTACACCATCAAAACGTTGATCAATGTAATCAAATCTTCGGTCCATTCCCTCAAAGCGATCATTAACATCTTTCTTAAAGCTAATAAACTCTTTCTTGAACCCTTTCATCTCCTGGTTCATTTCGGTTAGAAGATTCATTATTTTCTCTTCCATTTTATCACCTCCTATTAGAGTATACTAAATTTTAGTGAGAGGTGGAAAGTGAAATATTTGTAAATATTTGGAGTGGCTTAAGCGACTAACACGTTGCCTTCATTTCCAGCTTAGATGAAAAATCCATTAAAACATTCACCCCTTTGTTTCAAGCATTCTTCTAGTTATCGCCCATCCTTTCAGATTCCTACCAAACCAGATGGATAAGCATATAACTCAGAATGCCAGTAGCATGGTCGTTATTCCATTATAACCAGCCGCACGACAACCCGACCACGATATTTGAGAATGAAGGAATAAGTATTTCTAATTGGAATCCTGCTGGATATGAGCAGTTGAGAGCGAGTGTTTATTTTTCTCCTGATGTCAGTAAAATTCGGCTGCAAGTACACCACATCTGGCTATTCACTTGTAGGGCTTCTAGTAGTCTACCTCCCGTATACCTTAAACGGCTGGGAGACGGAATCTAGTTCCACCGTCTCCTTACATTAATTGAGTGTTCAACTTTTTAAAAAATAAGGGGAAAATTTCCCGTTAAGCTGCAGAAAAGAGCGCGATAAGGGGATGATAAGGGGAATTTTTCCCCTTATTCATGGATAATTGAACAATTTCACCCCTGTTTTTAGTGAATAGAGGGAATTTTTCCCGCTATTTTAGCTAATTTTTGCGATTTTTTCTTAATAAGGGGAAAATTTCCCTTTATTTCTCTTATACTTACGGCTAATAACTCATTTTTACTTTGAAGTTGTTGTGGTCTGTACTTTACCTCTTAGCACTTCACAAGTACCCCTTCTAGTTGCTGATCGGGTTTCAGAGACAAGTTATTCTACGCAGCACCTATTCCTGTCAGCATGGGTGGGTGCTGCATTTTCATGCTGAAAAACTACTGTTAAAGATTATCCGTATTGATCCTGGGATAATCCTGCTCAAGAGCTGCCGCTGCCCGGGCATTCTCGTTGTGCCGGTCATTTTTATTGCCCTTATCTACTAACCGGAATTCTTCTATGTCCTTGGGAGTCTTCTTATTTTCAGCCACCATACCACCTCCTATTGTTAATATGCTCCATATTCGCGAGGGAAAATACACTTTTGAGGCAATGGCGCAGATTTCCCGCTATTGTCTTTTCATGTTCAGTTATACTAAAAAGGGAGATTGATTAAGAAGTATGTCGGACACGAAACCTCCGTCTCACTAAATTTTTTATATAACCATAAATCTTTTTTAAAACTTATCTCGTCTTACATATTGAGGTGAAAACCGGACAAGCCAGGCTTGAAAATGGACTGAAGAAACTACAAAAAAATTTCATAGAAAGTCTTGGTGAGTATACTGCGAAAATAACTGATCACGTTGATGATAAAACAGAAGTGTTAAATAAAAGAGTTTATCATGTGGAATCAGATATTGAGCGATTAAGCAGACAGCAAGGAAGTTAAGTCCATATCCACTCTCTTGAAAATATTCAGTAACAATGACCTCGCGTGCATCAGCATCATTTCAAAAAAACACCCCTCATTCACTTGAACATTATCTCTACTGAGTGATATCTCTTTCTCTAAAAATTAAATCATTTACTTATTACAAGCCTGCCAGCTTAACATTACAAACTCATGTCTGGGGCGCGGGGCACTGCGTCACGAGTGCTTTTTCCCAGAAAAACCTGCATTACCTGAGACAACGTCAAAAATCCCGTTTCCTAACAGAAAGAGATAATTCCTTCCCAAAAATAATATATTCATAGGGAACGTTAGGGAAGAATCCATCACTGAGTTCCGTCCATCCCATTTTTCTATAAAAGTTAACCCCGGCTGCATTATCCTTTCTCGTTGTCAACAAAGCTTTTGATTCGGCTCTGTTTTTCAGCAATGCATCCACTAACTCCTTTGCAATTCCTCGTCTCCGGTATTGGGGGTGGACACCTAACTCCGCAAGTTCCATGCAGTTTCCCATCCAGTTTCGATCTCCATTCAAATGCTTCGAAAGTAACTCATGATAATATTGCCCTTTGCATGAAGAATATCCATATATAAATCCCGCGAGTTTCTTGTCTATGACAGCAAAGTACCCTTCAAAATTCGGGTATTGAAAATGACGTTGGAATTGCTTCTGCATCTCTAATGGGTCTGCACCATAGAGGAGCGTATACAGGTTGAGCATATTAATAAAATTCTTGCTTCTGATTGTCATAGGAATCAGTTCCATGCTTGCACTCCTTTCAAGGGGGAGCTATACGAATCAGTAAAAAAATAATCATTCTATCTTATGTATACAATCTCCGAATGAACACTTGATTTCCTTTGGACATACTCATTAATAATTGCCACAAAAAGCTGAAGATCCATACTGATTCTTCAGCTTTTTCGCGTGTTGTGGTCTCTATTAAGAATACAAATAACATCATAGAGTGAGGGCAGCAGTTAATAGGGAAGAAGAAACTCTATCCATGTGAGTAATACAGGGTTATATCTTGGAGGCTGACCGTTCCTTCGTCTCAGGGATATTGCCCGCAAGCTGGATAAGGAAAGGCTTTTTAAATTTGATGGTATAATAGTTTTACTCGGAAAAAAGCTGCATTTTGCAGGATAACCTTGTAAGTGATGGTCTATTGAATTTCCAAGTAAAAAATCCCATATTATAATGATTAAAAGCCCTAGCCTTAATATTTAGGTTGAGTGCCGAATCACATTCTTGATACAGTGTGGGGATTTTCCCCCTCAAATAGAAAGGTAGATTACTTTGTTAAAAGATATAAAGATCGATGAACTATTACAGAACGATAAAAAAGACTGGACGTTAGTGGATGTTCGTTCTCCATCTGAATTCCAAGAGATGACTATGCCGGGAAGCATTAATATTCCAGTGTTTGATGATGAAGAAAGAGCAGAAGTGGGGACGCTTTACAAGCAGGTGAGCCCAGAATCTGCAAAGGAGAGAGGGCTTGAGATTTTCTCCGCAAAGCTGCCAGGATTTATAAAACAATTTCAACAATTAGAAGGGGATATCGTCGTCTTCTGCTGGCGCGGAGGAATGCGGAGCAAAACAGCCGCAACCATGATTGATTTAATGGGGACAAAGGTTTTGCGTCTGCAAGGGGGAGTACGCACTTATCGCCAGTGGGTTTTGGAAAAAATGACTGAGCTGCGCATTGATGCGGATGCCTACGTTTTGAACGGAGGTACCGGAATCGGGAAGACGACCATCCTTAAACGCTTGCAAGAGAAGGGGAAACCAGTCCTTGACCTGGAGGGCCTGGCTGGTCACCGGGGGTCTGTTTTTGGACACATTGGTACGAATCCAAACAATCAGAAAAAGTTCGATTCTTTGCTTTTACATGAAATTTCGCAATTAAAATCTTCTCCGTTCATTGTATTTGAAGCGGAAAGCAAGCGGATTGGCAAGGTAACAGTGCCGGATACTTTACTTCGGAAAAAAGAGCAAGGAACCCATATTTTTATAGAAATGCCGATGGAACAAAGAGTGCTTCATATACTTGAAGAGTATAGAATTGATGCACATCATGAGGAACTTCACGATGCTTTTCAAAAAATTAAGAACCGTATTCACACGCCTATTGCCGCTGAAATTCAGTCCCATCTGGATCAAGGTGAGTATAAGCCGTTCCTGTCATTGCTGCTGGAACATTATTATGATCCTAAGTATAAGCATGCCGCCATGCAGTATCCAGAAGATCAAAAAATAACACTTAAAGTGAATAACATTGAAGAAGCTGTAGAAAAGATTATGGGTCTTCTGCCCATACCAACGGAAAATTATCTTCTGAAAAGATAAGGAAGGGCCTGTCAGTGTCCCGAAACGTTGAATAACTCAACGATGAAGGAATGATAGGTGTTTTTTTTGTTAAGCCATTCCATCAAACTGGTACGAAAGCTGATGAAAGAAGTGTAACTAATATGAAAATCTTTCGTCTAAAGTAAAAAGAGAGTGAAGTGAGGCTTCTTATTATGAAAAAAATTAGCTTGCTCTTATTTTTCGTGCTTCTATCAGTCGCATTAATTGGCTGCCAGCCACAAGCTGAACTCGAGAGACTAGAAAAGATAACGATCTATAAAATGGAGGAAGCTTCATTAAAGCTTGTTTTTCAGGAACCTGACACAATTGAAATGATTACAGAAGCAATTAATAAAGCCGAAAAGCAATCAGGTATTGTTAATATGGCAGACCCTCAATTCAAAATCGTATTGGGGAAGGAAAAATATTTTCTTTGGATTAGTGAAAAATCTGGAACGATTATGAATGCAGAAGATACACATACGATTTACAGTTTACCTCAGCATTCAATCAAACAAGTCAATGAACTATTGAACTAGTTCGGGACTACATTTCAAGAGCAACTGCTGTTTTAAAGGGGTTTATTTTTGAGGTGCTAGAACTTAAAAAATATTCACTAAGGACACTATAATATTAACAACCTAAATGGCAGGTGGAAAAGTAAAAAGACTTGTCGATTGACGAGTCTTTTTGTCACAATAGCAGCGGGCATTACGGTCCGTCATTAAAACCCTTGTTACTACAATAAGAAAAATTGACATCGAATATGACTAATCTTCTAAATCATACTCATAAATTGGGTTAATACTCTTCAAGATGGATACAATCGCATTATTGTAACCTGACAATTTTTCTATTTCCCTCTCATCATTGTATTCTTCGTCATCAAACCGTACTGCAAGTTTTTTTTTATGTTTAGGTACTTATTTACAAATTCATTTTCCTTCATTCCTTTAACATCTACCAACATTTCATTATAAGCCAGCATTTCACCTTCATCATTATCTTTAAAGTCATTTTTATCGAATATAGTATTTGTTTTTGTAAAATGTATTTTCCTTTCAATAACATCTACTAATGTAAATTGTGTCAGTTCTTTATTATCAATCGTAATTACCTCCTGTTTGTGCCAGTTTGCCTTTTAATAATATTTTTGTACTTCTTATTCTAGGGTTCTGCACCTTTACTTGAACAAAGGGCTTCTTTAGCAAACGCGCCCGTGTGTTTAAAAAGAAGATAGAAATTACTTATTAATTGAATCTATGAAAGATTGAGCTGTTTCTTCAGAAAAGTCACCATTAAATACAAATTCCTGCCCAGTAATTACTTGCATTATTTTAGGAGAAGATAATAGTTCATCTTCTAAATATATATGTATTGTTTGTCCAAGGTAGGTCTCAGTCATCTCTTTGATTTTATTTTCATCTCTGAACTGGGCTGATATTCCAAAATCATCTGGGTTTGCAACTGCTACAATTTCTGCATTGGAAAAATCAGATGTAGTTGCGATTATTTTCCCATCATCATCTTTAACGTAGATTTCATTATCATTACTCCCATTACTGCTGTTTTCACACCCTACTAATAAAAGTAAGCTAGTAAAAAATACAAATAGTATCCTCACAAAATTCCCCCATAACATTAACATAAATTTAAAATAACGGAGTTCAACTGTTATTGAACAAAAGCCCCTTATAACGGAACTATATAAAGAAAACGCCTGACAACGATAATATGAAACAAACAAAGAAAAAAGCGAAGTATTTCATTTGCTTCTGCTGTTTACTATGTATTAATAATACACCTATACCAAAAAGTGAACCTAACCAAGCAATTATCCCTGCAACCTCATTGCTGTATGAATAGTTGAGAATAATTGCTGCAATGCAACCAACAAACATGATGATTCCGATGCCTAATTTTTGCAACTGTAATCTCCTCCTTACCTTTTATTAATCTTAACAATTATCAGATATTTAACATACCCTTTATTCAATGAATGCTGTTCCTTTATTGCATAATTTCCCGGACAAAGAGACAGGTGAACTGTCCAGGTAAAAAAATTAATCATAGAAGGCTGAAGAATTTCAGTACGGGTTGTATGGGGATATATTTAATGAAGAAGCTTAACTATTCTGTTCACCATATAGAAAAGGGGGCATTGGGCAAAGGTTCTCTAACATTATTACATAGGTATTCCCTCGAAATATACAGATCTATTGTCGAGTTGTTCGTATTTGTTGTTTTTAAAAATATATACCGATAAAGGTTGGTAAAATGGAACCTCCGTGCCGTTAAGTATCCCTTGTTCCTCTGGGGAAGAAGGATAAATGAGGAATTTGTTGAAGTAATAAAAAAATGTTAATAGTAGTGGAGTGTGTAAAATGGTGAATCTCAGTAGAAAACCGGTTATCGAAGGAGAAAGTATTTGGCTTAGGCCTTTTAAGGAGGGAGACTTTCCCTATATAGAGGAATGCCTGCAGGATCCTGAGGTGATCAAACTGACAGGGAGCTCTTCTGATTTTGATAAAAAGAAAGCGATGAAATGGTACAGTACAAGAAATGAATCAACCGACCGGCTGGACCTTGCCATCGATGACAAGATACAAGGCATCCTGGTGGGAGAGGCAGTCATTAACTTATATGATGAAAAAAATCATAGCATGAATTTCAGGATTCTTATTGGTCCGAAGGGAAGAAACCGCGGATTAGGAACAGAAGCAACGACATTGCTCATTGATTACGTTTTTCATAACACTGATTTAAAGCAGTTGACATTGAGTGTCTTTGCCTTTAATCCACGTGCGATAGCTGTTTATGAAAAGGTTGGCTTCGAGATTGATAGTGTAGATGAAAACGACCTGGAGTATGAAGGGGAATGGATAGATTCAATTAATATGAAGTTGACGAGGGAAGCTTGGTTGGTGCGACGGAGAGGATAGGAATACATACAACGTAAAGAGAGAATCAATACTATGAGGAGTGAAGTAGTTTAATTTCTTCATATAACCACTTTTTCACAAAAAAAATAGGCTCAGCAGCCATCATTAACAATAATCACCAATGCGTTTTAAGAAAGTCCAGTCGGGAAAACAAGTAGTAGGTGAAGACGACATCTTAAGAAAACTAGGAGGCTGCTCATGAATGTAAATGGAATGGTCAGAAGCTATATGGTGAAAGTGATGAGCGATGAATACTTCTTGATACATGTCGCGGGATTAATCGAAAGGCAGCTTCATGAATGGGATCTGAACTATGAAGTCTTTGTGATGAAGTTCAGCGATTACGAACTGGTCGTGAAAAAAGGTGATCACTATTACCACGCAGAACTCACTGAGCAAGAACTCGAAGTACTGCATCTCAAAGGGTCATTCAGCTTAGATGAAACCCTATGGAGCCAATTGATAAATCAAGGGCTGTCCGCACAAGAGGACTATGGAAACTATATGAAAACCGTCTTGCCCGCACTATACCATTCATAAATTCAAGAGCCACTGAAACAGATGGCTCTTTTTTCTTGTGGTTGATATGAGAAAAATGGATATAGGGGCCTGACCTCCGGTGTTAAATAGAAAAGTGCTAGTAAAAGAAGAGAATATGTAAAATGGACCTTGATTGGCTAAATGCCTTTCAAGGTTTTTATATATGAAAAGGAATTTTTTTATTCAGAATTCCGCAAGTACGACGTACCAAGTACTGCTATCAAGTAAATTTGATTAGACAATAATTAGATTAATTATTATTGAAAGGTATGGAGGGTATTTATGAAACATTCTACAAAGAAAAGGGCTGAACGCAGAAGCGATAATAAGGTCCTGTTTCTCATAACACAAACATTTTAATATACCAGGGGTTATGGCCTGGATTTTATAGAGTTAGTCACACTTATAAATGTTCTGGTAAACAAAAAGTTTTATATAACGGTGTCTCTTTCCGAAACAGCTCTCTATATAAAGGATGAAAACGATATTTAGGGAGGAATTACTAATGACAGGATGGATCAAATTTAACCGTAGCACGATTGAAAGTCCGATCTGGGGGAGCCCATTTACCTTGAGGCTTCTATTATTGCTGAGCTGCAGAGCACTGCAGAAAGAATTCATGTATATAGAAGAAGTGAAGGTACATAGAGGGCAGTATTTACGGTCGTATTCACGGCTGGCTGAAGATTTGCAGTATGTGGAGAATGGCAATTTAAGAATCCCGTCGAAGAATACGATCAAACTCAGTGTCGATCGTTTAAGGAAGTATGGTCTCATCTCTACCGAGGAAACCAAAATCGGGACATTGTTCACGTTACTCCAGAATGAAGGTGATTTTTCTGCGCCTGAAAACGGTAGAACGGAGGACGAAGCACAGCAAGACAAAGCGGATATTAATGCGTCACTAAAAGAAGAATGTAAGAAAGGTAGAGAAAAGAAAGAAAAGGAGAGCGTGCGCGCGAGTGAAGACCTGTCTTCCAAGCCAGAAGTGCAGGATAGAATTGAGAAGGTCACGGAAAAATTTTTGAAGCTGCGAAATTCAGGATTCTATCTTTCGCCTAAGGAGCAGTGTGCCATTGAAAAAATAGCTGAGAAGGAGATTGAAGTGGAAACTCTGGCTTGCTGGATGGAGGAGATCGAGTCTGCTTATCGAAAGCGGAATGCCAACGACACGATCAAGTCGTTTATTTACTACGAGAAGGCTTTGCTGCGGAAAATTAAGAAATCCAGGAATACGTGTATGCTCCCTAACTCTTCTGCCAACCAGGCTAAAGAAACGAATGACTTCCTGGCCAAGCTGGCGAGGTGGAAGAGAGAGGGAGAGGAGCGTATTGCAAATGGATCTAAGAGAAACAAACCGTTCATTGGTCCTGTATGGACCCAGTAAAATAGCGGGTTGCAGGAGTTGTTTGTAGCGTAGAGCATGCTGTTTAGAGCGTTTTTCTTTAACCTGCGCCTTCAACGACTTCTCATGAACATTTTTCGCAGAGCATCCACTGGGTTACGGGCGTCACTGTGACAAGTCCATTTCACTTTTCTGTTAATCCCGACCCTTCCAGATAGTGATTTCATTGGGAATGCGGTACTATAAAAAGTGAAGTCTTAATCATCATTGGCTACTGAAAGATAACCCTTTCGGCCATACGCCAGGCTGAGATTCCTTGTAAGACTGCAGAAATGAAATCACTTAAAAAAGGCATTGAAAAATACATATGTTTATTCTTGTTTTTATCATTACACTGTTTTTCTGGCGGCCTAGTCTACTATATCGGCTGGCGCGGCTTACGCTGGCTGCGTCCTAAGTCTTCAACCAGACGTTTTAAGTTCATCTCCAGCATCTTCATCGTGCTGGCAGCCACCTCGTTTATCGTTGGCAGCATGACCGGACTCACGTTTATCAATATAATCGGAACATCCTGGATGGCCTGCTTTTATCTGCTTCTGCTGCTTGTTCCTCTTGCTCATGTCACAGTCATCCTCCTGCGCCTAACTAGGCTGCCGCAGCATGGAACACAGAAGTGGGCAGGATTCATTACCCTTGGGCTGCTGATCTTCTTTATGGCATATGGCAGCTATAAAGCATTCAACCCTGTCGTCCGTGACTATGAAATACAGGTCGATAAAGGCTCGTATACACTCGACGAACTTCATATTGTGATGGCCGCCGACATGCACTTTGGCCTGCTGTCAGGGAAGGATCATGCAGAGCGGTTTGTAAAAGAAACCAACGCACTCAACCCCTACATCATTCTGCTTCCCGGCGATCTCTTCGACGATGATGTGCAGCCATTCATTGACCAGGAGGTTGATAAAATTCTTTCCAAGCTCCAGGCACCACTCGGAGTCTATGCCTCGCTTGGCAATCATGACAGACACGATGGCACCATGAATGAACTGATAGAGTCATTGGAACAGGGAGGCATCACAGTGCTCTATGACGAGACAGTAGACGTGGAAGGGCAATTCACGCTGGTTGGCCAAAAAGACCGGATTGACATAGAGAGGCTGTCTTTGGATGCATTAATGAATGACGTCGATCAAACTAAACCAAAAATCTTACTCGATCACCAGCCATATGACCTCGACAATGCCCAGCAGGAAGGCATTGATCTCATGGTGTCTGGCCATACACACCGCGGGCAGATCTTCCCTGGGAGACTGCTGACTGATAGGATCTATGAAAATGATTGGGGACATTTGCAGAAGGAACAGATGCATTCCATTGTGACATCAGGTTTTGGTTTTTGGGGACCGCCTATTCGGCTGGGTACTCGGGCTGAGGTTGTTAGTATTCTGGTGGAGTTTAAGTAGGAACAAATAAGATTGAAGAGCTATCTGTCAGAGGGCTCTTTTTTCTATGTTTTGGTAAGATGAAATGGAAGTTAATTTACTATTCATAGTTCGTTTGGAGGAATCCCATGCCTGTATACAACAAACTGGTCCGTGATAGAATCCCTGAAATCATTGAGTCTAATGGAAAGAGGTTTTCAACAAGAATCCTTTCTGATGAAGAATACATAATTGAATTGAAGAATAAATGCTATGAAGAATTAGAGGAATATCGTGATGCGGATACAAGGGAAGAAGCACTGGAAGAGCTGGCTGATTTGATGGAGATCTTGCATGCATTTGCCAAGTCACTTGGGACTACACTTGAAGAAGTCGAAGATATTCGGCAAAAAAAAGCGGAGAAACGTGGGACTTTTGATGAAAAAATATATTTAATTGATGTAGAAGAATAACAAAAAGGTCAGAAATAATTATATTTTTTCCTCCTGAATGTTTTAATTATATTGAACCCATATTTAATTGGAAAACATTTTACATAATGAATTTTTAAGAATAAGTGAAAAAAAGGAAATTCTATATTACAATAAGGAGACAAATATATTAATGGTAGATTTCGTAGTAAACATATAGGAGGGTAAACCTTGAAGGGGAATTCATTTGTCTATTATTTAGACCAATTTAACGTTTTGTCGCCTAATCATGCAAAGATTTACGATGAGTATACAATAGATCCAGATACTAAAAATTCTTATACATTTAAAATTGATACAAAAATTGAAAAAACACTAGTAAATCTTTTTGAAAATAATCCTCAAAGTATTATTCTTACGGGTAATGCAGGTGATGGGAAAACGAGATTATGTAGGATAGTTTATGATTACTTTAATGATGATAATTTAGAAAACTGGCCAGAAGATGGAATTGTAGAATTTTCTTTTAGTAAGGGAAAAATAAGAATTGTTAAAGACTTATCTGAACTGAAAGAGGATATTATTGAAAAAGAGTTATCACATCTTCAACAGCTTGTTTCTTCTGGAAATCCAGATAACGTTTATTACCTTATTGCAGCTAATGAGGGGAAATTGACTAAATTCCTTTCGCAACATCCTCAACTAGACCAATTACAGGATGAGGTGACTTCAAGGTTTAAGACACATAAGAATAACTCAAATGATTTAAGTATCTTTAACCTGTTAGATGTTACTTCATCTGTCTATGTAGAGAAGGTTTTGACAGAATGGAATAAACCTGAGAATTGGGAAGAATGTCAGGACTGCCCTTTTAAAAATCGATGCATAATTCATATGAATCATGAGAGAACTTCTCAATCTCACATTCAGGATAAAATTGTTGAACAATACAAGTTACTTGATTATTTAGGTACCCATATTACGATGAGGGAAATGTTAATTCACATTAGTTATATGCTAACTGGTGGGTTTACTTGTGATGACATTAGAAATGCCAATTATAAAGAAATTGAAAACCAAACCAAAAAACCTTATTACCAGAATTTCTATGGTCATGAATTGGATGAGAATGCCTTTTCAGAAATGAAAGCTCTTAAAGTATTTAAAGCTTTAGATCCAGGTGTGTATTCCCATTCTTCAATTGATGACTTTATCATTAACGGGGATATTAATGGAGATGCAGAATCCGAAAAGTCACATGGTTTGTTAATCGGTAATTCATTGGATCTTCAACTAGGTTATTTTAAGAAAAAATTAACTTTGTACCGTGACTATGATGTTGATAAGGATCACTCCATTGTTAATGAGTGGATACCTAAATTGAGAAGGAAGTACTTCTATGAATCAAAAAGTGATGATTCAAACCAGCTTCTTCCTTTTGAATACGTCGATGAATATATTAAATTATTTAATAACCCTAAGGCTAAAACTTTAATAAAGAAAGAAATCATTCATGGTCTTAACAGAATCTTTTCCGGAAGGTTAACGGAGACTAGCAATAAACATTTATTCGCAACCAATAAGAATCTTATGATTCATGAGCAATTCAGATCTAAAGATGTTGATATTGAACAAGAAAAGGAACGAGCAGATTTAGATCGAATTCCATCTGCTTTTAAGGTATCGGTAAGGGATGAAGTTTCTCTAAGCATAAATTTAGCCGTATTTGAATACCTGATGAGAGCTAGTGGAGGAGGAACCCATAACGTTCTACAGCAAGAAGCAGAAATCCTGATAGACACTTTTAAAAATGAATTGATTAGAATAAGTGAGCCCGAAGAATATGAATTGAACATCTTGAGGTACGATAACAAAACAGGACTCTTTATAGATGACGAAATAAGTTTGTTATAAAGGAGACATTTATATGGTAGCAAAGAAACAAAGTGTTGAAGAGTTCTCCACGCAATTATCTGCGCAAATATGGGGGCATCGCTTTAAGGATGGACAAAAAGGTCCGGAATATGTACTTGAATTTTTGAATGTACTTAAAGGAACTAACTATGATTTCAGCGCAAATGAATACTCCCGTGTACGTTCGACAGGACTAAGACAATTCATCTTTGAAGGAGATAAAGAAGGTGCCAAAACGGGGGTTGTAAGCTTGACAACCGAACAGAAAGAATCCCTATATGAACTTGTAGAAAATAAAGACGAATTGAATGTTATTAGAGATTTCTTTCGCAACCTTGAAATTCCTCTTATAGATGGCACAGGTAAACCGGCAAATAGATCTTGGTATGCCAAGACCTTATACCCCCTGCACGAGTCTCTATTATTCTTTGAACTCAGAACGTTGAATAAGGGTGATCAAAAATCTTATAACTTTGAGAGGAACTTTTTTGCTCGTGGTGGAGAGTTATACTTTTTGATGCTTTCATATGGAACGGAGAATAACTTAGTATTAAGAGAAAAGATCGAAGAACGACTAAGAACTTTACTATGCAAAAATAAAGCAATCGAAAACATTGTTACTAAGATTTCATCTCGATTGAATGATGAAAATAAGTCAGCTTCTGACCTTTATCCTTTAAAAAAAGAAGCTGATACTAACAGGGAATATCCATTGCTGCCAGTGACAGATGATATGATTTATACTGAATTCGCTGAAGAATTTTATAACCTTATAAGTCTAAATATCGATATTTATGAGCTTTTTGAATTAATGATAAGCCTAATTACATTCCAATTAGGCAGATATATGTTAAAAAGAGCTCAGATAAATGAACAAGACACAGTTACATTTTTCTTTGATTGCTTAGATGCTCAAGTGGGCCCAATACAAAAGCTATCAGCAAGGTCTTTTAGTGATAATGAATTACTTATTAAAAATAAATTTGAAGATTTTTTCAAACAAACATTTACCGAAAAGATTCCTTCAGAAAAATTCGTTACTGAAAATATAGAGAGCTGGCATACAACCCCTGATATACTGATTGATTTACTGGGATTAAACCGTCTTTCAAAGGTAAGGAAAAATAAGATCGCAAAAGTCATTCAGAAATGCGATTCTTATGAGAAAGTCATGAATCATTTATTTAACGTAGTAAAAGATATTGTTTCTGATCAGTTAAAGAAACATCAATTAAGTATTGTAAGGGGACTTACAAGAGATGGCGGTTATGGTGGCTACAGAAGAGGAAGTAAATATCGCTATTTCATGTCTGATACATTTATTCAGGCTCTAGTATATACAAATCTTCAACCAGGGAAACAAATGGAATTTCACAATTTCTTGGAGAAAATATATCTAAAATATGGTTTCATCATAGGAGAAGTGCAAGCTAAAGAAAATGGAATCTATGAGAAATCAAAATTAAATGTTAGTTATTTCCAACGAAACGAGTATGCGTTAAGGGAAAAATTGAGACATAATGGACTTCTCATTGAATACTCAGATGCAACAGCGATGATTAGAAATCCATATGAGCAAGCAGGGCAGGTGAAAGCATGATTACTTACAACGATCTTTTAGGTAAGTGGGTTTTTAATATCTTATTGGAGCACTTTAAGGAACAAAGCCAAGATGGAACTAATAAGTTATTTATTAAAGTAAATGGCTTAACAGATGAAAATGTTCATTCTTTGCTCAATGAATTAGACGAGAAGGGATCTAAACTCCAGAAGTATTATACTCCTATGATTCGTACAATTAAATCAGTTGATGGTTTTGACCAGTACAAGTTGAAAGAAATTGAAACGAGTACGTGGTTGAGAAACTATACGTTCTCAGGTAATGCGCTAGTAATTATTATTAACGAACTGACCCCAGAAGCTCAAAGTTTAGAAAACTTATTTGCGATCGATGAAGCTTACTTACTTTCTGAATTTGGATTAGAAAGCCTATTTGCCCTTTTATCTGAAAAATTTCAACTTGCAGCTGAAGAGATTGATACAATTAAGGAATTCTTTAGTATGTATAATACCTTAACTGAACCACAACTTAGATTTATTCTGAGATTTATCGAGAAAATCTTGAACCAGGAATCACCGTCTATTGTAGAAAAAATACAAACCAATTTACCTGAATTGAACTTATTCAGAGACCAAAGCTTGGTGATAGGTCCTAAAGGAAGAAAAAGGCTGAGAGATAACTTTTTATTGGCCAACCTTCAGAAACCAAATGGTGATTTAGATACTGAAAAATTACAAAATAACCTTTACACTTTTATTGAATCAGAGGAAAAAAATAATTTTTCTGACGAACTCTGGAATGGTATTAATCCCTCTGAATTTGAAGGGAAAGTTATAGACTTTTTAAATCAGAAAAACCTGGATTTACTTTCATATGAGTTTAATGTTGTGGAAGCAGTATTGAACTTCAAAACTAAAGTGGGCTTGTCTGATAAGATTAAGGATGCACTAATTTATAATGGAAATCCTACAAAGAAAGAAATTGAACAAATAGAAGAAGGCATCTCTGAAATTGAAAAAAACCAAAATCCCGATGCCATGCAAGAGTTTTTAGAGGAATATGAGGAACAGTTATCTCAAGCAAATAAGCTGGATAAGGTTATCTCTAGAAGAATCGAAAAGCTTCGTCACCCGAAGGACTATCACGACTTAATTAATGCTCTTCAATATGAATCCTTTTCATTGCTTGAAGAAAATGCTGAGAAAGTCTCACAAAACTCCTCTTTTGAATTGTCAGTACATGCATCTAAGATTACTCAACAAAATTTTGAAATAATTAAGATGTATTTAGAAGGTCTTTCCAATGTTGTACCTCATATTACCTTTAAAGAATCCTCATTAAGTGGTATTACTGTTGATGAGAGTGCAAATGATGAGTTGACATTTAAACTGCACTTATTAAATGAACGCGAGGTACTTGGGACTGAATCTTTTAAAGTGAGAGGTTTTGAATATTTACAACTCCTTACTTTTAAAGATGCAATTGAAGAAAGCATGGTACCGCATCTGAAGAGTTATCAGGAAGAAGAGGTTCAACTTTTAGATGTAAAAGAGATGGTATATGAGAGAGTGAATGGATATCTATCAATTAATCAATCAGGATTTGAGGAACATTATAATCGTTTCTCTGGTTTCTTAGAAGAATACTCACTGACCTTAAGAGAAGTTATAAAATCAGGTTTATTTAGTATTGATATTAACAAATTCAAAAATCATCTTGAAGAGCTACTATCTGGTGTTTCCACTTCAGTTGATGTCGCGAGTCACATTTATAAGTTTATTAACTACATTGGAACTATAGATACACTTGATGTCAAATTAGGTCAGACTGGTTTTTGTCACGAAAGAATTGTGACTATCTTTAATCCGATACGATTGGTTAGTTATGTTTCTAGATATCAAAAACTTGAAGATCAAATTTCAGAGTGGATTGAAAGAACCAATAATAATGATTTAGAGGTCAATAATATTGAGGACTACCTAGAGTATGTTACTGAGAAGACTTTAAATTTAGCTCCTAGATATTTTTCAAGTGATGGTGACGATTCCTTCCTTATTGAAGTGAATGAAGTTTTAGGTGAAGGCCAATTTATTTTAAACACGAGGCGTTCAGAAAATATGGACTACCTTTCAACAGAACTATCAGATGAATTAGTAAAAAGTGTGAAAAGTTATTTTGAGGTTTATCCTTATGCTAAGGATGGGTTGGATATCTTATTCCTGTATTGTCAAAGTGCAGATATCATCTCTAAATCAATTGATGCTCTATTTAATAAGCATAAATCTTTGAATAAATTAAAGATCACGGTTCACTCTACACAAGCTGCTAGTATTCATCAGAAAATCAATCAATGGATCAAGCAGAAAGAAGAATATACTAACCCAGACAAATATAGTAAGTTTCCGACTGTAGAAGTGAATGTAATTTCTGGGAACACTATTAATGAGATATCAAATCAAATTAATGCGCATATGATTGATGCAGACCTTGTTGTATTAGCTGATTACTTTGGTCAGAGTAATCAAGTGAAATATGAATTTGATAAGGTAGAAGTTAAAAAATCGAGTGACTGGTTTAACCTAGTTTACAAGGAGCCCCTCCTAGAAACTGAAAGTTTGAAAAGGATATCATATGTCAGTGAACATTTACCAGACACACTTAAATCCTTTTATCAGTTGCAATACATCTTCCAGAAAAAAGAGATGCTTGAGGAGAGCGAGTTATACGTTCTAAAGAATAAGATCTCTTTATCAAACTTCTCTGATAATGCATTGATTGATTATATGCATGAAAATTTTAACTGGATTATGTTTATGGATCGTTATCTTGATAAGTCATTATTGGAGAAGGCCTCTTCAAAGGCTCAAATTATTCAATATAAGTCAAAGGCAGGGGCAAACAAAAACTTTAAATTGATTGTTTCTTCATCAGAATATATCAAGAAACTGAATTCCAATAAGCAGGATTATGAATATTATGATCGGTTGACCAAAAAGCTGTCTCTTATTCTTAAAAATGATAACATCCAAAGAAACAGTGTTAAAAAGGCAGTTAATGAAGTGAAATCTATTTCTGGTGCTCTTGTCTTGAAAGCAATTGGACCAGGAAAGTATTCTCATGAACTGGTAGCCACATACCTAAGTATGGAACGCCGTTCAAAAATGAAGAAGGACCTCCAGGTATGGTCAGTCTGTGATGAACTGCCTTGGTTCAGAAAGAACAATAGACGTCCAGATTTAGTCATTACCACTGTAAAAGAAAATGACGGTAAGGTTACTTTAGATTTTGAACTTCTTGAACTCAAATTTGTTAATCAAGCAATATTTGAAAGAGAAAGATATGATGCTATCAAGCAAATTCAGTCAGGACAAAATTTATATGAAAACCTATTTGATTTCAATCAGGATAATGCAGACGCTGAATACTGGAGAAATGAATTAGTTCATTATTTCATCGAAAAAGGAACTTATTCACCTGAAGAGTCCTACCTTCTAAAAAAACTTCAACATGCATCCATAGATAAAATAGAGGTAAAAATACACTCTTCTATTGATGCTTATTGTTATACTTCGAATCTTTATCAAAATAACTTTGACCAAGTAGAAGAAGATGTATACGTTGATATGATTGAAGGTGAATATAAAAACTTTATTTTCAATCGTGCTTATATCTTAAAGTCATTGGGAGCTCATATTATTGATGAGCCAGAGTATGCTGAACTGGAAAGTACTACAGCGACTTTCTCCGAGACACTTGTTTTGGAAGATGAAGCAAATAAAATCGAGGACAATGAAGTTAGGCCTAGCGGAGAAGCTTCAGGTATTGATTATGAAGAAGATCGTGATTTAGAAGAAGCTGTTCAACATAGAGATACAGAAAACGGAGAAACAATAAAAGATGGTTTTGACAGGAAAGACCAAGATGAACAGGATGACCAGAGAGATGAAGATGGTCAGGATGAAGAAGACAAAAATGAGAATGAAGACAGAGAAGATCTTGGTGAGGATACTCTTCCTCCTTCAAAAGAATATCCTGAGGTAAAAGCCTTAAAAGATCTTGAAGTTAATCGAGATAATAAAGCTACAGATCATTCAGAACTTGAAAAGAAGTATATCTCAACATTGGAAACTCATTTTAATCGTAATGGGCTAAATGTAAAAGTGAGTGATGCAATTGTAGGCTCAAGTGTTATAAGATTAACTTTAACCTTACCTTCCTCTTTAAGCATTGACAAAGTGTTAAAGAGAAGGAAAGATATTCAGATTTGGCTAGGTCTGGATCAGGAGCCGCATTTATTTATAGATAAAAACGGCTTAAACATTGATATTGTTAGAGAAGAACCGGACACAATTTATTTTGAAGAGTTTATGGCGATTGCCAGGCAGCAACTAGAAGAAAAGATTAAGGAAACTAATTTAGTTGCACCAATGGGATTTGACCCTCTAAACGATGTCATAAGCATTGATCTATCTGATCCGTCCACTCCTCATTTACTAACAGGTGGGACTACAGGAAGTGGTAAAAGTGTAACATTAAATTCAATAATCCTAGGGACTATGTGTTTCTATGATCCATCACAGTTGCAGTTTGTTTTCATAGATCCTAAGCAAGTTGAATTTTCGATTTATGAAGATCTTCCGCATACGGAGTCTGTTGTTACTGAAATTGGTGAAGCAGTAAATAAGCTTAATCTAATGGTTGAAGAAATGGAAAGAAGATATAGTTTGTTCAAAAAAGAGTTCGCTAGTAACCTTGATGAATATACGGCAATGACGAAAGAGGTACTTCCAAGAATAGTTATTGTTTTCGATGAATTTGCTGATTTCATGAGTCAAGAGAAGGAAGTTGCGAGCCAGGTAGAAAATGCAATTTTAAGATTGGGCCAGAAAGCTAGAGCTGCAGGAATTCATTTAATCATCTGCACACAGAACCCGAAATCTGATATTATTAATACGAACATTAGAAATAATTTAGGTGCAAGATTAGCTTTAAGAGCTACTGATTCTACAGCTTCCTCAGTCATCCTAGGGGAAAGCGGGGCAGAGAACCTAGGAGGAAAAGGAGACTTTTTAGCTAAAACAGCTAGTCAAAAAGTGATAAGAGGAAAGAGTCCTTTCTTGACTCCTGATGTGAAGAGAGCATTACTGAAATATCTTATGTCAAAGAGTAAATAAAAAATAATGCATCTAGATAGTTTATCTAGATGCATTATTATCGCTTAAATTGACTTCTGGAAGAATGTCTCCAGAAGAAATATATGTATTCGGAAGGCTGATAATTATGGCATATGGTCAACATCAAAGCTTTTATTTAAGAGATCGATGGTTAAATAAAGCCATTAAACACTTAAAAGAAGATAACAGATTCTTTTATGATAAAGAGGCATTTGAAAAAATTGGATTAGGGAAAAACATGGTGCAATCCTTACGGTTCTGGGTTGTCGCTACAGGTGTTGTGGAAGAAAAGTTTAATGAAAATCGAAAGAAAGTTCACCTCTTAACACCACTAGGTGAGTTGATATATAAATATGATAAGTTTATACAGTTTAGAGATACAGCTGCAATTATACATTATAACTTGTCAAAAGACATAGAGCTTGCGACTACTTGGTTTTGGTTCTTTAATGAGTTTAGTGAAACAGCTATTGCTAAAGAAGATCTTAACGCAGCTCTTAATGAATGGGTATCAATCCATGAAGATAAAAAGATTTCTCATAGATCTCTTAAAAGAGATATTGACTGTTTGGTGAAGTTGTATACGGCTGGTCAAAGTATCTTAGATCCAGAAGAGGTTATACAGAGTCCAATAAATAAAATCAACATTTTAAGAGAATCTAAAGGAACTATAATTAAAAAGGTTCCTTCCATTTCCGATGTGGGCTTAACTGCCTTGTTCTATACCTTGCTTAAATATGCTGAAGAACAGGGAATTGATAATGTTAGTGTAGATGAAATTGCAACTAGACACGGCCTCTGGGGGAATATCTTCAACATGAATAGGGCTGTTATTGTTAATGCCCTTGAATTGTTAACTGCTCATCCTAAATATCCAATAAAGTTTACTAGAACGAATAACTTAGATACAGTCAGACTGCCAGATATTTCTCCATTGAACTATTTGGAGTTTGAATACAAGCGAAAGGTTGAGACACTAGTATGAAAACTAAAAAAAGAGAATTTAAATCTAGTGTGAATATCAAATTTGATCTAGGTAAACAAGAGTTTTTTAGAAACTATTTACCTACTCCATCACATGCTGAGTCTTTACAGAAGATTATTGCTGGTTTTAATGACTCCGAAGGTAAACACTCTCATATAGTTATCGGACCTTACGGTACGGGGAAGTCGTTACTAGGTACTCTTATAGCTGGAATGGCTTCAAGAACGGTTAGTGATTCTTCCTTTGAATTACTAAAGAAGAAGTTTACAAGCGTAGACGATGAAATATATGATCAACTTAGTGAATTTCAACGTAAGGATAAAAAATATTTACCGGTAATCCTTAATGGTAATGAGGGCAGCTTCAGACAATCAATAATCTCTGCGGTTATGAAGACGATAGAAGAGAACAATCTAGAAATTATTGTTCCAGGTATCATTAATAAGATTTTAAAGACAGTTGAAAAATGGGAAGAAGAATTTCCTAAAACTTATAAAGAGTTCAAAAAACTATTGAGAGATTCTGAAAGAAGCATTGATGTATGGAGAGTAAATATACTTAACTATGAAAAAGAAGAAATTGCCTGGTTTAAATATATTTTCCCTTCTTTATCTTCTGGAGCAGAGTTCATCGTTGACTTTAAAGAAGATTTTACAGAACAAATTAAGTTTGTAATTGATCAGCTTGATAAGCAAAACTTAGGTTTATTTATTGTCTATGATGAATTTGGTCGTTTCCTTCAAAGCTTACAACCTAATATGATTCATGAAACGATGCAGGACTTGCAGGATTTGGCTGAGCTAAGTGATCATCATGCTAAACATTTACATCTATTATTCATTACACATAAAAATCTTCGACACTATTTCTTCAAATTAAGCGATGAGTATCAAAATGAGTTTCAACGAATTGAGAAAAGGTTTCAGTTATATCATATTGATAGTGATAGGTCCACGTTTATCAGGATAACCGAGTCATTACTTTCTAATATGGAACAGAAAAGGGAGATTCCTAATTTAACCGAATCAGGTGTGAAAAATGAGTTAAGAAAGTATCCTCTTTTTTCACACTTGAATCAGGTAGAAATAGAAAAGCTGGTAATTAAGGGAGCATACCCTATACATCCTGTTGCAATTTTTATGCTTCCTCATTTATCTAGTTACTTTGCTCAAAATGAACGTACTTTATTTACATTCTTACAGAGCAAGGAAAAAGGTGGGCTGGTAAACCATATTAAACACCATACTGGTTATTATCTCACATATAAATTATTTGACTTTTTCTTCCCTGAAATCGAACAGGAGGAATACCTTGAAAACAAAGGGTTAGAAATTTATAAGAAACTTGTACCGAGAATTCCAATTGATAGAAATGAATTAAAAAATCTCTTTAAATTCCTTTCTTTATGGTCAATTACAAACTTATCCTCAAAACAAAAGTTGACTTCAGAGTTCATTAGTTTTGCTATGAGTCTGGAAAAGGAGTTTGTAGAGAACCAGCTTTTACAGTTATCCAAGTTGAAGGTTATAAGATTTAATAGAATTCAAGGTAGCTGGGAGCTTTTTGAGGGTAGTTCAATTGATCTTGAGTATGAAATTCTATTAAGAAAAGACACCACAACCATCACTTCTATTCAGAAAAAAGGAATACTTGAGAAAACACTAAATAAAAAGTATTTTCTTGCAAATGATTACAATGATCAAAAGAGCATGACACGTTTTGCATCTGTGAATATAATTTTGAGCTCAGAATTATTAGATCGTAATTTTGACAGTTCTAAAATCAGATTTGAAATGAACGCCGATGCTATAGTGAATTACGTAATTATAGAAGATACTCTAGAATACGAAGTTGTTTTAGAAAAGTTAGCGAGTATAAATGATAAATATTCTTATTTTTGTATTCCGTTTAAGTCTATACAAGAAATCAAAGAAGAACTATTTCAATATCAGATTTTGACTACTTTGAAGCAAGATGCCGATTTCATGAAAAATGATAAAGACCTATTAAATGAGGTTACCATAAAGTTAGAAGATTTATTCTATACATTAACTAAATTTATGAAAACTTTTACTGAATTTTCTGGTGAACTCCGATGGTATTTAAATGGGAAAAAACTTCAAATTAGAAATGAGATTATATTTGAAAAAATCCTTTCAAATCGCATGTTTGAGATATTTCCTTTAACACCAGAGGTAAGAAATGATTCTTTTGTAAGAAGGAAAATTAATTCTGTTCAACGAAAAGCTGGTTTTAAAGTAGTCGATCATATTATTGAGGATTACAAGGAGGGTGGATTATCCATTGAAGGTAACGGCCCTGACTACCTTATTTATGCCACCATATTTAAGAATAATAATTTTGACTTAACAAACCTGAATGAAATTGAATCCATTGAGTTTAACAGTTTAAGGAACGATTTGGTATCTGCGTTACTTAGAAAAAATCACGGCAAATTAAGTGATCTAACTCAAATTCTTAAATTAGAACCATACGGGATCAGAGCTCCTCTCATTCCAATCATTTTAATTAGCCTTTTAAGAGACAAATGGGATCAATTAATGTTTTACAGAAATGAGATGTACGTTCCAGCTATAACAGGTGAAAAATTATATCAAATGGTAGAAGAGGATACAGAATATGAGTTTGTCTTTTACAATTTTGATGAAAAATATAAGCCTTTATTTAATTTCCTTAAAGAAACGTTTGGTGAGTATGTTTCAGAGACAGCATTAAGAAGCGCTACACCTATTGTCCTCAGCAGCGGATTGTTAAACTGGTTAAGATCTCTGCCAAGGTTCACTCAAGTGACAAATAATATGAATAAAGAGCTTGTTGAATTCAGGGATCTTATAAAAAGAAGTGAAATAGACCCGCGCTCAACCATTGAATTATTTTATTTAAATTATGCTTCTAATCTATCAGCAATAATTAAGAATAAGGATAGTCTAGAAAGTCATTTGCTTGATTATAAAAAAGTTCTGAAGAACAGGGTCCTGAACTTGATAGGTTGTAATGATTTTATAGAGTTATTCCAGTGGGCAAACAAGAAAAACCCAGTAATCAAGAAAAATAACTCTTTGGTAAATGGTATTATAAACGCTGATAAGGATTATTGGATTGATTCCATTATTTTAACAATAGTAGGGGTAAGGCTGGAAGAATGGTCAGATACCACAGATCATATGTTTGAACAATTACTTCTAAAGGACTATAATTCTAATGAAAGTGATATACCACAAGGAGAATATCTGACTATAAGTTTAAATGGATCAGAAAAATCTATTACCAAGTTAGAGATGTCTACTAAGACACAAACGATCTATAAGAATGTTCATCGAATGATAAAAAATGCGGGCAGGAATGTTCCTAAAGATGAAATCGAGTATATGGTCTATCACTTGGTAAAAGAGTTTGTTGAATAGGGGATGATCGAATGGAAAGAAAACCAGTCCATGTAGCTATGTTCAGCGGAGGTGCAGCAAGCTCCTACGTTGCTTACAAAATGGTACAAGCACATGGTAAAGAGAACAGCATCTTATTCTTCACGAATACTTTATGGGAAGACGAAGATAACTATAGATTTATGGATGAAGTTGCAGACTATATCGGTATAGAGATAACAGAAAAAATAGACGGAAGAACACCTGAGGAAGTATTCTATGATTATCGGTTCTTAGGTAACTCTCGCCTGGCAAAGTGTTCAGAAGAATTAAAAGTGTACCAAACCGTAGTTTTTCTCGAAGAATTACGAGACAACCATAACCTTGAGCCTATCCTTTATTTTGGTATAGGACCTCATGAATCTCACCGTGCAGATAATTTAAGAGAGTTCTATGCGCATAATCCAATAGAACCTATTGAAACAAGATTCCCAATGATTGAAACATTCAGGGAGGATACAGATGCTAAATCTATTATTCAAAATGAATGGGGCATAAAACTTCCCCGCATGTATGAAATGGGCTTTTCTCATGCAAACTGTGGTGGACGCTGTGTAAGAGGTGGTTTTGGACATTACGCTTTACTATATAAAATATGGCCAGACCGCTATAAAGAGCAAGAAGAAATGGAAGAAAATTTCCGTAAACACTTTGAGAAGGATGTTTCCATTCTTAAAAAAAATGGAGGTCCGTTTACTCTAAAAGAATATCGTGAACAAATGGAAAGAGAAGGAGTAGACAGTTTCGTAAACATTAAAGATGAAACTGTACCTTGTGTTTGTTCTTTCTCATAATAAATTAATTAAGTCCGACGGTGAATATCCGTCGGACTTTTTCTATTTTTTGGCTAATGTCGATTATTGTCGAAGTAGTTCAAAAATTAGTAGAAATGTAGTAGGATATTAGTAAGTAAGCAATAATTTTCCATCTATGGAGAGATGTTAATGTTAGACGTAAAGCGTATTATTAGCAGAGCAGATGAATTCACCATCCAAAAAATTTTAGATCCACAAGTGATTAAGATTACCCAATTGATAGATTCTAATTTTAGTAAAACAAGTGAAATGAAAAAGCTGATTTTCACAACTATCGAGGAAAGAGAATTCCTAAATGATAAAACTTTAAGAAGTGTGCTCATTGATTTATTAAGAGAAGATGAAGTGAGGATGATAGCAGAAACACTAGGCTTTTTAAACTCTAACATCACTAATCATTATGAGTTCTTGAAGAAGAAAAAAATGAAAAGGCATTCAGGCGATGAATTAATATTCTATAACTTTTTTAATCTTAGCCCCCCTATGATAGAAAAAAACTCGAAAGCAGGTGTACTAAATTCTTCACTTTCACCTCTTCTCAGCAATTATCAGTTATTTAAACACCAAAGAAAAGCTGTGGAAGATATAAAAGAAAAATTATCACGTTACCCACACCGCGTTTTATTACATATGCCTACAGGTTCCGGAAAAACTAGAACTTCCATGTCTCTAATATGTGACTATTTGAGGGAGAATGATCCTTTTTTAATAGTATGGCTGGCATCAACTGAGGAACTTTGTTCACAAGCTTACAATGAATTTGAAAAAGCATGGAGTAATTTAGGCAATCGGGAAATTGGTATTGGAAAGCTTTGGGGTGATAGTAATATTGCGAATCTATATGAAGTTAGAGATGGATTAATAGTCGCTGGCTTTCAAAAACTTACCTATCTGCTTAATACTTCTGAAGGGCTCAGAAAGTTATCCAATATTGCTAAAAACGTCTCTTTTGTTGTAGTTGATGAAGCACATCAGTCAATAGCAGAAAGGTACCAAAGCGTAATTGAAATTCTTTTCAACTCCAATGTAAAAACTAGATTACTAGGTTTGAGTGCAACCCCAGGAAGAACTTGGAACGATGTAGGTGAAGACCAAAAATTAGCTGATTACTTTAATGGTCAGAAAGTGACTTTACAAGTTGATGGATATGAAAACCCTGTGGAGTATCTCATTGATAATGAATATATAGCCACTGTAGAATATCGAAATCTTGAATATGAAAACAGCGCTGAACTAGCTGAGTACTTTAATGAAAAAAGTCTGGAAAATACAAAAGATTTTTCTAAAGAAGTCCTTTCTTTGCTAGGACAGGATTCAAATAGAAACCTAAAAATCATTAGAGAAATCACCCGACTTAGTAAGATTCACAAAAGGATTCTTGTTTTTGCTCCCTCAGTTGAAAGTTCAGAAATAATATCACAAATTCTTCAAATAGAGGGATTCAAGATTAACTCCATTACTAGTGAAACGGAATCAGAATTTCGTAAACAAGTAATTAACGATTTTAAGGAAAATGATAATGAAGTTAAGGTCATATGTAATTATGGGGTTTTAACGACAGGGTTTGATGCCCCTAGTACTAGTGCTGCGTTGATTGCACGACCAACTTTATCATTGGTGTTATACAGTCAGATGGTTGGACGGGCGATAAGAGGCAGAAAAGCTGGCGGGAATTTAACAGCTGAGATTGTTACGGTAGTTGACACTGAACTACCTGGTTTTAGAAGCGTGGCAGATGCATTTTATAATTGGGAGGATGTTTGGAATGAATAAAGTAGAAAATACATATGTACCCGCTCATTTAGCTATCGAAGCGATGAGAGATAATGGATATAAAAATACAGCTTATGCTGTTTGTGAATTGATCGATAACTCAATTCAAGCTAACGCCACACATGTGCAATTACTTTGTGGAGAGGCAGAAAGGCATTTAACAAACCGTAGAACTACACGTTTAGACCAAATAGCTGTTTTGGATAATGGGCAAGGAATGTCGCCTGAAGTTCTCGCAATGTCACTACAATTTGGTAATGGAACCAGACTTCATAAAGACCAAAGGACGGGAATTGGAAGATTTGGTATGGGTCTACCTGCTTCTTCGATATCTCAATGCAAAAGGGTCGATGTATACAGTTGGCAAAATGGTATTGAAAATACATATCATGTTTCTCTAGATGTAGATGCAATAAAGCGTGATAAAAGTAGCGCAATGCCTGAACCAATTCATGCCTCAATTCCTTACGGATACGCTAATGTGGTAAAAGAATTCGGAACTTCTGGTACACTTGTTGTTTGGTCCAAACTTGATCGATTAATGTGGAGTAAAGGTGAAACTTTAGTAAAACATTCAGAAGCTTTGATAGGAAGAATCTATAGAAAATACATTCACAACAAAGAAGTAAAGATTCAAAAAACGGTCTTTGATGTCGATAATCCATTTAATGTTTCAATTGATCGATTAGCCAAGCCTAATGATCCTTTATATTTAATGGATAAAACTAGTTGTCCTGAGCCTTTTCACAATCAGGCCATGTTCGAACCCCATGGCGGTGATAATTATGAAAGGGAATTTATCGTCAATTACAAAGAGGAAGAGCACAAAATTACCGTTAGAAGTTCTGTTGCTTCAATAGAAGCAAGAACTGGTGATAATGCCGGAAGTACACCTCATGGCAAACATGCCAAAGAAAATACAGGTATTTCAGTTGTCCGGGCAGGTAGGGAACTTGAACTTGATCAAACTTTAGTATCCAGTAGTGATCCAACTGAAAGATGGTGGGGGATCGAGATTGACTTTCCACCAAGCTTAGACGAGTTAATGGGTGTCACTAACAACAAGCAAACGGCAAGAAACTTTTCTGACATATTAAGCATGATCCAAGAAATTACTGAAGCGCAAAAAAAAGGTAAGGATATTGATATTATTCAAGAAGAACTAGAAGAAGAGGGAGACCCTAGGGCACCACTTATCATTGTTGCTGATTATATTTATAAACAGATCACAATCATGAGAAAGTTAATAAAAGAGCAAACAAAAGGAATGCGCAGCAAAGCCAAACGTTATCAAGAAAGTGACATAGAGAAGAAGGCAACTACTTACACTGAAGAAAGAAAGCAACAAGGATATGTTGGTGGAAGTGACAAAGACGAATCTCTTTCTCCTGAAGAAAGAAGAGAACGAATTACTACAGGCCTAGTGACATCAGGAGTAGAAATAGAGGAGGCAAACGAAGTAGCAGCCTACACAGTTACTAATAATCTTAAGTATTCTTTTACTGAAGCTTCGTTTGAAAGTGATGCATTCTTTACTGTACAACCTACTGGCGGCGCATTAAATATCCTCATTAACAGAAGTCATCCCGCTTATGAAAATTTAATTGAGGCATTAGACGGTGAAACTGATAATGAAAAAAATCTAAAAGAGCGAATTGACAAGGCTTCTCAAGGATTAAGATTGCTTCTCGCTGCATGGGCTAGGTTTGAAGATGAAATCCCAGATGGAGATCGTAAGGATGATATTCAGGATGCTCGAAAAGATTGGGGCAGGATTGCTAAGAAATTTTTGAAGAGTTAAGTAACTCTGATTAACTTTAGAAGAGAAGGTTCAGTCATTGTAATCTCCTCTTTGAATTATTTTTACTAGATTTAGGAGAGATTGTTTTATATGAATAAATGGTTAATAGATATAATCCCAGCTATAAAAAATTTAGGTGGAGTAGCTGACCTAGAAAGTATTTATGAAGAGTTTTCTAAAAGTACAGATTTAAATTTAGAATCATATATAGATTGGAAATCACAAGTAAGAAAGAATATTTATCTTCATTCAAGTGATTGTGACATTTTTAGAGGAGAAGTAGGTGACGGCAACGATATATTCTTCTCTGCTAAAGGAAAAGGTAAAGGACATTGGGGAATAAGGAAATAATTTTATAATTGGTATAGGAGAAAAAATATTGAATAAGAAAATTCGAGAGCAAATGAAGAATATTGAGAGAACAGCTAAACATAGGAATAAGCTTAAGAAAGAAATGACTCCTAAGGAACGTTTTGAGTTTCAGCTGGATAAAGATGAAAGAAGATTAGCTCAAAGGGTAGCTGAAGACAAAACAAAATATTCCAGAGTCAATTCTTTGAAAAAAATAGGGATTAGTATTTCACATGGTCGTTTTTGCTGTGATAACTGTATAAATATGAGACCTGGAGATTTTTGTGCTAAATATCAAACAAGTGTTCACAAATCCAACTATTGTAAAGAACATGAAAAAATATCAGTTGTAATTTATCTTGGGGGATCAGTTTCACCTCGTTAATAATGAGCATAGAAATAGTTATATCGTCGTTTCAAATTTTAAATTATAAAGCAATAATTAGAAATGAATTAGTCACTTGGTTAATTAGAGGGGAAATCATAAGAGTTTTAGTAACGCACCAGATTTTTAAATTAGTATTTTATACCAGTTGCTTGTTTCAACTAGCCAATATCTCAAATTTTATTGCAACTTTAAAATGACTTAAATTCTTCTTAAAGTCAACCTCATTAATGAAACATTCAGAAATTTAAAAGGAATTCTTCCTCATTTGTCGAATTAAGAAAGGGACACAGGGACAGATTCATTGTACCACCATGATTTTACAGTTAGTCCAGTTACATGTTTCAATTAATTAATCACTAGCACAGTAACAAACTCCAAGTTTTTGTCAAATGATATTAAGGAAAATTTAGTTAAATGTAAGCTATTATTCTAATGCATGGCTACTTTTTAAACTATCTACTTTAATTTAATTGTTTCAAATTTTAAAAGATCACTTTAAAAGTGGTCTTTTTTTATAGGTTTATTGAGGAGTTATTTTACAGATTTTCACATTATATGACTACTTTTGTCGTATAATGGTAATTAAGAAAAATCAGAACAATTAAATTAGGAGGTTGAATATAGATGGCCTTTTTACAATGTGACTGTGGTTCTATGCTGAAAGGACTCCAGCTAAGCAGAAAAGTTATGCTGGACGGAGAATATAGGGTAGTCGAATACAAGGTTGGAGCTGCTATGGATATGGGTGAATGGCAGGAAATTGATAATGAGCATTCATGGATGAGAACGAAAGAGGAAGGTGTGTATTGTCCGAATTGTTGCAGTCCTGTAGTCCTTGCACCAGAAGAAAGTTCTATTTTAATTGATAAACGTATACCAGGAGTAGGCTCAAGGGAGTTCAGATCTGATGAAGTGGTTGATTTCCTGGAAAAATTAGGTGAGAAAGAACGAGCTGATATCTACATCCACCAGATGCCGAATTCGGAAGCTTCTTTTGGGACATTGAATGAAAAATTACCAGTAAGTTTAAATGAAGCTTTAAACCGCATGGGAATCAATGACCTCTTCGTCCATCAAGCGGATACATATAATTCGGTAAGAAAAGGGAAGGATGTTGTTCTTGTCACTCATACAGCATCCGGAAAGACTTTATCCTATAACCTTCCGATTTTACAAGGATTGTTGGAGGATGAATCGGCAAGGGCATTATACATATTCCCGACAAAAGCGCTAGCTGATGATCAAGTGGAACAGTTATACAGATGGACAGAAATTAATGATACCGGTTCAGAAGATGAAGATTTTGATGATTGGTACGAGCGTTCGATCAAGTTGGGGGAGAAACACATCTCATTCGGTAGGTTTGATGGGGACACTCAACTCGGGTCCAGAAGAAGACTGTTGAAAGATGGAAGAATTCTGTTCACCAACCCGGATATGATCCATCACTCTATTTTGAAAAATGCGGCGATGAATAACAGTTCTTCTCAGGATACTATTACCCTGCTTAAAAATTTAAAGTATATCGTCATTGATGAAATGCATCTATATCGAGGAGCATTCGGGAGCCATGTGTCGCTGGTACTGAAAAGATTGCAGAAGATCTGTGAAAATCTCGGTAATACCAGCATTCAATTCATTTTGTGTTCGGCTACTATTGATCAGCCTGATCGTCTTGGCGAACTGCTGACTGGAAGAAATGGGTTCCAATTGGTGGATAATGATGGTTCAAGCAAGAGAAAGAGGAATATTATCTTCTGGAATCCTGGATTAACGTTGGATACAGGCGAAAGGAAAGCCCCTGTCTCGGATGCACTATCTATCGCTGAGAATGTGCTGGTACAAAAAAATCGATTAATCAGGACCATTATGTTCCAGGGATCGAGACTGCAAGGGAAAGTGACAGCGAGATCCATGAAAGATGTACTTCGAAAAAAACTGAGGCTGAAAAAAGATGATGTCTCCGGTGTGAGACTTTCGGCATTTTATAATGGGATGCTTGCTGTTGAAGAAAGAAAAGAAGTTATCCATGCCATTAAGAAAAACGATGTCCATATGGTTATTGCCACGAATGCCTTGGAAGTAGGAATAGATATTGGAGATCTCAGTGTAGCCATCCTTTCAGGTTATCCTGGCAGCAAGGCAGCATTCTCTCAGCAAATTGGAAGAGTAGGACGTAAAGGGGAAGGCGTAGCAGTAATGATTTTTGAAGACGAGCCGCTGCAGCAGTACTATATGCAGAATCCTGATAAATTCCTTGAAAAGCCCCCGGAGGTTGTAAGGATTGATCCAAGGAACAGAGAACTGCTGAAACTTCATCTTCAATATCTGCAAGAAGAACTGGGGAGAAAGTTAATAAAAGAGGATTTAAACTTATTTGATATACATGAGGATTACCAGTCAGCTATATTGGCACATCTAAGTGAGTTAACGACTGAGGAGCTCTCAGAACGATGCAGTCTTCGTTCAGGTAGTGGAACCAGCTATAAAGTGGTCTCGACAAAAAACCGGGAAGTCCTGATTGATAATGTCGACGAATGGACCGCTTTACGTGACTTTCATGAAGGAGCTGTCTATTGGAATGCTAATGAAAAAGGGTACAAGGTAGACAGCTTTAATAGTAATAGAGCCGAAATTCTTGTGAAACCCATTGCAGGGGAAATCGAATATTATACACAATCAATCTATAAGGATACCATTTCCATAAGTGAACAGACCTCAGATAACTCTATAGGTCATGTGAAGTTGATATTCGGAGAGTTGAATATTAAGAGATCTGTTTTCGCCTATAATAAGTCTTTTTTCAACTCTAGGGTGGCAGAAACGGAGCCGCTTCTTACCCCAATCTCTTCGAATTTTGATTCAGAGGGATGCTGGATTCATCTTTCAAAAGAAAGCATTGGTTCCTTGTCTGACTTACTAGGTGAAGAGGCCACACAGGAGAAACTTGAGGGCTCATTGCGTGCTGCAGAGCATGTCATTCTGTCAGTCATCCCTGATACGATCATTTGTGACAGCAGGGATATCTCTAGTTTTTCAGGTTTTTCTTTACCAAATTTTGATGGAAAACCGGTCATTGGGTTTTATGGAAACGAATCTGGCGGTATGGGGATCACCACCGCTATAGGAGAAAACTTAAATAGAATCATAGAGTCAGCCCTTAATCTCCTGAAAACGTGTTCATGTCCAGGAGGATGTCCTTCTTGTATTCAATATCCTGGAAAGAACAATGAACACCTATCTAAAGCGGGAGGTAGATTTATATTAAGTCAAATTGCAGCATCATATGATGTCCAGGTTGAGGAGGCTGAAATACAATGCCGTTAGTTTGTCAGAATTGCTTTAAATCCAAAAAGACACAGTTGAACTTTTATCAAATCAGTACTCAACTAAGGGGAGAACCCTATAAAAGAGAAATTAAGCAGCCCACAAATGGGTTGAGGATGGCTGAATGGGTACTTCTTATAGAGAGACAATTAAGTGATGGTATCTATTGTGCTGCTTGTGATTCCTTGGTTAATGATCTGTTGATTAGTAAAGATGAGAGGGAGCTCCTTAAGGATAACCGAATGGAATCTTTATCTTTTAACGATATTCCACTAGGTAAAATCATCTCTGACATCAAAGAGGTCAGTAACAGGGAAGGCTCAAAACTTCAGCAATACTCGGTTCCGGAAAAGTCTGCAACATTCGGGGATCTCGAATACCCATTACCTCACGAACTATCTATGAAGTTGAAAGAGAAAGGAATAGGTCAGTTATACTCCCATCAAGCTGAAGCTGTAAATAAGGTAAGAAAGGGAGAGAACGTCGTGATCACAACTGGGACAGCATCAGGAAAATCCCTGGTCTACTCAATCCCGGTTTTGGAGTCATTTATTGAGGACGACAAAGCCACGGCCCTATACCTTTCTCCATTGAAAGCTTTAACAAGGGATCAGCTGCAATCATTGGACATGTTCGATCATGGAACTTCTTCAAGTGAGATCACTTTTGGTTATAAAACGATCAAGTTAGGTGACAAAGAGGTTGGCGTGGGTATCCTGGAAGGAGGCAAGGCAGATTCTGTTAAAGAATTGACTTACCAGAACGCTAGATACTGGCTGACAAATGTTCATTATCTCCATTACATCCTTCAGGGGGCGGTGCATTTTAAAAAGAAAGGCCCCGCCATCATGAACTTCTTCAAGAACCTTAAATATGTCGTTATCGATGAACTGCATGCTTACAATGGGATATTAGGTTCAAAAGTGTCGATGCTCTTAAGAAGAATTAGATCATTGTGCAAGGCTTTAGGAACATCCGTACAGTTCATCACCTGTTCAGCTTCCATAGGAAATCCAAAAGAATTGGCTGAAGAAATCACTGGGTTGAAAGGAATCAATGGATTCTCATTGATTGAGGAAGATGGCAGCCCTGCTTATCAAAGGGAAATCCTTTTGATGACGCCGGGCTTGTTAGGAAACCAAACTGACAACCGGCTCAGAAGGGCGCCGATATCGGAAGCTATAGAAATTCTAAAACATCTAGCATACAAATATGGAAAACTGCCTAAATCCATTCTGTTCCATGGCAATCGTAAATCGACGGAGACGGCAAGTTTTGAATTGAACAAAGCAATCAGGACGACATTACGTGAAAAATGGGGCATGGAAGGGATGCCACAAGAATACTTTTCACCCTTCCATGCCCATATAAATGCTTATAAAAAACAAGAAATCATGAGCAGAATCAAAAAAGGGGAATTGTCCGGCCTTGTGTCGACCTCCGCTCTCGAAATGGGAATCGATATAGGAGACTTAGATATCTGCATAATGGTCGGATATGCAGGCAGCAAAGCTAGTTTCCTTCAACAATCAGGAAGAGTTGGCCGAAAAGGTCCTGGCTTAGTGATTCAGATATTCCAGGAAGACCCCCTGGAACAGTACTACGCCAGTAATCCAGTAGAATTCATGGAAAGACAAGCAGAGCATGTAGCAATTGATGTCTCCAATCCTAATATTGTAGCAGAACACCTTCAGTATGCCGCTCATGAATTGAATGGAAAAATATCTGGGGTCCATCAGTACTTTAAGGTTTCTGCCGCAAGAAAGTCTGCTGGTTTTCTGGATAACATGGCAGAAATCAAAAAAGGCACATGGGAGTTAACTACTAAAGAATTATTGTACAATCCTCTGGTCTCAGGCGGCAAAGTCTATTCAATCCTTTCTCAAAAAGGCAATACAAAGGATGTCATTCTGGAAGGCGTCGATGAGCGGACTGTATTACGTGATTACCATTATGGAGCTGTCTTTTTATATAACCAGCAAACATATAGAGTCTTAAGGATTTCACAGAGAACCAGCGATATATTGGTGGTTCCAATTAAATCAGAATATACAACAAGGTCCCAGGTCAAAGATTCAATTTACATCGAAAAGGAACTTGAACGAAGCAGGATTAATGAGTCATTGGAATTCGGAAAAGGAACTTTGGAAGTAACCAGAAGGTTGTGGGGGTACAAAAAAGTCCCTTTGTATGGCGGATCGATCTCAGATTTAATAACCGAAACCAATATGTATCCGGTGAAATACACGACAGAAGGTCTCTGGCTGCAATTTGCCGACAGCCAGGTAACCGACGCTGCCTTACACGTAGTCGAGCATGCATTGACATCTGCCATCCCATCTGTGGTTAAGTGTTCAAACAGTGATTTTGCTTTACTATCATCTTCCAACTTAAATGAATTCGGCAATGTTCCGACTATTGTATTGTATGAAACAGGAGGCGGAGGAGCAGGCATCATGGATACCGTCTCTGAAAGACTTCACCATATCCTAAATAAGGCTTTGTCCATTCTTAAGGCTTGCGAATGTGATGAAGGATGTCCTAACTGTACACACTTATCCCGGTGTGAACGGAATAATGAGAGTTTAGATAAGCAGGGTGGGGCTGAGTTGATTGCTGGGGTTTTGCATGTGGAGATGGTTGGTTTGTAGATAGATATTATAAGAGTGAAATAACCAAATTAATAACATTCTATAATGTAAATTTTCTTAAAAAGGAGGTTGTTAATCATAAACTTTTTGTATAGGCTATTTCTTACATTCAACGCTACATCAATATTAATTGTAGTATTTCTTGTAAAACAACAAGTTACATTACTGGGGGATAATAAACTATCATTTTTACCGGATTTTATTTCGTATGTAATATATTTTTGTTTACCAATAACTTTTACTTTTATTAGTCTTCATTTAGCCAAGTTATTAGCTAAGGACAGTTTGGAAAAAACAGAACAAAGGATAAGTAATGATAATGGAGAAGAAAAAACTATTAAGATATCTAAAGTCAGTGAAGTGGAACAAGCAAATAATGCTTTCTTGCCAAGTTATTTGGGTTATTTCTTTGTTGCGCTAAGTATAAATTACTTTGAAACCTTAATATTTATTTTTTTAATGTTATTTTTATTCACGTTCTATTCTCAAACCCTCTACTTCAATCCCTTATTTTTATTGTTTGGGTATCAGTTCTATTTTTTAACAACTGTTAATAGGACAAAAATATTTTTAATAACAAGAAGATCTCTTAAAAATCCAGATGATATAAACCTGCCAGATTTAAGAAGAATCAATGATTTTACCTTTATTGATCTAGGGAGTTGAAATATATGAATTATTTAGTTGCTAGTACAAAAGGAAAAGAAGGGGAAATTTATAGAGTCCTATCTGGCAAAGTGTTTGAATTGCCACAGGACTTGGATAACCCAAAAATATATAATTCAGATTATAAATTAGAAGATGATGAATGGTTTCATATACCAAATTTCTCAAACGAGGACTACTGTATAGAGTTTCTAAAACGAGAATTTATTTCGACTGATTATGATCAAATACAGACTATCGATGTCAAAAGTCTTCTCTTTTTATGTTCATACCAAGAAGGAATATATTTCTTTCAAAAAATTACTCCATCATCAATTGTTAATAAAAAGTGGTTTAAAATTGGTGAGCCAGTAATTGAAAATCACTCGCCTATTATAGTTATTAAAGAAGTTGCCGATGCTATTTATGTAAAGTCAGAGGACACACTTTACTTTAAAAATATTTCTTCGCTTACTTCAATTTTCAAGGGCATAATAGAACTTTATAAGGAAGCCACACAACAAGAAACAGAAGATTTTTTAAGAAGTGACTATATTTTGCTTGATGAAGGCTATGATGCCTTAAAAGTAAAAACAGCTAATAGAAAAAGAATAGCACTAGCTATGGAGACAATTAAGGGCTTTTCAGTTAGAGAGAAGAGTGCAATTTATTCATACATAAAAGATTACTGTAGTGAAAAGCTCTCCTTTGATGAAGTAGAATCAAAATTTAAAATAAAGAACGAAGACGAACTAAAGCATTTACTTTGGGGGATTGAACAACGTTACTACACTACACCGGTTGGAAATGAAAAAATGATAGCAAATTCTGTCTCTAAGGTCTGAAAGCGTGAAGTTAGTTCTTTTCTTGAATAGAAAAGGGTTAGATAATTTATCTAAATATGAACCAAGTTATTGATATCAATACAAATCCTTCATCATTTACCAAAGGAGCCAACAAGAGTAAAATCTGAGTAACTGGTTTCAGCTATTAACCGACCTAAACAATTGTTAACTTGTAGTATTTTATGTAAAACATGCTGCACGTTTCGGGAAAATTGTGGAAAATGTATTTTAGACCAACGTGCATAACTAAAATAAGTTTTTGTCACTGTGACTACCCGGTTTATGTCGAATATAGTACATGTTATAGAATTACGGTTTTCCTTGATTATTGCAGCTGAAATGAGCTAGTCAACGCGGAGAAAAAGAGCCACCCTTTGCGGGAATGCAGGGCCCTTATAAATGGAATAAAGGAAAGCCTCCTGTATAATAACCATGCATGCTAGCAGCATGGCAATATTATAACAGGAGGCTTGTTTTTATGGTTAATTGCCGAAAGATTCTAGAACTTCACCTTGAAGAAGTCAGTCAAAGAACGATTAGCCTAAGATTGACAGCCTGTTTACCATAATGGGAATTATGATTTAGATGAATTTCACTTAAAGCAACGGCCTGTTAGTTCATTAAAGAAAAGATAAATGATATGATAAAAGTAGCCAGAACGACAGCATCACGTGCTTTTGCATTTGCCAAATAAGAGGTGAAATTGAATGAGTTGGACTTTTAAAAAATTCGATGAGCTAATAAATAGTGAATTATATAATCTTTTAAAAGAAAGAACTTTAGTTTTTGTGGTTGAACAAAATTGTCCTTACCTCGAAGTTGATGGTAAAGATCCTTTTTCCTATCATCTTTTTAAAGAAGACGATGGAGAAATTATTGCGTATTTAAGGATTTTACCAGCAGGTGTTTCTTATCAAGAAGTTTCTATTGGAAGAGTTTTTGTAAAGAAAGAATTTAGGGGACAAGGACTTGCAGAGGAACTTATAAAAAAAGGGCTGGAGTTTATCCAAAAAGAGTTAAATGAAACAACCGTAAAAATTCAAGCCCAAGATTATTTAAGAAAATTCTATGGTTCTTTTGGTTTTCAGGCCATATCTGAAACCTATTTAGAAGATAATATCCCTCACGTCGATATGCTGCTGCAAAAATAACACAACACAACATCTTTTGTTAGAGGGTGTAATTATATTAAGTTGTAGAAGGTATTCTGAGGGAATACACGAGTGCTGATATTTATTGGAAATTATAAGCCCTGTTGTCCCACTGTACAAGAATATTGGTACTAAATATGTATTTTAAGGTCGATCACTTTATAAGTGGTCTTTTTTTATGGACTCACCATTCAAATAGGGGCTGCCTATCAAGGAAGACCAAGTTGTATATCTCTTGGATTCTTCAAATGTGCTGATGCCTGGGGCTTTGTTCTAAATAGAATTATGGCCTTATACAGATTTCTTTTTGAAAATTCAATAATTTGATATGATGTAGGTTGTAAGCAGAAAAATCAGAGCATACAGAGGGAGTACTTAAAAATATGGAATACATAACACTTAATAATCAGTTGAAAATGCCAATTGTCGGTACTGGTACAAATACTTATGGGAAAGAAAATAATGATTATAACGGGGCGGTAACAAATGAAATTCCTGAACTTATATCAGCACTCCAGTTGGGTTACCGTTCAATAGACGCAGCCATCATGTATCGAAACGAAGAACTGGTCGGAAGGGTTTTAGCAGAAAGCACAGTGCCTCGAGAAGAGTTATTTATTACCACAAAAGTCCCAGCTGATGAAGAATATACTTCTTCAAAGGAAGCTACTCGAACAGCTATCGATAACAGTCTGAAAAACTTTCAAACTGACTATCTCGACCTGCTTCTTATTCACTTGCCTATCGAAGATAAAGTTCAACTAAAAAACACTTGGGAAGTCTTTGAAGAATATTACGAAGCGGGCAAACTAAAAGCAATCGGCGTTTCAAACTTTGGAAAAGATCATCTGGAAGAATTGAAAGAATTTGCTAAAGTGAAGCCAGCTGTTAATCAAATCCAAATTAATCTAAAAGAACCGAACAAAGATCTTCTTGCCTTATTAAAAGAAGAAGACATTACACCAGTAGCATGGGGACCTATGAAAGCTGAAGCCCATCAAAAAGAAGTGTTGGATGAAATCGGTGAATCCTACAAAAGATCTGGTGCACAAGTACTACTAAAATACCAAATCCAACGTGGTGTGGTCGTTATTCCTAAATCTCACAACCGTGAAAATCAAGCATCTAATCTAGATCTTTTCGATTTCGTGTTATCCGATGAAGATATGAAAAAAATTGAAAGCTTATAATAGTTAGTCCTTCATCCTAGTGGTATAGATAGTATCGCTAGGATTTTGATTTTTACAAAGGCTCTTTGTGTACACTTTGTTGCTATTCTATACTAATTATGACGGGCAGGATTCATTAGGATCTGAATGGATCTCAGAGGAATATATTACTAAAGACAATTCATCACTGTGAGTCTTAAAAGCTATGGAGTGGCTGAGGAGCATAAAGGTAAACTAGGAGACACAGTACTTTGAAAACTGGGTTAAAAAAATCAAAGAAATAAGTTTCTGTCACTGAGACTCCCTGGTTATATGCAAGGTTAATTAGTTTCTTTTCTCAAGGGACACAGTGCCAGTTCATCGTCCCACCAAATATTTACAGTTGTTATCGTATAAACTTTACGCTCAATTGTTTAATCACCTAACGTAACAGAGCAAGCGACAAACTATTGTATGTCGGATCTTAAAAGGGAAGTATGAGGCCTTTTTTATGAGGTCTTTTGTAGGGTGAAATAATAGATTCATATTACATACACTCACCGCTATATAGGAGCAAAGTGAACCCTTCATGCACAATAGGTTATTTACCTAAATAACACCAATAAGAAACAGAAGCCTGTTTGAATCTCTTCTTTTTATTTATAGAATTACTTAAACTTTTTAACTAAAAAAGGGGGAGAGAGATGAAACGAATTGGAGGTACATTGCTGCTCTTAGCAATTTTCGTTATTCTCATACAAGGATGTTCTGAAGAAAACACATTGGAAGGAAACAGTCAAAACTGGACAGCTAAAGTCACTATTGAAAAGACAGGGATCGAAACAGATGAAGGCAGGATGTTAGTTATCCTAGACTATGTAGGAAAAGAACCCATACTCAATGAAGCAACTTATAAAATATTTGCCGATGGTATAGAATTGTATGGTGGAGTTTCGAGTGTAAGTAATGGAGATGTGGAAATGCAGTATGAAATCGACGATGTAGAGGCTATTAAAATGTGAAAATCAGTGTGGAATATAATGATCAAACAGAGGAAATTCCGATGAAATAATACTTAGAGGGACACAGGGACAGGTACGTCCCCCTGTCAAATATCACCGTTGTGCAATCCCTTACAATCAATTGTTTAATCACACAAAAGAGCTAGATGAAAAACTATATTATTTCACACCTTTATAGGAAAGCATTGCTTGTCAATTTATTAATCTAATAAATTGACATACTAAACTGCGATGTCATTCGTTTATGAATGTCCTAGTAATATTTATTAACCATTTTTTTAATGTTCAGTTTATCAGTGTTCTTTTTGAGTGTAACAAAAAACATGTTAATTAACATGGAGTATTGGGATTGGAAGCAATTAAAATAATCAACACAACACCACGATGAAAATTAGCTTAAGCTCTGCAATTTTAAGAAGAGTTGATGAGTTAATAAAAGAGTCACAGTGACCTCTTGGTTAGAGTTGCGCAGTATATCACTAAAGTGCCGTATGTGCTGCCTTTTTCTTTAAATAAAGTACCTGATGTCCTCAAGCTCCAGCAAGTAGCTCATCACTCATCCTTCGTTTCTATAAAAAATGGTAAGTATCCTTACTAAAACAGGGAAATCCCAAATTTAATTTCTTATTTGAATAGTAGTTAGAAGGGAAGAGAGTTGCCTCTTAAGAAAATAAAGAGGCAACTCTCTTTGTATATTCAATTAATCAAGGTGCTCTATTCTGTTTCTTTAATATATATATTGTGAAAAATGTCGAATATCACTGTCGTATTCTGCATATTAAAAATTTTAAGAAAATTATAAAAATAGTATTGATTTATAACGTCATATGACGTACTATAATAATCAATATGATGTTACATGACATCATAAAAATTCGGAGGTGCTTTTATGACACAATCTTTATCTCAATCAGCTATCAAAAATAACGGAAAGGAGGGTGTTTCAATGAAACAAGAACATGTTAACCAAATTCAAAATGCCATTAAGGCCATTGAGAACAAAAATGTTCAAAATGTATTTTTCGTAGCTTGTGGTGGATCAATGGCATCTTTATCATTTGGTGATTATTTCATCACAAAGGACACTGGGAAACCTAGTTTTGTTTATACTGCTAATGAATTTGTACATCTTAACCCTAAAGCTTTGAATGAAAATAGTTTGGTTATCTTGCGTTCTCACTCAGGAACAACACCTGAGACAGTTAAAGCGGCTACATATGCCCGCCATAAAGGAGCGCTTACGGTTGCGATCTCGATGGATGTTGAATCTCCACTCTGTAAAGAAGCAGAATATGTGCTCCACTATAATTACAAAGATGGATCAGATGCGATTGATGGTGAAATCGGTATCTACTACACTTTCATTTTTAAACTGCTGAAAACTTTTACAGGAGAGGAAAAGTTCGATCGAGGAATACAACAATTAAGTAATCTTGGTCAATTAATTGAAAGCAATCAGAAGCAGCATGAAGAAGCAGCGTTTGAATTTGGTAAACGAAATAAAAGAGAGAAAACGATTTATACAATGGCGAGTGGAGCTTATATCCATCATGCGTACTCATTCACTAGCTGTCTTTTGATGGAAATGTTATGGATCAATTCAAATGCTATTCATTCAGGGGAATATTTCCACGGTCCTTTTGAAATCACGGATTTTGATGTACCTTTTCTAATGATTGTTGGCGAGGGTCCAAGTAAGCCTTTAGATGAACGTGCTGTAGAGTTTGTTACAAAATATAGTGAGAAAGTAGAAATAGTTGACGTTAGCAAATTCGATTACAGCGGTGTGGATGAAGACTTGAAAGAATACTTTGGTCCCGCCTTGGCAGGTCCTGTCACGAGACTATATGCCGATGGATTGGCTGAACACACCGGTCACCCGCTGTCTGTAAGAAGATATATGTGGAAAATGGAGTATTAATTTTCAGTAATTTGGTGTAAAATCAGTTATTAAAAATAACGGTATGGATGAGGGGATAATATGAAAAAAGTGATCAGCTTTCTTTTAGCAGGGGTAACCGCAGCTGGGATTCTATCAGGATGCAACTCATCTGTCGACTCAAGTTCCGAATCAAATGGCGATGAAGTAGTCATTGATTTCTTTCACCGTTGGCCAAATGAACCTAGAAAATCATTTTATGATGAAAAAATCAAAGAATTTGAAGAGGCGAATCCAGGTGTCAGCATTAATGTTGATTCTGTATTAAATGATTCATATAAAGAGAAGGTAAGAGTTTTAGTTTCAAATGATGGGTTGCCTGATATCTTCTCTTCATGGTCGGACTCTTTTGCAGAAAACCTGGTAAGCTCAGGAAGAATTAAAGAATTGAATGATATTATCAGTGAAGATCAGGAATGGAGCGGAAATATACTAGAATCTCAGTATCAAGGATTTATATTTGATGACGTCACCTACGGTATTCCTTTTACCGTGGATGGAAAGGCATTCTTTTATAACAAAGAAATCTTTGATGAACATAACATTGAGGTTCCTAAGACATATGAAGAGATGCTGGGGTCTTTAGATCAGTTACAGGCAGCTGGTTATGAAACTCCACTTGTAGAAGGGTTAACAAATGCATGGGCAATTTCTCACTATATGGGGACGATTTTTGACCGTGTTGTAGATCCTGAAGTTCGGGAGGCAGATTATAACCTGGAAAGTGCTTCACCTTACACTAATCAAGGTTATATTCAAGGTCTAAACATGTTCCAAGAACTGACGACATATATGGGAGAGATTTCTACTGCCATTGATCACGAAGCGGCAAGAAATATGTTTGCTGCAGGAGAAGTGCCGGTTCTTTATATGCAATTTGCTGAAGTCGGTTTGGTTCAAGAAATTGGAGATGTGGAAATAGGGTTCTTCAATTTCCCTGAAGTAACAAATGGAGAAGGACGAGCAGATTCTCTGACAGGAGCTCCTGAGGGCTGGATGCTTAGCAAGGATGCTCCTGAAGAAGCCGTTAAATTCTTAAAGTTTCTAACTTCTGAGGAAACAGCTCAGGAATTTACTGAAACAGATGGCCAATTAAATGCGATAAAAAATGGTGTTACTGAAGAGAACACAAGTCCTACTAGTTACGAAGCCTATCAAATTGTTTTAGATGCACCAAATACAGCACCATGGTTTGATAATGCTGTTGATATAACGATTGCCGATATCTTCATGCGTGGTGGTCAAGAGCTGGCAACCAAACAAAAAACATCAGAAGATATTATGAAAGAAGTCCAAAAAGAAGCTGCAAAAATGAGTGAGTAAAAAGGGAAGGCCCTGACATGCGGGTGTTGGGGCTTTCCGATTATTGTGAAAGTGGTGGTTCTCTTGAGATTAATAAAGTTGAATTTGACGCCTATTTTATTCCTATTACCAACCATACTCTTTTTGGGTATCTTCATATATATACCATTGATTCAAAATTTTTACAATAGTTTGTTCGATTTCAATGTGTTCTCTGAATCTAAAACGTTTGTAGGGTTGAGCAATATCAAAGAGTTGCTTCAAGATGATGTGATCGGTATCGCCTTTCTGAACAATTTGAAGTATGCAACGATTTCGGTGATCTTTCAAATATTTTTTGCCTTAATATTGGCAAGTATTCTGGAGGATAAGTTGTTTCGCAAAGTTGCTCCAGCGCTAAGGGTTATTTATTTCATACCAGTTATGATCTCAATTTCTGTTATCGCATTGCTGTTTGGCTTTGTTTATAACCCACAAATCGGTTTGTTGAACAGCTTTCTGGAATTAATCGGACTTGGTGAACTGGCAAAACCTTGGCTTGGTAATTCAACAACGGCTATCTATAGTGTCATTGCCATGTCACAATGGCAAAGCATTGGCTTGATTACAATGTTGTTTATCGTAGCAATTCAGAAAATTCCGCATGAATTATATGAAGCATCCCATATAGATGGGGCAGGGAAGATCCGTCAATTCTTTCATATTACACTTCCACAAGTAAAGGAAACGATGTTTGTCAATCTATTGATCACAGTTACTGGGTCTATTTTGGTCTTTAATGAACCATATATCTTAACCAATGGAGGACCAGGTAACAGCTCGATGACTCTGGCGGTCCATATGTATCAAAATGGCTTCTTTAAGGACAATATGGGGTACGCTTCTTCCATTGCCACATTAATGTTTTTGTTGTCGGCTATCTTTGCATTAGTTCAAATCAAAGTGTCCAAAACAGGAAAGGAAGATTGATGATGGAATTAGAAAAAGTTACACCTAAAAAATCAATTTTCCCGGCTGCCCAAAGGAGCTACATGCCACTTAAAACACGTATATCCAGAAATATCGTTTTTCTAGGATTATTAATTTTCGCATTGATGATTCTGTACCCTCTTTTTTGGATGTTAATCTCCTCTTTTAAAAGTTATCAAGAGATTTATTCAAACGTTTGGGCATTGCCTAGTGAATGGCACTTTGAAAATTATGCAGTAGCCTGGGAAAAAGGGATTCAAAACTATTTTTTGAATAGTGCATATGTTACGGGTTTTTCCATTCTACTTACCGTAATGACCGGTACGATGGGTGCCTTTGTTTTGGCCCGTTATCGCAATCGCTGGATCGATGCTGCTTTATTATTTATCATTGGCGGTTTAATGATGAATCCAGAGGTTGCACTTATTCCATTGTTTGAGATTTTAACCTTCTTAAATTTAATAGATACGAGATGGGCTTTGATCTTAACGTATGTTGCTTATCGACTACCTCTTACAATTATATTAATACGTGCATTTTTCATTACAGTACCAAAAGAGCTTTCAGAATCAGCTTTAATAGATGGATGCAGTGAGTTTGGGATCTATTGGAGAATTTACTTGCCTTTATCCGTACCTATAGTCATTACTTCAGTCATTATTAACGCATTTTACGCCTGGAATGAGTTCTTATTTGCGACGGTGTTCATCAACTCTAGTGAATTGAAAACGATACCATCAGGCTTAATGGTCTTCAGAGATGCCTTAAGAACCGATTGGGGTGTTCTATTATCTGGAATGGTGATTGCTTCAGTACCTATGGTGATTTTATTGATTGTTCTACAAAAATATTTAGTTCGAGGTCTGTCAGAAGGCTCGGTGAAAGGATAGTGACTTATGAGATTAATTACGGTTGGTGACAATGTAGTAGATTGCTATTTGGATCGTAACGAGTATTTCCCAGGTGGAAATTGTGTGAACGTTGCTGTAAATGCTAAACGGAATGGCGCGAGCAGCGTTGGCTATATTGGTATTTTTGCAACGGATGAACCTGCACAGCATATTAAATCTGCCCTGCAGCAAGAAGGAATAGACTTTCAGTTCTCTCGAGATGCATGCGGCATCACCGGTCAACCAAAAGTAACACTAACAGAAGAGAATGATCGAGTATTCCTGGGCGGCCCTAAGGATACAGTACAACACCGCTTCAAAATACAACTTATTCCTGAAGAGTTAGAGTATATTAAGCAATTTGATATTTGCCATGTAAGCTGCTATTCGTCAATGGAAAGTGAGCTGGTTAAGGTTTCTGAAGACATAAAGGTTTCCTTTGATTTTTCAAATCGTAAAGATCTTGAGTATATTTCATCCATTTCCCCATATGTATCATATGCCTTCTTCTCTGCTGCAGAACTTTCAGAAGAAGAACTCACTGAATTTATTGAAAGCCTAGTGCCATTCAAATTTGAAATTATCGGTTTAACACGGGGAGGAGAACCGGCGGTATTTGTTCGTAATGAAAAAGTATTCAAACAAAAATTACGACACATTGATGTCGTAGATACTATGGGAGCAGGAGACAGTTTGATTGCTGGATTCCTAACAGAGTACATTAAGAGTGGGGATATCGAAAAGGCTATTACAAAAGGCACCCTTTCTGCTGAAAACACCTGTCAGGAATTTGGCGGTTTTGGCTATCCTGCAAAGATGTGATTATTTTTCATTCGGTCCTGCTTCATGTATAATTATTATAAAATTGAGATATTGAGGCGTTGAAAATGGAAAAAGATAATCTTAACAGAGATCAGCATTACTTATACGAAGAAATCATGACTGGCCTTAAACAATACATTGATACTCAAGGATTGAAAGAAGGAGATCGGATTCCCACTGAGAAAGAGCTGGGCGATTTGTTTAAGGCGAGTCGTATATCCATAAGACGAGCAATTAAGGAACTTGTGGAGGAAGGTACGCTGAAAATTGTTAGAGGTAAAGGAACTTTTGTAAGCGCACCTAGAAAAGAAATTCATCTTCTGGATCTACAAGGATTCTCAGAAGGCTTAACAACTGAAAATGACACCATTACGAAAGATATCATATCCATCCAAAAAATAAAAACCAATCCTCATTTAGACAGGATCTTTAAAAGTGAATACGCTGAATATATTGAACTTGTTAGAAAAGTTTACAGTAATGATCAGGCTCTAAGCTTAGATTATGCCTACTTACCTACTGATTTGTATCCTGAAATCGAAGGTAAAATCACTCCCGAAAGTTCCACCTTTACCATTATACATGATGATTATGAAATCAAGTTTAAGAGGGTAAATAAGAACTTGGAGTTTGTTTATCCTGATGAAGAAGTACAAGGACAATTAAAAGTGAATGGGCTGAATCTGCTGGTATTGGTGGATAAAGTGATTTATGGTGAAAACGACTTACCTGTTCATTATTCTAAGTATTATTTAATAGCAGAACGAGTGAAACTGAGCTTAGAACATAACATTACCTAAATATAAACAAAGAGGATGAAAGTGATGTATAAAGCGGTTATCTTCGATTTTGATGGACTGATTTTAGATACTGAAACCTTGCATGTAGAGATTTTTCAAGAAATGTTTAACCACCATAAAATTGAATTTCCTTATTCAGAATGGATTCAGAATATCGGAACAAAAAATAAACTCTCGATCTTTGATCTATTAGACAGAGAGCTTAAAATAGAAAAAGTTGATCGAAAAATATGGAAGCATCAGAACCAACAAAAATTCAATGAACGTGTAAGTGTACTTGAAGCTAGGCCGGGGATTATCGATTACCTGGAAGCTGCTAAAAAAGAAGGGTTACGGATTGGCCTTGCTTCGAGTTCTACTTACAAGTGGGTAACTACCCACTTGAAAAAGCTTAATCTAATCGATTATTTTGAAACAATAAGAACTTCAGATGATGTGGAATTCGTAAAACCTCATCCCGCTCTATATAGAATGGCTGTAGAAGATTTAGGTGTCTTACCTTCAGAGTGCCTTGCCTTCGAAGATTCTGCAAATGGAGCCACAGCTGCTTTAGCCGCTGGATTAACATGTGTTATAGTTCCTAATAAAACGACTCTACATCTAAAGTTTCCGAGTGTGAATCATAGATTGAATTCTATGGGTGACTTACCTTTCAGCAAATTATTAGAGAGTTTAAAGATGAATTGATATAAGAATTTTACTAGGCATGAATTTTATCTTTACTTAAAAGTTCTGCTTTTTTGGGTAGTTTGTTTGCCAATCTCACTGTTGTTCTATGATTTTGCTGTATTGTAATCTACATTTCTAACTTTACATAAAACTGCTATGATCGAGACTGAGAGTATTTATTGAGAGTTCTTAACTAAGTTTAAAAGATCACTTTAGAATGGGCTTTTTTAACCGACAAGTGAATTGTTTAATATATTATAGTGAATCTTTACAAAAAATAAACCTTCAATAATAATTAATACATAAAAAGGAAATCTCACCCTTATTGTCGAATTAAGTAGATATATAGGGGAGGTGTTATTATGTTTTTCGTGAAATGTTTCAACGTAGACACCAGTGAGCAATTAAATGGAGATCTCCATTTTCCAACCCTAGAGGAAGCAGAAGATTTTATACACATCAATGAGGAAATGGTTTTTTCGAGGTTTGATTCTGAGTTAAAAGTATTTCTTGATTACATCTATGAGTCTCATGTACCTATGATTACAAATGGAGTAAAGGGTTATCACCTATACTTCCGGATTGAACAATCACCTATTGAAGTAGAAATAATTGAGTAGTGTTCAACAAACCACCTGGTTATTACATAGCAAAAAGGCAGAGGTTTTCATTCTGCCTTTTTTAGGTTCATGCTCGGATTAATCTTACTGAACTATTATAAGAAAACACAACAATCTTTTATTTCTTAACGGGAAGGATCATTTTCTTCACGTCCCCTGGCTTATAAGACAGGGATCCCATCTGTTTTCTAGCTTCCCTCAGCACTTTTCTTCTAGCGTATCCCCTGAATATGTAGACTGTTTCTGATTTACTTCTGATATGCACTTCTCCATACCCATTGAGTTCATTAAAGCCAATCAAGGTATAGTTGTAGATTACTTTGTCCTCGATGTACCAAAGTTCTTTTTTCATAGTGCATCTCCTTAAGGGATTTTATGAGGAGAAGGATTTCCCCCTCCAATATGTAGAATTAATACAAGGGTTTTATAGGAATCGGGTAGTATTTATCTTTGGATTCCATTGATAAAAGGTGGGGGTCTGGCAGCTTCAGTCCGGTAGCAATTTTGGCGACGGTCACGATTCCAGGGTGCGCTTTGCCTCTTTCGATTTTGCCTAAGTGGGTAGGGTCTAAGCCTGTAGCTTCAGCCAGCTGTGCAAGGGTCATGTTCTGCCTTTGCCGGTGGCCGCGTATGTGCTTTCCTATCTCTTTAACATACTCTTTTTCTATTTCGTCCATTCTCTCTATCATCCTTTTAACTCTATTATTCAAAGAGATGAAAGAGGAATAAACTGTCTAAAGGCATCATATTGGGTATTATTGGTAATTGTTTAAATTATATTTTGCATACAAGAATGACAGGTCACTATCCTTGAATTGTTGCTACATAGAAAATTAAACAAAAAATAAAAAGAATCCCAGTTATTGTTTACTAGTATTCGTAATGTCAACAAAAGCAATTCAGAATAAGGAAAGTAGCGGCAACACTGAATTTAATGGATTATGGGACTAAAGCAATTGAACACTGTTCCAGGTAAGTTTCTCTCAAGTAATTAATAAGGAGGTTTAAATATGATTAATGAAGTATCGTACTGGGACTTTTTAAAAAAACACAGCTATAAAATTATCCTAATCATTTTCTTTATCCTGGCCCTTTTATATGCTTACCGAGGATATCATTACTACCAAGAACTAGGGGCAATAAAGGATAGCAAGGAAATCGCAGCGAGAATATTTACTCCGTTTATATTTGCGCTGATCAGATTTGTAATTATTTTAAGCCTGGGAATCTTTATCGCCATGGTAATGTTGAATAATCCAGTTCAAAGACTTAAAATGGCTCAAATGGAAATTCAATTTGGCGAAAAATCAATTAAGGAAGCTGAATATAATTTCAATCAAACCTCATTTTTGAACCAATTACTAAAACAGAATGTTCATTTAACGGCAAGGTATGAAGGTTTTCTTGAACATAATAATTTCGTCCCGTTCACAGAAATTATGGATGAGATTGTGGAAGAATACTATGAGAATTTTTTCGTGAAAGAATTAGAGACTCAGTTTAATTCATCTATTAATGTTTTAGAAGATAACCATGACTTAGAGAACGGACAGATGAACAGACTATTAAAACGTTTATTTAAAAAACGAGAACGTCAAGATGATGATTCTGAGTACAAAGGAACCTATATAATCAAGAATAAGCTGACAGGTGATAAAAATGTCCTAATGGGAATATATCCAGGTCCGGATAACGATATACTGATATTATTAGAAAGTGAGCAATATCCATTTATTCGGTACAACTGCGAGATAATCGAATCTATGTTTGAATATACAAATATTATCTGTCAGATGATTGTTTTAAATTGGAATGAACTCGATTGAATTCTACATTAAACGGGTATATACTTAATACAAAGGAGTTGATTTAAATGCCTAATGAAACCGCTCCAGTAATGAAAAGAACAAGCAAATCACCTAACCAATCCAAGATGACAGCGAGAGAGTATAAACAGCACCTAGTAAGTCAAATTTCTAATAAAGAAATGAAACAGGAAAAGCTGATATTTAAAAAACCAAAGCTTTCTAAATCAGACCTTTACTCCTCAATAAATTAAAAATGAGCCTTATATGGGCTCATTTTTTTGGGAAGATTAGCTTGCTATTTGGATGGCGGAAAGGAAATAACAAGTCTGCAATTTCCTTATCTGATAACGGTTCTGGCCTCTTAAAGGTTAGTTTTGTTGTTTTCAATTCTTTATCTGACAGATTAGCTAGCAAGTCCTTCTTATATTCTTTAGCGTTCAAAAAATCCCCCCTAAGTTACTGTCATTTTTACCATCTCTTTTATTTATATTCATGAATAAAGTGTATAGTTAGATCTTTTCAGTAAGCGAAAACTTTTTTTGGTGAGTAGTTAGCAGCCTGTGATACGATAACCCTTAGGTACCTTTCAAGTAAAAACCATCAGGTAAGTGAGGACGTTAGGATGGAATGGATAAGGATGCATAGTGTTAATAATATGTTGATTCTTGTGTATTACATATAGGTATAATATAGATTATAGAAATTAAACGTAGGGGTTAGGTGGTTGTATCTGCATTAATATGCGGCTATATTGGTATACCACATTTTATTCTCGTGGCAGTTTTTTTTCAAAAGCTGAATCAAAATGAAGAATAGGGGTTTCTCCATCTGTTTGATGACATTGATGTATGCTATGTGGCTGCCCATTCCAATAGCAATCTATAAAATAACAGATAGTGAGTTACTGATCGTCGGGTCGATTTTTGGAATAGGTTTATCAATGCAGGTGATCACGATGATTAGCCAGACAGGACACTACCGCTCAAATCGTGAAGTGCATGGGATTTCTATCAATCTCATTCTTCTTTGAAAAACAAGGTTGTAGTCAAGGACTTTGAAGGTGAGATCATTGCTCCTCAGAGTACACGGCGCAAGGGAGTGGACCCAGCGATCCTTAAGGCTGATTCTTTTTTTACAGAGAGCAAGATCGTCGCCAAGCAAATTAAGAAACTTCATGAGCAGAAAAAGGTTCCTCTTTCTGAGATGTTAATTCTATATCGAGTGAAAAAGACATACAAAATGAGTTATGTGGATATATTGAAGGATGCCTTAAAAGCGGAAGGAATGACTACTTCTGGATCACCGAAAACAGTGAATCGAAGCGGAAGTTCGAAAAAGATGATGAGCGTGTGAAAATCAGCACGATCGACAGCAGCAAGGGACTTGATTTTCAGGTCGTTTTCATCGTCAACCTGGTTAATATGCCTTTTGCTCTGGAGGATGATGTTGAGAGAGAAGCATCTCTGCTTTATATTGGAATGACGCGTGCGAAGGAATATCTATGTTTGTCTTATTCAGGAGAATCGGAATTCACCAACTATTTTCAGGGAATTGCGGATGAACGGAAGAAGCAGAGAGTCACTTCTGATAAAAGCAGTTGATTAAAAAAAGTTACTATACGGTTTAGTGAGAAGAGAATGTAACAACCAGTAAAAACAACAGGCTATGCTTGAACGATCATAAGAGAGAAGGAGATGAGAGGGCTATGAAAGATCTTCTTATTCTGATGATTCCTGGTATAATCGTAGGCCTAATCGCTACGATACTTTTACCTCTGTTCTATAGAAACAAAGAAAAGAAAGATAAAGGCCGGGTATTTGTATATTATAAGTTGAGTTACAGAAGGAAAATGATACGAACTTTGTGGTCAATTCCCATAATCGTTATTTTGATCATTGCTATTTTTTATTTGGCAGAACTAGACCCTGCACAAATCTTAACCTTAGCCGTTTTCTTCTTGGTTTTTGCCGTAATACAATTTATCTATAACTACTTGAAGTGGAAAAAACTTGAACAATAAACTTTGAAATTTATAACGTAAAACCCCAGAAACTTAGGCTTCTGGGGTTTTCTCTGTAGAGTTAGATTAGATTTACCAGCATCATCACTTATGTACTTGTTGTTTCGGAGAGAGAACGCCTTTTTTAACAAGATATAAAAGCGCTCTTTCATTTTTGTAACGGAAATAAACTAGCAATCTGTTTAAATCTTTAGTAGTCAGTGTGGATAATCAGCTGTCATTATATAATCTTTTTCCAATCGCTTCACGAGGGTTATGGCATAGTCGATTTGTTTTTGTGTCAGGGGTTTATCACTTTTCTCTTCCACGATAGCAATCGTTTCCTTGATTTTGTCGCTGTAGTTTTTCTTCTCTGATCCATGCTACCTGGTCCCGGCTAAGGTCATACCAGCCGCTCTCAAGGTGCTGTTTTGAAAAGTAGTTGTGAAAAGAGGCTTCTGTCCCTGCGTACCACCTCTATGTCATTTACGTTTATAAACTTCTCGAGCAAGAGATTCAAGAATATAAACTACAGGAACTTGTGTGGTAATGTTCGCTTCTTCATATAATTCCTCAGTCACATAATAAGGAATGTTGATATCTGAGATTCTGGCTATGGTTGATAGTTTTGTGTTTGTAATACTAATAATTTTACTTCCTTCTTGTTTTAGCTGATTAAGGTGAGTAGTTGTAGAATACGTTTCTCCTGAAACAGATAAAGCAATGGTGACACTATTAAACATAAATTTGGAGTGGATTGGGAAGAAGGGATCTTTAATGTACATTGATAATTTCCCTAAGCTTGAAAAATATCGAGCTCCATATTCGGCAAGGATTCCTGAGCTTCCTATCCCGATAAAAATAACATTTTCTGATTTGGAAATGATACTTGCTGCCTGCTTAATTTTTTCTTCTACATCTCCTTTTAACGTCCTTTCAAAAAACTCTAACATAGAATATGGAGCACTTTTAATAGTTGTCTGTCTATGTTTAGTGAGGTGAAGTTTAAGTTTTACTTTAAATTCGGAAAAACCATCACAATTTATTTTTCTGCAAAATCGCAAAATTGTTGTTGTTGAGACATGGGTTTCATCTGCTAATTCACGTATCCGCATATGTACGACTTTCTCCATATGTGTAATAACATAGTTGTATAAGGAAGTTTCTAACTCATTAAAAGAAGCAATTACATCATGTGAAAACATCTGGGGCTGATCTCCTTCAAATAATATTTCTCAAGCTATTTTAACATAACAGCCTCCCTGCATAAAACACTGTGTTACATATGTGTAACAAATTATTTTCGGTGTAATTAAAAACAGGATACGCTCCCTTAGTTTACTAACTGGTTAAATGTCCTTTATGATTCCATAGAGGTTCTTGGTTTGTAAGATTATTAAATAAGCAATAAACCAATACTATGCTTAATATCAATACGAGTTAAACAGTAGGGGGATACAAATGAAAAAATCTAACTTTCCTGAAGGTTTTCTGTGGGGAGGAGCAACAGCAGCCAATCAAATTGAAGGTGGGTTTCATGAAGGAAACAAAGGGTTAAATATTGCCGATGTTCTGCCAGGTGGAAAAGAAAGGCTGAATATATTACAATCTCCAGGCTTTAATTTTGAGATTGACCGAGAGAAATATAGTTATCCAAATCATGAGGCCATTGATTTTTACCACCGTTATAAAGAGGATATTGCCTTATTTGCTGAAATGGGCTTCAAGGTTTTCCGCATGTCAATCGCTTGGACAAGAATCTTTCCTAATGGTACCGAGTTAGAAGCGAATGAGGAAGGCCTGGCATTTTATGATAGAGTGTTTGACGAGTTACACAAACATGACATCGAACCAGTTGTCACGATTTCACACTATGAAATGCCATTAAATCTTGTCAAAGAATATGGCGGATGGAGAAATCGTGAAGTTGTGACCTTCTTTGAAAGATATGTGAACGCGATATTCGAACGTTATAAAGACAAAGTGAAATATTGGATGACCTTCAATGAAATTAATAGTGGTTTTATTATGCCCATCCAAGGTCTAGGCTTTTCGATACAGAGGGAAGAAGATCTATATCAACCAACGTTCCAGGCATTTCATCATCAATTTGTTGCTAGCAGCATTGCTGTAAAAGCTTGTCATGAAATCATTCCAGACGCAAAAATTGGATGTATGATTTTATATGCACCGGTTTATCCTTATAATTCTGATCCGGAAAATGTGATGTTTGCCCTTCAAGAGGAACGGATGTTTAACAACTTTTGTGCGGATGTTCAAGTAAGAGGCGAATACCCAGCATTTATTAAGCGCTATTTCAAGGAGCATAATATTGAAGTTGAAATGCAGGACGGTGACTTGGACTTAATCAGAGAAGGAACGGTCGATTATATTGGGTTTAGCTATTATATGTCCAGAACAGAGAAAAGAGAGAAAACTAAAGATGAAAGCTCACAAGGAAATCTAATTGGTGGAGTGAAAAATCCATTCCTTAAAGCAAGCGATTGGGGATGGGAAATCGATCCTGTTGGTCTGCGCATAAGCTTAAATCAATTGTATGATCGCTATCAGGTACCATTGTTTGTAGTAGAAAATGGGCTGGGCGCCTATGATAATCTAGAAGAAGACGGTTCCATCAATGATGACTATCGCATTGATTTTCTTCGTAATCACATTAAAGCGATGGAAGAAGCGATAGTAGATGGTGTGGATTTAATGGGCTATACGAGCTGGGGATGCATTGATTTGGTAAGTGCCTCTTCAGGTGAGTTCTCAAAACGCTATGGTTACATTTATGTAGACAAACAGGATGATGGCAGCGGGACATTGGAACGCAAAAGAAAAAAGTCGTTCTTCTGGTATAAAGATGTCATTGCATCAAATGGAGAAAAACTATAATCCGTGCTCTATACTAGATACACCCTGATAATCGTCGGATACACCTGACAAAGCGACTGGTGAATTGTCGTATATTGATAAACGGTGAATCAACAAACAGCATGGTTATTTGATTTCGTTTACCACTTTGTGCCCCCGCTGGAAGGGGACATAGAAAACTGCAGCGCTTTTCAGGCATATGGTGACGACATGTACAATATGCCAACAACGAGTGCATAACTAAACTAAATATTTTCGACTAATTGAAAAAAAGTTGTTATGATATTAATAAAAATGGATATCGGTGGTGATTAATTAGTATGGGAAAAATCGAATCTTCAAAAGAGCTAATGAAATATATTGAAAATATGAGTAGTGATAACTCTGTATTCCAGTTTTCGATTCCTGGCAAAGGAAAATTCACACTTGTTTTACAAGAAGAAGATGAGAAATCTATACAATTTGAAGCTGATGAAAATCCTGAACTCCGCCGAATGTTAAAAGAAAGTCAGGAGCAGTATGACAATGGACTAGGTATGTCTACTTCTGATATATTGAATTCTCTGTCTAAAAAGGATTTTAAGTAATGATTGAACGAAATGTTATTTGGTCCCCTGCTGTTAAGGAAAAACTGACTCTGTTTAGGAGTGAAAGATTTACACCTGAAGAGACTCTCGATTTTGTCTCTCAGTTTATCCTCGAAACCGAAGCTCTGTTAAAGAATCGTATAATTGGTAAAACCTACACTGAAGAGTTCGGAAAATATAAAGGGGTTACTAGGGTAATTGTTAAAAAGTTCAGAGTTTATTATAAATTGATTAAAAATGATATTTTTATTTTAGCTATCCTTTTTCCAGGGGAAGACTGAATAAATCTTATACATGGAATCAAAAGACCATTACAAATAGTTATGGTCTTTTCTTATGGAAAATTAATGTTCACTATTTGTAAAGATGATTTGGACCATAGGGACAGGTTCATTTATGGTACCATGATCCACAATATTAATTACGCAATTTTAGCGTTCAATTGTTTTATTGGAAATGGCTAAGATTAAACCAAATCCCTATTTCTTCAATCTGAAGACGATTGCTTTTTTATATTGTTCTGGTTGTTTAAATAGAGTATTAAATACAAATAGGGTTCACCAGCAAGCAGACATGATCATTTATGTACTTGTAGTTTCGGAGAGAGTACGCCTTTTTTAACAAGATTTAGTAGCGCTCGTTCATTTTTGTAACGGAAATAAACTAGCAATCTGTTTAAATCTTTGGTTGTCAGTGACGAATAATCAGCTGTCATTACATATTCTTTTTCCAATCGCTTCACAAGGGTTTTGGCATAATCGATTTGTTTTTGAGTCAGGAGTTTATCATTTTTCTCCTCAACGATTCCGATCGTTTCCCTGATTTTTTCGGTGTAGTTTTCGTCTCTGATCCAGGCTACCTGGTCCCAGCTAAGGTCATACCAGCCGCTCTCAAGGTGCTGCTGTGAAAAGTAGTTGTGGAAAGAGGCTTCTGTTCCTGAGGATTCTCCCGACTTAATGAGATGAACGATTATCGGTGCCTGAGCCACAGTAAGCTGGGTCCTGTAGATAGATTTTTGGCGAAGAAGCGTATGCAATTATGGGGTAATACTTTTATGTAGACAAACCTAATTTTTAATAAATCTTAAAATTAAAATTATCAAAACCACAAATACAATCGGCACGACACCAATTAGAAAACTATAACCCAAAAAAACTGACGAGGTACCCGCGTCTATAGAAAAGATATGTGTATCTTCTCCCTGTGCCATTCGAGACGTTAAATCTTCTAGGTTTAATTTTTCCCCTCGATTAACAAGCATTTTACCAAACACGTATACTATAACTGGATACACTAAAAGTAATAAGGATTAAAGGTGATGAATTTTTTTCAATACATACTTATATACAAAAATAGTAGGTACAGTCAAGAGAATTACAACACTGATAGCATTAATTAAATACATTCCTATTATTAGAATAGCCCACAAAACTAAATAACCTCACTACCAACATTATCATATATTTGAACATTGGAAATACGCAAGAAATCCTTTCCGTTTCAATAAACTAAAAATGAGCCTATAATGCTCATTTTTTTTGGACAGATAGCCATTTTTTCTGTAATAACATGTCCGCAACTTCCCTAAGTGATATTTGTTCTGACCTATTAAAGGATAGTATTGTTGTTTTGAGTAGATTTTTGTGTCCTACACAAAATAATTAAAAATATTTGTGATTACAGCTTTTGAAAATGTAACACCTTTGACATATTATTTACCACATAATAATTAGAAGGGTACCAGAGAATATCAGACTGTTTACCCCTAAATGAATAACGATTGTATTACGTAGTAAACGGATACTACGCAATAGTTAGGTTAATTGATAAGTCTATATAAAATTTTAACTAGCATGATAAATGTTGAACCAATTCTTTAAGAAAAAGTTCCAGAAAAACGTAGTATAATAAAAATATTAATCGATAATTAGACATTTATTGATTTTTTACAAGAATTGAATGTTGGTTTTTATCACGAAGAATGTCAGGAACTTAGGAGGTATAAGCAGCAAATGGAAGATGAGAAGAAGAGGGCTGTAAATAACCAGAAGAACGTTTTTCAAAGATCTTTGTTTCCTATTACCATTTTTTTATCAATTCTAATATCAGGTTTAATCGGATATTCTGCAAGTCAAATAGTTGTCAACAATAGTGCTGGTCCAGAAGAAATTAATATTAAAAAAGGGGCTAATACCCCAACAGAATATATGGAATTGAAAAACCAAGTAAATGAGGCAAGAAATAATTCGCTAAAAGTAATAGATAAAGAACTGCCAAAAATAATAAGTGACTTAGAAAAATACAATGAGGATATAAATGTATTAGTTGAAAATGTTGAGTGGCTAAACGATAATTTAGATCTTATAAGGGATTCCATTGGCAGAATCGACTCAGCATTTACCATTGTTAAAGGCGTCAATACTATATTTGACCTTCCTATTGTAGGTAACATAGGTGATAACTTAAGTATTAAAATAAGTACTAATTTAGCTTTAACAAAAATGCAACTTGATGAAATTAATAGTATATTACTTGATTTGGAGAACTTAACAGTTATAAAAAAAGAAATGAGTGATTCTCATAAAAAGCTAGATACTTTATTTGAAAAATATCAAAAAGAAAAAAACATCGGTCAGTTACTTCAAATTGAACAAGAGCTCAACGCTAACTTAATTTTTCAAATTGATGAATTATGGAATACTTCAATAGAGGCTCGTAAAGTTTTTGAACTATCTTCAAGTGTATTAATTACACTTGATAAAACTGGATCACTATTTAATTCAATTCAGGAAATGGGAGAAAATACGCTAGATGCCATTCAGTTTTGGAAAGAAAATGAAATTCCAGCAGATACAAACCAAAGTTCAGAAAAAGATTTAGCTGCTTCCATGGGAAAAATCCAAGAGTTACCTGATGAATTGGCTGCACGATCCAAGAGTAGCATTTCATCAATTAGCACTGTTCAAAGAGAGATACAGACTATAAAGATAGCACAAATGATCATTACTGAGTGAAAGGGGGAAACCTTTTTTCGCCTAGGTAATATCTTGGCTGTATTGCATATTAGGTGGGAGGGGAATAAGTGATTTTATCAACACTAATATGCGGCTATTTAGGGATAGCTCTATTTATACTAGTAGCCGTATTTTTTCAAAAGCTAAATCAAAATGAGGAATATGGGCTTCTCCATATATTGATGGCTTTAATGTATGCCATATGGCTACCCATACCAATAGCAATCTATAAAATAACAGAAAATGAGTTACTGATCATCGGGTCGGTTTTTGGAATCGTTTATTTATCCATGCTGGTGGTCACGATGATCATCCAGACAGGGCACTTAGTCCATTCTGTGAAGGAAGGACGGAAATCAAGCTCCTGGGAAGAGAGGGATACTTGGATGTTCGCAGCATTCGGAGGTTCTTACGAGGTGTTTGCGAATGTATTAAAGGGCATCTGGGCTCTGTTTTTAGCCCTCACATTCTGGCAAGCTGGTGAATTTCTTATGGGCAGTCTGATGAGCCTGTTTAGTTTACTCTCTATTTATTACTTACTGCTGCTTATCAAAACCAGCATGGTCAAACCGATTACATACCTGGATAAGATTAAAGCGAACCCTTATTTCTTTAACTTGGAGACAATTGCATTCTTTATTGTTTTGGTTGTTTATATTCATAGTATGGGGTGAGTGCAGCAGGGAAGATACTCTAGATAGTTGAAAAGGCAAGGGGAATAAATAAAAAGGACTTCAGCCTAATAATGGGCAGAAGTCCTTTGTCTTGTGTATTAAGTGAATGTCAACTCACAACCCCATCAAAAATCAAAATCATCAATATTATCCTTGGTAAATACCACACGCTCCGGCAGCAGAATAATTCCGCTATCCTCAGCTTCGTAATCATATCCTTGAATACTATTCGGCTCGATTTTCACCTTTCCAACTTCAGGAACATCAAACTCGTCACCGACTTTAAGCTCTTTTCCTTCAACAGTCATGAGGTACGCTACATAAGCGGCAAGTGCTCCTTGCTTTTTAACATCCCATAAACCGAATTGTTTAACGGTGTCGCGTTTGACATAATCGCGCATGACGTTTGGTGTGGAGAAGCCGGTTACGACGACTTCACCTGCTTTTTCCAAGTTTTCTGCTGCCTGTGCCATGGCAGGGAGGGCGGTGGCGTCCGGGCAGATGACAGCGTCGATATCAGGGTACGTCTTCAGGATGCTTTCTCCGACTGTCAGGGATTTCTGTGCGTCATTTTCACCGTACTGTGTGGTGACGATTTCCCAGTTAGGGTATTTTTCGGCGATGATTTCTTTGGCTTTTGTGACCCATTGGTTTTGGTCTGTCACGGTAGGGCTGGAGTAGAAGAAGGCTACTTTTCCTGAATCGCCGATTTGGTCTGATGTCATCTGGATCAGCAGCTGAGCTAATTGATCTGGAGTTCCCTGGTTAATATAGAAGGAACGGTCCTCGGGTTTTACATCAGAGTCCCAAGTCAGGATCTTGACTCCTTTTTCCTTGGCGCGCTGCAGGGATTGACTCAGTCCGTCCACTGATACAGAGGAAATCATCAATGCGTCGTATCCTTGGTTGACGAAGTTATTGATGTATTTCACCTGGCCGGATACGGATGCTTCAGACGGTCCGTCGTACTTTAAATCGACTCCGAGTGAATCAGCCATTTCTTTTGCACCCTCGCCGCCGGATGTGAAGAAGCCGACGCCTGTCAGTTTAGGAATGAAGGCAAGCTTCGCATCTTTCTTGCCGCTGTCACCATTTGATCCATTTTCATCAGAGTTTCCACATGCCATTAAGGATCCGATAATCAGTACCATACAAAGAAGTAAAGCAAGGGGTTTGATGTGTTTCACTTTATATTCCTCCTTTTTTATGACTCACACTGGTTGCATAATGAAAAATTTTTTTGGCACTTTGCCAATTGGTATTCCGGAACAAAACCGAGAAAATCAACATGAGACCGATGACGACGCTGGTTTGCTGGCTGGTCATGCTGGCCATTTGAAGGCCGTACTGCATGATGCCGATGATCAAGCTGGCAATGGCCGTTCCATAGATGCTGCCTTTTCCTCCGAAGATGCTTGTGCCGCCGAGCACCACTGCGGTGATGACGGGAAGGACGGCGTCTGCACCAAGGTCTGACCGTGCCGAGCTGAAGTAGGATGTGAGGATGATGCCGCTGATACCACCTCCAAGCCCCGAGAGCATATAGGTGCTCATGAGGGTCCATTTTGTCGATATGCCGCTGTATCTTGCCGCCTTTATATTAATTCCAACTAAGTAGACGTTACGTCCGTAACGCGTTAGATGGAGAAGGGCACCGAATAGAAGAATGGTCGAGAGCAGAAGCCAGATCGAGTTCGGGATACCGAGCAGCTGGCCGTTCGCCAATTCCACGAAAGCGTTCGGAAAGCCGCTGATCCCTTCATAGCCGGAAGCACTTGAGCCGCCGGAGAGGACGAGGGCAATTCCTGCGAATAAAAACATTCCGCCAAGTGTGACGACAAGGGGCTGGACATCAGTCGTGGCGACAATGATGCCATTGACAAAGCCGGCAGCTGCCGATACAAGCAGGGTCACTATCATAGCGAGCCAGATATCCATGCCATTCATCCACAAAACCCCGAGTGTGATGGAAGAGAGGCCCATGATCGATCCTACTGACACATCAATTCCGCCTGTAATGATGACAAAGGTCATCGGAATCGCAGCCAGTGCGATATAGGCGAAGTCATTGATGCTGTAGAGAAGATTGCTCATATCGAGAAATCCGGGAATCATCAGTCCAAAGGAGAGCAGGATGAAGACGAAGAAGAAGGTGAGAAAGGTCTCCCAGATCAGAAAGAGCTTAAGTTTTTGTAACATCTTCAACACCTCCTTGGCGGGACTGAAGCTTCATCAGTTGAAGTTCCCGCTGTTTGTACGTTTTCTCTCTCAGGTATTTTTGAAGCTTTGAATCTCCGACCACAATCAGAAGTAAAAGCAGTCCTGAGATGGCAGAGTTATAGTAGGACGGAATTTTTAAGAAAATCAGTGAGTTATTGATGATGGTGAAGAAGACAGCGCCAACCCCGGCTCCGAGCGCACTTCCCAATCCACCGGAAAGGCTGACACCCCCAAGCACAGCGGCTGCGATAACTTGAAGCTCCATCCCGCTTCCCGTCTGATTGGGAACAAAGCCGATATTCATGACGAAAAACATTCCCGCGATGGATGCGGACATACCGGATACGATAAAGGCAGCCATGGTCATTTTCCTGACCGGGATCCCAACCAGCCTTGCTCCTTCGACATTGTCCCCGACGGCATAGAAGTATTGGCCGATCCTCGTTTTTTTCAAAAGTAGATGGGTTGCCACCAATAGGACGATTGCGATCCATACCGGCAGCGTGATTCCTGCCATCTTGAGGGAAGACAGTTTTTTAAAATAGTTCGGAATATCCTCGATCCACATTCCTTCTGTATAGAGAAGCATGCTTCCTCTTACGACACCGAGCATGCCAAGGGTCATTATTATAGAAGGAATCCGGAAAAAGGACACCCCGATGCCGTTCAGAAATCCGATGGCACCTCCAACCAAGAGGACGATCGGTACCATGAGCCAGGGAGATAAACCGGAAGTCAAGAGAGTGCCGCAGATGGCAGCGGAAAATCCCATGACCGATCCTACTGAAACATCAATATTGGAAGTAAGGAGGACGAAGGATTGACCAATGGCCATGACAATCAGAATGACACTGGCTTTGACGAGCAAAGAAAGTGAGTCACCGGCAAGAAAATCCGGATTGACCGCACCGACCAGAAGAATATACGCAACCATTAATAGAACAATGGATAATTCACGGGTTTTAAGGAATCGGATCATTTATCACACCACCTCATTTTTGGCACCGAAGGCATGGGTCGCAATGGCGTCTTTGGTGATCTCCTCTTGGGACAGGATCTTCACCGTACTTCCTTGATGCATGACCAGAACCCGGTCGCTGAGTTTCTCGATTTCTTCCATGTCGGAGGAGATCAGGAGTACGGCGAGACCTGTGGCTCTAAGGTCCTTGATGATCCTGTAGATGTCATTCCGGGCACTCGCATCGATTCCTCTCGTCGGTTCATCCAGGATCATCACTTTCGGATCAGACGCAAGATATTTGGACAGTACCACTTTCTGTTGATTGCCTCCGGATAAATCACTGAGAAGCTGTTTTTCGCTGGTAGCCCTGATTCTCAGGTTCTTCATATAGGTATGGGCCGTGCTCCTTTCCCTGCCGAATGGAATCAAGAAGCCTTTCCAGCGGTGGAGGAGTGTGGAAGATATATTACTTTGAATCGATGTAATGGAAAAAACTCCGTGAAGCTTTCGGTCTTCGGGAACATACACCAATCCTTTATGGATTCGCTGCTTGACCGATAAGGTATTCATCTCTTCATTGCAGAAGGAAATGGTGCCTGCCGTGACTTTGGTGAGCCCGAAGATGGCTTCTGCCAATTCTGTCCGGCCGGCTCCGACGACTCCGGCAATACCAAGGATTTCGCCTTTTTTCAGTTGAAATGAAATATCATGAAAGCGGGTGCCGGATAAATTTTCAACCGAGAGGACCGTTCGGGCGTCAACATTCTCTGCAGAAAACTCCATCGCTGGATTCTCCAGGTTCTGGTTTTTCGCATTGGCAGGAATCAATCCCTGAAGCAGTGAGTGGTAAGTAAAGGCTGCGGTTTGTCCTTGAGCTGACACCAGTCCATCACGCAGGATGGAGACCGTATTGGAAAGCATGAAGATCTCCGGAAAGCGGTGGGTGATATAGAAAACGCCAAGTCCTTCATTGGTAAGTGTTTTGATGGCTTTGAAAAGAGAATCGATTTCTCCGAACGTCAAAGTGGAAGTGGGTTCATCGAGAATTAATATTTTCGCTTCACGAGTTAATCCTCGTAGAATTTCAACAAGCTGCTGTTCCGCTATCGAAAGGGATGCGGCACTTCTTTGTAGATCGATCTTCCATTGAAGCTGATTGATGGTTTCCTCAATCTTTGTAATCAGAGCCTGTTTTTTCCCGGGCACTCCAATCAGGATGTTTTCCTGGACGGTCATGTTCGGGAAAATGAGCGGTTCTTGCGGGACGAGATATATTCCATGTGAATGGGCATCTGCCGGAGAGGAGAAGGAAACTTCTTTTCCTGAAACCTCGAGTGTGCCTTCATCGAGCTTATATAACCCTGTTATGATTTTCATCAAAGTGGATTTTCCTGCTCCATTGCCTCCAACGAGCGCGTGAACTTCTCCCTCATGTAAATCCATTGATATTCCCTTTAATACAGAGTTTCCGGAAAAAGATTTATGAATGTTGACGGCACGGAAAAGAGGAGCGGCCGTTTCTCGCAATGTAATCTCACCCCCTGTAGTTATTAGTAAACGCTTACATTTGAACAAAAAGAACCGTTCCGAAATTATGTTCAATATAAATTTGGCGCTTTTTACTTATTTACACAGAAGCATTCGAATTTATTACAAGTACTTTCATCAGGAAGCCACTTTTTCTTTTTGGGGTTCTGAAATTTCCAAGGACTCCATATACTCTGCGTAAGACTGAACAAAAAAATAGCGAACGAACATTTGTACAGAGGGTGAGAGATCGATGACGGAAGATGTGTATGCCGAAAATATGATGATCCGGGTTGCCTGGTATTACTATAAAGACAACCTGACACAGAATGAAATTGCCAATCTATTGGATATATCGAGAGCAAGGGTGGTCCGTCTTCTGGAGAAAGCAAGGGGCGAGGGTATCGTACAGTTTCATATAAAAGGACATGACAGGAATTGTCTTGAGATCGAAGAGGAATTCAAGAGTGTTTTTGCCGTTAAGGATGCCTTCATTATTCCCACTCCCCATAAAGAGAAAGAAATCAGCAGCTCTTTATCGAGGGCGGCATCACAATATTTACAGAACAAGCTGCAGGAAAATGACATCATAGGCCTGGGGTGGGGAAGGGCGATCAGCAAGACCGTTGATTTTCTTTCCATGGAACCGAGCCGGAATATTTCCGTCGTGACCCTGACAGGAGGAGTCAACTACTACTTGCAAAGCAGGCGGTCGCAGGATGGAGGGATGGAGAATTTTCAAGAAATCCATGTTATCCCGGCGCCGTTCCTGGCTTCATCAGAGGAAATGGCCGACAGCTTTCTCCTGGAACCTTCCATTAAAGACATTCTGGATCTTGCCAATCTTTCAAAATTCAATGTAGTCGGTATCGGCGGCGTCTATCCCGACGCCACCATCATTCAGGAAGAAAAGATGACCGTTAATGAGCTGACCTACATTAAACAGCAACAGGCAGTCGGCGATATCCTGGGCCAGTTCTATGACAAAAATGGGGCGGTGCTTGATCTGCCTCATCATAAAAGGCTGATTGGAACTCCTCTATCCAGGTTAAAAGAATCGCAAAATGTCATTGCTGTAGCAGGGGGCCGTAAGAAGGTAGAGGCTATTTACGGTGCGTTAAAAGGAGAGTATGTGCACGTCTTGATTACAGATGAAGAGACGGCCAGATCTTTATTGGAAATGGAGGTGAGGATAAAAAGTGGATTACATTCTCGCATTTGATGCAGGAACAGGAAGCCTTCGTGCTGTTTTGTTTGATTCTGAAGGAAATCAGATTGGCTGCTCACAGGAAGAGTGGATTCACCTTTCTGATGAAAGATATCCAGGCTCGATGGGATTTGACTATGAAGCGAACTGGTCCTTGCTGATAGGCTGTGTTCGTAACCTGCTGAAGGAGACTGGAGTAGATTCGAAGGGGATTAAAGGCATTAGTGCCACAAGCATGAGAGAGGGAATCGTCCTCTATGATGATAAGGGAAAGGAAGTTTGGGCGTGTGCGAACGTCGATTCCAGGGCATCAGAAGAAGTTTCCTTTTTAAAAGAGAACCATGAGGAGCTGGAAGAAAAGCTGTATAAATTATCAGGGCAGACATTTGCCCTCGGTGCCATCCCGAGGATTCTTTGGCTGAAAAATCACCTTCCTGATGTGTACGAAAGGGTATCCGCCATTACCATGCTGAATGACTGGATTCTCTATAAATTATCGGGCACGCTTCAGGTCGATCCTTCAAATGGATGTACGACAGGGATCTTTGACTTGATTAAAAGGGAATGGGCTTCAGGCTATTTAAAAGAATGCGGGTTGAAGGATTCGATTTTTACCCCTGTGAACGAGGCAGGAACCGTGATTGGCGAAGTGGGAGCTGAAATTGCCGATCTGACAGGGCTTGCCCAAGGAACGAAGATTGTGGCCGGTGGCGGTGATGCCCAAATGGCTTCTGTCGGGGCAGGAGCCATCGGTGACGGGCAAACGGTGGTGTCAGGAGGTTCGTTTTGGCAGCAGGAAGTGAACACGAGGAAGCCTTTCACTGATAAAGAAGGGAGAATACGGGTGAACTGCCATGCCGTTCCAGACTTATGGCAGATTGAAACCATCGCCTTTTTCCCTGGCCTCGTTATGAGATGGTTCCGGGATGCTTTTTGCCAGGAAGAGGTAGCGAATGGAAAGAACTGCGGTCGCGACCCTTATGAATTACTGGAAGAGTCAGCGAAGGATGTTCCTGTCGGTTCGAATGGCATCATCCCGATATTTTCTGACATTATGAATTACTCCTCCTGGAGACATGCTGCGCCTTCCTTCATTAATCTTACCCTGGACCCTAATGTGACAGGCAAGAAGGAAATATTCCGATCGCTGCAGGAAAATGCCGCCCTTATTACGCTAGGAAACTTAAAGCTGATAAAAGAGGTGACCAACTTTTACCCAGAAGAAGTGATTTTCGTAGGTGGCGCGTCAAAAGGGAAGCTGTGGAGCCAGACGCTTGCAGATGTATTGGGTGTCCGGGTGAAAGTACCTGTCGTCAAAGAATCAGCCGCTCTTGGAACAGCTTTGTATGCAGGGGTGGGGGCTGGCATTTATTCTACCATTGAAGAAGGTGCTGAGAAGGTCGTGAAGTGGGACCGGATTTACGAACCTGTCGAATCCAACCACCTTACCTATCTGGAAATCTATGAAAAGTGGAGAATTGTATACGAACGACAGCTTCAGCTCGCAGATGAAGGGGCGACCACCCACATGTGGAAAGCGCCAGGATTTCAACCAGATTGAAAGGAGGTGAAAAGATGAAGAAAGTGAACGAGTCAGACTTTCAATACCGATTCGGTGACAATGGACCGAAGTACTTAACGAAAGGCCCCAATGTCGATATCGGTGTTGTTGTACTGAAGCCAGGTCAGGACTTTCCCAATCATTATCACACAACCTGCGAAGAGATCTTTTACATCCTGGAAGGTGAAATCGATTTTTATATAAATGACAGTCGTGTCCCGGCAAAGCCCGGTGACATGATCCAATGCAGGCCTCATGATTCCCACTATCTTATCAATACATCCAATCATAACTTCAAGGCCGTCTTCGTCAAGTCACCCCATATCGGGGAAAACGATTCAATCGTCATAGATAAGCCAACAATCAATTAAAGGAGTGTTCACACATGAGCTGGGGTTTTCAAAACCGTTTAAATAAAATTCTGCCTAACAAAAGGGCTGTCATGCTTGCCATCGATCATGGCTATTTCCTTGGACCTGTCCATGGACTTGAAAAACCGGGAGAAACCGTCAAGGACCTGCTTCCATACACAGACTCCCTATACTTAACAAGAGGTACGCTTGCTGCCTGTATCCCGGAAGACACTGATACTCCAATGGTCCTGCGGGTGTCAGGGGGGCCGACTGTGTTAAAAGACCTTTCAAACGAAACGATTGTGACTTCCGTAAAAGAAGCACTGCGCCACAATGTCATTGGAGTCGGGGTTTCCGTATTCATCGGATCTGAAAATGAAACAAAAACGGTAAACAATCTAGCGCAGACCGTGACGGATGCACATGATTACGGCCTGCCTGTCCTCGGGATTACGGCTGTAGGAAAGGAACTCGAAAAGAGAGATGCCAGATACTTAGCGCTTGCATCCCGGGTACTGGCAGAAATGGGGACGGATATTGTTAAAACCTATTACTGTGAAGACTTCGAGCAGGTGACAAGCAAATGTCCGGTTCCGATTGTAATCGCGGGCGGACCAAAATTCGATACGATCAAAGAAGCGCTGGACATTACCTATAACGCGATGGCCCAGGGAGCGGCTGGTGTTGATATGGGACGGAATATCTGGCAGTCGGATCACCCATTAGCCATGATGAAGGCCATTCATTCGATTGTTCATGAGAATTACTCGGTGAAGGAAGCTGTAGAGGTGTTTGAGGATTGTGCTGAGGTGAAGGCTTAAGGAATAGAGAATCCCCTTATTCTGTTGGATGAGGGGGTTTTTATTTTTGAATTTTTTAAAAGAACAGAAGGTCTCCGTTATATCGCCGGAAGTACTTCTTGCTCCGCTTCATGCATAAAAGTCCTCCCTGCAAAAAATAATAAAAAGTGGACACTCAAAAATGATTTCACTACAAAGAAGGTTGGAGGACAACGGATGATATCTGTGAAAGTTACGGGATATGGCGGTCTTGATAAGCTGGAGATTGTTTCTTCGCCTATACCCCAACCGAAAGAAGATGAAGTGCTGATTAAAGTAAAAGCTTGTGCGATCAATAACACTGAAATCTGGATGAGGGAAGGTGCGTATGGACAGGGTTCCAAGTCTGGCTGGCGGCCGGAAGGAGTCCAATTTCCGCGTACTCCGGGGTCTGATATTACCGGAACGATCGTAGGGACAGGCAAGGCTATAGATGAAAGCATGATGGGTAATAATGTCGTTCTTTTTCCGTTTACCTCAAGCGGAGAGCCTGGGACTGAACATATTTCAGGGGATATGTCTTTCATAGGTTCGGAATATGACGGCGGATATGCCGAATATGTCGTGTGGCCGGCTAATCTGTGTTATGACATGCCTTTACCCGATTTTATTGAAAGTGCGGTCTTCTCAGTTAGTGGTTTAACCGCATGGCATATGGTAGAACAAGTGAACGCCCAACCTGGAGAGACGGTTATGGTGACTGGGGCCAATGGCGGTGTCGGGTCATTGAATGTTCAAATTGCTTCAAAGGTCTTTGGAGCCAAGGTCATTGCGATTGTAGGAGATTTAGCATTGGCGGATAAGATGACAGAGCTTGGAGCATCTCATGTATTGTCCAATAAGTCAGCCCACCTTTCCCAAGAAATCATGGAAGTGAATGGTGGTCCCGTTGACTCTGTAGTAGATGTTGTCGGCGATGCTTTGTTTTCGACTTCTCTGGAGGTTTTGAAAAAAGGCGGGAAGTTTTGCACTTCCGGATCTGCTGGCGGGCAGAAGACTGAACTGGATTTCCGAACACTATACTTAAAGCATATTACTCTTTATGGCGCTGTATTGGGAACGAGAGAAGAGTTTCAACGAATGCTGGCCGCTGTTTCTGAGGGTAAAATCAAACCAGTGATTGATCGTACATTTCCATTGAAACAGGCAAGGGAAGCTCAAGAGTATTTTAAACAAGCCGGGAAATTAGGGAAGATTGTTCTGCTTCCTGAGGCATAAGGGGCTTTTAAGAGCAGGTGAATAGTCAAGGGGCGGAGGGACAAGTACATCATCCCTCCCATCTTTTTTTTTCTTTAAAATATGTCCTTTTTGAATGACTCCAACAGCTCTCGATCTATCTTATATTAAAATTTAAGTCAAAGTTGATTGGGGAGAATACCTGATGAAAGAAAAACAAAGAAAGAACCCGTATGTTAAGGAGAAACCTTCAGGCACAGTACCTAAACGCAGTTTTAAAAATCATCAATTACTGATATTGAATAATCAAATGAAAGAACACTTGAACATATTAAAGCAGGGCAGATGAGATTTTCATCTGTCCTTTTAGTTGTGAAATGAGGACTAAAGAATATAGGGAAAATGATCAGATACATTCAACATGAGCAGCCTGCCTATTGATTTGCCATTAAGTGTTTGTTGGTCGGGAGCGAGGGAATTGGTGAGAGATGTGTAAGAAGCTGGTCGCATGTCGGTGGGGAGCGAGCGATTTAGTGAGAGATGTGTATGAAGTTGAGCGTATGTCGGTGGGGAGCGAGCAATTTTGTGAGAGATGTGTATGAAGTTGGCCGCATGTCGGTCGGGAGCGAGGGGAAATGGTGAGAGATGTGTATGAAGTTGAGCGTATGTCGGTGGGGAGCGAGCGATTTAGTGAGAGATGTGTATGAAGTTGGCCGCATGTCGGTCGGGAGCGAGCGTTTTTGTGAGAGATGTGTAAGAAGCTGGCACCATGTCGTTCGGGAGCGAGCGATTTATTGAAAGGTGTGTAAGAAGCTGACCGCATGTCGGTCGGGAGCGAGGGAATTGGTGAGAGATGTGAGTGACATGTATCTTCCCTGTGACGAGGGGGCAGCTTCTTAGTCCATCACTGTTTAATTAAATTTATAAAAAGGTACAAAATTATTGATTTCCTAATTAAATGGTGAAAAAATAGATTATGAATATTCAAGAGCGAATATTCAAGTTATTTAGAGGAGCTGAGTTTAGAGATGAGTAAAAACAGTGTAGTTGAGAATGGGTTATTTGGAGAGTTTGGAGGCAGCTATCTTCCGCCAGACTTACAAGAGGTATTATCAAACCTTGCAGAACAGTTTTATAAGTATAAAGATGATGATGAATTCAATGAAGAGTTCAAATTCTATCTGAAAGAGTTTGTAGGCCGGGAAAACCCATTGACCTTTGCAAAAAACCTCACAGAAAAGACAGGTGGAGCAAAGATTTATTTGAAACGCGAGGACCTCAATCATACAGGTGCTCACAAAATCAATAATGTGATCGGTCAAATATTATTAGCGAAACGGATGGGTGCCACAAGAATCATTGCTGAAACAGGTGCCGGCCAACACGGCGTGGCAACCGCTACTGCATGTGCCATGTTTGGAATGGAATGCATTATCTATATGGGAAAACTGGATACTGTCCGTCAATCTCTGAATGTATTCCGAATGGAGCTTTTGGGTGCGAAGGTGATTCCGGTAGATAAAGGGCAGGGCAGGTTGAAGGATGCAGTAGATGAAGCCTTGAATGATCTGGTTGAAAACTATGAAAATACCTTTTATCTGTTGGGTTCGGCAGTAGGGCCGCATCCATTTCCGACGATGGTCAAGCATTTTCAATCTGTCATTAGCGAAGAGTCCAAGAGGCAGATTCTTGAGAAAGAAGGAAAGCTGCCAACAGCAGTGGTCGCTTGTGCAGGCGGCGGAAGCAATGCGATAGGGGCATTTGCTCACTACATTGATGAGGAAGAGGTTCGGTTGGTTGGTGTCGAACCAGCTGAAGCACCTACATTGACACAGGGTGTGCCAGCGGTTATTCACGGATTTAAGTGTTTAACCCTGTTAGATGAAGAAGGAAATCCGCAGCCGACTTATTCCATTGCAGCAGGACTGGATTATCCTGGTGTCGGTCCGGAACACAGCCATCTGAAAACGATTGGCAGAGCAGAGTATGTGACTGTCACGGGACAGGAAGCATTAGAATCCTTCCAGGAGTTATCCAAAATTGAAGGAATCATCCCTGCTTTGGAAAGCTCTCATGCAGTTGCACATGCTGTAAAGCTCGCCAAAACCTTATCAAAAGAAGATATCATCATTGTGAACCTTTCTGGCAGAGGGGACAAAGATGTTGAGCAGGTATTTGAGATGCTGAAAGAGAAGTAGAATACAAGGAAAACTGGTTATCTGGAAAAGGGTAACCAGTTTTTTATGATGGTCTTTAAAACCCCCGGCTATGTCCCGGGTTCCGAATACCTTAAAAATAAATTTCATATTGAGGTGGAATTGTATGCCTAAAATTGACAATATGTTAGCCATTCTATGGATGCTTCGTTCAGGTGAAAAGATTACGGCCAAACAAATTTCAGAAAAGCTGGAGATGAATATAAGGACTGTGTATCGTTATATTGATACCATTTCAACAAGTGGCGTACCAATAATTTCAGAACCAGGACATAATGGTGGCTACAGTTTAATGAACCATTTTATTGAGGCTCCTCTTTTTTTTGATTTCGAAGAGCAAACTTCACTCATTCACGCTGCTGTTTTTGCAGAAGAAGCCGGTTATTATGGAGGTGAAGCACTGAAGAGAGCCATTTCAAAACTAAGTAAATACTCTAATCAAGAGCAGGAAAGCAAGATAAACGAGCATTTAACCAGGCTTGAAGTAATAAGTGGAATAAGTTCACTCACTATGGAACCTTTCTTAAAGGAGATGGAGCAGGCAGTAGCTGACGGGTACTCAGTAAAAATTCTTTACCGTAAAAGTAGCGAAAAGCAATTAAATGATAGATTGATCGATCCGTACAGAATTATCTATTGGAATAATAAGTGGTATGTGATTGGATTTTGTCATCTTAGGAATGATATCCGGAGTTTTAGAATAGATCGAATTGAAATCCTAGAGCCAACCGAACACAACTTTAACCCCCCAGAGAATTTTTCAGCACGTGACTTTTTTATGAAAGGTCTGCTTCCAACTATAGAAGATAAAGAAGAGATCATTACTTTGGTTATTCATGGAGATAAAAATGTGCTGGCTGATATTTGCCAACATTGGTTTTTAGGACATTATTTACAAGAACGGACTTCAAGTCAGGCAGTCTTTCTTCTTGAAAAAGATATCATACATACTTATGTCCCTTATTTACTTTTACCGTACAATAAAGCTATTAAAGTTATTGAGCCAATAAGTCTTAAGAAAAGACTTATTGAAGTTCTGTCGGAGTTAATAAATTTTCATCAAGAATGATAACTTCCCTGACGTTAACTGTCAGGGAAGTTATTTTATAATAGCTGTATAAATGGTGATTGGAGTGTTAATGGATGCAAACAAAGAAAGTTCTTCTCTATGTATTTAATACAATGTCTGACTGGGAATATGGATATTTAATTGCTGAACTAAACTCAGGAAGATATTTTAAAAAAGATTTAGCCCCTTTAAAAGTAATTACAGTAGGAGCTAATAAAGAATTGGTTACTACTATGGGAGGACTGAGCATAAAACCAGATATTTCCCTTGATGAATGTACTTTTGAGAGTAAAGATCTTTTAATTTTACCAGGAGGGAGTACTTGGAGTGAAGAAATTCATCAACCTATCTTGGAAAGAATCGGCGAAGCTTTAAAGCTTGGGACTATTGTTGCTGCAATTTGTGGTGCAGCTGATGCCCTTGCGAATATGGGATACTTAGATACGAGAAAGCATACAAGTAATAACTTAGAATATACTAAAATGGTATGTCCTAACTATAATGGAGAAAAGTTCTATGAGTCAGGACCTGCGGTATCTCATGCGAATTTAGTTACTGCATCAGGAATAGCTCCTCTGGAATTTGCAATGCAGGTACTGAAAACAATAGATGTATTTGCACCAGATGCATTACATTCATGGTATAACCTAAATAAGACTCATGAACCTCAATACTTCTTCCAGTTAATGAATTCAATAAATAAATGAAGTAACTGAAAGGCTCAACTTCTCTATTTTGATGTGTAGAGAAGTTGAGCTTTTTAATTTGGAAATTTCTTATCGTTGTAAATTTGCATTTTCATGACGCTGCCCCTTGAAGACATATGTCGATTAGTATAAAAGATTTACTCTGAATTGTGGTTATTTTATGGGTCGCGGAACCTGTCTCTCCGTCCCTATATACAGTTATTTAGTTTTGTTTTACTATAGGTAGGAGAGTAATAGGTAATTCAATTTATAATTAGGGTGAAGACAGTTGAGGAAATTGTTAATGAATCTATATCTATATGTATCAATGAAGCGGCTTGGAGTGAACATTAGCAGAAGGCACATAAAAAGAGGGGATTTTTCCGTTCAAAAGTTAATAGAAGATGAAAAGACATTACGTTCTCTTCTTGATGTACAGAAAAGACATAGCCACGGCGATCCTAATTTAACAATTGTTGGTACCTTATTTGGAAAAAGGTATTCTGTATTGCCAATCGTTTTCTTCGATAAGATGGTGCTTAGTGGAGTAGTCATGGATGCATCACCAGAGAACATATATGTAAAGGTAACGAAAACGGGAGGGATACGCTTTTATATTCACCCAAGAAATATAGTCTCACGTAAATCGTTGTCAAAAGACCAGGAACAAAAGCTTTTACATATATTAGTTGCAGATCATTTGACACCTCTATTTGAGAGAGTTTCCAGAATAGCAAATTGTAAGTTCCCTCATTTGCAATCATTAGTAAGTCATAATTTATACCAACGGAGCCACTTCTTACAAAGTAAATTTCCCGACAGTAAAATTACAGCAGATGATGTTCTTGGTTTAATGACAGGAGCGGAATTGTTTCAGAATCAGAGAAATCCGTTAGATTTTACCTTCAAAAAAGCTGAAGAAGGAAGCAGTACAGTAGCGTATATTCGTAAACATTGCTGTCTGGCCTATCTTCAATATGAAGGTGATAAAAACCATTGTTGTTCAACTTGCCCGCATATTCATAAGAAATAAAGACACAAGACAAGTCAATTTCGGCTTGTCTTGTGTCTTTATTTATCATGATTAAATACCGATGTTTTAACTAATAGAAGAAGAATTAGTTAATCATCTTTTTTTGAGGGGCTTTTCACAACGCTTATTTGCAAAAATGTAGCCTCTTTAAAAGTAAGGGATTTCCGCTGCAGGCGTTCGGTGAGCCTTCTCGGCTGCATAAAAAGTGGAAGCAGCCACTCATCGGCGTTCAGATTGAAGGGCTCATAAATGAGATAAAGGAATCACGAAGAGCGTCAGCGATCCATGTTCTTTCCCTGTGAAGGAGAAAACGCCATGAACTAGAAAATGATTACTCAGAGAAAAAGTCCAGGACCCACTTTTTATAACAACTATGAAGCTAGTGAGGAATTGAACTAGTTGACTTAAGTAATGGGGTAAGCATCAATATGTATACTCAAGGAGGAATGGTAAAATCTATACCCCTATAACTCTAGTGAAACCGGCTTGGCGTTAGAATTTTTATTTAAACGGGAATACGCAGCAGCAAAACTCTTTGAAATTTCGATACCGGCTATTCCGAAGAGAATGGCAGGTACAATCGAAATTGTGAAAGACACTATGAGTCCTGAAAAAATCGGAATATTTAATAACTTCGCCAGGATAATCTCATTAACTGAATTCATCATCATTTGAATCATGAAAATGATGATTCCTAATCTAAGTTTTGTTTTCAAGTTGTATGATAACGTGCTCCAGTTAAACATTTTGTCTTTAACGGCAAAGATATAAGGCTTTAGCAGAAAAATGGAGATCGCAAACACAGGCAATATGATGATATTAGTAATAGCAAATATCTTACCAGTTGTAATAAAGGAGATTGTTCCGATGATAACTCCGATAATAATTGATTGCTTCGGCTTCAGAACCAGCGTATAGACGGTATAAATCAGCATCATCAACATGGCATGAGCAAACATAAGTGCAATTGGTACAGCGGCTAACAAAGCAATGGTCGTTAGGGTTTTGGTGTTTTGATTTTTATACATATAATCCTCCAGAAGAAAGTATAAGATAGTAATATTATATTATTATTGATAATGAATATCAATATCAATCATTACTGAATTAAAGTATTTTTTCTGAAAATGAGTTATTATTTGAAGGCTCTTTACTGGAAGAATGCTGCTGCCAAACCGAGGGAGGCTCACCGCCCGCCTCGCTTAATCGCGAGCCTAGAGAGAATCCTCTACTTTTCAACAGGCAGAATTTTTGCGAAAAAAGCTTTTATGAAAGGATAAAGTGACAGCTTTACAGGCGTGGATTTTCAAGATTTCCTGGCATTATGAGAGGGACCACTTCGTCCTGCATGTGCTTTAGTACAATCATTATTTAAAAGATTTGAATAGTATAGATATAACTATAAATATGGATAAAGCATTTCACTAAATTATCAACTGCCATATCTTCCATATTAATAGGGTTCTAAAATAAAAGGAGGTAGAAAGTATATGTCTATACTATCAACAGGTCCTATATTGAACACCCCCTCCAATGGTGGAAGACTTACTCGACAGGTAACTGTGAAGATAGATAACCGAAGTCAAAGCAGTTCCGCCACCGTTCTTATTCAAGGCTTTTTCCTTAATGGTTCACGCACATTGTATGTTTTGGAAAATCTGAGTGTTTTGCCAAACGAAGTGATCACAAGGAATTATTTTGCGGACTTTGATGGATTTGAATATATTTTTACGATAGAAGGAGCTGCTGAAGAAGAAGTTCAAGTTTCGACATGGGGAAAAGATGCTAGTGGTCAAATAGTTGCGGCGCACCGCCTAGTGTCCGATGAATTATTAGGAACTGATATGGGCCCAACTGGACCACAAGGCCCCACAGGACCTCAAGGGCCTCAAGGGCTACAAGGAGCAACTGGACCTCAAGGGGCCACCGGACCTCAGGGACCAGCTGGTACTCCCGTTTTAACAGGAGTGGGCTCACCAACCTGCGATATCGGTGATGATGGAGATCTTTATATCGATACATCTACGGGTGATACTTTTTATAAGCAACCACAACCTGTTCCTCCTGCAGCGAGACCGATTCCGACTCCAACAGGTAATACGCTGCTTGTAGGGTCCACTCGGCCATTCACCACAATTCAAGCGGCTTTAACTGCAGCTGTAAATGGTGATCGCTTATTGCTCGACGCTGAAACCTTTGTAATTAATTCCTCTATAAATGTAAACAAGTCGGTCACGATAGAGGGGCAAGGAAAAGGCGCAACAACCGTGATTACCACGAATAACGGAGTAACTTTCATGTTTAATGTAACTGTATCGAATGTGGCATTCCAAAACATGTCCCTCATTCAGGATTTTGTATCGATTACATCCAATGAGGCAGTCATTAGAGTAGCAAATTTGTCAGCTGATGAAATATATATCGACAATTGTGAAATCTCCGTATGTGAGTTCGGCATTACACTGATTGCTTCAGAATTTCAAATTACAAACTGTGACTTTATTTACTCTCCTAATGCTGCAAGTAACAATAGTTATAGGTATATCAGTATAGCTTCTACTTCAGGGCAGAGTATTATTGACACCAATACCTTTGTCTCTGATTCAGGAAATGTCAGGTGCAGCTTTATCATTATCACGAATGTTGGTCCGAGTTCAGGAACTCTAAAAGGAGATTTAGTCATAAGAAATAATACACAATTAACTTCTCCCTTTACACTGCGTCATCTTCTTCTGATGGAAGAGTTTATAGGTGAAAACTTTGGATTGTATATCATTGATAATACGACCATTAGTGAAGGGAATGTTCCTGTCTTACTGTTTGGAGCAAACCTCAACATTTTTAAATTCATTGCCTTCTATGAAAATACAGTTCAAAATACAGCAGGAAAAGGAATTGCCGGCATCGATTTATTCTACTTGGGCAGTACGGACATCTTCAGTACTGATAATACCATTGTTAATCAATTTTTCGTGGCGGGTTGGGAATCTGCAACCGATCCAGAAAGTTTTATCGTTGGATATAATGCAGACGATATTCCGGTTGATCCTAACCTTCCGCTAAATCCTTGTTATTGGTTATTGTTGAGTGAATTTATTTAAACCAGCGTTACTGGTCAGAAAGGGACTGCATGTTGGTCCCTTTTTTCTGTTCATGGCGACAGAAATACAGAAAACTTACCACCAGACGTGCAGTAAATACATGCAAGTTGTACATGCTCATACAACGCTAAAAAATTCGGGAAAATAACAGGGGGTTTCTCCTTATTGAGGAAGTGGCATCAACAGAGCTCTAATAGAGGGAAAGATTCCCGCTATTTAATTTTGCTTATGTTTGCTTAGGCTGGGACAAGGTACTTGTTTCACAAGAAATGAAAAAGTCATTTTCTTAATTGAGTAACTATCTTAAAAAATAAGGGAGAAATTTCCCGTTAATTGCAGATTAGAGCTTATTTTGTGGGTGAATAAGGGGGAAATTTCCCTTTATTACAAGCAGAAGCGATGGTTTATAAATGTATGTGTAAGGTCTTTTTCTAGACAAT
>JBNJJI010000013.1:0-112940 GCA_051750065.1 Bacillota bacterium
CCGGCCGTTTCTCTGGATCAATGTTACATTTTCGAGCTAATCGTAGCATCATCTCGGCCGTTTCTCTGGATCATGCTACGTTTTGGGCTAATCGTAGCATCTTTACGGCCGTTTCTCTGAATTATGCTACGTTTTCGGGCTAATCGTAGCATCATCCCGGCCGTTTCCCTGGATGATGCTATGTTTTCGAGCTAATCGTAGCATCTTTACGGCCGTTTCTCTGGATCATGTTACGTTTTTGAGCTAATCGTAGCATCATCTCGGCCGTTTCTCTGGATCAATGTTACATTTTCGAGCTAATCGTAGCATCATCTCAGCTGTTTTCTCTGGATCATGCTACGTTTTTTAGCTAATCGTAGCATCATCTCGGCCGTTTCTTTGAATTATGCTACGTTTTTCACTTAATCACCCTATTTAATTTACAGCTTTAATTTATAAGGTGGTGTTTGCTGCTTAATCTCCCTATTATGATTGCAGTTTTGATTTATAATAGGGTGTTTCCTCCGAATCCCAATAGCTGGACCCTCTGCCCCCCCCAACAGGCATCTAACCTGAACAAACTAGGCAAAGCGGTAATATATCAAAAGGAAAGCCGAAAGCGTGAATAAGAAATTCAGAAAAACAAAGATAATTTGATCAACCCTTGTTTTATGGATTTTGATTGGCGGATCATAGAATGACACTCCTTCTATGATAAAAATAATGAGAACGATGTGAATCATCAGGTGGCCAATGATCTCAGTGACACCGAACAGCATCGTAGTGGAAATGAATATCAATGTCAGAACAAATGCAAGCACTCTGTTCAAGATCCCAACGATCAGCAGATATCCAACAATAAATTCAATAAACGCTGCCAATACTACAAACGTTTCAGGAGCAAAACCAAAGGTAGGCACGCCGTGATTCTGGATGATGTCCACACTCATCGCTGGATACACCCATTTTTCAACTGCTACCCAGCACAAAGATAAACCTGTCCCCAAATACAAAAAAGGAAATCCCCAATTCTCAAGGCGGGTTTTGCCTATCATCAGTACAACGATGATGGCCAGGTAAAAGCCATAATCCAGCATATGAAATAACCCTGCCTCACTTAACTGATAAATGAACAGACCCAATAGTATGACTGCTCCTGCCTTAGTTGCGTAATGGACAGGTATACAGAGCAGAACAATCGAGGCCCAAACCCCTGCCAGCACCACTTGGTTATGAATTTCAAATTCTGGAGCAAAAAGTGATCCTGACAGAACTTGTATAAGAAGTGCCAACGCTGTACCGTATTTTAGAATGTACCTGGAGGAAATACGGTACTGATCCAGGAAGTCATTAAGTTTTTTCACAAAAGAAAGTCTTTCTATGGCAGGCTGCAAAATCAGTGTCAAAACAGACAGAATCACCGCCACCACCAAACTTAATATCATGAACAATGGCGAGAGGATTTCCTCTATTGATACCTTCTGAGGCACCTGTTCTGTAAACCATTTAACATGCGCCTCGGTGAAGACAGGCGAAACGAGAATCAACGCCATTGCGATTAGGGGCAGAAGAATCTTATACTTACGATAACTTTTCATTTCAACCTCCTCCAACTCAAAACTATTTTCTCTATATGGTTTGCCGGTCCTGGTTTTTTATACGGAGCCATACTAGTAAGGAAGGTTGAAGTTAAACGCAAGGCACTGTTGGCGATAGCAAAAATCTTTTCTCCTCATAGTGTGAGCGAGCCAGCCCTCTGACGACACTACCTAAATGTCCCCCTGTAAATGTGGCTAATCTGCTACATTGCATTCATGAGAGTTTCTGTATGTTAGTCTAAGTGTAATATGTGGGAGCTGATTCTTCGATAATTGGAGCTTATCCCTTTTCTTCTGGCGTTTTCAGAAGAACTTTGAGTGCAACTCACTCATCGAATTTTTAACCAGGAGGGATGAGTATGGAAGCATTGGCAACGATAGTAATTTCGAATTTAGAGGATATTACAGCAGCCAGAAGCTATGCAAGAACCTATGCTAAAGAATTGGGGTTCGGCATGCTTGACCAAACAAGGATTATTACAGTCGTTAGCGAATTGGCCAGAAACCTCTACTTATATGCCAATCATGGACAACTTATCCTCTACACCCAGCAAAACTCTTCACAAATTGGAATAGGAATCTACACGGCAGATTCAGGGCCTGGAATTCTTGATATCCAAAAGGTAATGAAAAATGGCTATACCACTTCTGGAGGATTAGGAGCAGGACTTCCTGGAGTGCAAAAAATAATGGATGAATTCACTATCAGCTCATCTGCAGAAGAAGGTACGAGAATTGAAACAGTAAAATGGCTTCGATAAAAAACACTCTTCTCCCTGCCCCTTCCCTCACTTCATTTCTTCATGAAGACAAGTTCCGCATTTTATATGACCATAAGAAGCTCTGACACATTTCAGTTGAAAAACTTTATAATGTGCAATCTCACGGAGAAGGCAGCTCAGAAAACACCGAACGAGCACAGAATCCTCATCGATTCCATGCTCGTTTTTTATGTGGCCTTAATTTTCACTCTCGTACTTTTGTAATGGTTTCTCCTCGTTTTCTTTTATTTATTGGCCCTGTTAGTCATTGGTGTTGTTGTATAAAAGCTGTTTTCACAAGGCTCTATGGAGATAAATGGATTTCGCTACGGCCGCAGGACTCCGCTGAGTCCTGCGCCTGGAGCGGAAATCCATTACTTTCTTAACAGAACCTATTTATTAAATGATCGGAGAATAAAAGCAGATCCTCAAATACCAGCTCAGTTATAAAACTCTCAAAACAGTTCATACTATCAGCTTCCATCAACAGGATTCTTCTGTACTCATGTTGAATTCTTAGTCAGGGACCATTTGAAAGGAGCATGACTATGAACGCAGCAAGCATCTCTATACCTTCAATTTTAGAAATCAGCTCTGATGCTCTATCAGGATTAAGACAAATCCTTAAAAAACATCCTTTTTCCTCGGCAATTATTTTGTTCGATGATTTTTCTTATGCTCAATTTCAGCATAAGGTTTCAGTGTCACTGTCCTATATGAATAACCAATATGAGAAGATGCCGGATACACTGGATATTCATGACCTGGTTTCCCTTGCTTTTCAATGGAAAAAGACAGATGTAGTAATAGCCGTGGGTGGCGGGAAGGTTATTGATTACGGCAAATATATCGCTTTTTCAAGGAAAACTCCCTTCATCAGCATCCCTACCTCACCTTCTAATGATGGCTTTTTTCAAGTAACTGTTCTCTTATTGTCAATGGCAAGAAAACAACGGTTCCAGCCAAAGTTCCATATGGCATCATTGCTGACCTCGAAATTATCAAGCAGGCCCCCAAACGTTTCGTGCTGTCTGGGATCGGTGATTTAATGTCCAATCTGACAGCTCTGTATGATTGGACATTTGAAGAAGCGAATGGCAAAGGAGAAGTGAATGCATTCGCCTATATGTTAAGCAAAAAAGCGGTTAACAGTTTTATCAGGACTCCCATGAAAGATATAAAAAATGATTTCCTGTTGAAAGAATTAGTAAGCTCTTTAACGATGGGGGGTATCTCAACAGTCATCAGCGGCAGCAGTGCCCCCATTAGCTCCTCAGAACATCTTATTTCACATAGCCTTGAAATTATTTCTAAGAGACCGGCAATGCATGGCATTCAAGTCGGAGTAGCGGCTTATATTATGGCAAATGTCCAGGAACATCGAGCCGAACGGTTTCATAAGGTATTCAAACGAACCGGCTTCTTCGACTATGTCAAGGAGCTCGGATTAAAAAGAGAAGACTATCTGCTTGCAATTGAGATGGCTCCCTCCATTAAGCCTAACCGATACACGTATTTGCATGAAGAAGGTTACCGTCAAAAAGCACAGAGGTTCATTGAGAAGGATCCGCTCATGGCAGAAATTCTTTCTTAGTGAAACGTTGCCTAATAGGGTTTATCTTAAGATTTTTTCAAAAGTATAAGGAACAATTGGAAACAAGATGGGCTTTTTGAAATATACTACATAAGAGTAGAAAGAGGAGTGTATGCTGATGAAGATTTTAGCTTTGTTGGGGAGCACCAGGAAGAATGGAAACTCGGAATATCTGGCGAATAAAATACTGGAGGGGACCGATCATACCATTGTTGCTTTAGCAGATAAACAAATTCAGCCAATCACTGATAAGAGACATACGGAAGAAGGTTTCTCTCCAGTAAACGATGATTACGAGGAACTGATTCATTTGATGCTGGAGCATGATGTCCTCTTATTTGCCACTCCCCTTTATTGGTATGGAATGAGCGGGCCGATGAAGAATTTCTTTGATCGCTGGTCTCAGTACCTGCGTGACGAACGATTCAGCCTGAAAGAAGAGCTCGCTAAGAAAAAAGCCTATGTCGTCATCACCGGCGGAAGCAGCGCAAACATCAAGGGCCTTCCTCTTATACAGCAGTTCAATTATATTTTTGAGTTTGTTCATATGGAATTTACGGATTACCTGATTGGTGCAGGCGTGAGGCCGGGGGACATATTGAATGACCTTCCTTCCCTGAAAAAAGCGGAACGGTGGAATATGCATTTTAGAGACAGAGATGACCTGTAGCCACAGCTTCCATTCAGTCTTGAAGTGACAGAGACGCAGCCCTGCATAGCAGGAGTGCGTCTTTTGTTATTGCAGATACTTTATAAAAAATGCGATCATCCGTCTCAAGATGCATTCAGAAGCAACAACCCTTTTAGGAGGGCTATTTTCACATAAATCGTTGCTTTTGGAAAAATCCTAAGGGCCCTCTCTGAACAGGAAGAAAAGATCTTTTCTTTTCTTCCTGCCAGGATTTTTCGGTAAATTAGGGCGCAGCGTGTTCAGGAAACGCCTCCCCATTAGCGTAACAAAATGTAGAAATCATACTTTTTTAGAATTGCGTTTTATAATTTTTTCAGTAACAAATCCTATCAACAAACCGACAACGATTGGTACGAAAGAAATTTCTGCATAGGAGCGTGAAACTTTAATTGTAAGAAAATTTATATCAGCTATAAAGCCTATTGTATAAAGTAATATCATCGTTCCAAACGAAGCTATTAACGGAATCCAGAAGGGTTTACCCACAACTCAGCCTCCTACTTAAATGCTGGACTAAGGCCCACGTTTGTTAAAGTTAATATATTGACGTGAAAAGTTCTGTCATTTCAATTAATTTCTCTTTTGAAATACCTCTTTTCCCAAGGCTCTTTTCGTAAACTTTGTTGCTATTTGATACTAACTCCAAAAAAATTACCATAATTCACCGGAATAACCTGGTAATCATGAAAAGAAAAGAGCTACTTTCTCCGATTAGAGAGAAATCCTCTAGTATCCGGGGATATCCGAAAGCAACAATATATGCGAAAACAGCCATTCCCAAAGATTGCAGCTGTAGATAAGTAATGGATTTCCTCATCAGGCGCACGACTCCATAGGGTGGGCGGTGAGCCTACTGCAGAAAAGGGGGATGAAGGAAAAAATAGCATTAAAAATCTATTGGAAAAGAGCCTTTGAAATAGGAATGCTTTAAGAATTTAATTAATTTCTTCTTCACTCATCCCCCAAACCAGCTCTGGGCTTTTGCTCTTTCCTCTTCTTGAACGGTGTTTTCCTTATTATCAAACGTCTTCCTTGGTCTAAACAAATTAGCAATGATTGAAAATACTAATATTAATCCAAATACCCACCATAACATCGGACAGTCCTCCTCTACTATGTGACTTCGCTCGGATGAACTTCAGCTTCAATTGGTGCGGCTGGGTTTATTTTACCATAAATAAGGTAATTATTCTGTAAATTATAACAATCTTCAGTTAACGGTCCTTTATATTCCCGCTTACTTGGATAAACTGTAAATAGACAAGACATGGAGGAGATTGCTATGAGTCGTACTTATTTATCAAGAAATTTAGTATCAGGAATTTTTTTCGGCCTGGGGCTGGCTGCCTTCGTCGATGAGACGGTGTTTCACCAACTTCTCCACTGGCACCATTTTTATGACAAATCGACAACTGCGATGGGACTTGTCTCTGATGGATTGTTTCATGCGTTCAGCTGGTTTGCTACTGTTGCTGGATTATTTATGCTAGCCGATCTTCGCCGTAAAGGGGCATTTTGGTTGAAACGATGGTGGGGCGGGATGCTGCTGGGAAGCGGAGGGTTCCAATTATACGACGGAATCATCCAGCATAAATTTATGAGAATCCATCAGATCCGCTATGTGGATAATGTGTGGATATATGACTGGATATGGAATGGCATCGCTGTGGTTCTATTATTGGCAGGGGTTCTGATAACACTGAGGACACGAAAAGAAAACAATGAGACCAAAGGAGAGCTGGCAAATGGGCAATGAACATATCCACCATGCGGGCTTTAGCATGGGAAGTGGATTGATTTTACTAGGATTCTCTGCAGCTATAATATTTTACATAATTGCTGTAAAACACTCTAATCAAAAATACAGGCGCTGGCCGATGTACCGGACATTTTTTTGGTTAGCCGGTTTGTGCTGTGCCGCTGCCTCCGTTATAGGTCCGATTGCTGAGCGTGCACATTTCAGCTTCACTTATCATATGGCCGCTCATTTGCTGCTGGGAATGCTGGCTCCTCTCCTGATTGTTGTTTCTGCTCCCTTAACTTTGTTGATGAGAACGTTGAATGTCAGAATGGCAAGACGGCTTACTTTTATCTTGAAAAGCTCTCCCGTCAGACTGCTGACTGATCCCGTTACAGCTTCTCTGCTGAACATGGGAGGATTATGGATTTTATATACGAGTGGTCTTTACGAGGCGATGCATCAAAATGGGCTTCTTCATGTCCTTATCCATATACATATTTTTCTTGCTGGGTACCTATTTACAGTATCTATGGTCAGCTTTGACCCTGCTCCTCACAAGCCCTCTTTTTATTACCGTTCTGTTGTCTTGGTTCTCGCCCTTGCAAGTCACAGCATCTTAGCTAAATTTCTTTATGCCCATCCTCCTAAAGGGGTAGCTCCGGGAGAATCAGAAACGGGCGCCCTCTTAATGTTCTATGGAGGTGACGCAATCGATTTGGCCATCATTTTTCTGCTCTGCTTCGAATGGTTTAAACAGCAGAAGCCCCAGCGTTTCAGCACAATTGCAGGCAGAGGTATATAGTTCTTCAATTTAGGTATAGTTTTTCACCCTCCAGCAAAACCTATCTTTGAACTATATTTGATTAGGAGGGAAAAACATGAAACAACTTAAAGTGATGCTTGTAGTTTTGGCAGGTCTGGTTATGATGGCAGGCTGCGGAATGGCTAATAACGGGAACGAGGCTGGCAACAATAACCTTCAGCCTGAAAATGTCGGCTATAATAATGGCAATAATACGAATAACATGAACAACGCTGATAATAATGGAATGTTTGGCGACGACATGAATAACGGTGAGCAAAAGATGACATCGTCCGACAAGGCAGCTAAGAAAGTGAATGAGTTGAAAGAAGTAAAACAGGCCAATGTCATCATGACGGAGAACAATGCTTTTGTTGCTGTTGTTCTCGAGGATAATGCAGAAGGCGATGTAACGAAACAAATCAAGAAAAAGGTTTCTCAAGCTGTAAAAGATACAGAGCAGAGTATTGAAAACGTGTATGTTTCTTCCAACCCGGATTTTGTGGAAAGAATGAGGGGCTATGGAGATGATCTTCAAAATGGCGAGCCTGTTGAGGGATTATTTGAAGAGTTCGGTGAAATGACTAGAAGGATTTTTCCTAACGCACGTTGATTTCAAAAAAAACCCGTATGAGAACTCTGGTTCACATGCGGGTTTTTTTATGTTTTTAGAGTTCGAAGATAGAGTGAGGTTCATTTGTTTATAATGCTCTGTTTTTGAAGGTGCCTCCGCTCTCACTAGGTTGTTGCATTGCTCCAACTAGTTTTGGACCGTTCCGAAAAGGGTTTTATTTTTATTTAATAGTATACTATCGTTAGAGAATTATTTTCTAAAGAACTGGAAAACTACAGGATTTACAAGATTCTCTGAATAAAGATCAAATTAATTCTTTATAGAGAGGGCGAATAACATGATGGATCAACGCTTGGAAAAATTAAAAAGTAATTGGCTCATAGAAGCTTCAATCGAAGATATTCAGCTGAAATTGGATAATCAGGAAATTAGCTCACAGGACTTGGTGTTGATGTACTTGGACAGAATTGCTGATATCGATCGATCAGGTCCATCCATCAATTCTTTGATTGAACTAAACCCAGATGCCTTGCAGATCGCTGCTTCTCTTGACTATGAGCGAAAAACAAAAGGAAGCAGGGGTCCTTTGCACGGCATTCCTGTGGTCATTAAAGATAATATTGATACAGGAGATAACATGCATACGAGTGCGGGGTCATTGGCTTTGGCAGACTCCTATGCAAAAAAAGACGCCTTTCTTGTTGGAAAGCTCCGAGAAGCAGGTGCAATTATTCTTGGAAAAACAAACTTGACGGAATGGGCTAATTTCATGGGAGAGAAAATGCCTACCGGCTACAGTTCAAGAGGCGGCCAGGTGCTGAATCCATATGGAGCTGACTTCATGGTTGGCGGGTCCAGTGCAGGATCAGCAGCTGCGATTGCCGCAAGTCTCGCTGCTGCCTCCGTTGGAACGGAAACGTCCGGATCGATCTTAAGTCCGGCCAGCCAGAATTCGCTTGTTGGCATAAAGCCGACTGTGGGACTCATCAGCCGAACTGGTGTCATCCCCATTTCTCATACACAGGATACAGCAGGACCGATGGCTCGGACTGTGGCAGATGCTGCAATCTTGCTTCAGGCACTTCAAGGAGTGGACAACGAAGATGCCATTACAGCATCCAATGAATTGCGGGAAACTAATTTTAGTGATCACCTGCTGGCAGATGGACTTAAAGGCAAACGAATCGGCATTGCCCGCAGTACATATTTTGACTATTTGGATGAAGCTAAGCTGGAGATTATGAATAAAGCGGTAGACAAGCTTGGGGAATTGGGAGCGGAGATCATTGACTCTGTAGAGATCCCTTCCACAGAAGCGGAATGGGATATCAATGTCCTGCTTTATGAATTCAAGTCCGGCATCAATGCTTACTTGAAGACAGTTGATCCTGCTGTTGGCATCGGCAATTTAGACGATATTATTGAATTTAACAAGAAAGCAGGCGAGCCTGCCTTGAAGTACGGTCAAAAGGTGCTGGAAGAATCGGAAGAAACAAAAGGCCTGCTGGATCCCGTTTACCTGAAGAGCCTGATTCAAGATCAATTTCTTTCCAAAAAGGGCGGTATTGACGCTGTCATGGAGGAACATGGACTCGATGCCATTGTATTTCCAAACAACTTTGGAGCGATGATCCCTGCAAAGGCCGGATATCCATCCATCACCGTTCCTGCCGGCTTCAGCCCTGAAGGCGAACCCGTCGGAATCACCTTTACCGGACGGGCTTACAGCGAACCTGTCCTGATTGAAATCGCTTATGGGTATGAACAGAGTACGAAACACCGCAAGCCTCCTGTGTTTGGGTGACAGTCACGCCCCGGAATTTGTCGATTGATGTTACTAAGAAGATTCTGCCGTTGTTGTACTGCAGGATCTTCTTAGCTTTAGCGCTTTAAAGCACGAAGAGGGACTGTCCCTCTTCGTGCTTTAAAGCGCTAAAGAACTATCTTTCAAGAAAGCTCTCTATTCATTCGAATAGAGAGCTTTCTTGGTTTCAGTGCTGATGAGCATGCAGCTTTGCGAATATTCCCGTTCGATTAGACAGAAGTTCGGCATGTGAACCGTCTTCTGCAATGCCGTCTTCGGTGATGACCATAATGCGGTCCGCCTTTTTGATTGTTGCTAAGCGATGGGCAATGATCAGTGTCGTTCTATCTTTTGAGAGATCATTCAACGCTTCCTGGATGATGGCTTCTGTTTCGGTATCAAGTGCCGAGGTTGCCTCATCCAGTATGAGAATCGAAGGATCTTTCAAGAACATCCGGGCAATCGCCAGCCTTTGCTTCTGGCCACCCGAAAGCTTCAGTCCCCTTTCACCAATTTGGGTATCATAACCGTCCGGCAGTGAAGCTACCAGTTCAGTCAGATGAGCTTTACGGACAGCTTCTTCGATGTCTTTCTGTGAAGCGCCTAATCTTCCATACGCAATGTTTTCTCTCAGTGTACCTGTGAATAAGAAGACGTCCTGCTGCACAATTCCTATATTTGCCCGAAGAGACTCTTTCGTCATCTCGCGGATATCGATTCCATCCACAGTGATCGCTCCTCCTTCTACATCATAAAAACGGGGAATCAATGAGCAAATCGTTGTTTTCCCTGCACCTGAAGGACCAACGAAAGCTACGGTGGTTCCTGGTTGAATGGAGAAGGACATCTCATTCAAGATCGTACGATTTTTTTCATAACCGAAACTGACATTGTTGAAACGGATGTCTCCTTTTAAAGAGGAAACCTCTACTGCGCCAGGTTTGTTTTCGATATCAGGCTGTTCATCCATCAATTCGGCAAATCTCCTGAAGCCCGCCATCCCCTTAGGATACAATTCCAGAAGTGCACTGATTTTATCAATCGGTTTGAAAAGCACGTTAAGGTAAAGAATGAACGCGACTAGTTCACCATAAGAAAGTCTATTTGAAAAACTGAGCCAGGCCCCAAATACCAGGATGACAAGAGTCATCACTCTGGTGGTGATGTAGATTCCGGACAGATTCCAGCTCATCACTTTGTATGCCTGAAGCTTCGTTTTGCGGAAAAACAGATTGTTTTTATTAAAACGATTTTTTTCATATTCTTCATTTGTAAAAGATTGAACAACTCTCGCACCAGAAACACTGTCCTCGACACGGGCATTGACATCAGCGATATTTCCGTACATCTTCGTCCAGGCTGCATTCATCTTTATGTTGGAATAAGAGATAAGCCAGACCAGGAACGGAACAATAATGATCGCCACCAGCGCCAGCTCTACATTGATGGTGAGCATGATCCAGAATGCGCCAATGAACGTCATGATAGCAATAAAGAAATCCTCAGGTCCATGGTGGGCCAGCTCCCCTATATCCATCAGGTCATTCGTAATGCGGCTCATAATATGTCCTGTTTTAGTATTATCGAAAAAGCGGAATGACTGTCTCTGTACATGATTAAACAGTTCACGGCGCATATCGGTCTCAATATTGATGCCAAGCTTATGGCCCCAGTAGTTGACGACAAACTGCATACCGGAACTCATTACATACAGAGTCAACAGCCCGGCGCTTACTGCAGTGATGGTAGCCCAGTTTCCTTCTGGCAGCAGTTCATCAATGAAATAGGATACTGCCAGCGGAAAGCCAAGCTCGAGCAGGCCGACCAGCATCGCACAGAAAAAGTCTATGTAAAACAGCTTTTTATGAGGACGATAATAGCTGAAAAAGCGCTTGATCATAGGTGAACACCTCATTTATAAATTTTCATAATTTAGTACATTTTGATTATACTTAATTTCGAGTGTCTAAGGAATTGTTTTTTCTTTAACGCTCTTTTCGCAAAGATTGTGGCTTCCTTAAAAGGAAGGATTTCCGCTCCAGGCGTACGATTCCGCGGGGCGTGCGGTGAGCCTCCTCGGCTTTGCCTGTGGGGTCTCACCTGCCCGCTAGTCCCGCAGGAGATCGTACGCCTTCCACTCCAATCCTACTACGTAAGGGGTGATGAGGGGAAAATAACATTCAAAAGCAACAATCTTTTAGAAAGGCTCTTTTCGTAAACTTTGTTGCTATTTGATACTAATTCCGAAAAAACTACCATAATTCACCGGATAACCCTGGTAATCATGAAAAGAAAAGAGCTACTTTCCCCGATTAGAGAGAAATCTCCTAGTATCCGGGGGAAAATCAGGCTCTTGGGATTTTCCCGAAAGCAACAATATATGCGAAAACAGCCTTTAGAAAAGAGCCTTCTTTAAAGAGGGAACATCCTTGTTTGAATTAAGCCGGCTGCACTATCTTCTTTAGCCCGCGCTATTTTTCATCAGAGCTTTTGGACGAAAAATGTTTCTATTGAAAAAGCATCCGCATTATAGCAGATGCCTCCTTTCACAAGCATACCAGAACTTCACGCTGAAAATTCCCTTTGGTGACGACAGAGCGGTCGACTATTTCGAAGCCGGCTTCAGCAAGCACTTTATCTACATTCTCAATCGTGACCACCACTAACCTTTTGGTGAACCGTCGGGCACTTTGAAACATTTCAAGCTGTTCCCTGACAGTGATGACAGAGCAAAGATTGTAGGGAAGATCGATAATGGCAGCATCATACTCACCTTCCACATCCCTTATATCCCGTCTCTCCACTTCCCCTTGCAACCCGAAATGCTTCATATTTTCTTTAACGCCCGGAATCATGAGGTGGTTGATATCGCTGCCTGAAATGTCGATGCCCATTGAAAGTCCTTCGATCAGCACGGTTCCGATTCCGCAGCAGGGATCGATGACTTTTTTGCCAGCTGGGTCTGGAACAGCAATATTGACGACTGCCCTGGCAACCCGGGTGCCGAGCGCAGTAGAATAACTGTTAGGCTTCCACTGGTGCTGCAGCCAGACCGCTTCATTTTTTACATATTCACCGAATATCCAACGGCTGTCTGTTTTCATAACGCCGAAGACTAGTTGGGGATCGATCAAATCAGCTTCTCCCTTAAGACTCAACCCGATTCTGCGTTCAATATCACGGCGCGATTTGAAACCGACCTTTTCATGATTGATAGAATCAGGCTCTTGGATAAAAATTACTTTAAAGGAGTGCTGAATTTCAGGAAGTTCTTGTAGATTTTCGATTAAGTGATCCAAACTTTCTCCTTCACACAGCACACTTATTCTTTCTCTGATAAATGGGCTGCGGCTGGGATCAATTTTTATCGAACTTTCAACCGGTCCTGACTCGGAATCGATTTCCTGACCAAAGAGTGCACGCTTCTCCATTAAACATAGAAGCGCCTCATTCTTTTCCCAGGCATAATTGTATAGATAGTTCATGAATTCCTCCTTATGTCAAAAAAGCGCTAACGCTTTGTTTTAGTCGCTGCACGATTCGGGATGTGGTTTTTTGAAGTTAAAAATATCGTGGTTTTTTGGCAATGAACTGGTGTTCTGTATTCAGCTTGAAATCTCCTATTTGCGAGAAAAAACGGCTGCACAACTTACCGCTGCGATGCCTCTTATCGTTATAGAAGCGCAGGGATCTCCGCTAAGCCTTCGTGCCTAAGGTCTCTATAAGGATAATACAAAAGCGGTAATCACGCTAATCTGCCCCGATAGCCTTTCTTTTTACTTTCTTCGGAACAGTTGACTCCGAGGGGCTGGAGGCTGAAGATGGACGTGGATAACTCCGTTAATAGTTTTCCGCAGTGATGAAATTAAAATCTTTTAACAATAAAAAAAGGACCCTCAAGAGAGTCCTTTCAATAATTATGCTTTGTTAACGTTTGTAGCTTGAAGTCCGCGTTGACCTTGCTCTGTTTCGAAAGTTACTTTTTGACCTTCGTCAAGAGTTTTGAAGCCGTCGCCTTGGATAGCTGAGAAATGTACGAATACATCTTCTCCGCCTTCGATTTCGATGAAGCCGAATCCTTTTTCTGCGTTAAACCATTTCACTGTACCTTGTTGCATGTGTATTTCCTCCTGTGTGGATATTAATCCACGATTTATTACTATTGTTGCTCAATTCAACCATCAAGAGCGAGAAGTTCAATAACTTTTCTTACTTAACCTGACCGAACAAGAATAATTAACCTTATCATACCTTATAATTTTTCAAAAAGCAAATACTATTTTTTTCCACTGTAAATAAAAGAATAGTTTATTGTTGCTTCGTTGCTTTAAAGCACTGAAAGGGACAGTCCCTCTTAGCGCTTTAAAGCACTAAATTTTCCTTTCTTACCGACGCTTGGCTGCCTCTAAGTCAATGTCCAGTTTCACCCCTGCTGGACGAGGTGAATCATCTGTTTACCATAGAGAACTTTATCGCGTTCACATCCGAAGAGGGACTGTCTCTCTTAGGATGTGAACGCGTTGAAGCATATGAATTCTATTCTAGATGTCTAACCGGTGGTTATGGGTCATAAGAATAATTGTTAAAGTTTTTATGAAGGAGAGATGACAGCATGAATGAACAACAGATTGCGTTTGTGAGCAACTATGATCCTTATGTTTACGAAACTTTGTCAGGGATTATCGGAAGTATGGTTGCCGTCCAAACTATCCGCGGGACAGTTTCCGGGAAGCTCTCTAATGTGGTGCCGGATCATATTGTGGTCGAATCAGGCGGATCGCCTTTCTTTATCCGCACTCAGCAAATTGTTTGGGTCATTCCAAAAGGGTAAGGGGGAATCACATGTTCAAGCGCGAGAATAAGCTGTTAATCGACCTGCCTGTCCCGGAACACGGAGATCCTAATGCAGCCGCTGCTGTGCAGGAGCTTCTTGGCGGAAAGTTCGGGGAAATGTCGACGCTGAATAATTATATGTACCAGTCGTTCAATTTCAGGCGAAAAGATAAGCTGAAGCCTTTCTATGACCTTGTTGCCAGTATTACAGCCGAGGAGTTCGGCCATGTGGAACTCGTCTCGAATGCGATTAACTTGTTATCAAAGGGAAACACCTTTTACACCGGAGACCCGGATGTTACTCCTTTGCGTGAAGGAAAAGACAGCCGCAATACCCTTCAATTCATCGCTTCTGCCCAAACCTCTTTGGCAGGAGATTCAATGGGACGCCCATGGACTGGTGATAATGTTTTTACCAGCGGAAACCTGGTGCTCGACCTTCTGCATAATTTCTTTTTGGAAGTCGGGGCACGCACACATAAGATGAGAGTCTACGAGATGACCGAGAATGAAACAGCCCGGGAAATGATCGGATACTTATTGGTTCGCGGAGGCACCCATGTGCTTGCCTATGCGAAAGCTCTGGAGATCGTGACGGGGGTTGATGTTAAAAAGATGGTTCCAATCCCCAACCTTTCCAATCGAAAGTTTGACCATGCCCGGAAATTTGAAGATCAGGGCATCGGGAATATCCTCTATACATGGAACGATGTCGGGGATTACGCAGATATCCGGCAGATTTGGAAAGGCACCAACCCTGAAAGCGGACAGAGACTCATTGTCAAAGATGGCTCACCTAAAGGAGCACCGATCCCTAACCTGGAGGACCTGCCTGAAGAGTTTGCTCCTGGCATCGATCGTGATGATTATGAAAGAATTGCCAAACGGTTAATGGAAAATCTTTAAATATTAGCATGTTCAAAGCCCCGTGCCGGTACGTGCAGGGGGCTTTCATGCTTTAAAGCACTAAGAGGGACTGTCCCTTTTAGTGCTTTAAAGTGGTGATAAGTAAGAGTTTTAAGAGAGATTCCAGAGACCAGTTTTACTCTGAAATTGAGGTGGAATTGGCTCCACAGAGCTCTTTGAAACCTTCTCTACTCTGCATGCGTTACACAGAATCATTGCTGGCGGGTGCTAATGTAGGCTTCGAGTTCGCCAGCTGGTAAGGGCTTGCTGTAGTAGTAACCCTGTCCGATATTGCATGCGTTTTTCAGCAAGAAATCTACTTGTTTTTCCTCTTCTACCCCTTCTGCGATTATCGTAAAGTTCATGTTTTGCCCCAAATCAATGATTGCTTTTACAATTGAACCATTTTTTGAGTGCTTGGAGTAATCGATAATGTCATCCACAAAAGATTTATCGATCTTAATATGATCAATCGGAAGGAACCGTAAGTTGTTTAAAGAAGAGTACCCTGTTCCGAAGTCGTCGATGCTGATGGTCAACCCCAACTCCTTCAACCTGCATAGAATTTCGGATGATCTTTGAAAGTCCTGCATGATGCTTTCTGTGATTTCAAGTTCAAGAAGACGAGGGTCGAGATTCTCTTCTTTTAACACATTTTCCACAAAATCAACAAAATCATCGTCAAGAATTTGTCTTACTGAGATGTTGACGGCTACAGGAATGGAGCCGGCTCCTCTTTTTTCCCATTCTTTACTTTGCCTGCACGCTTCCTGAAGAACCCACTTTCCAATCGGGACAATCAGTCCTGTTTCTTCAGCAAGAGAGATGAATTCTCCAGGTGAAATCATGCCCAGAGCTGGATGCTTCCATCTTATTAAAGCTTCCACTCCCAGGATTTCACCCGTTTCAAGATTCACTTTTGGCTGATAGTGAAGGATAAATTGATGCAGTTCTAGTGCCTTTCTCAGTTCTTGTTCAAGTTCCATCTTTCTGGAAGTATTTCGATTTAAGCTTTCATCGTAGAACTGGAAATTATTTTTCCCCCGGTCCTTCGCCAAATACATCGCTGTGTCTGCATGCTTGATCAATGTCTCTTGATCAGTGCCATCACCGGGATACATACTAATACCTATGCTTGGTGTCACAAAGAATTCTTGTCCGGAAACCTCAATCGGCTTTACAAAACTTTGTAAGATTCCTTGAGAAAGCCGGGAAACCTTTTCTCTGCTGCTGTCCACCATCAGGATAATGAATTCGTCCCCTCCCTGTCTGAACACCTCTCCTTCTTTGCCGATGACGGTTTTCAAACGTTTGGCCACTTCAACAAGCAAAAGGTCCCCTGTTGAATGCCCTTTTGTATCATTAATGATTTTGAACCGGTCAAGGTCTAGAAACAGAACGGCAAATGAATGAGAAATTTCATTTTCAATAAAATCATTCAAGCTCTGTTTGAACATATTGCGATTAGGAAGACCTGTCAACATGTCAAAATAAGCCATTTCCCGTATAGTTTCCTCTGCTCTTTTCCGCTGAGTTATATCTCTTCCAACTAATTGAATCGCAGCCTTTCCTTCATAAAGAATTGGCTTGGCAGATACTTCGACATCAATGCTGACACCATCAATGCGCTTGACCTTAATTTCAAAATTTAGGTTTTCCGTTTCTCTTCTATTCTGTTCTGCAGATTCTCGTATTAAACGAATATCCTGTTCACTGGCAAACTCAGAAATATTCTTATTAATCAGTTCAGAAGGATCTTCTGTGCCGAGCACTCTGCTGCCCGCGCCATTTATATAGATAAAATAGCCATTTCGGCTGACAGCAATGATGTCGGGGGACATTTCAACCAGGCTCCGATATTGATCCTCACTCTCTTTTCGGTCAGTGATATCAAATAAGACACTGGAAAAATAAATAAGATTTCCTCTCTCATCCAATGTCGGGATCCCTCTATCCTGGATCCAGCGCACATTTCCATCCGGCTTGATGATCCGGTATGTACTTGTGCACGCCCGGCCCTTCTGGAGCATCCTCTGCCTTTCTTCCTGGATGGACATGTCATCAGGATGGATGACCGTTTTCCACAGCAGTTTATCCTGATAAAACTCTTCCTGATTTCTTCCATATAACTTCTCGATTCCCGGAGTGATCAACAGTTTGCCGGATTTAATATCGTGCGACCAGATGGCAACATCAAGCGATTCAAAGATGTTATTCAGCTTCTGGTTGCTCTCTTTCACTTCTTTTGTCGCATTAAAAATCCCTTTGAGCATGAAATAGACCAACCCTAAAGTCACAATAGTTAAAGCCACTTGGAAGAACAAATTCGGAAGACTTTCCACAGGAAAATACAATCCCAAGATCAACTGCAAAATCTGTATAAAAATGACGATAAAGACAATATTCATAAATGAAGTGTTCGTTTGATAACCCACTATGTCTGGACTCCCACTTTTAAAAATTTGTGATTAATCATATGTTCTCTCTTTATATTATCGGCTGAAAATAAAAATTAATGAGATGAAATTATGATATCACAATTTCGGCACTAACTTATCGTTCCACTGTTTTCCTGATTCTAAAATTCAAACAGACTTCAGTTCTGTATTTTTTTAGTAGTCGAATGGCATTCTAAATAGGAGTCGTAAGCTTTTTTATTTTACAAGCTCAAGAGATTTATGCGATAGTATGAATTTCTGTTTATTAAGGTATTACATTTAAAGGAGCTCAAAATTATGACATCTAAGAAAAAAATATCCGCAATCGATTGGCCTGTGTTTGCAATCAGCGGAGGATTGCTGATTGCCTTTGTTATTGCAGGATTTATCAGCATTGATTCTCTGACTGCCTTCGTCAATAACGGCTTTCAGTGGTCAGCTGAATACTTCGGTGCTTTCTGGCAAGTTCTAATGCTGCTGCATTTCCTTGTGGCTTTGTATATAGCTTTTTCGAAATATGGAAATGTGCAGTTAGGTTCTATGGAAAAACCGGAAATGAGCACGTTTAAGTGGTTATCAATCATCATGGCTACATTGCTTGCCGGGGGAGGAGTTTTCTGGGCAGCCGCTGAACCTATGTATCATTTTATGACTGTTCCTCCTTTACATGGGGGGATAGAAGCACAGACTGAAGCAGCAATCATGCCTGCACTTGCTCAAAGTTATATGCACTGGGGATTCCTGGCCTGGGCCATCCTGGGGACATTAAGCGCAGTTGTTATGATGTATGGGTATTACCATAAAGGCATGCCGATGAAACCGCGCACACTTTTATACCCGATCTTCGGAGAAAAATTACGGACAAGTTTTCTCGGTACCATTATTGATGCCTTCTCAATCATCGCGGTTGCAGCAGGCACGATCGGTCCAATTGGATTTCTTGGGCTGCAGGCAAGTTATGGATTGTCCGCTTTGTTCGGCCTCCCGGATCAATTTTCCACGCAGCTCGCCATCATCATCAGTCTTGTGGTGGTTTCCACCATCTCGGCAGCCACAGGACTTCATAAAGGAATTCAAATGCTGAGTAACTTTAATGTCCGCTTGGCAATTGGATTGATTGTGTTCGTCCTTATCTTCGGACCTGGATGGTTTATATTGGATTCATTTATCTCATCTTTTGGATATTACGTTAATAACTTTATTGAAATCAGCACTTACAGGGGAGATCAAGGCTGGCTTGGGGGCTGGACGGTCTTCTTCTGGGGCTGGTTTATCGGATATGGCCCTATGATGGCAATTCTGGTCAGCCGAATTTCCCGCGGAAGGACAATCCGCCAGATTATCGTGGCGATCGCCGTCATTGCTCCTATCGTAACGACGTTTTGGTTTACCGTTGTCGGAGGGTCGGGGATATTCTATGAAATGCAGAATCCCGGCTCTGTCTCATCCGAGCTGACTAGCGGCGGAATGCCTGCAGCCATGATTGCCATCACAGAGCAATTGCCATTGGCGGCGATAATTTCTCCATTATTTCTGCTATTGACGATCGTCTTTGTCGTGACAACCGGAGATTCGATGTCTTACACCATTGCGATGGCGGTTTCTGGTGAAGGTGATCCCAAGGTCTCCCTGCGTGTGTTCTGGGCGATCTTGATGGGGGCCATAGCAGCCATTCTGCTGTATATCGGCAATGGTGGTATTGACGCTCTGCAAAGCTTTATTGTTGTGACGGCTGTTCCTGTGTCGATACTTCTGCTGCCGATGCTCTGGCTGGCGCCTAAAGTATCGAAGGAACTGTATTCCGAACAGCTGAAGAGTGGCGATTGAGGCTTTGCCCTCTCAATGTAAAATGCCTTTCCCAGGTTTGGGGAAGGCATTTTTTATGAACAGCCGGTGGCCGGTGATTCTTGCTGCAATCGATAGGTGCGTGTAAAATCAGGGTCTTTATTGCAATGATTCTTTATTTTGTAGAATTTTCTGGGCAGGCGCAATTGATGCTGTTAAAATTCGTGGGCTATAATGCGTCTGACTCTTTCTTTTGCTGAGATGATGTTGTTTAATTATGGTTTATACTGCATCTTGGCTTCTTTTTTGTGAAGTTAATGTTGTTTAAACGCGGGGTTTACTGCATCTGAGCTTCTCTTTAGTGGATTTAATGCTGTTTAAACGCTATTTCTACTGCATCTTGACTTCTCTTATGTGACGCTGATGTTGTTTAAACGCGGGGTCTACTGCATTTGAGCTTCTCTTTAGTGGAGTTGATGCTGTTTAAACACTGGTTTTACTGCACCAGGGCTTCTTTTTTGTGAAGTTGATGCTGTTTAAACGCGGGTTTTACTGCACCAGGGCTTCTTTTTTGTGACGCTGATGTTGTTTAAACGCGGGGTCTACTGCATTTGAGCTTCTCTTTAGTGGAGTTGATGCTGTTTAAACGCGGGTTTTACTGCACCAGGGCTTCTGTTTTGTGAAGTTGATGTTGTTTAAACGCGGGTTCTACTGCACCAGGGCTTCTTTTTGTGGAGTTGATGCTGTTTAAACGCGGGTTCTACTGCATTTGAGCTTCTCTTTAGTGGAGTTGATGCTGTTTAAACACTGGTTTTACTGCACCAGGGCTTCTTTTTTGTGGAGTTAATGCTGCTTCAACGCAGTTTTTCCTGTATCTTGGCTTTTGTACCAGGCACATTTACCGCGATTTGTGCCTGGTACAATTGGATGCTGTTAGAATTATGGGTCTACTGCATCTGACTCTTTCTTTTGCTGAGTTAATGCTATTTAGACGCTGATTTTACTGCATCAAATTTTCTTTATCAGAATTGATGCTATTAAAAGGACGCCTATCCCGCATTAGAATCGATGCTGTTTAAACTACCGCACATCTCATTCGGACTCCATTCAATTCTTAACCCTCATTTGCGAAACTTCCTCACACATTTGCGAATACATCTTCTCTACTCCCTCTTCTGAAGCTACAAATTCATAAGCGTTTTCAACACTGATTCCTATATTGTCCGCTTCCTGCGCTGCGTCGATATTTGCTCCCATGAAAATGAACTCCCAATTGTATTTCTCCCGCTGATGACTGATCAATTTTTTTATTTTTTCATAAGTGAATTCACGGCTTGCATTTTCCATACCGTCTGTTGTGATTGCAAAGATCACTTTACCTGGACGTTCGTCTTCAGGTGTGGTTGAAAGACGGTGACCGACTTCTGCTATTGTTTTCCCGACGGCATCTAACATGGCTGTGCAGCCTCTGACGAAATACTCCTTATCCGTCAGCTTCGTACTTTCCGCTGGTTTTCCCTGCCAAAGCACTTCATATTGGTCATCAAAGAGGACCGTGGTGATCAGTGCTTTTCCTCTCAATCCCGCCTGATTTTTTACAAATCCATTAAATCCTCCAACCGTATCACTTTCAAGCCCAGCCATCGAACCGCTGCGATCCAGCAAGAAGACCACTTCAGTCAGGTTTTTGTTCATTTCATCCATCTCCTTCAACTTCTTGATGATATAATCATAACTAAATACATCCAAATTTTGGTCGCCTGTTGAGCGACATTTAAGGAGGTTGGCACCTTGCTTGATCCAACTTTTTTCAAGGAGCTGAAGGAATACGTCCGTCTTTATCAAGAAGAAGCGAATGGGCTGGTCTCTGAATCTTCTTATGACCTGGATTATAAGCTTCAAGGTCCTATCGAAAATAGTGAATTGGAGGATTTCATTAATAACCATGAACAGCCTTCATTCAGACAGGAGCTGCTGAGCTTGATTGATGAAAAAGGGCTCACTGACCCGGAGGTTTATAAAAGGGCCGGCATAGACCGGAAGCACTTTTCAAAAATAAGGTCCAAGCCGGACTACCGTGTCGGCAGGAATACGGCGATTGCGCTGGCTTTGGCACTTGAGCTTCAGACAGAGGAAGCCGAGGATTTATTAGCCTCAGCGGGATATTCTCTTTCATTCAGTGATACTTATGATTTGGTGATCAGGTTTTGCCTTGAGAAGAAAATTCATGACATCGATTATGTAAACCAGGCCCTGTATTCTCTAAGCCTAAAGCCATTGACGGGGTGAGGGTTTATCGCGTTAAAGCACTAAGAGGGACTGTCCCTCTTAGTACGGTAACGCGTTGAAGTGTGAAAAGGGACTGTCCCTTTTCACGCGGTAATGCATTAAAGTGAAGAAGCGCAAAAAATACCTTTCCCGCTTCTTCCGGGAAAGGTATTTTTTCAGATGGTGACTCGTTCATGTTGGTCAAGCTTCTGCAATTGCTGCGCCAGGAAAATGGCCAGCTCGAGCATTCCATATTTCTCTGCTTTTGCTTCAGCATCGGAATTGTAGTTTGTGTTGGTATTGATATCGTAAGTGTAGATTCTGCCTTCTTTATCATAAATGAATTCAATGCCGGCCACTTGAATATCATTTGCGGCGAGAACTTTTTCGTATTGTTGGAGCACAGGATGATCGAACTCATTCAGGATTTGGAATTTCGGCTTTTCTTCTGGCTGTTCTTCTCCTACCGGGCAGAATACATCTCCTATAGAGCAGGCATCTGCCGGGCAAAGTTCAAATCCTTCTGAAGTATCGACCCTGACAGCGTAGATGAATTTGCCGCCGACAAATTCACAGCGTGTGATGAAGCTTTCCGGTGAGGAAATATACTCCTGAATTAAGGTGACTCCGTCTACAGGCTCCTCAAAATCCGGGCCTTCCACATAGGTTTGCAGAGACTTCAGATTGTGGAACAACTTCACACCGAGTCCTTTTCCAGCTCGATTGTGCTTAGTGATGAATGATTTACCTTCAAACGCTTGCGCCGCCTTCAGAATCTGCTCCTTTCCTACTGCCGCAATGGTTTTCGGCGTCGGAACTCCTCCCTTGCTCAATTCAAGATACTGCTTTACCTTGCTTACCTCGAGTTCAAGAGCACGGCTGCCGTTGAATACTTTTCTGCCATGAGCTTCGAGCCATGCCAGAACCTGCGCCGTATATTCTGGAGCAAAGCGATTTCCCCGTGTATGAGAGGAAGCACTCATTCTGCTGTAAAAAACACCTTCAGGCGGCTTCTGTGAAAGGTCCAGAGTCCCTTCACTCAGATGCCATTCTTCATAAGGCAGGCCAAGCTCTTCCAGTCGTTTCGTCAGATGAACAGTCCATTCTGTGTTTTCGTGGATAACGTATATTTTACTCAAGAAAGCACCCTCCCTGCTGATTTTCGTTTTCCTTCAACCAATGGCATGACTTCTTTAGAAAAGCGCTCCATCTCTTCAAGCTGCGGTGAGAATTGAAGAAGAAGCAAGTCCAGACCTGCATCCTCATATTCCAGGATTTTATCCGCAATTTGATCCGGAGTCCCGACAAGGTTTGGACGGAGACCTCTGTTCGAAACGGAGTAATCCTGCAGCTGGATCTTTTGTTCAAGCTGGGATTTGCTTGTAAAGTCCTTGAACCCTGAGTAAGCATCGGATTCTTTCACATCCGTAATCCTTTCAAGCTCTGCCAACGCTTCTTCTTCCGTATCACGGCAGATGACATATGCGGCCATTCCAAAGGAACTCAACTCCGGATTGCCCGTCGCCTCTCTTCTAGACTTCATATCCCCTATTTTCGCCTGAATTTCTTCTACCGTTCCTCCGTGCATCACGTAGGCATCACATTTTTCCACAATGGTAGATTTGCCTTTCTCACTTTCCCCGCCCGCATAAAGAATCGGATTGGGTCTTTGAACCGGTTTAGGAAACAATTTTGTTTCTTCCAATTGATAAAAGTCGCCGGCATAAGAGAAGGAATCCTCAGTCCAAAGGCCTTTTAATACATCAATGAATTCCCTTGTACGGTCATATCGTTCATCATGTTCAGTGAACACCCCGCCGTATTGGCGAGCCTCTTCTGCCCACCATGCGGATACGACATTCAAGGTGAAGCGGCCTTTACTTAGTTGATCGATGTTTGCCGCCATTTTTGCCGCCACCGCAGGATTATGAAATCCCGGACGGATCGCTGTCATAATTTCCAATTTGTCTGTGACAGCCGCCAGTGCAGCTGCAGTAGTCCACGCTTCCAGAGAATTGTGTTTTTGTCCTTTTATATCGTTCAGATAAAGCTCCGCAATCAGTGTCGTCGAGTATCCCCACTTTTCCGCTGATTTGGCAACTTTTTCGGCATATTCATAAGTGGCCGGCATGGTCTCATCTTCAACATTCCGCAGCCATCCTCCAAAAATCGGCAACCAGAAACCATATCTCATAAAACTCTCTCTCCCCTTCACTCACCTAATCTTGACTATTCCAACCAGTTATCTCGGTTTTAAAGATGATAATATTGTAAATTGAAGGAATTGTCAATCAGTTGCATCGTTTTTGGGTAAAAATTCATCGACAAATACCGGGGCGTGACTGTCACCAACTGGTAATCAATGGTATAATCAAAGAAAACTTTGCTAAGGACATCATGACACCGAAACTGTTAGCAGTGGTATTTAAGTCATGAGATTTTGACGGCGATATTTCCATTATTAGTCTGCTTATAATTTACCTTGTGAAAATTAACTGACGTTTGGAGAGTGAAGAATGTTTTTTAATAGACGGAAGGACCGTAGAAGAAGGAAAAAAGCTGATGGAACTTATTCGTTTTGGGATGCAGTCGGAGACGTACTAATTTGGATCCCTGAGCTGATCATTCTGCCTTTTCGTCTTCTGTGGTTCTTGATTAGAGGAATTGGAAGCTTCTTCAACTGGACCTGAATAGAATTGTCACCTAGAACAAAAGCGGAAGCGCCCTGATCAGCCCCGACAGGCAAATGCTCCCAAGAGAAAAAAAGGCGGGCTTTCCTTTTATTCTCTTGGGACATTTGACCCCGAGGGGCTGGGCGCTGAAGCTGGACGAGAACCCCAAATTACCCAAAAGGCGTGCTGCCCATTAGTGAGCAGCACGCCTTTTCGTTATGAATAAAGATCGTCAAGTTGGGATTAGAGATCGTCTTCCTGCCGAAATAATTGGGCGTTTTTCTACTATAAGAACTTTCTTTTTAAATAATAAAGCAGGAACGCAGCACCCATTACTCCAATGACTATATAAGCGATGTTCGAGTAGATCTCGATATAATGAACAATCTGTTCCCAGGAACTTCCCACCTGTGCGCCCAGATTGACGAGAACAATGTTCCAGATAAATGTGCCAGCCGTTGTAAAAATCAAGAAAGGACCAAACTTCATATTCGACATCCCTGCTGGAATGGAAATCAAGCTCCGGATCAATGGAACAAAACGGCAGAAAAAAACAGACCAGTATCCATACTTATCAAACCAGGCGTCTGCTTTCTGGATATCTTTTTTGGTCAGCCGAAGAATATGGCCCCACCTGTCCACAATTTTCTCCATCCTCTCTACATCAAGCTGCCGGCCCAGCCCATATAAAACAACAGCTCCAGCAACAGACCCAAGGGTGGATGCAATTACGACCCCTGTTATCGTTAAATCAGAGGTTGTGGTAACAAATCCGCCGAAGGTTAAAATGATTTCAGAGGGTACAGGCGGAAATATATTTTCCAAAGCAATCAGAAGGAATATGCCGCCGTATCCAAAGTTATTGATGACCTCAATCAGCCAGTTCTCCATGGAAATCTCCTTTAAATGTATCCTGATATTTTCATAACAAAGCTTTATATTCCTAAAATACTGTCAAAGCAGGTCTTCCCGCTACTCACTTATTAAATTCAAAGTTCAAAATATATTAACCTGCTCGTCTATTGTTACCCAAGCAAGAAAAAAGAGCAATCAAAATTTGTGTGAACAGAGGAGCACTTAGAGGGACTCCCTTTCACTGCTTTAACGCACTAACGCACTAAGAGGGACTGTCCCTCTTAGCGCGTTAGTGTGTTAAAGTATACGGCCTCGCTTCCGTCACCACATATCAAGCTCTGCAGCTTGGGTGATCATCCGGTACATTGCCTTGGTCGGCTCCATCGGTTCCACACCAAGCTCGACACTCAGCACCTTCTTGCACTTGGCATACCACTTGATCGCCTGAGGCCTGTTATTTTTTTGATAATAACAATACATCAGCAGACGGTACGCTTCTTCCCATGTATCTTCTTCCATCAGAATTCTTTCACACCAATAGATACACGTTTCAAAATCCGAAAGTCTCACTGATACCTGTGCCAGCATTTCAGCAGCCCGCAGGAAGAGAACCTGAAGTCGTTCCCTTTCTTTTAGACACCAGTCGGCAAATCTGTGTTCCGGCAAGTAGTCTCCCTCATACAGCTTCAATCCCCTCTCCAGCAACTCCTTTGCCTGGAAAGGATCTTTCTCTGTCAACCCTTCTGTAACCCACTCCTCAAACAAGACCGCATCCAATTGATAAACAGAATCAGGATTGATTCCATAAAATGCTCCATTCCGCCTGATAAAATAGGATTCTTCTCTGGCTTTACGGTGCGGTTCAATCGTTTTCAAGAGAGAATTCAACGAAACTTTAAAACTCCGATTCGCCGCATCCTCGTCCTGCTCGGGCCAAATTTCACGAAAAATCTCCTCACGATCAACTAATTTGTTCTTATTCGTAATAAAAAACTCAAAAAGCTCCTTCGCTTTCCCTCGCTGCCAGTCACTCTCCCCAATGATCCGGTTTCCCAGTTGAATCCTGAACTTTCCGAGTGTGCTGACCTTTAAGGTGTATCCCGGATGATTGTCCAGGCTGCCCAGTCCAAGTTCCGAAATGAACGAACTGTGGATATTATTTTTCTGAGCCATCACCAGCATGGGGACGAAATTTTGGATATCAGCCGGTCCAAACGTTGTCTGCGTTGTTAAAAAATATTGATATTCTCCCACTTGCAGCTCGGTAATGAACTGTCTCATCTCTTGTAAGAAAATGGCTTCCTTCCCGGTTTCATAAGCAGCATAAGCTTTCCAAAAGGAAGTGAGCATCATGCCATACCGGTCTCCGCATCTTTCAAATTGGCCTCTAACTTCCTCCAGCACCTCATAGCCAGATTCATATTTTCCGCAGTAGATACCGGCTATCCCCATACAAAGCTGAATCAATGTGGATAACCAAACATCCTTCACTCTTTCTGTTTCATATAAACCCTTTTGTCCCGCTTCCACCGCTTTTTCATACTGACCCTGTTTTCCAAGCAGAATGCACAGGCCCATATAGGGTTCTGCTTTGCCCCTCGGCACATCAATTTTGTCCATAATATCCAGCGCAGTTTTATAACACTTTTCTGCCAAAAACGGTTCATAGCGGTCGATCAGTTGGACGGCATGCCCCATCCTCATCCAGCCGCACGCTTCCACGAAGGGAGACTGTATGTCCATTCCGAGCTTCATCCCCTGCTCGGCGTATTTTTTACTTTCCTCAGCCCGTCCCCTGAAGGCTTCAATAATTGATAACAGGATATCCGTTTCTCTATGTGACTGTGACAAGTGAATAATACCAGCATTTTCTTCACTGTTTTTTCTTCTTAAAAGAAGATCTCTTGCCTTATTCAGCCTTCCTGTCCGCAAATAGATCCTGGCCTTTAAATTACCTTCTTCGAGAGGCAGGTTCAGTGATTCAGCTCGCTCGTACCACTTCTCCGCCTTAATGGCCTGTCCCGAATTGAGCAGGTTTTCTGAAAGAAGATGATACAGCTCGGCCATTTCTTCCTTGCTCACATGGGAGTTCTCCCTCAAGGTTATTGCCCTCTGCAGAATCCGTTCTGCTTTATCAGGCTGAATCGTATCAAGGTAAATTCGGGCAATCCCTTCCAGCGAAATGCTCATCAAATAGTGATCTTTTATTTCTTCTCCAATATCGATTGCTTTTTTGTAACAAGACTCCGCCCACTCGTAAGAAGAACGCAGCCTGCTGATTTCTCCTTGATAAAACCAGAGAATCGGGTACTTACTTTTCAACTCTTCCGGAATCGGTTTCAGATAGTCTAGTAGAGTTTGCAGCTTTCCTTTCATCAGCAGATCCTTTCCACTTTGGCTGATGACATGGGCAGCCCGCTCAAATTCATCGACTTCCAAGTAATGATAGACCGCACTCTCAATATTTTCGTGTTCAAAAAAGCGGGCAGCATTTCGGTTCAGGCCAGCACGCTCGTCCTCACTCTTCCTTCTTAACTGATTTTGCAGAAATTCTTTGAAAAGGGCGTGATATCGATACTTTCTTCTATCAATCTCTTGAATGAAAACATTCTGCTGAGACAGCTTCGCCAATACGGTATGCGAGTCTGTCATCTCCAGCACAGCATCACAAACTTCAGGGGTAAGCTCGTCAAGAATGCTTGTTTTCAATAAAAATTCCTGATGCCCGAAAGGCTGTTTCGATAGGACTTCCAGGGCTAAAAAATCGAAGAGATCCTGCAAGGTTTCTGAGCGGTTATCAAGACAACTTCCTGAAAATTCTCCATTACGAAAATTCCCAGCGAGCATATGCACGGCAATGGCCCAGCCTTCTGTCAGTTGGTGAATCCGCTGCAGGTCCCTGCTGTCTATAGTAATGTCATAACTATCTTCTAGCAGATGTTCGATTTCAGCAGAACTCAACTTCAGGTCATCCTGGGTGATTTCCAGCAATTCTCCCTTCACCTTAAGTGATGTCAGGATCCCCCATGCAGGCTTGCTGCGGCTGGAGATGACCACATGCAAATTGGAAGGAAGGTATTCCAGAAAATGCTTCATCCACTTCTCAATGATCATCGATTTCTGAACATGATGATAATCATCCAGGATGACAATGACCGGGGTTTGCAAACCAATCGCTTCATTCACAACCATAGAGATCAGCGACCACAATTGGTCTTCACTGATATGGTTGTGCAGCATTTGAAGTTCAGTCAGGATTGTTGAACCGAAACCGGGGTGCTGGGTCTTCACAGCATGTACGAGCTTGGTTAAAAACGGGACAATGTCATCATCATTAGGGGAAATCGAGTACCAGCAGGAATTCACCTTGATGTCATGGGCGAAAAGTGTAAGAGCGGTACTTTTTCCATAACCTGCTCTTGCATGCAGAATCGTCAGGGGATATTGAGGAATGGAGGCGAGTTTCTTATGTAAGTTGGCACGCCTCATGAAGCTTTCTTTCACAGGCGGCGGCATCAGCTGGCTTTGGATCACGGGTATGACTCCCATCTCTTTTCCTCCTTTCTTATTGTTTATTCTGGCTACTGTATAAATTGTAGACAAGTGCCTTCTTTTAATAAGGCTGTTTTCGCTTATATTGTTGCTTTCGGATATCCCAGGGTATTTCTCTCTAATCGGGGAAAGCAGCTCTTTTCTTTTCATGATCACCAAGTTTTTCCGGTGAATTATGGTAGTTTTTTTCGGAATTAGTATCAAATAGCAACAAAGTTTACGAAAAGAGCCTTTAATAATATATGCACGACTTTGCTGGCCTGTACTGAAAGTTTACTTCTTAAGTAATTCGATAAAACCCGTTTGAATTCCTTTATGGAGCGTACGCGGGTTCTTTTAGTTATTAGTTTTAAAAATATCGCTTTAAAAAAAGAATGAGGAGAGGAGAACTGAGATATGGAGGCATTTGCAGGTAGAAGAGGTAGTATGAAAGAAACGCAGCATTAAGTCATGGAACCACGAAGATAATGGTATGATTAGCCAGAAAATGTACTATTAATGCTACATGGTAATGGTAAGAAAACTAGAAAAAACAGCCACAACCTTTGCAAAAGGTTCTTTTCTAAAGGATTGTGGCCTATGAACGTCATTGCCATAAATTTTCCGGCCTCTCCTTCTTACACAAAAAGCACCCGCCCACATTCTAGTGTGGCGGGGTGCTCCGTTACGTCACCTTATCCAGGCTCTTTCTCAACTCATTTTTATTGATTTTGCCCACATGGGTTTTCGGAAGCTCGTCAATGAAATAGAAATTTTTAGGTATTTTGTATTTCGCCATTTTTTTCTTGCAGTAATTTGCAAGGTCTTCTTCCGTAGGGCCGGCTTCGCTATCAGGCGTAATGAATGCCACTACTTTCTCGCCCCATTTGTCGTCAGGTATTCCGATGACCGCCACTTCTTCCACAGCTTCATGGGATTGCAGCCAGTTTTCAATTTCTAAAGGATAGACATTTTCCCCTCCCGTAATGATCATATCTTTTTTCCTGCCCACGATGTAGTAGTAACCACCTTCATCCTTCATGGCCAGGTCCCCTGTCTGAAACCAGCCGTCCTGCCATACTTCCTTCGTCTCTTCATCTTTGTTCCAATAGTATTCAAACAGGTGGCTGCCACGCAGATACAGCTCGCCAACTTCACCAGGACCCGCTTCATCACCAGTTTCTTTTACAACCTTTACGGCATTGAAAAGCATCGGCTTTCCTACTGATCCTCTCCGCTGAAGGGCTTCCCGGGGGTCGATGTAAAAGTTATTAGGTCCCGCTTCAGTCAACCCGTAGCCTTCTTTGAAAGCCAGCCCTTTGCTGCTGAAAATATCATAGATGCCCATGGGACAAGGAGCTCCTCCAGACAAGAAGACCTTTATGTCCGGGAACTTTGCATTTTTGAATTCCTTTGTTCTGATCAGCATGTGATACATGGTCGGAACAAACAGGACAATCGAGCATTTGTATTTGATAAGGTCCTTCACTGCCTGCCCCGGTTGAAAGCCTGGAGATAATACAACGGTGCCGCCGGCAATCAGCACGGGAATCGACAGGGCATTCAGCCCGCCGGTGTGAAACATAGGAAGACATGTAATTGTTGTGTCCTCATCTGTGAGATTCCAGCTGACGATGGTATTAACGGCATTCCACATTATTGAACGATGAGAGAGAACTGCCCCTTTCGGATGTCCCGTGGTGCCGCCCGTATAAATCATCGCAAGCGGATCAGACTCCTCAAGCAAGGGTGCCTTCAATCCTGCAGATGCTGTAAAATCATCCAGGTAGTGATTCGAGTCCACTTCTATTAAATAAAAGTCCTCCTGCAGACCGCTTGCCTGTTTGAGGAAACGGGACTGCACCCCCATGACAACTGGTGCTGCGTCTGAAACCACAAATTGAAGTTCTTCAACGGAAAGCCTCCAATTCAGCGGCACGAAAACCGCCCCTATTTTTAAGCAGGCAAAAAGAAAATCAAAATAACTGATATGATTTTCAGCGAATAAGGCGATGCGGTCACCTTTTTCAACTCCCTGTGCCAAAAACAGGCCAGCCAGCCGGGATGCCCGATTATTCAGTTCTTTGTAGGTCCAGGAATCCTGTGTGACGGAATCAATGACAGCGCATTTTTCTGGAAATAAATCAGACCTGCTCTTCACCCAATCGATTTCATAGCTCACTCCAATCTCTCCTCTTCTACATCATGATTCCTCCATCGACATGCAGAACATGGCCATTCACATAATCCGATTCACCGCTTGCCAGGAACAGATAGGCATTCGCGATATCCTCGGGTCTGCCTAGGCGCCCCATCGGAACCTGGGCTTTCATTTTTTCAATCACTTTTTCCGGCACTTCGGCAACCATGGCTGTTTCTGTGAACCCTGGAGCCACTGCATTGACATTAATGCCTTTTCTGGCAAGCTCCTTCGCCCATGTTTTCGTCATGCCGATTACTCCGGCCTTGGCTGCGGCATAGTTTGTCTGTCCGACATTGCCATAGGTACCCGTTACAGAAGAAGTGTTGATGATTTTGCCGCTTCCCCGTTCAACCATGTAAGGCAATACGGCCTGCGTGCAGTGAAATACTCCTGTTAAATTCACATTGATGACTTGCTGAAACTGCTCGGCTGTCATTTTTGAGAGCATTGAATCTCTTGTGATTCCCGCATTATTTATGAGAATATCGATGGTTCCGAATCGTTCGATGACAGTTTGGACTAGGCTGTCAACACTTTCTCTGTCTGAAACGTCCACCCCAACAAACACCACACCCGGATTAAGTTCCTCCGCTTTCTTGCCTGCTTCTTCGTTAAAATCGGCAATGACCACGTGTGCGCCTTCCCGTTTGAAAACGCGGGCCGCTTCAAGTCCGATGCCGTTCGCCGCCCCGGTAATCACGGCTGTTTTGCCTCTCAATCTGCTCATGACTTCCTCTCCTCCCCCTCCAAAAATTGCTCCATATGCCGCAAAAGTCCATCCAAATCGTCAATCAGCGGCGAATGTCCGCAGTCAGGCATTTCAATGAATTCCACCCTGCCTTCATAATCCTCAACCAATTCCTTAGTCATTCTCTCCGTGACCACAAGATCCCGGTCTCCTCTTAAGGCCAGAACTGGGATGTCAATGGTATTGACTTCACCGTTCCCCTTCGTTAATCCGTTGTCATGCTTGCTGATATTGAATGTGTTCAAAGCTTGATAGACTTCCGCCAAATTTCGCTGTGTGCACATATCATCGAGATACTTTTCATATCTTTCAGGTTCCGGTTTTTGGTCTGTATAGATAAGGGCATCCCAAATCGCCCTAAGCAATTCATGGTTTCTTTGGTCATAAGCCCCTTGGACAGGGATAGTCTTCCCGTGATCGCGCTTTACCTCATCCAGCGTTTTCAATCTTTTCTCCGGATCCGGAAGTCCCTGCTCATTGCTGCCGAAAAACGGGTAGCCCCGTGTGGATGCAGAAGCAACGAGTACAAGCTTGCTGCAACGGTCCGGATAATCGATACAGAACTGCTGGCAGACAGCTCCTCCAAGAGACCAGCCTACAAGGGCAAAGCCTGACAATCCCACCGCATCCGCAAACTCTTTAAGATCATCGGAAAAATCTTTTATGGACTGGATCCGCCTGCGGTAAGAGGAGGTGCCGAAGCCTCTCAAATCAATCGCATATACTTTATATCTTTCATCCATATTCTCAAGTACTAAATCCCAGTGAGCAGACGACGTCATGTTGCCATGAACAAGCACTACTACTCTGCTTCCTCCTTCTCGCTCCCGGTATCCAATCGTTTCCCCATTCTGTAACGAAACTTCCTTCAACGTGATCTTAGCCATAAATCCCATCCTTTCATCCCCAGCGAATGACGTTTGCTCCCCATGCATAACCGATCCCTGCGCTCACCATGACAGCAATATCCCCCGGTTTCAGCATCCCTCTCTCCTCTGCCAGCTGAAGTGAGATAATCTGATCCATCTGTCCGATATGCCCATACTCTTCAAGGTAAATGGATTTATCCGGATGCACCCCCAACTCATTCAGCACATAGAGGTGGGCTGATCTTTTCATATGAAGCATTGCGACATAGGCAATATCTTCCTGCGTGCAGCCGCTCTTTTGCAGCGCTGTCCTGATCACTTTCAGGAAATTTTCCATCGACTTCTTTTCCAGGCGCTCCTTCATTCCTTCTGGATCAAGGACATCCAATTGATAGAGTCCCGCTTCCAGGGCTTCTGAAGTCAAAGGGCTTTTTGTGCCGCCAACCGGGACGACCACATCTTCTGAAAAGGATCCGTCGGTGATGATATGGCTGCCGAGAATGATGTTTTGATTGGTATCCCTTTCGAGAATCATCGCCGCTCCACCTGCTCCGAGATTATACATGAACCTTGTCCTCGGATTCTCATAATCTATGAAATCACCATTTCGATAGCCCCCGGCCAGCAGCACAACCTTGATCCCGGGATCTGCCATCATCATATCTTTGGCCAATTTAACCGCCATGATTGTAGTTCCGCAGCGAAGTGCCATATCAAAGGAGAACGCATTGACAGCACCAATTTCCTCCTGAAGCTTAATGGCTGCGGTCCAGAGAGGATACTCTTTATACTCCTCACCGATATAAATCACCATATCGATAGAAGCTGGATCCAGCCCTGTTTTTTCAATCGCATCACGTGCTGCCTGTATTCCCATCTGACATGTGTGGTCATCAGGCCCTGGCAGCGGTTTTTCTTTTATCCCCAGTTTCTCAATGACAATATTTTCAGGAATTCCTGCTTTTTCCGCGAGTTCTGCTGCCGTCATTCTTCTGGATGGAATGTACACGCCCAACCCTTTGATTCCGGCACTCATTTCCTGCCCTCCTCTGATATACACTGCAATCCTTCGACCGTCTGCTTCATATGCTTCATCGCATCCTCAAAAGAATCGAAAGATAGTTCATTTTCTCCCTGTACATGCGTTAACTTGATTCTGTAATCACACTGTTGAGAATCGATTACATGGCAGCGAACGATGAATGACGTGATGAGCTGGTTCATTGCCTTCCCCCTTTAACCGGCTATATTGTTTTTTGAACTCACTGATTTTTCTCGCTTTCTGGCGTTCCTTTTTTTGAAAATCCCCTGAAGTGTGCCGGCAATTCCTTTTGGAAAGAAGATCACGGCCAATATATACACGGTTCCGAATAAAATGATCCACCTTTCAAAGATCCAGTGAACACCTGAGAGATCTGAGAGCCAGTGATGAGCAAATTCCACTAGTGCCGCACCGATGATCGGTCCAATCAATGTACCGACTCCCCCGATGATGGTCATCAGCAGCGCATCCAGCGTGACATCGGTGGCAAAGACGCTCGTATCGACGAAACGGAGAGACAGCATATATAACACCCCTGCGATACTTGCGACGACACCGGAAACGACACTGACAATCACTTTGTAATGAAGCACTTTGTAGCCAAGCGACTCTGTCCGCCCCTCATTTTCCCTGATGGCAAGAAGCACTCTGCCAAGCGGTGATTCGGTAAACCTTTTGAGGCCGAAAAACACAAGAACCATTACAATCAAGCTCGTCAAGTACAGAGTCGTCCGGTCCTTGAATACTTCAGGAATTGAAAAAGTAAAACCATCTGCTCCGCCTGTTACGCTTCTCCATTTCTCAGCGGCCACCAGGAAGAGCCCGGCCAATGCCAATGTGAGCATCGCATAGAAGTGGCTTTTTAACCGAAGCGTCAGGACACCCACGATGAAACTGACGAACGCGGCTACCACGACGGCAATAACTATAGCAAGCAGCAGGGTCATCATTGTCGGTTCCTGCTGCTTGAACATGACAGCAGTGGCATAGGCTCCGATTCCAAAGAACATCGTGTGCCCGAACGAAACAATTCCTGTATAGCCGAGCAGCAAGTCATAGCTCATCGCGAAAATCCCGAGGATGAAAATTTGCATCATTAGAAACAAGAGGCTTCTTCCAGATACCACCAAGGGAAGAACCGCGAGCAGGAATGCGATGACAAGATAAATCCAAGTACTGTGGTTCATGCGCAATGACTGCATTGATTTCACCCCTTTATCATAAATAATCCCTGCGGCCTGAAGATCAAGACGACCGTCATCAGCAGCATATTGACTGCCAGCGACAGAGCTGGCACATAGTAAGCCATATAGGCTTGAGCAAGACCTACAAGAATCGCTGCCAGAAGTGATCCTGGAAAGCTTCCCATCCCGCCAATGACCACCACGATGAAAGCGAGGATACCGAACTCAAGCCCCATTTCAGCGTAGATGACACCTGAGTAGGGAGCCATCAGCATTCCACCGAGAGCCGCCATCGCTGCTCCCACCATAAAAACAAGAGTGAAGACCACCCGGATATTGATGCCAAGCGTTTGAACCATTTCTTTATTCATGACGCCAGCCCGGACAATCAATCCGATCCTTGTTCTTTTTAAAATAAAATAAGTGATAGCAAACACGATAAGACCCACGAGAATGATGAACAACCGGTATTTAATCAAAATGACATCACCAATCATAAAGCTTCCTGCCAGGAACTCAGGAGGATTTGCTGCTTTCTGGTCAGGTCCGAACACCACTTTGATCAATTCAGAAAGAACGAGCATCAGTCCCAAAGTGATTAAGATCTGCTGTGTATGATTTCCGTATACCGGCCGGATGATCAGATACTCTGTTACAGCTCCAAGGACCAGCCCAGTGATGATTGCCGCGATAATACCGAACATGAAAGAATCCGTCAGATTATAAGCCCAGACACCACTGAATGCTCCCCATACAAACAAACCGCCATGAGCAAAATTAAGGACATCCATCAAGCCGAAAATAAGGGTAAGCCCTGCAGCGAGCAAAAAGATGAGCATACCGGTCGCCAATCCATTGATCGTTAAGCTGAAAAGTAAGTCCACGTCTCCACCTCCTAAGCAATTCCTAGATATTTTTTCATCAGCACTTTATCCTGCTTCAGCTCCTTCATCATCCCGTTATGCACCGTCTGTCCGTCATCAATGATATGAAAGCTGTCACCGATTTTACTGGCCATTATAAAATTCTGCTCTACAAGCACTATGGTCGTTTTTTCCTTCATCTGCTGAATCGTCTCCATCACTTTCTCCACCACAATCGGTGCCAGTCCCTTACTTGGCTCGTCGATTAAAAGAAGTTCATTGTTGTTCACATATGCACGGGCAATCGCGAGCATCTGCTTCTGCCCCCCGCTCAATTGGCCGCCCGGCTTTTTCCAGAATTTCTTGAGATCTGGAAAAAGCTCAAGCACCCAATCCAGCAGCTTTTCAGTGGTTTCGTCTTCCTTTTGCATCGCCACACGAAGATTTTCCCCAACGGTCAGATCTGCAAAAACACCTTGATCTTCCGGTACATACCCGATCCCCTTTTTTGCGACCATATAAGGCTTCCACTTTGTAATTTCCTCGCCTTTGAACTTGATGCTGCCGGCAGTTGCGGGGTTCAATCCCATGATCGTTCTCAAGGTCGTTGTCTTTCCCGCACCGTTCCGTCCCAGCAGCACGGTTACCTCACCTTTTGGAACATCAAAAGAGATATCATGTAAAATATGGAACTGGCCAATATGTGTTTGCACATTATTCAGCTCAAGCAAGGTGTTCATCATACAACCCTCCCAAATAAGCAGACTGTACAGTTTCATTCTCCATGATTTGTTGGGGACTGCCTTGCGCGAGCAGTTCTCCGTGAAACAAGACCAGGACCTCATCAGATAGATCGAGGATCATATCCATTTTGTGTTCAATCAGGACGATGGTCCGTTCTCCCTGCTGCTTAATTTTTCTGATGACATCAAGGATGGCAGGCACTTCTTCAATAGACATGCCTGCAGTCGGCTCATCGAGAAGCAGGACATCGGTTTCCAGCGCGAGCAGCATCGCGATTTCAAGCTTTCTTTTTTCTCCATGAGCAAGGTTGACGGCAATGGTATCTGCTTTTTCTTTTAACAAAACGATCTCCAGCAGTTCCAGCGCCTTTTCTTTCATCGATTTGTAGTGCTTGTAGTGGGCGAAAATCTGATAGCGGACCTTAGCCTGAGACTGGACAGCAAGCCGGACATTTTCAAGAACAGTAAGGTTTGGGAATACATTGGTGATCTGAAAGGAACGGCCAATTCCCCGCCTTGCTCTATCCGTTGGAGACAAGGAAGAGATGTCCTCTCCTTTGTAAATGATCTTTCCTTCGGTGGGGGACAGCTGTCCGCTTATAAGATTGAACAAAGTCGTTTTTCCTGCACCGTTCGGACCTATGACAGATGTGAATTTCTTTTCCTCGATCGACACTGTGAATGCATTGACTGCACGATGGCCGCCAAAGTCGATCGATAAATTTTCTGTTTTCAGAATGTCTTGCATGGAGTTCACCTCGTTTCTTTAGTAGGGGCTGTTATTGTAAGGCTTTAAAAAAGATTGTGGCTGCATTAAGAGTAAAGATTTCCTTGGCTTTGTTAGTCTTTCTCTTAAAATTCGCATGCGTTTTTGGTGACAGTGCTTTACGTCATTCCATGAGAATGCATACCCTCACCAACTAGTTGGCAAGGGCAGCTGTCTCCTTGATTATTGATTTAAGATTGGCGGTTCTGTTTCTTCCGGTGTCAGCACCCGTTTCAGGACTGGCACCGGGTAATCGAAGCCATCCTTTTCCTCCAGGGTAATGGCATACAGGGACTGCATAGCCTGATGGTCCTCTGCGCGGAAGGTCATCGTTCCTTTAGGACTTTCAAAGCTCATTCCTTCCATTGTTTCAATCAATTTTGCTGAATCAGTATCGCCTTCCGATTGCTTCAGTGCTTCCACAATTGAGATGGCAGCACTCATTCCGCCTGGGGTGAAAAGGTCAGGAACCTCTCCGTCAAAGCGTTTCTTATGTTCTTCCACAAGCCAGTCATTGACTTCGTTATCAGGGAGGTCATGATAATAAACGGTGAACCCTTCCATGCCGACAAGCGGCTTCATTGTGGCAAGCGCGGCAATATCAGGCGCACCTGTTGAGATCTTGATTCCTTGTTCCTGAACCTTCATGTCGGCAATTTGGTTCCAAGGGGAGTTGGCGCCTGCCCAGATGACAAACAGGTAATCCGGTTTTGAATTGATGATTTTTTGGATGTTCGCTGTGAAATCTGTGGCAGTCGGATCAGCATACTCTTCATGCACAATGTCTGCTCCCAAGTCTTTAGCTGCTGTCGTGAATGCGGCTACCCCATCGCGTCCAAAAGAGTTGTCTGGTGCAAGCGTGACAATCTTGACGCCTTCCTTGGCAATCGCGGCTGCACCTGCTACTGCATCCTGAGAAGAGTTCCGTCCTGTCCGGAAAATATATTCGTTAAATTCGGATCCTGTAATACTGTCTGCCACCGCCGGTTCAACAACCATAATTTTCTCGTATTCCTCAGCCAGCGGCGTCACGGCCAACGTGTCTCCGGAACTTGAAGATCCGACAAGGAAATCGACCTTATCTTCTTCAAGCAATTTCAGGGCTTTTTGTCTCGCTACTTTAGGATCTGTTTCCGTGTCTTCATAAATGATTTCAATCTTCTTGCCGGCTACTTCGCCGGTTCCATCTGTGGCAAAATCAATTCCAAGCTCAAAGCCTTTCTTCGTCTGATCTCCATACGCTTCCAGGGCTCCCGTCAATGAAGCAAGGACTCCGATTTTCACTGTTTCCTGAGCTTCATCTCCTCCGCTGCCGCTGTCTGTTTTCGTTCCGGAAGCCTCTTCATTGTTTCCGCAACCAACCATTAACACCGCGACAAGCAAAGCCATCAGTAAACCAACACCATACCGCTTCCAAGCCATACATGTTTCCCCCTCATTCAAGATAAGATCAACTGCTGTCCTCATCATAAATAAAGGCAGTTACAATACAGTTACAAATCTCGAGATGGGTAACGTTTTAGTACTTCGTTTGCCTAAACCCCATATTTGTGAATAATTCGTGAACTTTATTAAGTTTTTGTTTTAATTGCTATTATGTTAGGGTAAACATTACTTAGTTTTATTAATTCATAGGAGGGGAAAGATGAAAAGAATCAACGTATTAGTGACTGGGATAGGCGGGCCCACTGCCCAAGGGGTGTTAAGATGCCTGAGAGAAATCGACCATATTCATATCATTGGAGCGGACAGAAGGAAAATCACTTCAGGCAATCAATTTTGCGATACCACCTGCCAGATTCCCAGATTCACTAGAATAGAAGATTATAAGAATGCTATTGCTGAGATAGTAAGAGAAGAGAAAGTGGATGTTATTTTTCCCTCGCTTCATGAAGAAATCGAGTTATTCGATACATACAGAGATGAATGGGGAGCTCTAATCGCCATTCCAGAGAGCGATGACTTTAAGGCATTGCTGGACAAAGAGCAAGTATACAATAGATTAGCAGAAGCAAATCTTGAACAATACATACCGAAACACTTTGGTTTTAACAGCTCAGAAGAACTGCTTCATTTAATGGAGAAGGAATTCCCTGGCGAACGGTATACTGTTGCCAAAATGGTAAGCGGATACGGTGCCATCGGTTTTGCTCTATTAATGAGCCGGGAAGATTATCTTGAGGAACTGGCTAAGGGAAATACCAAAGCGTTTAATGTAAAAGATTACTGTGCTGTTAATAAGGAAAGCGATAGAAAAATTTTGATGGAATACCTGGATGGCATGGAATACAGTGTGGACGTATTTTTACATAATGGAGAAGTTGTGGTCGCGATGCCTCGCGAACGTACCGGTGTATCAAACGGAATTGTCCTCGATGGTAAGGTAATATACAATGAAGAACTTATCCAGGCAGCTACAGAGATTGCAACTGCAATTGCTTACAATGGTTTTCTCAACATTCAATTCATAGAGAGTAATGGAAAATACAAATTCACCGATGTTAATCCACGCTTTTGCGGAAGCCAGGTCATGAGTCTTGGAGCAGAAGTGAACTTTCCTTATCTTTTCATCCAATATAATTTACTGAATGAGCATACTTCGGTTGAGCCAAGATGGAACACCAGAATGATAAGGTTCAGGGATCATTTTTTTGTATATGATGAGTAAAAAGTGGGTTTTAGTTAAGCAGGAAAGAGTTTCATGAAAAAAACTGTCATTCTCCTCATGGTATTAACCCTATTTTCTAAAGTATTCGGCTTCCTAAGAGACATCACCCTGTCCTATTTTTATGGTGCATCGGAAATTAGTGATGCTTTTGTGATTTCCCTTACCATTCCTACCGTCATTTTCGGGATCATCGCCACAGGTATTTCTACTGGTTACATCCCTATCTACAGCAAGATCCAAGAAAATGAAGGAAGTGAACGCGGCAGGTATTTTACCAATAATTTAATTAACATTTTGGTGGTTTTGAGCACTTCATTTATTGTTGTTTCGCTTATCTTCACAGAGCCGCTTGTCAAAGTTTTCGCCAGTGGATTTGAAGGAGAAACTCTTAGGCTTGCGGTCTTATTCACCCGCCTAAGCATAGCGGGCATTTACTTCACATTAATCGTTCGAATAATGAGCGCTTATCTGAATTATAAGCAGCAGTTTGCCATCCCGGCTTTGGCCGGGCTTCCTTTGAGTATCGTCACCATTGCTTCGATTATTGCCAGTCATGTATACGACTCTTTAATTATCTTGGGGATTGCCAATATCTCTGCTCTGTTTATACAGTTCTTGTTCATTATGTTCTTTTCTTATAAAAACGGATACAGATTCAGTTTCGTCCTGGATTTAAAAGATGATTACATAAAGCTGATGGCTGTGACGGCAATTCCGGTCATTGCCGGTTCAAGTGTCACCCAAATAAACAAACTGGTGGACAGGACTCTTGCCTCTCAAGTCGCAGAGGGAGGAATTTCTGCTTTAACCTACGCTTTCACCTTGAACACATCGATTCTTGGCATCTTTGCTGTTTCCATTTCGACCGTCCTGTTTCCGTCCATTTCAAAAATGGCGGCCAAGAAGAATAATAAAGGACTTAAGGAATCATTATCGAAAGCACTGGCGGGAGTTATTATACTGCTCTTTCCTGTTACTGTTGGCGTGTTATTTTTTTCAGAGCCCATTATCCGGTTCCTATTCGGAAGAGGCGCCTTTGGCCAAGAAGCAATTACGATGACCTCGGAGGCTTTCTTTTTTTATACAATTGGATTAACTTCTACAGGGCTGCGATTAATTTTATCCAAAACCTTTTATTCACTGCACGATACAAAGACACCCATGGTTAATGCTGCCATCGCAATGGCTCTGAATATTGTGCTCAACTTCCTTCTATGGAAACCAATGGGGCTTGGCGGCCTGGCTCTGGCAACCAGTATCTCATCCATATTCTGCAGCATACTGTTGTTGATATCTTTGAGAAAAAAAATTGGGAAACTCGGCTTGAAAAGTACGGCCATTTCATTCTTGAAAGTGGCACTGGCTTCACTTGTTATGGGACTGGCTTGTAAAGGAATCTTTGAATATCTTCAAATTTTCACAGGCGAAAGTATTTCATTGATTATAACGATAGCGGCAGCCATAGGAATTTACACTATTTTAGTTCATCTCTTGAAACTAGAGGATATCCTTCTGCTCTTGAGAAGGGCCGCGAGTAGATTCACAAGTCAAAAATGAAAAGAGGCGTTCCGTATAATCGGGACGTCTCTTTTTGATGAACGAACTACTTGTGAGCTTGATGAACAGTTTTCTTTCGCGCTTTAAAGCACGAAAAGGGACAGTCCCTCTTAGCGCGGTGATGCGGTAAAGGATTGCACTGATTTCGGTCTGTAATGTTGTTAATCAAACGTTTGATTAACTCTCGAAACACATGAATGAACAAACAAAAAGACCCGTCTGAACACGATGTTGATTGGTTCAGACGGGCTGTTCCTATTCTTGTTAAATCTCCATTTCCCAGCGTTCTTTCTCGGTTTTCTTCAGCTGTTCTTCGGTTTCCTTTGGGTGTACAGTACGGAACTTATGATGGTCCGCCGGGATGATTTCAATCATTTTCTCTATCATATCTTCAGGATCGAACTGATCTTCCAGGCCTTTTTGCTGCTCCTTGATATCCTCTTTTGGCGTCAGATTTTTATCATCATCGAACCATTTAAAGATTTCTTCTGCACTGCGTTTATTGAAGCCAGTTTCAAAGGCACCCGGATTGATGGTTGCGACTTGGACACCGAATGATTCCAATTCATTTCGCAGAGTTTGTGCGATCCCTTCGACGGCATGTTTCGTTGCTGTATATGGGCCGACATATGGAGTAGCTGAAATTCCTGCCATGGAACTCATGAAAATGATTTTACCACTCTTCTTCTTCATGAATTTCTGTGCGGCAATCTGAACCGTTTCAAGTGTGGCAAAAACGTTCACTTCAAACAGAGCGCGGAATCTATCCATCGGTACTTCCGCCAATGGTCCGCCTTCGTTGACCGCCGCATTAGCAACGAATACGTCGAAATCATATTCTTCAATCTGGGCTCGGTCACGTGGATTGGTGATATCCAGCTTGAATACTTCCATATCAAGTCCCAGATCCTCTGCTTCTCTTAAAAGATCGGTTTTCTGCGGTGTTATTTCGGTCGTCGCAATGATGCGGTGGCCTTTTTTCGCGAGTCCGATTGCTGCCCCGCGTGCCAGTCCGCTTCCTGCTCCGGTAATGAATATTGTTTTGCTCATTTAGAATTCCTCCTATTTGAGTGTCCTCTATATCCTTCCCGCAATCAGGGGTGGTGAAACTTTTTGGGTCTTCTGGGCTTTATCGCTTTAAAGCACTAAGAGGGACTGTCCCTCTTAGTGCTTTAAAGTGATAAAGGGTTTCATCTCCGGTCATTTTTGGGAATATGTTAGTAATTCATTTTCAGGAGGAAATTTCATGATGCTGCATAATGGAAACTTATATTGGCAAACGACCTATATCTCCACAGAAATTAAAGCGGGCCCCCTCCCGGCAGATAAACACTATGATGTCATTATTACTGGGGCAGGAATGTCCGGTGTTCTGTGTGCCTATACACTCGTTAAGGCAGGTATGAAAGTAGCATTGGTGGATAAGCGGGCGGCTGGCGCTGGAAGTTCCTCTGCCAATACAGGGCTTTTGCAGTATTCAAGCGACATCATGCTTCAAGAATTGATTAATCAAATTGGAGAATCTCGTGCGGTCCTTTTTTATAAGTTATGTTTGGAGGCGGTCGGCCATTTGGAAGAAGCGGCTGATTCAATATCTTTTGGTGTAGATTTCAAGAGAAGAAACAGCATTTGTTTTGCAAGCAAGGAAGAAGATGTGACTAAACTTCGTGATGAATATGACGCATTGAAAAAGCATGGTTTCCCTGTTGATTTTTGGACAGACAAGGACTTAAAGGAGCATATGCCCTTCACTAAACCGGCTGCGCTGGTGACAAAAAGAGATGCTGAGGTGAACCCTTATCGGTTTGTCATGGGTCTTGTGAAATTCTTAAAGGAACAGGGAGCGGATCTTTTTGAACACACGGAAGTGACTAATACAACGGAACAGGGAGACTTCATAGAACTAGACACTTCACGAGGGCACATGAAAGCAAAGCGAGTAATATTCTGCACAGGGTACGAAGCCTCCGGAGCGGGTAAGAATATCGGCACGAAGATCAACCGCTCCTATGCCATTGCCACTGAGCCGATTGATGATCTTTCGACCTGGTCGGACAGGGCTATGATTTGGGAAACGGCCAGGCCCTACTTTTACTTGCGGACAACGAGTGATAACCGCATTGTTGCAGGGGGGCTGGATGAGGAAGTTCCCCATGCTCCAGAAAGCCAGGAAATGATTGACCGGCATGGTAAAAGAATTGCCTTTGAAATCAGTAAACTGTTTCCGCATCTTGATATTGCCGTTTCATACGCATGGGGAGCAACCTTCGGCGAGTCTCTGGATAACCTTCCCTACATAGGTAAAGTGCCGGGAAAAGAGCGTACCTATTGTCTTCTTGGGTATGGAGGGAATGGAACGGTCTACAGTATGCTTGGTGCAAAAATATTAGCAGATTTAATTCAAGAGAATGTCACTGAAGGTGCAGACATCGTTAAACTGGAGCGTTAGGAAAGGTGGAGTCAGGTTGCTTTAGCACTTTAAAGCACTAAGAGGGACTGTCCCTTTTAGCGCTTTAAAGTAGAAAAGAAGGGAATCCCCCGCAGGCGATTCCCTTCTTTTGCAGCTTATTCAACTATTAAACTCAGATACCTTATTTTACAAGATATACACGAGCTTCGTACGGGCGGAGCTCCACTTGGCTGATATCTTCTCTTCCATCCACCTGATAGTTGCTAATGAACAGCTCTTTGCTTCCACCTTCTAATTCTGCTGGCAGTTCGAACAGGGGTGTATCAGCGGAGAAATTCAGCATGACGATCATTTTCTGCCCTTCATACTCTCTCACGTAGGCATAGATTTTGTCGTGATCCGGCATAAGGAGATCATACGAACCATAAACCATGATTGGGTTTTCCTTACGAAGTGCAATCAATTTTTTATAGTAATGGAAGACAGAATTCGGGTCCTCCACTGCCTGCTTTGCGTTGATTTCCTTGTAATTTGGGTTCACTTGCAGCCAAGGAGTTCCGGTTGTGAAACCTCCATGTTCACTGTCATCCCACTGAACCGGGGTTCTGGCGTTATCCCGCCCTTTCACATAGATGGACTCCATGACTTTCTCATGATTTTCTCCATTTTCAATGACTTTTTCACGATACATATTCTGGATCTCAATATCCTCGTAGTCATTGATTGAATTGAACTTCACGTTCGTCATCCCTAGCTCCTCACCCTGATAGATGTAAGGAGTTCCTTTTAAAGTATGAAGGAATGTCGCCAGCATTTTCGCCGATTCCAAACGATACTCTTGATCATTTCCAAAGCGTGAAACCATGCGCGGTTGATCATGGTTATTCAGGTACAGACTGTTCCAGCCTTCCTGCTCCAGTCCTTTTTGCCATTTTGTAAAACTGTCCCGAAGATCGCTTAACTTTAACGGACGCAGATCCCATTTCCCTCCTGGGCCTGAATCAAGGTCCACATGTTCAAATTGGAATACCATATTCACTTCTTTTCTGTCTTCCGCTGTGTAAAGTTTTGCTTCTTCGACACTAGCACCAGGCATTTCACCGACTGTCATAACATCATATCCCGATAGTGCCTTTTCATGCATCTCCTGCAGGTAGTCATGAATCTTCGGACCGTTCATATAGTATTCTCCGCCCGGGGCATATTTACGTCCTTCCGGCAGCTCGGCATCCGGCAGCCCGTCCACTTTTGAAATAAAGTTGATGACATCCATACGGAAGCCGTCAATTCCTTTATCCAGCCAGAATTTCATCATGTCATAGATTTCATCTCTCAGCTTGGGATTTTCCCAGTTTAAGTCAGGCTGCTTTTTGCTGAATAAATGAAGGAAGTATTCCTCTGTCTGCTCATCATACTGCCATGCAGAACCGCTAAAGCACGATTCCCAGTTATTCGGCTCTTTCCCGTCTTTTCCTTCTCTCCAGATGTAGTAATCGCGGTACGGATTATCCTTCGATTTGCGAGATTCCACGAACCACGCATGTTCATCGGAGCTGTGGTTCACCACAAGGTCCATAATCAGTTTAAGGCCGCGTTTATGCATTTCTTCTAAAAGACGATCCCAATCAGCCATCGTTCCAAACTCATCCATGATGCCGCGGTAGTCGCTGATATCGTAGCCATTATCATCATTCGGAGAGTCATAGACCGGTGAAAGCCAGATGACATCAATCCCTAATTCTTTTAAGTAATCCAGTTTGGATATGATTCCGTTGATGTCGCCAATTCCGTCTCCATTAGAATCTTTAAAACTGCGAGGGTATATTTGATAAACGACCGCTTCTTTCCACCATTGTTTACTCATTTATATTGTCTCTCCTTCTCTAGTAAATAATGAATATATTATAGCATGCAAACGGTTGCATTGATAGGTGAAAAAGTTTCTAGAAGATACTTTAGCGCTTTAAAGCCCTAAGAGGGACAGTCCCTCTTAGGGCTTTAAAGCGCTAAAGTATTCAAGATATAAAAGAGACAGCCCAGGGCTGTCTCTTTCTCTTCTATTAAGCTTCCGGTTCAAATGTCTGGCAGTCGGTTTCTTCACTTTTCCTTGGTTTACTGCTGCTATGGCTGCTGACGAAAATCTGGTCAGCCGTGCACTTTCGGCCATCTCTGTTGTATACACAGTTATTCACTTCGCATAATACATCCTGTGCCATAACTGTACACCTCCTTATTTTTAGTAGAACGAATTCTCTAAATAATAGTTGAAGAGATTGTACCTTTAAATGGTATATACCCGATCAAAATTTTCTTAATCATTTTCCATTGACAGCCTATTCTTCTATACGATTGCATGCAGTAAATTCAAACAAAAAAGCCAGCTCATCGCAGAAGGAAGGCTGACTGTGTTTTTCATTCAATTTATCACCAGTTCACAGGCAGAACCGGATTGCTTCACTTTTCCATCCTCCATGATGATGATGCGGTCGGCGAGCGCTCTTGCATCAGACTTATCGTGTGTGACAAAGATCGAAGTGACTCCCGCCTTTTTAATGATATCCCGCAGGTCGCTTCTGATTTGGATTTGCAAGTCTGCATCCAGATTACTGAAAGGCTCATCGAACAAGATCAAGGCAGGGTTCGGCGCTATCGCTCTTGCCAGCGCAACCCTTTGCTGCTGGCCGCCGCTAAGTTCATAAGGATAACGTTTTTCATAGTCACAGAGCCCGACAAGTTCCAAAACTTCCTTCAGCCGCTGCTCCTTGTCTTTTCTGCTCATCTTTCTCAGACCATATTTCACATTATTTGCAACTGTCATATGCGGAAAGAGGGCATAATCTTGAAAGACAAAGCCTACTCCCCGTTTTTCAGGCTGTATAAATCGTGTACTGCTTGCCATTACCTGCTCATCAATAAGGATTGAACCGGCAGATGGCACTTCAAGTCCTGCAATCAGGCGAAGAATCGTGCTTTTTCCGCTTCCGCTTTTACCCAGAATAGAGATGAACTCACCTTTTTCAATTGAGAAAGAGATATCATCGAGAGCAAGGTCCTTGGAGTTACGGTAACGGAAAGCGATATTCTTTAATTGAACAAACATCAGTTAGTCTCCTTTTCTAAGATACTATGGAAAATATAAATGGATACCCCGCTGATTAAAATGATGAGGATCGACGCTAAAGCCGCTTCATGAACCATTTCGTCTCCTGCATATTGAAAAGCCTTGGTAGCCAATGTATAAAAGTTGAATGGCTGCAAAATCAGGGTCAATGGCAACTCTTTCAGAACATCCACAAACACAAGGATGAAGCCGCCAAACACAGCACCTTTTACCATTTTGAAATCTACTTTGAAAAAGGAATGAGTAATATTCATCCCAAGCAGCCTGGATGCTTCAGTGAAAGAACGGCCGACTTTGTCGAAACCAGCTTCCACAGAATTATAACCAATCGCAAGGAAACGGATAATATACGCAAAAATCAGCATGGCGATACTCAAGCTGAGAACGAACGATGGCTGCTCATCCCATAATCCGTAGAGATATCTCTGAACTTTATCCAGTTCAAGAAACAAGGTTAACACTCCGATTGCGATGACTGCTCCTGGAATGGAGTAGCCAATCAGCGTGACCTTTGATAGAAATTTAGGGATAATTCCCTGATGCAGTCTGCTGAAATTCGCGATTATCACGGCAATCACGGTGATTAACGCTGCTGCTATTACTGATACGAATATGGAATTCCAGATAAGTCCCAGGAACTGTTCACTAACGATTAAATCATAGGTCATGAATAACCATTCCACCAATTGTAAAAACGGAATGAGAAATCCAAATGAAAAGATAAGCAGCACGTAACCCAGCATAAGCCTCCCTTTCCACTTCGAAAGCCTTACCGGCTGCACCGGCTTTACTTTCGAGGTAGAATAACTGAACGTCTTCCTTCCTCTTGAAAGCTTTTCCAATATCAAAAGCAGAAGAACGATAGACATAAGAATACCGGCAAGCTTAATGGCAGAATCGATATCTCCCATACCAAACCATGCCTGAAAAATGGCGGTAGTAAAGGTTTGAATTCCAAAAAATTTCACCACTCCGTAGTCATTCAGAACCTCCAATATCACCAGGCTGGCGCCTCCTATGATCGCCGTTCTCGAGAGTGGAAGGATGATGCGAAAGAAAATTTCAGAAGAACTGCTTCCTAGCAGTCTAGCATTTTCAACCAGTGCAGATGATTGATTTTCTAGGAAGGCCCTTGTAATGATATATACATAAGGATAGAGAAAAATCGTAAAGATAAAAACGGCACCTTGAATCGTCATAATATCAAAATACTTCTGGTTCACTTCCATACCGAAAGAATTACGTAAAGTCGTTTGGATGATCCCGGTGTAATTGAGCATGCCATTATAAGTATATGCGCCTATGTATGGCGGGATGGCTAATGGCAGGATGAGCGCCCACTTGAAAAATTTTCTGAAAGGAAAGTCATAAACTGTAATGAACCAAGCCAGACTCAATCCGATAAAAGAGGAAAACAAGCCAGTGAAAACGATCAGTACCAGCGTATTCTGAATGTACTGGTTCAACAAGTATTCTTTGATATGATACCAATTATCGTTTGGTTCAGAGAAGAAGTGTACACCCATTGAAATAACCGGCAAAGCCAGGATGATAAAAAACAATAGGCTCAAAATTGCCCAGCTATTTGATTGTCTTTTAATATCGCGTATGAGTTTCAATGGATGCACTTCCTCTATAAAAATCGTCATTATTTACGGTATTGAAGTTCAATGGCCAAAGTTATTCTCAGCCCATAAAGATTGTACCACATTACAATACCTATGGCCGTATCATAAAATGATACGGCCACTTTTTTTAGTTTATATTATTTCCAGCCAACTTCGTTGAACATTTTTACAGCATCTGCGTTGTTTTCACCAAGAACAGCCATTGGGATATCCTGCTTCTTATAATCTCCCCATGCTTTTAGAGTTTCTGAAGCTTCTACATCTGCGTTTGCTGGATACTCATTGTTTCCTTCAGCAAAGGCTCCCTGTGCTTCTAATCCTGTCATATATTCAAGAAACTTGATTGCATTTTCGCTGTTTTTAGCATTTTTCAGCAAACCTGCACCAGAGATGTTAAAGTGTGTACCCGTTGTGTCTGTGTTCGGGAAGAACACTCCAACTTGCTCACCGACCTTCACTTCTTCCGGGTCTGAAGAATTAAGCAGTCTGCCGACATAATAAGTGTTTGCAATCGCTACATCGCCTTCACCGGCTACAATCGCTTTCACTTGATCAGTATCGCCGCCCTTAGGCTCTCTTGCCATGTTTTCTACGATTCCTGCTACCCACTCTTTTGCTTGTTCTTCACCATGCAGCTCAATGAATGAAGCTAGCAGCGATTGGTTGTAGATGTTTTCAGAAGAGCGGATCAGCACTTTCCCTTTCCACTTTTCATTTGTCAGATCTTCATATGTTGATAACTCAGAAGGGTCTACACGATCTTTCGAATAAACGATGACACGGCCGCGCTGCGTTAAGGCTACCCATTGATTATCTGTGTCACGAAGATTTTCAGCGATGTTGGTATCCACTGTCTCGCTTTCGATACTTTGCAGTAGTCCTGCATCTTTAGCTCTATGTAAGTTACCGGCATCCGCAGTGATGAAAACGTCACCTTCTGATGCTTCACCCTCACGCTTCAGGCGCTCCATCAATTCATCGCCTTCACCTTTGATTACATTTACCTTAATACCTGTTTCTTCCTCAAAGCTTTTATAAATGGCGTCATCTGTATCATAATGGCGGGCTGTATACAAGTTCACTTCGCCTGCGTCTTCTTGTTCGTTTGCCTCTTCACTTTCTGTGTCGTTTCCTGTGTTGTTTGCTGCTTCATTTCCTGTGTTGCTTGCTTCATTGTTGTTATTGGAACAACCTGCTAACACTCCAAATACCAGCATAAGTGCCAGTAAGGCAGTCCATAATAATGACTTCTTTCTCATATTTTCACCCCTGAATGATTTAGTTGAGTAATCTTAATTGATTATGATTCTCATTATTAGTTATAAATGATAATAATTCTCAAGTCAATAGGTTTTATCCAATAAATATGTTAATTGGAAATATTATGTCCATTTTATGACGAGATATTTGTTATTGTGATGTTTCCTTTTGGTTTTTATTACGTCTTTATTTTCTAAATAGTTGCGCTGAGAAATTCATTGTTCATTGCGAAATTTTAAAAGGCCCCCTTCATTACAGGGAGCCCGCTAATCTGTCCACACTTATTCTTCATTCTCTTCAAGGTCTTCTATTAATCTCTTCATTTCTGCGATTTCTTTTCGCTGTGCCTCGATAATTTCTTCTGAGAGTTCTTTAACGCGAGGATCATCGATATCCGCGCGTTCACTGGTTAAAATGGCGATGGAATGGTGCGGGATCATCGCTTCCATGTAATCCTGGTCGTCGACAGTCGCCTGACTTCGCAATAAGGAAAGCGAGACGATGAAAATGACGGTGCTTCCTGCCACTATCCCGATGTTTGCTTTCTTATTCTTTAGCATATGAGTCATGAAAGCCAGCATGATGACCGCCATTGTCGCTCCCATTAATAATGCCATGTAGGCCCTTGTTTCACTGAAAAAGACGTGATCAATTTCATAAGTGCTTAAATATTTGAATAGGAACATGACAATGGTCGAAGTCAGCACCATTGCTCCAAATCTTAAATAGGGCTTCATTTCTCTCACTCCTTTGAAATATGGTCTATATAACTACTACCCGGATTTTAAAGGAGTATTCATAGAATACTTTCACACTTTAAAGCGCTAAGAGGGACAGTCCCTCTTAGCGCTTTAACGCATTAACGCGCCGCAAGGGACTGTCCCTTGCGACGCGTTAGTGTGCTAAAGTAAAGTTAAGCTAAATTCTATTTACGATAAGTGCAGCTTGTATTTTGTGAAGCTCGAATAACAGTTATTTTCTACTTATTTCCACACTTTGCACCCTAAAGCCCGGTACCTGGTTATTGACCTTCCCCTGAATAAGCGAGATGCCTCCTCACTTCATCAAGTGTCGGCAGAGCAGTCATCGCTCCTTTAGTCGAAGCGGCAAGCGCACCGGAAACCGCGGCGAACGAAGCCATTGCTGCTGCTTTCTCGATGGTCAGCGTTTCAATGCCCCCCTCATGTTCATGAAGCTGATAGAGCATACCGGATACAAAGGCATCGCCCGCACCGGTAGTATCCACCGCCTGCACCTTCATGGCCGGGACATGTCTGCGGCCATCTTTTGCAAAGACGTGACACCCTTCCGCGCCCATCGTAACAATCATTAAAGGGATATTGTATGACTTTATTTTTTCTAGGCCGGCCTCAAAATCACTTTCACCAGTAATAAACGCCAATTCCTCTTCGGATATTTTCAGGAAGTCCGCCTGATCAAGCATGCTTTCGATGGTTGTCCTTGCATTTTCTTCTGTATCCCATAAACCAAGTCTTAAATTGGGATCATAAGAAACCATCATTCCATTATCTTTAGCCAGCTGTACTGCATGATGTGTTGCTTCTTTAGCCGGGCTGCCTATCATCGAAATCGAACCAAAGTGGAGGATTCTATGAGAGTTAAAGTCCTCTTCATCAATTTCATCAGCCTCAAGAAATCGATCCGCACTTGGGTCGATATAAAAGTCGAAGCTTCTTTCGCCATCCTCGGCATTGGTGACAAACACCACGCCAGTCCTTGTATCTGAAGTCAAATGCATCTGGTCCGTCCTCACACCGTATTCTGACAGAGTCTTTTTTAAAAAATTCCCCAGCACATCCTTGCCCACTTTTCCTAAAAAAGAAGATCTGACACCCAATCGTGCCAATCCTACGGAAACATTTGCAGGGGCACCGCCGGGACTTTTCTGATATGAGATATTCTCTTTATCCAATGGGATAAAATCAATTAGTGCTTCTCCGAGCGAGATAATTCCATTTTTCATAAATCCATTCCTCCTGTTCCTTATTATATCTACAGGAAGGGGTTGACCCACTAACCAGGGCAAACCCCGCTTCTTCTATCTTATTATGAATTATTCTTTCTCTTCTTTCCACTTTAGTAAAGGGGGTTCGCAAAATAGCGGCCCATTGTCCGCATATGTGCTTTACCGCGTCACCGTTCTAAAAGGGACTGTCCCTCTTCGCGCTTTAAAGCACTAAAGAAAAAAAGAGACACCCCGCTTTTGTAAAGCGGGATGTCTTTTCAACCAGTATTAAAGCTGTGTCAATGTGTTACTGACCATCATGACAGACACAATAATCGCGTATATGATTCCGCCAAGATAAGGGTTCTTGGTGACTCTGTATATTTTGCGTGTAATAATGGCTGCCAATGGGATGATGATCACGATTGGGAACAGCCAGATGCCGATAATCGGCGATAGTGATGAGAAGTAAACATCTCCTTCAATGAAGAAGTGAGTATACTGAATTACAATCAGCACGGCAGCACTTAAACCGTTGAAAACAGCCATCAGAGCCGTATTGACCCACTCTTTCCTGCCTCCTGATACATAGTTGAAACAGTTGATGGCAATTGAGTTTGCCACATAGAAAATCAGGAAGAATGGCAGGTATTTCAGTGCCAGGATAATTTTATCAGGTGTGAAGGCCTTGATTGCGATGACCCAAATCCTGAAATCGGTTTTAAAGAAATAATCTGCTACAAATACCAGCCCGAAAGCTGCTACAGTAACAATCAGAGAAAGGACAACGGTTTTTCCGAGAGATTTCCACCCGATGAAAACACCCGTTTCTCTTAAATCCATCCCCTGTTTCTTGGAGAATAATTTATAAGATAGGAACAAGATTATTAACGTTACGACACCCATAACGACAGACCAAACGCCGATATAAAATACCGGGGCCTGTGGAAGGAATGCCGGGCGGTTTTCCATGCTCCAATTATATACACCAAGGAAAGACCATCCGGAAATAATCGCACTGACTATCAGGCCTCCCCAGAACCAGGCTTTGCCGATTCCAGCCGGTGCTGCTGCTGGTGTCGCTTCTTTGGTTGCCCTTAAGGAAGAGAAGGTCTTCGTTTGCAGCATCACTTTCGTAAAGCTTACGATGAACATGAAAAAGCCGATTAATCCAAGGAAGTTAAAGAATACTTTATACTGCCAGATTTGACTTGAGGGAGCAATAGGATCAGGTGCGCCTACTGTTTTTTCAAAATAATCCAGGCTGCTTTCCACTACAGATGCTGAAAAGTGGTTCCAAGGATGAATTTGATCAGGGTTATAGATGACCCTGAGCGCTTCTTCTCCCTCTACTTCTTGTTTATACATTTGATAGCTGTCGCGCTGATCACCCTCAGGTTCAACTCCGAAGTTCAGAAATGACTGGGCATATTCTGTATCAATGTAATCTCTTGGTGGTGTCACGGTTCCATCTTCACTCAAGCTTCGGAAGAAAAATTCGTCATATTGAGCTGCAATGATTCCGACATCCCGCGAACCATACTGATTGGTGTATTCCTGTGTGTCATTTCTCATGGACCAATACAGCGGTTCACCCGGGTCACTCGAATACATCGCATCGTTCGCAACCAGCAGTACAGATGAAATCAGCTGTTCATCTGCAGGTTTTTTGTTATCTTCAAGAATCGACCAGTTAGCGGCGCGTGCTCCATTGGAGTGTCCCGTTACACCAATATTGGACACATCCACGTAGGGAAGGTCAGCCATCAGCTCGACCGCATCATACATCCCTGTTCCGCGATTCTGCCAATCAGTCGCAGGAATTGCATCCGAGTTTCCATGTCCGTACATATCAATGGACATGACTACATATCCACGTCTTGAGTACTCAACAAAATTTAAATCCTGCATTTCACGGTTGTTGTACCAGCCATGGCTCGTTACAATTCCGGGAGCCGGGTTATCAACTGATGCGCTGTCTGGAACAAATAATAAGGCACTCATCAAGTGGCCTGAAGGCGTTTCCCATCGTAAGTCTTTAACTGTCACTTTGCCGCCGGATGTCTGTACAAAAGAAGCTCCAATCATACTGACCAGCACAAGAATCAACGAGATGACGAGAAACTTTTTGGCACTGAGTTTCTTTTTCATCTTTTCACCCTCCATCTTATAGTTTTAAGGGAAAATTTTCGTGTTACTAAATATTTAATATAACTTTGTCCTGTTTATGCCTCTTTAGCGGGAATAATTAAATGTAATACTATTCCAGTTAGAAGAATTCAAAAGTTAACGATTAGGGGGGACAGCCCTCCTTTCTTTTCACAGGACATAAAAAAGATCACAAGAAACCGCCTGGGTAAAACCCGGGCATTTCAAGTGATCTCTTCATCTCCATCACGACTATTAACTTTTTATAATATAAGAATAATAGATAATGTAAACGTTGTCAATATTCGACGAATTCTTACAAATTCCAATAAAGTGCTTTATCCCTTTAAAGCACGACCAGGGACAGTCCCTCTTCACACACTAACGCATTAACGCACTGAAAGGGACTGTCCCTTTCAGTGCGTTAATCTAGTAAAGCATCCTGCTTCACACTCTATTGAACGGTATACCCGCCATCCAGCACGACGGCCTGCCCGGTGACTCCCCGCGCCCCCTCGCCGCATAGGAAAATGGTATATTCGGAGATTTCCTTCACAGTCAGCAGGCGCTTCTGCGGTACGAGTGGATAGATGACATCTTCGAGCACCTTCTCAAGTTCTACGCCCCGTGTTCTCGCCAAATCGCCAAGCTGACCTCGTACCAGCGGAGTATCCACATATCCCGGACAAACCGCGTTCACCGTCACTCCATACTCTGCTGCTTCCAAAGCCGCTACCTTCGTCAAGCCGATAACTCCATGCTTTGCCGAGTTATAGGCTGCTTTGCCCGCAAAGCCGATCAGACCATTAATGGAAGACATATTAATGATGCGCCCGAACCCCTGCTTCTTCATAACCGGCAATGCATGCTTGATGGCGACAAAAGGTGCTGTTAACATGATCTTTATCAACAATTCAAATTTCTCAGTAGGAAACTCTTCAATAGCGGAAACATACTGCAGACCTGCATTATTAATTAAAACATCCAGCCTTCCGAACTTGCTGACCGCGGTTTCAATGGCCTGAATGATATCACTCTCTGACGTCACATCACATTTTACTCCAATGGATTCGTATCCTGCATTCGTCAATTCTTCAGCAGATGCCTTCACTCTTTCTTCCTGCAGATCAGTCAGTACCACCTTGGCTCCCTGCTCCGCGAAGTCCTTCGCTATCTCATAACCGATTCCTTGAGCAGCCCCCGTTATCAACACTACTTTATTGTTCACCAAAACAGATCAACTCCTTTGAGAGCCGGTTTTCGCTTGAGAAATTTCCACAAACGCAAGCCCGCTCTTTTTTAAAAATTAAATTCCAACACCCAATGAGAATAATAGAATCGCAATGGCCAGCCCGATAAGCGGTACAATCACCGTTAAAGCCCCAACCGCACCATAGGCTGCCGCATGTGTTTCATTACAGATAGAGCGGATGGTGGTGACCACGTAACCATTATGCGGAAGGGAATCCAGCGCTCCGGATGAGATCGCCACCGTTCGGTGAAGGGCTTCCGGATTGACACCCATATCCATATAATGAGGAGCAAGAATCGGAAGCGCAATCGCCTGGCCTCCAGAAGCAGACCCTGTCATACCGGCGATGACACTGACTGCGATGGCTCCCCCTATTAACGGAGATCCCGGAATGCTCGTCATCACATTCACCGCTGTATCAAAAGCAGGCACAACTTTCGCCACACCGCCAAATCCAACTACAGCAGCCGTGTTACCAATAGCAATCAGTGCACCGACCGTACCTTCCGAAACAGCGCCCCAGAACCCTTTGAAATATTTACGATTTAATAGATAAGCAGAAATGACCCCGCCAAGAAGTGCAATGATCAGTGCTGATTGTTTTAAAGAATCATGGAAAATGAAAGCAACTGCCAGTACGACAAGCAATGGAACGAGACCCATCAGAGGATGAGGCAAAACCCTTTTCTCATCAATGACAGGGTCTTCTTTTCGAGCCTCGAACTTTTCACCCTTTGAAACAGCTTTATTAATCATGCGTCTCAGCCACCAATAGCCGAATACCGCCATAAACACAGCCACAATCGCACTGACTTCCCAGCCTGCATATGGGCTGGTTCCAAGATAATCAATCGGAATCCAGTTCTGGATTTCTGGGGAACCCGCAGAGGTCATTGTAAAAGTGACCGAACCAAATGCCAGCGCAGCGGGTATGAACCGCCGCGGAAGATCAGCTTGCTTGAAAAGACTGACAGCCATAGGATAAACCGAAAATGCCACAACGAATAAGCTGACTCCTCCATAGGTTAAGACGGCACAAGCCAACACAATCGCAAAAACAGCAAATTTCATTCCCATCTTATCTACGACAAAACGCGATACACTGTCCGCTGCCCCGCTGTCTTCCATCACCTTTCCGAAAACAGCTCCAAGCAGGAACATCAAATACCAGGAGGCAATAAACCCAGTGAAGCCTGACATATAGTTGCCGACCAGGTTGGCTTCCCCTTCTCCAACAAGCTGCGGAAACAGAGGCAGTCCGCTGAGTACAGCCACGAACAAAGCCGAGATCGGCCCCACAATCAAGATATTCATACCTCTCATGGTTAAAACAATTAATAATACAAGTCCCCCGATTAAACCAATCATGCTTAACATGATCCTTCCCCCTTTGGTTTTGTATACGCTTCCAAAACATTTCTTTTAAAGGCTGTTTTCGCATAAATTGTTGCTTTCGGAAAAATCCCAAGTGCCGGATTTCCCCCTGAATCATAGGTTTTTTCGGATTGAAATTCCTTGCTGTTTTGTTGTAGACCAGATTGCCGGCCAAGCTATATAAATCACCTTTTTACTGCAACTGGTTCTCCGTTTGGAAGAATTGATGTTGTTGAAACACCCTTTTTACTGCATCTGGTTCTCTGTTTGGAAGATTTGATGTTGTTGAAACACCCTTTTTACTGCATGTCGTTCTTCGCATGGAAGATTTGATGTTGTTGAAACACCCTTTTTACTGCATCTGGCTCTCTGTTTAGAGGATTTGATGCTGTATAAACCACCTTTTTACTGCATCTCGTTCTCTGTTTGGAAGATTTGATGTTGTTGAAACACCCTTTTTACTGCATCTGGTTCTCTGTTTAGAGGATTTGATGCTGTATAAATCACCTTTTTACTGCATCTGATCCTTCGTTTGGAAGATTTGATGCTGTTGAAACACTCTTTTTCCTACATCTGGTTCTCTGTTTAGAGGATTTGATGCTGTATAAACCACCTTTTTACTGCATCTCGTTCTTCGCATGGAAGATTTGATGTTGTTGAAACACTCTTTTTCCTGCATCTGGTTCTCCGTTTGGAGGATTTGATGCTGTATAAACCACCTTTTCACTTCCCTTTGCCGCCCTGACAAGGCTGAGTCAGCTCTTAATGCTTCCTCAAGAACATATTCCTTGCCGTTGAAAGTCCCCGTCTCTTTTCCTTCTTCCACTACAGTTCCTACACCTGCTGAAGTGAATAATGCGGGTATGCCTGCCCCGACGGCACTAATTCGACTTCCAGTTCTCCTGATGACGCCTCTCTTTCAAATTCTTTGTTCTCACCTATACATAAGAACCGATTATCTTTTTGATTTGTCTTTTTTGAAGCAGTAAACCAAGTCCCCAATCATTCCCTCCGCAGTTATTTTGAAATCAAGGTAGACTCTTTTACATCCTTTTCAACCAATGCAGTAAGCAATCTCTCCGGGATGCCGACAAGTCCAAAGCCGCCGACCATCAAGCTCATCCCGTCTTCAATAGTCTCAACCGCATCGATTGGAAGGGCTGTCTACTGATTTCAATTCTCACAACTCCCTTCTGGTAAAAATAATACTCACCCACTACAATGCAAGAAGCATGCCAACTCTTCACTCCCTATAAACTCTCGTCCAAGCTTGTCCTGCTGTCCAGAATTTCGGAATTTATTATATAAGCGATTCGAAAAAGTTTTCAAAATGTTCACATTTTAAAAACAAAATAAAGATGTCCGAAAAACTGGACACCTTTCCAGAAATCCGGACACCTTATTGAATCCCGAACTTATTAATTTTTTCATATAAGCTGGACTTACTAATTCCCAGTGCATTTGCTGCTGAGCGTCTATCGCTGTTCATTTTCAGTGTTTGCACAATCACCTTTTTCTCTGTTTCCTCTAAAATTTCCTTTAAAGATTTTTCGTCAAATTTATATGGATCTACTCCTTTGATATAAGCAGGAAGGGATTCCTCTGTAATTGTTTCGCCCGAAGAGAAATAAGTGGATGCCTCTATCACGTTTTCCAGCTCCCGGATATTCCCCGGCCAGCTGTACCGGTTGAAAATCTGCAGTACTTCCGGCTGCAGTCCATTTAAGCGCTTACCCGATTTTCTTGCAGATTTGTTCATGAATTTCTTTGCCAGAGCAGGAATGTCCTCCACTCGCTCTCTTAAAGGAGGCACTGTAAACGGAATGACGTTTATTCGGTAATATAGGTCCTCCCTGAACCGCTTTTCCTCTATCATTTTTTCAAGCGGACGGTTTGTTGCCGCAATAATTCGGACATCTACCTGTTCCGTTTCCGTCGCTCCGACTGGTTCTACCTCGCCTTCCTGCAGTACACGCAAAATTTTCGCTTGCATATTCAAAGGCATATCTCCTATTTCATCAAGAAATAATGTTCCTTTGTCGGCAAGCTGGAACTTTCCTTTTTTCCCGCCTTTTCGAGCACCTGTGAAGGCACCTTCTTCATACCCGAATAGTTCTGATTCCAGGAGATGTTCGGGAATAGCGGCACAGTTCACTTTGATAAAAGGCTGCTGACTTCTTTCACTTAACTGGTGAATGCTGTGCGCAAACAATTCTTTCCCTGTCCCGCTTTCTCCTCTTATCAGAACGGATATATCACTGGGTGCAATGGTTTGCACTTTTTGTCTCAGATCCAACAGGCTCCGGCTGCCCCCGATGATATCTGTCAACGTATATTTTGCTCCATTATTGATATCTTGAATGTAGCTTTGCATCTTTGAGAGCAGATTTTTCACATGAGAACTCATCTGTTTCCATTCACTCGTATCACGAAAAAAAACAGACCCGAATGCGCCCACGACCTTGTCATTGACCTCTATTGGAATTCGGTTCGCAATCATGTAATTTCCTCTTATGTATTGGAGATCAGCGATTTCCTCTTTCCCTGTCCTAGCCACAATATGCATTCTTGTATTCTCAATAACTTCTGTCACATGCTTACCGACAGCCTGACCACGGTCGACTTCAAGAAACTCGCAGTAATTCTGATTGATGAACAGGATTCTGCCAATGTCATCCACCACGACAAGCCATTCAAAAGCATTCTCCAAAATCGTCTCGATCATATCTATTGATACATGCCCTAACAAGCTCTTCATAGAATACCCCTTTAATTAAGAAAATTCCGTCATTTCACTCATTATCTTACCATAAGAGGTCCTGATGAGGCATGCTGCTTTCATGCGGTTACACGTTGAAAGTGACAGTCCCTCTTAGTGGTTAAACGCATTAACGCGCCGAGAATTCTCCCCAGCGCGTTAAACTTTAAAAAATTTTATTCATTTGCGTGCGACCGCAGCCGATTCCCTTCCCCTCATCCAAGCCATAATCTCTTCTGCCGTTCTTGGCTTCGAAAAGTAATATCCTTGGATATGGGGATTTTCGGCAATGGAAGTAATGTAATCCACCTGGTCCTTCGTTTCAATTCCTTCAATGACCACTTTCAAATTCAGTGAATAACACAATGTAATAATAGCCTTTAAGACCGAAGAATCTTTTTTGGACGACGGCACACCATCAACAAATGATTTATCAATCTTGATGGTGGTAATCGGAATCTGTCTAAGGTAAGACAAAGAGGAAAGACCGGTTCCGAAGTCATCCAGCGCGACGGAAAGTCCCATTTCCCTGAACTTAATAACCGCCCTTATCGCATTCTCGATATCATGGATCACGCTGGTTTCGGTTACTTCCAATTCCAGAAAGCTGCTTTCAATTCCATACCTGGAAATATTGCTCTCCAGAACTGATAGCAGCCTGGAAGAGGTCACATAGGGACCCGGAATATTTATAGATACCTGTTGAGATGTGCCTTCTTCAATCCAGCGAGAAAGCTGCTTACAAACCTTCTCAATCACCCAGTCTGTTACTTCAAAAATTTTTCCCTCTGCCTCTAAGATCGGTATGAATACACCCGGAGAAATCATTCCAAACTGTGGATGATTCCAACGAAGCAAAGCCTCCATCCCCGCCACACCCCAGTTTCTCGAACAAACTTTAGGTTGATAAACCAGGAATAGTTCCTCCTCAAGGATTGCCCGATCAATATCTTGGACAAGCTGGCTTTCAAAGCTGTAGGTATGAATATCAGCATCATATTCTATCAATTCATGTTTATATCGAATGGAAGGATGCTGGAGGACAGCCATGTTATTTGAGAACAGCTCTTTGACCTTTTTATTTTTTTCAGAATAAGAAACCGCACAGACCGTTTCAACCATGACATGATGATTATCCACCATCACCGGCTGTTTCAAGACAGCTGGCAACTGCATCAGTATTTCTTTCATCTGTTCATATCCATACTGCTGTGGAGGAATAATGGCAAACCGATTTCCTTCAATTCGATACACTTTTGAATCTCCAGGCAAAATATAGAGAATCTGGTCTTTTATCGCTTCAATGATTTTATCTCCAAAAACATATCCCTTACCGTTCGTCCACCTCTCAAGATTATGAATATGAAGGATGGCCAATCCGGCAACGGGCCCATAAGAAGCCAGATCTTTCTCAAATTGCCGCTGGTTTGGAAACAGAGTCAAGGAATCAAAATAGTTCAGTCTATAGTCCACATAGCGGTCAAGCAAGCTGGCCAGCCCCGTCAGAATCATCAGGAAAGCTATGCCAATCGTGACAGAAAGGATCAGCATGGAAATGTCCATATGCATATGATGGGAATTAGCCGTAACAGGCTCTGTTGAATAAAACACCACCGCGGCCATGCCAGTATAGTGCATACTCGTTATTGCAAGCCCCATCAGGATGGAAGTAGTTACTTTAATTAAAAGCTTCGCCATATACTTCTGCAGAGTTGAAAAAATATAGAGAGCTACATATGAGACCACAACAGCGATCCCAATCGATGCTAAAAATATCAACGGCCTATATACATACTCCGCTTCCATTTTCATCGCTGCCATACCCACGTAGTGCATAGAGGCGATTCCAACGCCCATAATGACACCGGCAGCAAGATAAGACCAATGACTTGTGTTCCTTCTATTGGCAAAATAAAAAGCCAAATAAGAAGCAAACACAGCAGGCAGCACCGACAAGATTGTCATAATGATATCAAATTCCATTGAGACCGGCAGACTGAACGCACTCATCCCGATGAAATGCATGGACCAAATGCCAAGCCCCATGGCAATCGAGGCCAGAACCAGCCAAAAGGCACGTGGAAAAAAGCTTGTCTGCTGCACCCTTTGATTCATGGACAGCGCCGTAAAAGAAGCACAGCACGCTATGACAATGGAAAGAATGACAACCAATAGAGAATATTCTCCATGAAGTAAATATATCGTTTCAGAATCCGGCAAGGAGAACATATTTTCATACCTGCTTTTCATTATAGTGAGTTTAACTTACCTCTATAATATCGGCATTATTTCAAGAAGTTGTATATGTCCACGACATATTTCAGAACACCTCTTATGTAAAGGCGGGAAAGAATATCTCGCATCGAAAATGAACCGGCAATGTTCAGCACTTTTATGTACACCCCTAAAAAAAGCGCAAGCACCACTTTTAACCCCGGCAGGCAAATGTTCCCGGAGGAGAAAAGGCGGTTTTTCTTGTTCTTCTCCGGCGGGTATTTGATACCGAGGGGTTGGACACTGGAGCTGTATTGAGGGAAACATGTCACACCTGAGCCCCTAACCGATGATAGCTGACCTTGCAATTCCATGTTGAGGGACTCACCCTCTTTTTGTTCTAGTAGAAAGCCTCCCTAATCTAAGGATTCCCCAAGCCGTTTCTAAGCGAAAAGCTAACAATATAAGCCCCCCTTCATTCGGCTTCCCTCAAACCAAAATAACGAGTGGTGGGAAAATAAGGGGAGATTTTCCCGTTAAGGGCAGATTCTAGCTCAACTTGCTGATGTATAAGGGGAAATGTTCCCCTTATTTAAGAGAAAGCCCCTATTTTCTGTCAAATAAGGGGAAATTCTCCCTCTATTTTAAGCTATTTGGCTCGCTATTTAGTAATTAAGGGGAATTTTTACCCTTATTTCAAAAAGCGCAAGCGCCCCGTTTAGCCCCAATAGAAACAATCCCCAGTAGATAAAGATCCCTTTTCGCGGGTTGACGCGTTAAAGCGCTGCCAGGGACAGTCCCTCTTAGTGCTTTAACGTATTAAAGCCTGTTTAGCGTAACAAAAAGGAGGATGGATTATTTCAATCCATCCTCCTTACATCCCCCGGCTAACCTCTAACCAGCCGGCAACTTCATTTTATCTTTGAATGTGGTCAGATAACCACGTACTGTTTCGAGCGTTTTGTTGTTCTGCTGACCAGATTGAGCCAAAACAATCGGTTCATCACTTACCACCCCGACCTGCCCAGCTGAATCGCTCATCCTGGTGTCATCGTTTTCCAACAATTCATGAGAATAGGCCCGCCCGCCTTCCATAATCTTTCGTATGGAAGAAACCAACTCCTCGCTGGAACTGTCCTTAGGAAGGTACCCTCTTATATCCATTTTAACTAGCTGCTCACAATACCCCGGTTTGGCAAACGTCGTCAGAATCATAAGTTTACATCCCAGCTCATGTAATTTTTCGGCAATATCACTCTCTGAATGAGTATCCAGGTCCATCATACAGATATCCGGCTGAAGTTCCTTCACAAGAGTCAGCACCTCTTCCCCATCGCTTGACTGCCCGACCACTTCCATATCCTCTTCAAGGCTGAGCAGGGACCCGATAATTCCCAGTAAGAATTCTTGATCCTCTGCAATCACTATACGAATCATGTGTTTCCTCTCCTCAATGGTCCTGCTATACAAAGACTCTCCTTAATTATATGAAGGAGAGTCATGCTGGATTCTGCTTTATTAGAGTTCAGGTTTTGCTTCAGGCGAAAGGCGGCGGTTATCCGCAATCTTTCTGACTCCTTTTCTAAAGCTTACAAATGTCTTGCTATCCTCGTCCCACAAACGGAAACGGAGAGACTGTAAGCTTGTTGAAAGAGTGATGGTCGGCACATGCTGAAGTGCTGGCGTGTTGTAATGAGCCTGTTCAAGCCTGTAATTTGGCACCCTTGGGCTTAAATGGTGAACATGATGGAATCCGATATTGCCTGTCAAAAATTGAAGAACCTTTGGCAGCTTGTAGAACGAACTTCCTTCTACTGCTGCAAGAACGTACTCCCACTCACTGTTTTCTTCAAAATAAGAATCTTCAAAGGTATGCTGAACATAAAACAACCAAATTCCGATCGACCCTGAAATCATGAAAATTGATCCCTGCACGAGCAGGAACGACTGCCATCCGAGAGTCATACCACAAAGTGTTATCAACGCGACAATGATCACATTGACAAGGTATGTGTTGTAACGCTCTTTTTTTCGGGCATTCTTTCGGTTGAATCTATTTTTCAGTAGAAACACATAAATAGGTCCAAGAACGAACATCACGAATGGGTTTCTGTAAAAACGATAAGCAAGACGCAGTCTAAGAGGTGCTTCTGCGTATTCTTTCACAGTAAGGGTCCACATATCGCCTGTTCCCCGCTTATCTAAATTTCCGCTTGTAGCATGGTGAACATTATGGTCGTGTCCCCATTGATCAAAAGGAAATAAAGTCAATACGCCAACAATGGTGCCGACTATTCGGTTGACACGGCGGCTTTTAAAAAAGTTATAATGCGTGCAATCGTGAAATATGATAAAACTTCTAGTCAGGAATCCTGCTGCAAATACCATTGGAATCAGTGCAAGCCAGTAAGATACAGATAAGCTTTGGTAAGCCAGGAACCACAATAAGAAAAACGGTCCAAGAGTATTGATGATCTGCCAAACACTTTCCTTTGTTGTTCCTTTTTCATAAGGTGCTATTTCTTTTTTCAAAGTTTTCAGGTTTGTCATTAGTAGGATCTCCTTCGTTTCGAGATAACCTTAGTATACCGGGATAGCCAATTCCTCATAAGTAGTAGGTGTCATATGCAGGGTATGACAAGTGTCATATGAGAGAGCATGCGCCTTGCTATTAAAGGCTTTTCACTTGTAAAAAAAATGTGTTTATTTATAAATTTAATGCTTTAACGCACGAAAAGGGACAGTCCCTCTTCGTGCGTTAAAGCACTAAAGCGTCCCCTCTCTCTCAAATAAAAACCTGGCGGATCTGCTTGTGAGGGGTAAAACGGTAAACTTCAGACCCAGACAACTAACCATTATCAGCCAAAAAGGGGTAGAGGTTCAATTGTCTCTCCAGTTTTTTTCATTCATTATCCGTAAGTTGACCTGATCATTAGACACTATAATTCTCAAAATAAATAAGGGAAGAAATTCCCCTTATTTATCAAAAGGGACCAAAAAGAGCTTAAATAGAGGGGAAAACTCCCGCTATTTACTTAAAAAATGAGAAAACGGGTGATTTTTCTTAGCTTAAAGGGAAAATTTCCCCTTATATATCCCTTATCGAATACATTTCAGATTTTAACGGGAAGATTTCCCCTTATTTTAGATGTAATGGTCGGTTACTCAATTAACGATCCGAATTTTACTACATCACTGTTAGTTCGCATACATCCCCTGGGACTTGGATTAATGTTTATTGATGTATCCAAAAAAAAACACTGTGAATTCACAGTGCGCTGTTTTGAAATTTGCATCTCTAAACCCTTATCCTGCAGGCTATCGACTTATTATCAAGTTCCGCAAAACGTCTGATAAGGCTCTTCGGGATTCTCTGGCAGCTTTGCATATTCCGCCTGTTGGGATGAGTGTGCATAAGGTTCCAGCAATGCATCCAGCAAACGTTCCATGACACTGTAATCCCCTTCTTCCACCGCAGCTTCCAACGCTTCCTCGACACGGAAGTTCCGTGGAATCACAGCAGGATTGCTCTTTTTCATCAGGTCATGAGCTTGTTGGGCAGTCTCATCCTGCCTCTCCTGCCTTTCTTTCCAGATGGCATACCAGCGGTCGAATTCAGGTTTGCCGTACAGCTCTGTATCCTCAGGCTTATCGAAGGTTAATGCCGCAAATGTATTCGTGTAATCCGCTCCATATTCATGCATCTTGCTCAGAAGAATATCGATCAATTCCTTATCTTGTTTTTCTTCATTGAACAGACCAAGCTTAGCTCTCATACCCGCAAGCCATTCCGCGTGGAACAACTCTGGAAATTCAGAAACAGCTTCCTGAGCAAGCTCCAGAGACTTCTCTTGATCTTCATGTATCAAAGGAAGAAGTGTTTCAGCAAAGCGCGAAAGATTCCATCCGGTGATCGGAGGCTGATTTCCATACGCATAACGCCCCTGCCTGTCGATGGAACTGAAAACAGTGGATGGATCAAATGCATCCATGAAAGCGCACGGACCATAATCGATCGTCTCCCCGCTGATGGTCACATTATCCGTATTCATGACTCCATGGATAAAACCGACCATCTGCCACTGAGAAACCAGTTTTGCCTGCCGCTTGATGACAGCCTTCAACAGAGAAAGGTAGGGGTTTTCATCTTCTTCTATCTCAGAATAATGCCGTTCAATGGCATAGTCAGCGAGAGCTTTCAGTTCTTCTGGTTCAGCAAAATTGGCCGCGTATTGAAAGGTCCCAACTCGAATGTGGCTCGCTGCAACACGTGTCAGGACCGCACCCGGCAAATCTGTTTCCCTGATGACTCCTTCCCCAGTTGTCACAACGGCTAAGCTGCGGGTAGTCGGAATCCCGAGGGCATCCATCGCTTCACTCATGATATATTCTCTCAGCATTGGCCCAAGTGCTGCCCGGCCGTCACCGCCGCGGGAATATGGAGTTCTTCCTGCGCCCTTCAGCTGGATATCAAACCGCTCCCCTCTAGGATTCAATTGTTCCCCAAGCAAAACGGCCCTTCCGTCACCCAGCATGTTAAAGTGGCCGAATTGATGACCCGCATAGGCCTGTGCTAAAGGCTCTGATCCTTCTGGGAGTTCATTTCCGGCAAACAGAGCTGCACTATCTTTTAGTGCTTCAAGATCCAAACCTAACTCTTCCGCAACCTCAACATTCAGAACAATCATCTGTGGATTGGAGACGGGTGCAGGCTTCTGTAATTCATAAAAAGCTGTCGGCAGCCGGGTATAACTGTTATCCAAATTCCAGCCTGCCTTAGTTGGTTTATTATTTTTCATAAAATCTTCCTTTATTTTTTAGACATTATATCGAACTCAACGGACTTTCCTCCATCTTAACACAATTGCCTTTATTTTCTGTCCGGACTGATTTAATATACATACCCTTTAACGCATCCCCGAACGAAAAGGGCAGTTCCTTTTCGCTTGGTAACGCGTTAACACACTAAGAGGGACTGTCCCTTGCGCTGCTTTAACGTACTAAAGCAAGATGCTATAATTTGGAAATGTATATTAGGTCTATATATAGGAATTTCTGTCATCAACCGGGGTATATAGGTACTAAATTCAATGAAGGAGGAATAAGGATGGAACACTTAAAAGCAATTGTCATTAAGTTTGTTATGATCGCCGTCGTGTTAGGAATTATTCTTACCGGAATTTATGGTGTACCCGTATCTGACATGCTCATTGTCAGTGTCATCTTGACATTGGGTGCTTATGTACTGGGTGATTTAATGGTTTTCAAGAGACTTAACGGAGAACAGAAAAAACGTAACACGGTCGCTACCATGGCAGATGCCGGTCTCACTTTCGTCCTGCTATGGTTTTTGGGTACCGCAATGTTTCCTGATCATAATGTGATTGTGGCTTCACTCATTTCCGCTATTGTAATCGCAGCAGGTGAATGGTTTTTCCATAAATACTTGGATAACTCTATTTTCAATGACAATAGAAGATATCACTCAGATCCTATTCACAACAGCTGATCAAAGATTTTTAAAAAAACACATGCGATTTCTATTAAGAAATTGCATGTGTTTTTTGTTGCTTTATCAATCAAGAAATAAAATCACAAAGCACTTCACAATATTCTCAAAAGCAGAAACCATGATTTTCTTCTTGTGAATTCAGATGTAATTTACAAATTAAATTTACTGTAATAAGTAATTTTTGGATAATTATGTTAAAATAAACGTTATAATAATAAGATTCTGAAATCATGCACTTAAAGTAACGAAGTAATTTAACAGAGGCTTTAGTTGGAGAAGTGAGCCAGATCAATTTTCGGATAATGAAGTTCTGTTAAAAGGAAAACAGTTAATCACCATTGGTAAACACTGTTAGTCTTGGAGTGCAAACTGACCAAGTCGTAAGGAGTGAGAGAATGTCATTTTTTTCAATCCTTGTCTTTCTTATTTTGCTGAATGTCACGGTTGCTCTGATTTTAAAGTATGAAAAAAAACGCATTATTATCTCCGCACTAGTGATTATGTTTCTATGTACACCTATTGTTATAGCTGTAACATGGTATTCTATTGGTGTATCAGAAGGGGCTGGAATCGCAGGGGCTGCAGTGGGTTTTACTTTTGGGGCAATAACGTTTGTAAATGGTATCATCATTCTTCTCGTTGGTATCTTATTTGATGCATAAAATATCAGCTGCATTATGCGTAAGTGAAGCGGATACTATGATTGAAAATCTTACAATCTCACTTTCTATGGTGAACACTCTGAAAACCACTTCCAGCAGTGGGAATTGGTGGATTTCTCTGCCGCTGAAAGCACTTCATACCAGCCTCTGCCTAAAAAGGCCGCTGAATGTAACATTCCCAATAAACGGATTGAATTCTGGAAATAAAGGTAACTGTTCGGCCGTACCTATAGTGATTCTCATTTCTGCCCACTGTATCAATATCAAAAACCCGATACCAGAATTTCCTTATCCCATATCGGTATTAAAAGGTTGCATATGTAAAATTTATTTAAAATAAGGGAAGAAATTCCGCTTATTTTAGAAATAGTACCAAAATCAGTGGAAATAGGCGGAAAAACTTCCCTTATTCTCTTAATAGATTCAAAAATGGTTCACTTTGTTGAGTTTAAGCGGAAAAATTCCGCTTATCTACCCCAAATCGCATTCAATTCCACTGCTTAAGCGGAAAATTTCCGCTTATTTTTAGATATTACTGGTTACTGAATTAAAGATTTTTCAGGTTCTTCAAAGGCATACCTCCTACTAAGATAGAAGGAGGTAGTGATCGGGAAATCCTTTAAGCTAATTAGAACCTCTGACATAGCCAGTGGTGTTCAAGACCATCCAATCACACCAGCTGCCACAAAGTCAGCTAGTACTTACTGCTATTGAATATGACCGTTATTCTCTTTCACAATCGCTTCCGCCTGGGCGTATTGCCCCTCTTCCACCTGAAATTCGACCACATGCGGGTTATGAGTATCCTCATCATAAGCATTGCTTCTGCTGAACGTATCGCTGATCAAATCCCATAGATTTCTATTGCTCTCCGGAACCTCTTCGACCCTTACATCTCTTACACTCAATGTTTGCAGGCTCGACTTTAGATCTTCTGCTTCATTTTCATTTCTAAAATAAGCTTGAACTCTTTTCATCATAATTTCTCCTTTCAGAAAACATATCTATTTTAACTTTACCTTTTATTAAGGCCATCAAAACTAATCCGTTCTCTCAACGAACACGACCATTATGCTTCTTCACGATAGCCCCAGCCTTTTGATGGTTCTCCTCTGATACATGAAAATTGAGGACGTGCTCTTCATGCTTTTCTCCACTGAAAAGGTCACCTGCAACGTCACTTATGCTCCTGCCATCCGGCACTTTCTCAAGCATGCCATCTTCTACATTGATCGATTTTAGCTTGTCTCTGGCATTCTGTGCTTCTGTTTCATTTTCAAAATAAGCCTGGACTTTCCGCAACCAGTACCACTCCTTCCTGATTTTGTACTTACTTATACATTCCTCTTTTTAAAAGAAATGAAACCGCTGCCTATTATTCTTTAAAAATACTTTATCTTTTTCCGCTTTCCCTATATAATGGTAAAGAAATTGAATAGTACGTTAACCACAAGGGGAGCGGTAAGCTGAGAGTGAACAATGATTGTTCTGACCCTTTGAACCTGTTAGTTAATTCTAGCGCAGGGATGTGGATCTGACGGACAAACCCTGTCTGTCGTTCTTTCATGTTCTCCCTTATGGTTGTACTATCACAACTTGGATAAAGGGGGATTTTTTTATGTCAAAAATGAGATTGACTCCAATGATTGAAGCAGCGGTATTTGCAGCACTTGCGGTGATATTGGATCTGCTGCCATCCATCAGGCTTTCACCGGCCATTTCCATTTCTTTTGCGATGGTGCCGGTATTCATTGTAGCCTTCAGATGGGGACTCCGGGCCGGTTTGATTTCCGGATTTCTGTGGGGGCTTTTGCAAGTGGTACTCGGGGATATCTACTTCCTGACTCCATTGCAATTCTTCATTGAATACTTTGTAGCTTTTACTTTTGTCGGATTTGCCGGCCTGCTTTACCGTCCGATTCAGGCAAGTTTGAAGAATGGAGATCGAAAAAAATTGCTGATGTGGGCTATCGCAGGGGTCATCATTGGCAGCCTTGCCCGCTACTTCTGGCATTTCGTCGCCGGGTTCATTTTCTGGGGCGAATACGCGCCAGAAGGGCAATCCGCTGTCATGTACTCGCTGATTGCAAACGGCACCACGGTGCTTGGCGCTATTGCCTTCTGTTCAATTGTCATCGCCTTATTGGCCGGAAGCCTGCCGCGTCTTTTAAAAACAAATCAAACCGCTTGGAATGTAGATAATCGAAAAGCATCATGATTTCCAGGACGAATCTTCTGTGTAAAACAGGAGACTCGTCCTTTTTTTCTTCTCCAGGCACCTGCCCGAACATAACCGGCCATGAAACATAAGGATTTGAAGAGGATTGCCCCGGATCGGAGATATCATTCTCGGAGAAATAACGTTGCGCTGCCCTCCTGCCACGCTTTCCACCACATCTTCCATCCCAGGATAATGATTTTCATCAACTCCGGACAGCTGCCTATGCATTTGCATATGATATTGTAGACGTCTTACAAAAGGAGAATGAGAAATGAATTCATCATTTTATTACAGACCAGTCCATGGGGGCGGCGGACACGCAAGCTGGGGACATGGCAGCGGTCATGCCAGCTGGCATCATGGCGGGGGAGGATACAATCCAGGCTGGGGATATAAACCTGGATTTGGAGCTGGGGCACTTACTGGCCTTGCAGTAGGAGCAGCTGCTTCACCGGGGCCTTATCCCGTTCCCGTTCCAGCACCGTACCCCTATCCTTATCCCTATCCCTACCCTTATCCTTATCAAACAACCTACTATCCGCAAGGCTACCAATAATAGCTTTAATACGTTAATCCACTAAAAGGGACTGTCCCTGGCAGCGCACTAACGCGTTAAACCGCTAAGAGGGACTGTCCCCTACAACGATTTAAAGCATTAAAGCGCTCCATGACTTATGAAGCCGGCAGCTTTGTCTTTTAGTTGTCAGAGTGATAGCGTTCAGGAGTAGGCTGATTTCAGCACATCGCCCCTCGCAATCCCTACCTTAAGAAGAGAAAAGGCCACAAGAAATTTAGCCCCACCTGGATATTATAAAAGAAGTTTCCGACCGGTTCGGTTTCTTCTTCATTGATGGGGACTCGTAATTCGCCGCCCCATCAAATGAGTACAAACTTGTCCACAAGATTAGAAATATCCAGGAAAGACACAGGGATGGATTTTATAATTCCTTAACAACCAAGCTTGATTTCCACAAGAGATCAAGCTTTTTCTCATTCCTCAATCAACCGCTGTCAATCTCACAAAGCCCGTTTTTTTAACAGATGAATACAATACGAAAGTACCAATTCCCTATCTCCTCATAATTCCAGCAGAGAATTTGATCACATCCCCCTGTTAAAGCTTAACAGCATGTAAAGGGACAGGCCCTTTTTCTTTCTGTCATGCGTTAAGCCGCCTCTTTATACCGGTTTATTTTTCCACCTTCTAGCCACTACTGAATTTCGTAAAATCGGTTTAGCTTAGTTCATTCGGTGGAAAGTAGTTGACGTGAACTATAATTCCATTAATTTGAAAGGCGGTTATAAGTGTGGCATTTTTACACAAAAAACAACTTGTATTTGACGCAAAACCAGAAAAAGCCGACCCCTTATTCGCGAAAAAATTACAGGAGTTAATCGGAGGACAGTACGGTGAAATGACCATTTTCATGCAGTACTTGTTCCAAGGGTGGAATACTAGAGGCAAGCATGAGAAGTATAAAGATTTAATCATGGATACAGGAACAGAAGAAATTGGACACGTTGAATTGCTGGCAACTATGGTGGCCAGACTGCTGGACGGTGCTCCTGTCGATGAACAGGAAAAAGCGGCAAAAGATCCTGTCATTGCAGCAGTACTTGGGGGGATGAATCCTCAGCACGCGATTGTTTCCGGACTTGGCGCAATGCCTTCCGACAGTAACGGCAACCGCTGGACAGCGGACTATATCGTTGCAAGCGGAAACTTGATGGCCGATTTCCGCGCCAATCTGAACGCAGAATCTCAAGGACGTCTGCAGGCAGCCCGTCTTTATGAAATGACGGATGATAAGGGTGTCAAAGAAATGCTGTCTTACCTGATTGCCCGTGACACGATGCATCAGAACCAGTGGATTGCGGCACTTCAACAATTAGCTGAAGAAGAAGGCGGACTCATCGTTCCGACAACTGTCAAAGAAGACAAGGAAGCTGATGGTTTCTCTCATCAATTATTCAATTATTCTGAAGGAGAAGAGAGCAGCGAAGGCCGCTGGGCAAACGGCGCAAGCCCTGACGGCAAACAATTCGAGTATGTCGATCATCCTAAGATTGTCGGAGGCCCACTGGAGTTGGAACCGGCACCAAAGCAAATGCACAACACGCCTCCGCCGAAGAAATAATATATTAAAAAAGGGAGACAGCCCAGACGGCTGTCTCCCTTTTCTTCTGTTTATTACCCTTTTTTTATCCCTTCCGTTTCTTTCTGCTTGCAAACGGTCTTCGGATATAGTACTTGCGAATTTTTTAAAAAATAAGGGAAGAAATTCCGCTTATATGAGTAACTAGCACTAAAAAAAGCCAATATAAGCGGAATAATTCCCCTTATTTGCATATAAAGATGCAAATACGAGCATTTTTACTGTGCTTAAGCGGAAAAAATCCGCTTATAAACCCCAAATCGAAATCCATTCCACAGCTTAACCGGAAAATTTCCGCTTATTTTTAATATAACCGGTGACTCAATGGAGGACTGTTCCGATCCACCATATGCCAAACTTCATTCTTTGATGGAATGGAGTGGGTGGGAAACCATCTTTACCCTATCATGAAGCGAGTTTTTTCATAAAAGCTCTCTGGACTCTCCGGCATAGCCAGAGAATTCAAGACCATCAAGAAAGCGGGAGACAGCCCAGACGGCTGTCTCCCTTTTCTAATTTATCCTGCGCAGATCAATCCACACTTCTCAAAAACCCGCCAATCACCTCGACATACTCCTCCGGCTCTTCCACATACGGCATATGCGCGCTCTGTTCAAACACATGAAACTTCCCGTTCGGCGTCAGCGAGCTGAAATACTCCGTGGATTTCGGAGTTGCTTCATCATAACGGCCGCACGTATATAACGTCGGCACCTGGAAATCTTTCAACTCACCGGTACAGTCAAAGCTTTTCAGGTTGCCGGTCACATGGAATTCAGATGGACCCCACATATGGTTATACACTTCCGGTCCCCTGAATTTCCTGCCCTCTTTTAAAAACTCTGGAATAGGATCCAGTCTGCAGACAAAGTGTTTATTGAACACCTCAGTCGCTTTTTTATACTCCTCAGAATCGGTCGTACCGTTAATTTCATTTCTCCTCAATGCTTCCTGCACTTCAACCGCAAGAAGCTTTCGATTCTCTTCCTGGTCCTCAGCCCACAGCGGAGCGCTCAAGCACGGGCTTGAAAAAATGATGCTCTTTACGCCTTCTGGTTTTGCCAGATAGTAAGCAGCCGCCAATGTCGTTCCCCAGGAATGTCCAAGGATATGGAATTCACCAAGTTTCAGGCCGTCTTTCACCTGGCCAAGCTCCTCCACAAATCGGTCAATATTCCATAAAGATTTATCCGTCGGACGATCGGATTTACCGCAGCCCAACTGATCATAGAAAATGACTGGGCGGTTTTCCGCAAGAATGCGCAGTCCCTGCATGGAATAATGCGAAGACCCCGGACCTCCATGTAAAATTATGACCGGAGTATTTCCCGATTCTTCATTATGTATTTGATACCAAACCTTGCCGCCGGTTACATCGATAAAACCTTCATTAACTGACATCCCTTTTTCCTCCCCGCTTGATAAAAAAACCTCATATAAGAATTCTACCATATCCACTTTAATCCTTTTGATAGTGACAAATCAATTTTTAAAAAACACTTTCCTACTATATTAAATAAGGACTGGAATCACTTGGATGCGCTTGATGAATTGGAGGCCGCGTACGACCGGTATGACGATTTTGTTTGAAATAACCAGAACCGTTGATAAAATCGTCCGAGCCACACATGCTCGCACAAATATTTCCTATCCGATTCAAGGACTCCCTGCCCACCTTCTAAAATCTCCCCTTCTAATCCATGGAGTAACCGGAAAAATGTACAACCTCCGGAGTCTATCCATTGGCTGCGAAGAAATACATGGAAACGGCAGAATCAAGCCTTTACCTCAATAGCTGGTTTCGAGTGTGACATGTTTTTTGGGTCACAATACTAGGATTTCCGCTCCTGTCCTGCGACTCCGCGGGGCTGGGTGCTGGAACTAGATGCCCACTAGTCCCGCACGAGCCCGCACACAGGCAGCGAAGATCCTTCTACGTTAAAGGAGGGAGGATAAAATAGCATTAGAAAGCATTATTAGAATAGAGCCTTTCAAAAAACTGTATCAAACCAGCCCTTGGGATTTTTCCGACATTGCGAAAACAGTCTCTTAAATAGAGGGACAATTTCCCCTTATTTAATAAATAGTTTCGAAATCAGCTGAAATAGAGGGAGAAATTCCCCTTATTCGCCTCAAAAGGCTGGAAAATAGGGTCTCTTTCTTTAAATAAAGGGAAAAACTACCCTTATTACCAACCAAAATGAGCTCAAATCTGCAATTAGCGGGAAAATCTCCCCTTATTTTTTCACCAATGGTTACTTCCATTTCATTTCGCCTTTTTCTAAAACTATTTAGCAAGAAAGCATGAAAAAATACTGCCCTCGGAATTTTCCCGTAAGCAGCAATCTATTCAAAAGAAACTTTCATAAAGCTGGTTGTACTGGCTTTCCACTCCAAGAGCACGACTTCCTAAAAGTAACAGCTTATAGAAAATAGCTCAATAAAAGAGACAGTAACCCCATGAGGGAACTACTGTCTCTTTTCTGCGCTGCATGCTCTGTCCAGCGATTGACCCGCGGGACGTACTTTTCACCGGCGAAATTTCTGGTTATCGGCGGTTCTCATACTTTTATCGGCTGAAATTTAGTAAAAAACCTCAGGCAGCACTCCTTGTTCTTCCAGCAGCTTAAAAACGCGAATGTGAAACTCGAACTCTTCATAACTCATTGTGGCGCCGTGGCCGAAATTATATGAGGAAAAAAAGGACTCCAGCAATTCAACGCCATCATTATCCAGCAGACTTGTTAATTGCAGTTTGTTTTTAAGCTTCTCATACATATCGGCATGACCATACAAGTTGAAAATTTCTTCGATTTCTCTTTCTGTCATGATTCTCTGACTCTCCTTTTTACAAGATTTAATAGTGTATGCCAGTACCAGCCGCCCCGTAGCGGTGCCTGTCCCGGCAGGAAAGATAGACTGCTGCAAAGAGGCACAGGCAGAACCACCATTTTTGGAACAGGGAAGAGGGTGCTTGTTTATAATAAATCGAATGATATTTTTACAGAAAGGAAGCGACAGCATGACAAAGGAAAAAATCCCTTCAGATTTATATGAAGCGTTGCGAAACGCCGGTTTTCAGTTGGAATCACAGCTCAATGAATATATTCATAAGTATATGAATCAAAAAGAATTTGCCGCTGCGGGAACTGTTTTTAAGAAAGCACATGGAAGGCTGTTGGACCTTCTTCAGGAGTTCCATGAAGCAGCTTCACCTCACTTGAAAACTCCCACTAAAAAAGATGTAGCCAATCTTGCACAGCTGATTGTTCAAGTAGAAGAAAAGGTGGATGTGTTGAGCGATCAGGTGGCCGAGTTAACAGAAACCCTCAAAAAGTTGGATAACGCCCCGCAAGATGAAAAGAAAACGGAGACAAATCCTGTGGAAAGCCATTCAGAGGACCCGGCTGTCTGGGATTTGCTGAAAGAGGCCAGAAAGAAAAAGCTGGAGGCACTGAGCGAAGCTGCGAAAAGTTCATTAGAGTCAAAGCTTGGTACTCTTACCTCTTCCGAGAAACTCAAAGGAGCCCACTTCGCCCAGCTGCTGGAAATGCTCCAGGGGATGAAAAAAAGTGAGTAATAAGGACTTGGATCCTCAAAAGGAGATCGAGCGCTGGAAAGGTTTTTTCAGTATATGGACCGATCCTGAGCCGGAAGTAGGACTGACGCCGAGAACTGCAGTATGGAAAAAGAACAAGGCCGCACTCTGGTATTATCCTTCACCAAAAAAGAAGTATAAAGTGCCCCTCTTTCTTGTTTATTCTTTGGTCAATAAAGCGTATGTCCTGGATATGGCGCCAGGAGCAAGCATGATCGAATCCTTCGTGGAAAATGGATATGATGTCTACTTGCTGGAATTCGGGTCCCCGGGTTACGAGGACAGCAATATTTCCATGGATGATTACGTACTGGATTATATCCAGAGAGCTGTAAGGAAAGCACTGGCTCATTCAAGGGCTGAAGATATCACAGTTATCGGATACTGTGTCGGCGGGACCCTTGCCGCGATATATACTTCTCTTGCAGAAGAACCAATCCGGAACCTGATCATCTGTGTCGCTCCGATTGATTTCACCACTGCTCCAAAGTTCGATCAATGGGTGGAATATATCCGCGAAAATGATCTCAATGTGAAAAGCCTGTTGAATAACAACGGCTCAATCCCGCCAAAACTCATGAAAATCGGCCTTCGTGCTGCCAGTTCTCCTATCTATTTCAGCCACTATCTTTCTCTATTGAATAAAGCTTATGATCAAGAATACGTAGCGGGCTGGCGGAGGTTCAATAAATGGACAAATGACCATGTCGGTTTTCCAGAGGCGGCTCTGCAGCAATTAGGCAATGACCTGGTCAAAGAAAATAAATTCATGAAAGGCACACTGATAATCAGAGGAAAAAAAGCCTGTCCTTCAAACATCAAATCCAACCTGCTCGTCGTTGCAGGAAAGCATGACCGGCTGGTGCCTGAAAGCTTAAGTAAAGATTTCGTCAACGTGGTATCCAGCAATGATAAAACCTACCGTCCCGTATCAGGCGGGCACACAACCCTTGCCGTCAAAGGAAAAGGCCTCCCGCCGTTTCTGGCAGACTGGCTGCCGCAGCGGTCAAACTGATTCGAACTAAAAATGCAGCGTGAAAAAACAGGTTTGTAAGGCACAGAAAAACGCAACATTATAGGCTTAAGCACACAGCAAAAGGCACGAAGATCAATCTTCGTGCCTTTGTATTATCGCACTTAATTTAAGTGCCTTCTCAGAGACTCTTAGCAATACTAATCTAAACAGATTTTTTCAGCGACAAAACTTCTAAAACCCCATCTAAACTCATATCCAACATAGAATTTAAACGTAACGCAGCTCTTTCATCAAATTCCAGAATAGACGGACACGGCATGAGGAAAGCTTCGGATTATTCTAGTAACCTGTTCTGTACTTGAACAAAGGAAAGCTGCTTATCATGTTCGTACAACATCGACAACGGCCTACTGATTGTCAACTGGAGAAGGCTGCTTTTCCCATTCAGCCGGCCCTTCGTTTGGTTCGATAAACTTCCTCCAATGATCACCAGTTTCCTTATCAAATATGATTACGTTTTGTTCATTTGCTGAAATAAACTCATATCTATATTCCTCTTCTGACTTTGGGCCATTACTTGATGAATCTCTTATAGCACTTGAGATAATAGATGCAGAAATTAGGCTACAGATACTTAAAATAACTAATGCACCTGTCAATGATAATCTTAGTTTTTTCTCGTTCAACTCAAATCCCCCTGACTATTTAATCGCACTGACTATCAATTTTTTTAAAATGATGTGGATAGTAAGTCATTATTTCTTACCTTTTCGTTCTAAAAGTATGGGTGCAATGTTTAGTAGGATAGAGACAATTGTCAAAAACCATAATGCCCTTTCCATACCAGGTACTACATCGGCTAAGGCTGCCCAATCTTCCACTTCTGCCCAATCCGACACAAGACTGTATTGTGCACAAAGTGTTAATGCTGTAAATGATAATCCCAGCGCCATAGCAAGTTTATAATCCTTTCCTGCTATATACATAGAAAGATTTATAAAAGTTACTACTATTGCAATAACCCCTAGTATTATCCAGATAACTATTCCTCCGATTCTATTTTTGTTTTAATAATACGCCATCATATTTCATAGTAAATGCTCTTCCTTTTCTAATTTCTTATTGAACAAACGGCCTGAATCTTGAATAACACAGAAACGCAATGTTCAGGAATCTTTTTCTAAAATATCTAATCGTCTAAGAATGCCAACAATAATTGGAAGACTTGCAACAGCATTCATGATTAACCAATCCCATTCTCCGCCCCTTTTAGTGTTACGTCCTGTTCAATATTCTGTAGCGCTATTCTAAAATGCTAACTCTTTCTAAAAGAACTGTAGTGCATCGTTGCAGCTTTCTCTGTCACTTTTTATGGAAGTTGGTTTCATTAATCTTTTTCTTTACGAATGGACTTACAGCTGCTCCAATGGACACCCCGGCAATACAAGCAACCGAGTAAAAGGCAATTCCCGCCCCCTGGTCAGTTCCGCGAAGCTCTATGAAACTGTAAAGAAATCCGAAAATACTTGCAGCACCTAAAACCCCACATATTGTGTAAACTTTATTATCTAAATACTTCGCCAAAAACGGAATTGCAATTGAAAAGAATAGAATAATCAATAAAAACGGAAGCCATCCTTCTAAATAAAGTACCTTCTCTAATTCCTTCAAATAAAATCCCCCCTGTAAATGTTTTGACGAAAACCAAACACTTTATGTTTCTTAATCTTCCTTTTACCTGCCGTTACTTCAAGTACATAACTTCAAAATTTTGTATATTAATCTGTTTATTTTAACATAAATATCCAGGTTCTTCTTTACTATTTGCAAAGCTCTTCTCACCATAATTGGGGCTGTTGAAAGGTAGGAGTTCCGCTCCAGGCGCACGACTCCGCGGGGCGGGCGTTGAGCCTCCTCGGCTGCGCCTGCGGGGTCTCACCTGTCCCGCTAGTCCCGCAGGAGGTCGCACGCCTTCCGCTACAATCCCCCCTACCTAAGAGGGAGGAAGGGAAAATAGAATTTAAAAGCAACAATCTTTAAGAAAAGAGACATACGGCAAGAGACTTTCCAAAAAATGTAATTTACCTAAATAATAGTAACTACCTGGGAAAATAGAAGGGAAGATTTTCCCCTTATTTAAAGTAGAAGTGCTTATTTTCGGGTGTTCCGAGCCAAATAAGGGGAATTTTTACCATTATTTACTCTTATTTGACTCGAGGTTTGATAAAATAAGGGGAGTTTTTCCCCTTATTCATAGTAAAAGCGCTTATTTTTGGGTGTTCCGAGCCCAATAAGGGGAATTTCTCCCGTTAATTACTCCTATTAACTCGGGGTTTCAGGAAATAAGGGGAGTTTTTCCCCTTATTCAACGTAAAAGCGCATATTTTCGGGTGTTCCGGGCCCAATAAGGGGAATTTTTCCCGTTATTTGCTCTTATTGACTCGGGGTTTCAGGAAATAAGGGGAATTTTCCCCTCTATTTTAGAGGCTGCTGCCGGAAAAATCCCTCGGGCTTATCTCCCCCCTATCGACTGTTTTTCTTTTATGATTACCAGAAGATTTCCGATGAGTTAAGGTGTGTTTTTAGGAATTTCACATCAAGCAGGATTAATTGTGATGCAGGATTAAAATCAAGACAAAAAAACACATGTATTCACATGTGTTTGCCTGGAGGAAACTCGTTTTTCCTTATCGTTGCAGCTTATCTTTGAGTAACTTTTTATTATGAAGGATTCCAGGGTCTTCGGGACGGTACTTTCTGGCAATCTCATTATGTTCATAGGATTTCTCGAAATTCTGTAAATAATAATGGCATTTGCAGAGGTTTTGGTGAGGAATCCAAGTGGAATAAGCTTGATAAGTAAAGCCCCAATTACCTTGGTCAGGCTCATAATCAATCGCGCGCTCAAACCAGAACACTGCGCTTCGGTAGTTTTGCTCGTTTACAAGTATCGTACCCAGCCTGCAGCAAACCTCTGGTCTCGGCACGTCATATTCAAACGATTTATAAAGAGCGTCCCTCTGCTTATCGAACTTCCCTATCTTCCCGTAGCAATCCGCCAAACGGCTGCATGCCGCTATCTTGTCTTCTCTCCAGCCATTCTCCATACCCAGGAAGGTTTCATAGGCTTTAACCGCTTTTTCATAGAATCCATTTTCACTTAACTCATTTCCATAGTAGTAGTAATCTCTCGGAGTAAATTCATCTCCATTCTCCAATCTTTTTTCATAGATAGCCAGATTGCGGCCGGTAGAATGGTGAACCCTCTTATGAGATACACAAATATCGGTATCCAGGATGTTCCCTGACACCTGCAGATACACATGACAGTCCCCTTCCCACTGAAAGTTCTTTGACCGCTTAACCAGTCGGTTTCTCCTAAAACTGAGGGTCACATTTCCATACTCATCAAACCCGTAATTATAAATCATAGAAACGGAGTCAACCGCTGGATCCAGGTTCTTCTTCAGCTCCAAAAATTTCTTCTGATCTTCTTCCATAATCACATCGTCTGCATCAAGCCAGAGAATATAATCCATCGTGGCATGTTTAAAAGAAAAATTGCGGGCAGGCTCAAAATTGCCAACCCATTCAAAATCATAGATTTTATCCGTGAATTCACTTGCTATCTCTTTGGACCGGTCAGTTGAACCTGTATCAACAATGATGATTTCATCCGCTATATCCTTCGCAGAATTCAAACAGTTCCACAGAGTCTCTTCTTCGTCCTTCACAATCATACATAAACTAATTGTTATCACTTCAGCACCCCTTTTTTCCACTTGTTCCCCGGGCCGTTTAGTTCATAACCCTCTTGTACAAGCGAGTAGTTTCCACTCTTAATATATGTATCTTTATCTCAATAGTGTATTGCTGCCGGCAAAATAGATATTTATCCTGCTTGGCTGAAGATCAGAAAATAATTAAATCAACTATCCCTTAAATACACAGAAAGCATACTCTGTAACAAGGGCTTTACCTCCACCCAAATTCCATAGAGAAAGAGAGGGCATAAATTTGCGAATTGTACAGGTTTCTACCGATACTCTCCCTGTCCCGCCGCCAAAATATGGAGGCATTCAGCGTCTGGTCCATTCCCTGTCAGAAGAACTCGTGAACAGAGGGCATGAGGTGTTTGTGTTTGCACCCAAAGGAAGTGTATCATCCGGTACCGTCATCCCTTACAGCCATACCGGTCCCAACCCTGAATTAATCCAGAATTTCATACAGGAGAATCTTCCCGATAACATTGACATCATCCATGATCATACTCATTTTTCTCTCATTGACAAACTGAAGCTGCCCATCCCGACGGTCAGTAACATTAATATCAATACTACTGCCTTCCCAAAGTATCCCGTTTATATCAGCCAGAATGCCCTGCAGGAATCCGGCGGCAATAAAGGCTTTTGCATCTCCCCCGGAATTGATCTGTCTCAATATGAATTCTCGGAAACCAAACAGGACTATCTCTTATTCATGGGAGAACTCAAGTTACAAAAAGGAATCTTGGATGCTTTAGAAATAGCCCGATTATTAAACATGAAACTGATCATCGCAGGACCTGTATATGATAGAGAGTTCTTCACAAAGGAAGTAGAACCGATCATTAATGGAAATCCAAATATCAGCTATATAGGCGAAGTCGGCGGAAAACAAAAACAAGATTTACTAAAGCGCGCCTGCTGCCTCCTGTTTCCTATCATATACAGAGAGCCATTCGGTATTGTTATGATAGAAGCCCTGGCCTGCGGCACACCTGTGCTTGCCTATGATAAAGGCGCAGTAAGCGAGGTATTACATGGCTTTCCCCAATTGATTTGCAGGAAGCTGGAAGAAATCGTTGAAAAAATAAACAACAGAAATTTCCCGCCACCGCAAGCTTTGCGCAAATATATTGAAGAACACTTTTCTCAAGATAAAATGGCTGATAAATATATAGAACTTTACGAGAAAATCATCCATGACAACCTGCCGCCTGTTCATGACCCCGACTTCATCATCACCTCCTATGAAAAAGAACGATCAGGTGGAGTAATTCCTTCTTTAGAGAGCCAGTTCGAATATGCAGCCGCATTAAGAGATAAAAATCAGATAAGCCGGGCCATCACTGCTTTTGAATCATGTACGGACGAAAATGATGACACATACAAGACAAGAGCACTGTACGAACTAGCCACTCTTTATCAAAATCAGGGGCAGCTCGACAAAGCCAAGGCCTCCTGCTTCCGCTCATTCCATAAGGAACTTCCAAGAGCAGAATTCTGCTGCAAACTCGGATATTGTTTTAAGCAGGAAGGAAAAACAGACGAATCTCTGTTTTGGTTTAAATTAGCGACACAGCTAGATAAGCCCCAGCGTCAAGACCTTTTATATGTAGAAGACTGCTGGCATTGGATTCCACACCTGGAACTCTGTGTCATCTATTTTAAAAAAGGAGACTACAAAGCGGCCTTCCACCATAACAACCTGGCCGGCCAGTACAAACCAGAAGATAAAAGAATCCTTCATAACAAAGAGCTTTTAGAAAAATTGTTAAAATAGGAAATCACCCAAAGGAAACTCATCGTGAAATATACTTGATGATTTCAAAGAAAAAAAGCCCACGGGAAGCACTCAGTCTTCCCATGCGGCTTTTTTGTTTCGTTTCACTAACTCTATCTTTTATTAAGGACCTGCTGGACCGGTTGGACCTGTTGGACCTGTTGGACCTGTTGGACCCGTTGCTCCCGCTGGACCTGTCGCACCTGCTGGACCCGTCGCACCTTGTGGACCGGTTGCTCCTGCTGGACCTGTCGCACCTGCTGGACCCGTTGCTCCTTGTGGACCGGTTGCTCCTGCTGGACCCGTTGCTCCTTGTGGACCTGTCGCACCTTGTGGACCGGTTGCTCCTGCTGGACCTGTTGCTCCCGCTGGACCTGTCGCGCCTTGTGGACCGGTTGCTCCTGCTGGACCTGTTGCTCCCGCTGGACCTGTCGCGCCTTGTGGACCGGTTGCTCCTGCTGGACCCGTTGCTCCTGCTGGACCGGTTGCTCCTGCTGGACCCGTTGCTCCCGCTGGACCTGTCGCACCTTGTGGACCGGTTGCTCCTGCTGGACCCGTTGCTCCCGCTGGACCTGTCGCGCCTTGTGGACCGGTTGCTCCTGCTGGACCCGTTGCTCCTTGTGGACCCGTCGCGCCTTGTGGACCTGTCGCACCTTGTGGACCGGTTGCTCCTGCTGGACCTGTTGCTCCCGCTGGACCTGTCGCGCCTTGTGGACCGGTTGCTCCCGCTGGACCTGTCGCACCTTGTGGACCGGTTGCTCCCGCTGGACCTGTCGCACCTTGTGGACCGGTTGCTCCTGCTGGACCCGTTGCTCCCGCTGGACCTGTCGCGCCTTGTGGACCGGTTGCTCCTGCTGGACCCGTTGCTCCCGCTGGACCTGTCGCGCCTTGTGGACCGGTTGCTCCTGCTGGACCCGTCGCGCCTTGTGGACCTGTCGCACCTTGTGGACCGGTTGCTCCTGCTGGACCTGTCGCGCCTTGTGGACCGGTTGCTCCTGCTGGACCTGTTGCTCCCGCTGGACCTGTCGCGCCTTGTGGACCCGTTGCTCCTGCTGGACCCGTTGCTCCTGCTGGACCCGTTGCTCCTGCTGGACCTTCATCAGCACCCAAAAGTTCCTCTGAGACAAGACGGTGGGCAGGTACCAAAGCACCTGTAGCTGTTTTCCCCCAAACTGATACTTGTGTGTGTTCTTCAGCATCACCAGAAGTGGTAAATACAAATTCAAAACCGTCAACATTGGCAAAGTAGTTACGCGTAACTACTTCGTTCGGTGCAAGTGAAATCTCTTCCAATACGTATAATGTCCTTGTACCATTCAAAGCGTATCCTTGGATTAATACTGTTGAAGACTCCGCAGAATCCCGATTATCCAATTTGACTGTGACTTGTGTACTGGGCCGCACCCCGCCTACCGGGTTATTCGCAATAGGTCCAGTAGATAATACTGCCATTGAAACTACCTCCTTTAACTATTAAGTTATTTTTTCTATCTCCAGCGGAAATCTATAATTTTCACTTATTGACCTGCCGGAGAAGTTCCTGAATATATATTCGCAGACTCGAAAGTCTTATAAATTAGACATCTGACAGCTAAAAGTGTAGTGAACCAAGCTGCAAATTCTATACTCTCTATATACTATTCTCTGAATCTTCCACTTGATTGTGAGGTTGTCCATTTTTATAAGATTTTTATTCTGCTCCTAAATGCTCCTCTGAGACAAGACGATGTGACGTGGTAAGCTCGCCTGGTATATCCCTTCCCCATATGGATATCTGAGTATCTTCAGCACCCTGTCCACTGGTCGTAAATATATATTCATATCCATCGAGGTTAGCGAAATAGGCTCGGGTCACAACTTGATTTGCACCGACACTGACCTCTTCTAGTACATAGAGTGTTCTTGAGCCATCTAAAAAGTACCCTTGGATAAGAACTGCAGCAGGATCAGCATCACTCGTATTGATTAGCTTGACCAAAACTTGAGTAGTCGGCCTTGCTCCATTTACCGGGTTATTTTCGATTGGACCACTTGATAATACAGCCATCTTTATACCTCCTTCCCTCATTAACCAAGGGAAGCCTCAATGTGACTTAACATGACACACTCGGCTAAGACAAGACCCCTTGTTCTATATCTTATTCTCTGGTTTTTCTAGTGATTGAGTATAAGCCCTATTACACTCTTTATTCGGATATAAATAGGAGGGAACTTACTGAAGAAAGAAAAGAAGCGGATCCAACTGGTCTGCTTCTTTTCTGGTTAATAGGGGCTGATGATACCTTTGCGTCCAATTGGCAGGTATGTGATGTTATTTTGTTTCATTCTTTCGATTGGCAGACAGTTCCTGCCGTCAAATAGGACAGGTTCCTTCATTAATAGGGGATACTTTGAAAGCGGAAAATTGGTTATTTCCTTCCATTCCGTTACGATGAATGCTGCCTCTGAACCCATTAGAGTTTCTTCCAAGCTGCTTCTATAATCAATAGCATCACCTAAAACTGTCTTTGCAGCCTTTATTGCAATGGGATCATAGGCTTGAACTATGGCTCCTTCATGGATTAGTGCTTTTGCCAGTTTTATCGCTTGTGATTCTCTGATATCGTCCGTGCCAGGCTTGAAAGCAAGTCCCAGCAGCGCGACTTTTTTATTTTTCAATGAGCCCATATGATGGCGGGCTTTATCCAAGAGCACCTGTGATTGCCTGTCATTCACTCTCATGACAGATTCTAATATCTCAAACTGGTAATTCACTTTTTCTGCCATATGATGCAGCGCTTTGGTGTCTTTCGGAAAACACGATCCTCCATAACCGATACCAGCCCTTAGGAACTGTGGGCCTATCCTTTTATCAAATCCCATACCTGCCGCAACTTCTTCAACATCAGCTCCAACCCTTTCGCAAATATTGGCAATTTCATTGATAAAACTGATTTTGGAGGCCAGGAAAGCATTGGAGGCATACTTGATCATTTCCGCACTCCTGATGTCCGTTCGAATGATAGGAATGTTAAAATTTTTATACATTGCTTCGATTTGATCCCCCGCCGCTTGGGAAGATGTTCCTATTACGATTCTGTCTCCATGAAATGTGTCCTGGACGGCTGATCCTTCCCTTAGAAACTCGGGACAGGAAACAACCTCGACTTTTAGTGCAGGGTTCTTCAGTGAGTGGATCCAAAAAGAGATTTTTTCATTTGTTCCTGGTGGGACAGTACTTTTGGTTACGACCGTGCAGCTTTGGTTAATCAGGTGTGCCATAGTGTCCACTGCTTCTTTAAGGTAAGAGAGATCAGGTGACCCATCTTCCTTTTCCGGTGTTCCCACTGCAAGGATAATGATTTCTCTTTGACTGTAGGCCTCCTTGCTGTCGGTTGTGAAATGGAGCCTGCATTGTTTCAAATTTTCTACAAGAAGCTCCTTCAACCCCGGTTCATATATCGGCGGCTCTCCTGCACGAAGCTGGTCAATTTTTTTCTGATCGATATCAAAGCACACAACTTCATGGCCTTTTTCCGCCAAGCATACACCTGTCACCAGCCCGACATACCCTGTGCCCGTGATTGTTACTTTCAATTGCTCTCTCCTCCTCTTCAATTTGATTGAATGATGGATTTCAGGTACTCCTCGAGCTCCGCTTTTAGCTCAGGCCGTTTTAGGGCAAAGTCGATTGTTGCTTGAATGAACCCCATTTTATCGCCAACATCATACCGCTTACCTTCAAAGTGGTATGCGAGAATCCTTTCACGAATCAGGAGCCTTTTAAGGGCATCCGTCAATTGAACTTCCCCACCTGAACCGGGCTTCTGATCTTTTAAAACTGAGAAAATTTCAGGCTGCAGAATGTAACGGCCCATTATCGCGACATTGGAGGGAGCATCCTCGATAGATGGCTTTTCTACTAAATCTTCTACTGTAAAAACACGCTCCTCACGCCTGCCTGACAGGCTTACAATTCCATACTTGGACACCTCTTCAGGAGAGACAGTCTGAACTCCTACTATTGAATGTTGATACTGTTCATAAACCGTTATGAGCTGTTTCAAGCAAGGGTCCGATTCATTTTGAACAATGTCATCCCCAAGCATGACCGCAAAAGGTTCATTTCCGATGAAACTCCTGGCACAGTAAATGGCATCTCCTAATCCATTAGGTTCTTTTTGGCGAATATAATGGATATTGGCCAGTTCAGAGATTTTCTGAACGTCTTTTAAAATAGTCCATTTCTCTTTTTTCGCAAGAGTCTCCTCTAATTCATAGGCTTTATCAAAATGATCCTCAATCGCCCTTTTTCCCCTGCCGCTGATAATCAATATGTCTTCAATCCCCGAAGCCACAGCTTCTTCGATGATATATTGAATGACTGGTTTATCCACAATCGGAAGCATTTCCTTTGGCTGTGCTTTTGTAGCGGGCAGGAACCTCGTCCCCAAACCTGCTGCTGGTATGATTGCCTTTCTGATTTTCATTATTGACCCCCTTCCTGGTTTGTTTCTGACTGCCTGGCCTAAGCGGGTGACCAAGTTGCAACCCTAGAGAGCTTGGTTACAGCAGATATAGTATTTTATGTAAGGGGTTGGATATTCGCTTTAGGTTGTTACCACGAAACTTGGTTTTGGGCGGATTGGGCGGGGTTTTGGGCAAGTGGCTTTGCGGTTTTGGCACCCGACGCCCCTTTCATGGCATTGGCGATTGAGGGGGAATGAGGAGATCTGGGGGTTTGGCTGATAATCTCATCTAGAGCCGATGAAATGTTAGAACCTCGGGGAAGGATAGGCAGCAGCGATTGAGATTTAGTTTCAGAGCCCGAGGGTCGGCGGGGCTGAGAGGGGCTCTTAATAGAGGGAAAAATTCCCCTTATTTAAGAAATAGCCTCAAAAATAGTTAAAATAGAGGGAGAAATTCCCGTTATTTGACTTAAAACACTAGGAAATAGGGGCTTTTTCTCTAAATAAGGGGAAAATCTCCCCTTATTTATCCCACTGGTTACTCCATTTCAAGGAAGTATGATGAAGGAGTGCTTATTTTCCGGTTAAGACCTCATTTAGATACACCATGGGGAACCGGTTTAAGTCAAGTGATTCTCCATAAGTTTGGGAAGCTCGCTTGATTTCTTAAAGAATATAAAAAATAAATTGTCGAAATATAAAGTGTATTTATTGACAAATTTTAGAATTATATTAAACTAAAAATAGTTCAACCTCATTTTCTCCTATTAGCTTTTAAAACTGCCTCTATAATTTATTTGCTTGTTAATTTCTCCTGTTTAATATTAATAACTCTCATTTTGTCACTCGTTATTACCACTCATTATCTTTAAAAAATTTCCGAAGATGGTTTATTCGCGGCTTCTGCTATATTTGCAGATTTAAATGCCCTTACTATAAGAACTTGAGGAAAGAACACTTTATAATCATTGGAAAGGAGAAGGATGCCATGGGGTTTGAGGAAGAATACCAGTCATTTATGGATGCTCACTTGCAGGCAAGAACCGGTGAGAGGCTGCGGCGCTTACAAGAAGGCCACCAACACGCTGAAATGTTGTTTTTAAAGCAGGTATGGTGGCCCTTATTTCATCATTATCGTTATCTGCATCCAGAATATGAAATCAATGATTTTAAAGATGGCAAAAGATATTTGGATTTTGCTTATATTCGTCCTGCCATCCGTCTTTGCCTGGAGATCGATGGGTACGGTCCTCACTCAAGGAACATAAGCAGATGGCAATTTACCGACAGCCTGGAACGGCAAAACCAGTTGGTGATTGATGGATGGACCGTGATCCGCTTTTCTTATGACCAAGTGAAAGAGAATCCCCGTAGATGCCAGCAAGTTGTTCAGCAAGTGATTGGCCGGTGGGTGGGGGATGAAATGGATCGGTCCACTCTGTCCTTAGTCGAAAAGGAAGTGCTGCGGCTGGCCATTCAGAAAGGAGAATCCATTTCCCCTATAGAAGTTGAGAGGCATTTGAAATTAAGTGATAAGACGGTAAGTAAAATACTTTCTCAACTAGTCAACAAAAATATGTTAACTCCCGCTTCAGGGGTCGTGAGGGTCCGTTCTTATCGATTAGGAGATCATCTTAAGCATCCGATTCGATAAATAGGCGGAAAAACTTCCCTTAATTAGGCGGGTGCCTTGAAAATAACCCAAATAGGCGGAAAAATTCCGCCTATTGACTCGAAAATGAAGAAAATGGGCTGTTTTTTTAAAAATAACCGGAATTTCTCCGCTTATTTCACCTAATAAAGAGATATAGTATGCCTTTAACCGGAAAATCTCCGCTTATTTTTCTCTCAGTAGTTACTTCATTCATTCCGCATCTGGTAAGGGGCAGCTCTTATCGATTAGGTGATCATCTTAAGTATCCGATTCGATAAATAGGCGGAAAAACTTCCCTTAATTAGGCGTTTGCCTTGAAAATAACTCAAATAGACGGAGAAATTCCGCTTATTGACTCGAAAATGAAGAAAATGGGCTGTTTTTTTGACATAGCTGGAGTTACTTCATTCATTCCGCATCTGGTAAGGGGCCGCTCTTATCGATTAGGAGATCATCTTAAGCATCCGATTCGATAAATAGGCGGAAAAACTTCCCTTAATTAGGCGTGTGCCTTGAAAATAACCCAAATAGGCGGAAAAATTCCGCTTATTGACTCGAAAATGAAGAAAATGGGCTGTTTTTTTTGACATAGCCGGAGTTACTCCGCTTATTTAACCCGATAAAGAGATATAGTCTGCATTTAACCGGAATTTCTCCGCTTATTTTCACCCTCTCTAGTTACTCAATGAGAGATGCCCGCTCATAAAAGGGCATCTTTTCTGCATTGTCCCCAGTCCCTTCTCACGCACCTCGATAATAATACTCATCACTATCCAACACCACAAAAAAAGGGAAGACAAATGAATCATCCTCCCTTTAATATCACTCCTGCTTTCAATCAGCAAGCTTCATCCATTCTTCCATAACAGAATCCCGCTCATCTCCCAGCTCCAGCTTCTGGCGGTACATCTCATAAAGTTCTTCATGATCCAGCTGGCTGGCAGCCAAAACAATTTCGAGTTTCTTTATCTCATTTTCGAGGTCTTCTATTCTTGCCTGGGTTTTTGCTAATTCTTTTTCATTATTGTGCTTGTATTCGATTGGCTGGCTTGTTATTGCTTCAACAGGTTCCTTTGCGCCCAGCCTCTTCTGCTCGCGTTCTTTTAACCTTCTGTACTCATCATAATTGCCCGAATAGCTTTTAAAAGAGTGATCGTCAACTTCGACGACCCGTTCACCGATTTTATTGATAAAATACCGGTCATGCGAGATGAAGAAGATCGTCCCTTTAAAATCTTCCAAAGCCGATTCCAGGGTCTCTATCGAATCGATATCCAGGTGGTTGGTGGGTTCATCCAGGATCAATAAATTAATATCCTGGAATAATAACATCGCCAGCTTCAGCCTGATTCTTTCTCCGCCTGATAAGTGCTTCACTTTTTTGAAAACCGATTTTTTATAAAACATGAACTTCGCCAGGTATTCCCTTGCTTTTCCCTCAAGAATGGAAATATCCTCTCGGAAGCAATCCAGCACGGTAACCTCCTCATTTGTAAAATTGATTTCCTGCGGAAGATAGGCGGCCTTCACGTTGGCACCGAGCTCGACAGTCCCTTGATCGGGCAGTTCTTCTCCCAGGAGCATCTTCAGAAATGAGGTTTTTCCACTCCCATTTGGACCAAGGAGCCCGACCCTTTCACCGTAGTGAATCATCAGGTCAGCTTCCTTAAAAATCAGTTTATCTCCATAACTTTTCGTAATTCCAAAAGCCTTAATGGTTTCTTTTCCAGACCGTTCAGTCTCTTTAAAATTCAGTCTCATATTCTTTTTTTCGAAAACCGGCTTATCGATGCTTTCGACTTTATCAAGCTTCTTCTGAATGCTTGCTGCTCTTCGGAAGAACTTGTTATTGTCCGCTCTCATAGCCCAGTCACGCAAATTTGTCACCTGTTTTTCCATGTTATTGACCATCTTCTGCTGTTCCCTGAAGTGTTCGAATTGAATGCGCATGTTTTCTTCTTTTTGAGCTGTGAATGAAGAATAGTTCCCCTTATAGGTTTTGGATTCCATATCTTCGATTTCAACAATTTTACTGACGACGTTATCGAGAAAGTACCTGTCATGAGAAACGATCAGCACTATACCTTTATAGCTCTTTAAATAGCTTTCGAGCCATTCAATGGACTCCATATCGAGATGGTTGGTCGGCTCATCCAGCAGCAGGATATCAGGCGCGTTCATAAGGAGTTTTCCCAGCATGACTGTCGTTTTTTCTCCTCCGCTCAATAAGTCGAAGTCCTTGTTCAGAAAGCTTTCGTGAAACTTCAAGCCTGTGCAGACCCTGGCCATCTTTTCTTCAATATCATAGCCGCCCTTGGTTTCAAACAGCTGAACAAGATCGCTGTATAGTTGAAGAGCCCTCTCCAACTCGGCTCCTTCTAGAATCGCCAACTGGGCTTCTGTTTCACGCATTTCTTTTTCTATGGCTTCCACTTCTTCAAAAGCCAGTTTTAGCACGTCTTTCACTTTCAAGCCTTCGGGGAACTGAGGTACCTGCTCCAGGAAAGCCACTGCCGCTCCTTTTGGCAGGTTCACGAAGCCTTCATCATAGCCATAACTTGAAGTCTGCGGATAACCTGGATAGTACTCCATCGGGATGATTCCCGCGATCAACTTCAGGGCCGTACTTTTGCCGCTTCCATTCGCCCCGACGATACCAACCTTCTCGCCTGTCATCACATCAAAAGTGATGTTTTCCAGTACCTGCGTGGCATCCATATATTTTTTTACACCGTTCAATGATAATTCCAGCATGTTCATTCCTTCTTTCATCCATAATGTCTGTTACGCATTTTATGGACAGCATAAAGAAGAACTTCCTTACTATTGAGTTGAGATAGTGACCCATAGTGCATACTCTTACCTTTTTCCTCAATCCGAGGTGGCCGGAAAGAGATCAATAAAAAAAGCCGCAAGAAGATAGGAACCTTCTTACAGCCTTGAACACTTTTTGTGAAAATACCGGAAAAGGAGGCATGCCTGAAGAAGCATGGGTCCTGCTGTTTTCGGTAAATTAAATTGAGTCAAGTAAGTAAGTTACCTTCTAAATTGCCGGATTCCATAAGAGCATAACAAATAAACCTATTTAGACTAGGTAAAATTAACGCTCTGTACAAAATCTTTATTAATTTTCAAAAATTAATAATCAGCAATTTGTTGGTTTCATAAACTTACTTTCCCCCTCCGTCATTTTCTACATTATCTCAGGTTTGCATTATTTTGTAAATAGGCTTTAGTGCTTTAAAGCGCGAAGAGGGACTGTCCCTTTTAGTGCGTTAAAGTGTTAAAATTCACTTACTTCACTTAAACAGATACCCGAACACCTGCGGCAGCCGCTCTCTCCAGGCAATCTCGTTATGGACACCGCCTTCTATGGTGTCGAACCGGATATTTTCGACCTTATCTTTTAAAATGTTATACACCCGTTCACTCGTCCGTTCGTATGTTTCACAGTCGATTGTTTCTGTTACTTCAGCTGTTCCGACATCCATGTAAAAACGCTCGACCTCCGACATATCACATTCCTTGATGAGCTCTTCAATTTCTTCCTGGTTGAACCAGTAAGCAGAAGATAGAGAGGCAACCCTTTTAAAGATATGGGGGTACTTGCAGGCTGCATAGGTCGAGATCAACCCGCCCATGGAGCTTCCCGCCATGCTGGTTTCGTCGGCTTTCGTCCGGTATTTTTTATCTATGAAAGGCTTTAATTCATGAACGATGTATTCTATGTAGGCCTGTCCTTCTCCACCGATTGTAGCGCGGTTTTCATCAAACACCTCAGGCATTTTGCTGCTTTCCCAAGGAGCGTATTCATCCAGGCGCTTCAAGCCATCGTTGCAGTCAATGCCGACAACAATCATCTCGAATTCGCTCTCATCAAGATAATCTCCTACTCTCCAAGCCATAGCATAGCCCGCATCCTCGTCACGAAATAGATTCTGGCCATCGTGCATATAAAGCACAGGATAACGCTTTTCCTTGTTTTCCTTGTACCCTTTTGGAAGATAGACACGAACGGTCCTTTCGCGATTTAACGGGGTGATGGTCACTTTAAATTGTTCGTACACAGGCATTGCCTCCTTTTCGCATAAGTAAGATTGAAAATTCACACTTTCCACTTTAACACATTAAAGCGCGAAGAGGGACTGTCCCTTTTCGCGCTTTAACTCGTTAAAGCAAATTATATATCTTCACTCTAAAAATCATACTCCGCGTCTTTCTTTTCACGTATGGTCGCAAAGGCTTCTGCCAGCATTATGGTATCTTCCGCCAGGCGCTCTATACGGAACAGGACGTCATCATTTGTTATTTCTTTGCGATGGAAGTCACTTTCTTCAATAAATACATACGTCTGGACGATTTGTGCTTTCATGTAGGCCAGGATTGGCTTGATTTGCTGCTCTGCGATTAAGTAATGTTTGGGAGATCCTGCGGTCACGATGATGCTGACCACTTTATCACGGAAAGCATTTTGTGGAAGCAGATCAAAGATATTTTTCAGTGTAGCTGGAATCGATGCCTGAAAAACCGGCGTTCCGATAATGATGGCGTCTGCTTCCATCAGGGTTTTCGTCACATGCCCCGTGTCTCCTTCATATTCCAGGTAATTACGGCCATCACTGAATTGGATATCATAATCAGCCAGATCCAGAAGCGTCACATCAGCTTCCGGGTCACTTTTTCGAAGAGATTCTACTGCGTAATTCATGGCAGTCCGAGTCTTTGAACCTACTTTGGAACCTGACAATCCCACGATTTTCATTTCCTCTTCCCCCTATTTTTTACTTGTATATTTTCGTATAGCCGGTAAAATTTCAGTTCCAATAATTTCAACATTTTTCATAACCTTATCGAACGGCATGCCGCCGAAGTCAATCTGGGCAATGTACCGCTGGTGATTGAATTCTTCGTGTTGATAAAGAATTTTTTCGATGATTTCCTGCGGGCTGCCGATATTCATGATGTTATGCGGGTCGACACCTTGCGCAAAATGCTGCTTCGGGAACCCTCCACCATTGGTTTTCTTCATGCCTTCATTAATGTGCGGATATAAATCTTTCAATGCCTGCTGAGAGGTATCGGCTGCATAAAAGAATCCTGCTGTGGCCACAGGCAATTGGGCAGGATCGAATCCTTTGCTTCGCGCTGCTTCCCGGTACGCTTCGATTGTCCGTTTGAAAATGGAGGCAGGTCCTCCCAGGTGCGCCATGAACATCGGAGCTCCGGCATAGCCTGCTTTGATGGCACTGGCAGGTGTACCGCCAACTGCACGCCAGATAGGCATCGAACCATCTTTAGGACGCGGCAGGACTCTCGCATTTCTTAATGGCTTGCGGTATTCGCCGCTCCAATTCACAACTTCCTCTTCATTGATTTTCATCAGCAGATCAAATTTTTCTTCATATAGCTCTTCGTAATTTTTCAAATCATATCCTAATAGTTCAAACAACCCGACTCTTGAAGCTCGGCCGGCAACAATCTCTGCTCTCCCGTTCGAAATCAAGTCGATGGTGGAAAAATCTTCATACACCCTGACTGGATCAGATGTACTGATGATGGTGGACGAGCTGCCGATTTTAATATTTTTAGTCGCCTGTGCGATAGCCGATAGCACAACGGAATGAGCCTGTGTCGCAAAGTACTCCTGATGGCTCTCTCCCACACTGAAGAAATCAAGCCCCGCCTCGTCGGCCAGCTTGGCATACTCGATAATCTCCCTCACACGTTCTCCGGCAGATCCCCTCTCCCCTGTATGAGGGTTCGGCAAGTGATCTCCTAATGTATATATTCCGAATTCCAATCCTTTACTTTGATCGATACGATATTTTTCCAACAACGTTCCTCCTCAATCTTGATTCAGCTTTCCTTTTAACCCGAATCCCCATTTTTACCATACATATCAACTAGGCTTTCCTATTTTCAGTATTGCTAAAAAATAATTAGCTGCTCCACAGGGCCTGCAGACACTTATGAAAAAAATGCCAGACTTAGTGAGACCTATGCACACTGTGATAACACGCTAATCTAGTCCCTGCGCAAGGCAGCGGGGCTGCATTCTCTTTAATTCAGCCATAGAATAAGGCACCTCTATAAGGCACCTTATTCCACCAGCCTATTAGTTACCTCGTACAGCTTCAAAGTTTTCTAAAACTGCGTCCCAATCTATAATGTTGAAGAAGTTTTCGATATATTCCGGTCTTCTGTTTTGGTAGTTCAAATAGTACGCATGCTCCCAGACATCTAATCCCAGTATGGCTGTTTGTCCGTCCATAATTGGGTTGTCTTGATTAAGCGTACTCGTAACTTCCAAGTTTCCGTTGTCATTCACAATCAGCCATGCCCAGCCCGAGCCAAAGCGAGCCGCACCAGCCCCGGCAAACTCTTTTTTAAAGTTCTCAAAGCTGCCAAAATCCTTTTCAATTGCTTCTTTCAGTTTCCCTGCCGGCTCGCTGCTTCGGTCCCCAGGAGCAATAACCTTCCAGAATAAGCTGTGGTTGAGGTGTCCGCCTCCATTGTTTCTTACAGCAGTACGTATTTCTTCAGGTACCTGGTCCAGGTTGCTCAAGAGGTTCTTCAGTGATTTTTGCTGCAGCTCTTCATGTCCTTCTAAAGCGGCATTCAATTTATCGACATATGCTTGGTGATGCTTTCCGTGGTGAATTTCCATTGTCGCCTGATCAATATGGGGTTCCAGTGCATCGAACTCATAATTCAAAGTTGGTAATGTGAATTTAGACATAGTACATTCCTCCAGAAAATAGTTTTTATACCTAAAAGTATATTTAATATATTTAAAGAATAATCCATGTTTAATGTGAAAATCAATTCATGTGCTCAAGAATGCTGCTTACAGTTGGCTCTTTTGTAAAAGCTTTCTATTTTTTATACTTAATAGTATAATTACTATTTCGGAAAGCATTGTTTACTGATACCAACATTTCAAGATTAGTAGAATTGAGGTGTTCCATTTTGACCATCACAATGAAAACGACGAAAGATAAAATACTAGATTTGCTTAAACGAGAAGTCGCGCTGACGGTCAATGACCTCATTGATCAATTGGGCATCACCCACATGGCCATCAGAAAACATCTGACTGTCCTTGAAAATGACGGGCTCATTCAGTCAACCGAGATCCGGCAGCCAAAGGGCAGACCTCAGTACAGCTATTCATTGTCAGAAAAAGGTGAGAGGCTGTTTCCTAAAAATTACGAAGGAATCAGCGTCGAGTTTCTGCAGGATATAGAAGATTCGTTTGGGAAGGACTCAGTCGATGCATTATTCAAAAAGAGAGAGCAGCGCCTGACTGCCGAATATAGAGAACAGGTACAGCAGCAAAGGGGCACGCTGGATAAAATACGGGAAATAGAGAAGATACAAAATGAAAAAGGCTATATGGCCAAGGCGGACCAAATTGACGAGAACACCTTTGAGCTGATCGAATATAATTGCCCTATACTAGCCATTGCGACCAACTTCAAAACTGCATGCAAGTGTGAGACTGAAATGTTCAAAAAGGTCCTGGGCACCGAGGAAGTCGAACGAGTACTCTGTAAAACAGAAGGAAATAATCACTGCAAATTCGTCATTAAATATGATTCTTAAAAGGAGAGAGGCCAGCTTAGAGAGCGGGCCTCTCTTTCGCATTAACGCGTCAGCGCGCGAAGAGGGACAGTCCCTCTTCGCGCGCTGACGCGTTACCCCACTAAAAGGGACAGTCCCTTTTAGTGTACTAAAGTGAACTCAACAAAAAAGCGGACAAGATCGGTTTCCTCTTGTCCGCTTTTTGCACAAATTTAGTTTTTATAAGGATGAATAATGGGCTTGAAGCCTCCCAGTTCGATGAGCTCTTTCTTTCCACCAACGGTAACCACGAAGAAATCTTCTTTTTCCGTTAACTCGATGTCCTCGACGGTTTTTCCTTGCGCATCATAGTATTCTTGTATTGTATTCTTTTCGTTTTCTGAAATCTTCCGCGTATTTGTTTCCTCCTCACTAACCGGCATCTCAGATTCAAAAGCAGGAGCATCGCCACTTGTCGACACGCCCGGTTCTCTTTGGTTAAAAATGCCCTGAAGAAGCTTAATGACTTCAGAAAAACCGAAGAAAACAATTCCCCATATCAAACCGTCAATGAATATTCCCCACCCAATTCTTGCTTGTGACTGGCCGAATTCGCCATTACCACCCTGCGATCCATAATACAGCCCCGACATGATTCCAACCGTTATCGATAAGACGCCTACCACAAAAAGCGCAGTTGCCACTTTATTATCTGTGCGGGTCATGCATATCCCCCTTAATATTCTGATAAGAATACTATTCTAGCAATGGAGGCCCTTCACCTTTTTTACACAGTGCTGCTTTCCGAAATTATTTGATAATCTATCTGGTTTACCGGGCATCTCCGGCGAAGAAGCGAGGTGTTCTTTAAATATATCTTCTATTGCAGAAAAGTTTACGGATACAGCCTTACCAAAAAAATTAAAACCATCAGTGTGAACTGGTGGTTTGCTCTGGAGCCGGAAACCACTCTTACCGGACTCGGCCTATAGGGCGCACTGAATGACTTTCTCAAGCAGGGGATTCCTGTCCTGTGAAAAGTTTTTGATAAATAAGGGAAGAAATTCCGCTTATTTTTGAAATAGCACGAAAAATAGCTGAATTAAGCGGAATTCCTCCGCTTATTTGCTTAAAAGATGTGAAAAATGGTTCATTTTAATTGCTTAAGAGGAAAAATTCCGCTTATTTATACCTTATCGAATTCTATTTCACCGCTTAACCGGAAAATTTCCGTTTATTTTAGATAGGACTATTCATTTCCTTCACAAGGCATAACTCTTGCTGGAATGGAATGGGAAGATAGGGAAACCTGCTTATCCTATCATGAAGGAAAATTTCTTTATAGCACTCTATAAGCTCTTTGGCACCCCCGGCATAGCAAGGGGTTTTCAAGGCCAATAATAAAAGGGACAAGGCGCCTGTCCCTTGTCCCTAGGTTTCCGCTATTCATTTACTACCGCTTGTTGCTTTTAGGATCAAACGCATCCCGCAGTCCGTCTCCGATAAAGTTGATGCATAGTACTGTTGTCAGAATCGCTAATCCAGGCGGAATCCAGGCTGCCGGACTGTTGCGCAGAATTCTTAGGCTCTGTGCCTCAGAAATCATATTCCCCCATGTTGGAGTTGGCTGAGGAATGCCGAACCCGATAAAGCTAAGAGCGGATTCAACGATAATATAAGAGGCCATCATTAAAGTCGCATTAACAACGATCGGCCCAATGGCATTTGGAATAAAGTGCTTAAAGATGATTCTCATATCACTGGCACCGATGGCTTTGGCTCCCTGAACAAATTCCTGTTCCCGGAGCGAGAGATAAGTTCCCCTGATAATCCTGGTCAAATTCGGCCAGGAGGTTAAGGCAATGATTGTTACAAAGATGCCTATTGTCACTCTGTCCAGAATCGCGACAACTGTCAGGATGATCACAAGGAATGGCAGGACCAGCATCATATCTGTGGCACGCATGATGATATTATCAATTTTTCCTCCATAATAGCCTGCGATGGATCCTAATGTAACTCCAATCAAAAGAGTAAACACCATAGCACTGAATCCGACAATCAGTGAAATTCTTCCACCGTATAGAAAACGGGAGAGAATATCACGGCCAGAACTGTCCGTACCAAGCAAATTCTCGGCACTCGGAGGACGCTCGACCAACAGCAAGTTGGATTTGGTTGGACTATGGTCGGTAATAAGGGGCGCGAAAATGACCATCAATACAATCAAAGCAAGAATTACCACGCCGCTGACTGCCAACTTATTCTTCATGAACCTGCCTAACGCAATCTGAAAGGGTGTTTTTCCTTTCTGAGGTTTAGCGTGCGGGTTCAAACCGGGATTTGGTTCTAAGCTCGTTTCTTGTGGATGGATCTGCATTTAATCACCTCATTCATAGCGGATTCTTGGGTCAACAATACTGTAGAAAATATCAGCCAGGAGATTCCCCACCAATATAAAGACACCCAGCATCAAATTGATGGCCATGATTACAGGATAATCACGATTGCTGATGGAATTGATGAACAGTGTTCCTAATCCAGGATACTGAAATACTCCCTCTGTGATGATCGCACCGCTCAGCAATGCGCCAATTTCAAAACCAAGCAGGGTGATAATTGGAATCATCGCATTTCGCAATGTATGCTTGTACAGAACAGAGTTTTCGGTCATTCCTTTTGCTTTTGCCGTTCTAATATAGTCGCTGCCAAGAACGTCCAGAACTTCCGACCTCATATACCTCATATAAGTCGCTGTTCCTGCAAGGCCGAGGGTGATTCCAGGAAGCACGAGGTGATGCAATTTGTTGATCCAGAGTTCCAAGCCCGTTATGCCAGGCGTCGACACCGATCCTTGAGAAGGGAACCAGCCAAGCGTTATTGAAAATACATAAATGGCTACCAGTCCAAAAAAGAAATTGGGAATGGCTAATCCTAAGAAACCGAACGTGGTAGCTCCATAATCCAGCAAAGAATAAGGATTTCTGGCTGAATAGATACCAATAGGAATGCCCACAGCAATCGTGATGATCAAGGAAAAAATCCCCAACTGAAGCGTATTGGCCACACGGTCTGAGATTAGGTCACTGACTTCCCGCCCTTTATAAATGAATGATTCTCCAAAGTCACCCTGAGCAACCTTAGACACCCAGTTCCAATATTGAATATGAACGGGATCATTTAATCCCATTGCTTCACGCTGCTGTTCAAAGATCTTAGGGTCAATGTTAGGATCCATTAATCGGCCGGCAATCGGATCACCGGGAGCCATTTTCAGCATCAGGAAGACGATCATCGTAAGGGCAATAAGCATTGGAAAAAAAACAAGAACTCGTCTTAAGATGTACTGGTACAAAGTTCCCCCTCCATTCTTTCTGTTTATCAAGCCATAAGAGCCTGTTATTTTCGATAGTTAAGAACAAATCCTGGTTAAGGTCTTCTGATAGAAAAGTGAAATATAAGAGTCCGACTATACCATCACTCTTTTTCTTTTACTTTTACTTAAAAAGAAAAGAGCGCGGCGTCATACCGAACGCTCTTTCCTTATTTGTTTCAACTATTTCTTACTCTGTGATATACCAGTTATGAGCATTGCTCAAGAATGAATATGGAAGAACTTCAACACCCTGGAAGCGTTTGTTGTGTGCCCACAGGCTGTTTTGAGCGTAAAGGATGACTGCAGGAAGATCTTCTGCAAATTGAACCTGCCAGTCGCTGTAAACTTTTGTACGGTAATCCTGCTCAAAAGCATCCGGAGGAGTAAATGCGTCCTTCAGCAATTGGTCAGCTTCAGGGTTATTCCAGCGTGAGTAGTTATATCCTGCAGTTGAATTCCACAATCCGCTTGGATCCGGATCTGTACTGCCAAGGCTCCAGCCGATCAGGTAAAGATCCCAGTCCTGGCTGTTCTTTTCTAAATCTTCAAAGTAAGCAGCAGCTTCCTTCGGCTGGCGCAGGTCAATGTTGATTCCTACAGCTTCAAGAAACTCTTCAATGATTGGAGCAGAACGTTCACGGATTTGGTTTCCAGTAGGGTAGTTCAAATTAAGCACCCATTCGTTTCCTTCTGGATCTTCACGGAATCCGTCTCCATCTTTATCAACATAGCCGGCTTCATCCAGAAGTGACTTTGCTTTTTCTGCATCAAATGCATATTGATTTGGATTCGTTTCGTCATATGCCCAGAATTGTGTTGCGATAGGAGAGTTCTGGATGGCACCGCGGCCAAACAGCAATCCATCAATGATAGCCTGGCGGTCAATCGCATAAGCAATCGCCTGGCGTACTTTCTGGTCAGCTAACTTTTCGTTTACCGTCCATTTATCAGGAGAGATAGTTGTATCTCCTTGAGCACGGTGGTTATGCATCATCCCCATGATTTGGTAACCAAAATCAGGTTGTTCAACGATGTCTACGTGGTCCATAGCTGCAACCGTATCATAATCAGCAGCTTGGAAACCGTTTGGATCTGCTACAAAGTCGATTTCTCCATTTTCAAGCAGGCCAAGGATGACAGATTGATCGACAACTCTCCAGACAACACTTTCAAGCTTAGGCTCACCTTGCCAGTAGTCGGCATGCTTAGTCATAACATACTGCTCGCCTTCAACCATTTCTGTGAATTTGAAAGGACCTGTACCCACCACTTCATTTGGATCACGAGAGGCCGCATGTTCAGGAATTTCAGCAACTGGAACATCCGCGAATTTGTGTTCAGGGATGATCGAGAAGCTTGCGTCTGGTAAAGCAAGGACGTTCGGCTCAGCAAAAACAAATTTAACTGTCAGGTCATCTTCCTTGACGACTCCCTGGAAGTCTTCCGTTTTTCCAGTTGAGAAATCCTCGTAACCTACCAATCTTTGTACGAAGTTGGTACGTACTCCGCCAGCCTCTACATAACCAGGGCTTGCAAGTGTTTTGTACGTAAACACAACATCATCAGCGTTAAAATCTTCTCCATCGTGCCATTTAACGCCTTCTTTCAGTTTGAATGTATATTCAGTGTGGTCGTCGTTAGACTCCCACTCAGTTGCAAGGTTAGGAATAAACTCAAGCTCTGTATTCTGGCTTACCAAGCCTTCATGAGTTAAAGAAAGAATGTTTGCTTCATAAGCTTCTGTATAGAAAATTGGATTAAATAACCCTGTAGGTGCTGTATCCATCGCACCTGTCAAAGTGCCCCCAGTTTGAGCTTCTCCTTCGTTGTCACTATCCTTTTCGTTTCCTTCATTAGTAGATGATGCCCCGCTGCAAGCCGCGAGCAGTCCAAGCATTAGTACTGTCACAAGCATAAGCAGCCAACTCTTCTTTTTCACCAATCTCATACACCCCTTTAATTTTTTAATAAGTATGGCCAAACAAGAGACTAGAAGAGGATGTTCAAAAGGTCCGGTAAAAATGACACTTCGAATTTCTTCGCCTTTCTTTTTTAGTTCCTCACGTATTAGCAGCATACGTTCCGGTACTCAAAGCCTGGCCTTGAACTTCTCGGTCCTTTTTATCCTCCTTTTTGAACACACACTTGAAGGGCACCACCTCCTTACATTTAGTAATCTCATTCCTGCTTATCGTATAGATGACAAGCTACATATTGGCCCCCGCCAGCATGAATCAATTCAGGTCTGTCGACTGCACAGCGGTCGTGCGCTTTAGGGCATCTCGTCCGGAACGCACATCCTGATGGCGGATTGGAAGGGCTCGGCAGGTCACCTTTTAAAATGATTTTGTCTTTTTTCTTTCTTTTTTCAATAGAAGGAATTGATGATAATAACGCCTGTGTATACGGATGCAGCGGTGTTTCATATAAGTTTTTCTTTGGAGAGATTTCAGCAATCCGCCCCAGGTACATGACGGCGATTCTGTCACTTATATGTTTAACAACACCAAGATCATGGGCAATAAATAAGTAAGTAAGATCAAACTCTTCCTGAAGATCTGCCATAAGGTTCAGCACCTGGGCCTGAATCGATACATCAAGGGCGGAAACAGGTTCGTCACAAATAATAAATTTCGGATTAAGAGCAAGTGCCCTTGCAATGCTGATACGCTGCCTTTGCCCTCCTGAAAATTCGTGAGGATACTTTAATCTGTCATCAGGACGCAGCCCCACCTTTTCAAGAAGGGAGATTACTTTTTCTTTTCTTTCTCTCTTTTTAAAAGAGGTCTGCACAATGAGGGGTTCCTCTATTAATTCTTCGACACTCATCTTCGGATTGAGGGAAGCAAATGGATCCTGGAAAACAATCTGCATATCTCTTCTGTAAGGACGGAGCTTGCGGGTGCCCAAGGTTGAGATATCATTGTCTTCAAAGATGATCTGTCCCTCTGTCTGCTGAAGCAGTCGTAGAATGACACGGCCAAGAGTAGACTTGCCTGATCCGGACTCTCCAACGACACCAAGGGTCTCTCCTCTTTTAATAGAAAGAGAGACATCATCAACCGCTTTGACGTGGCCAATGGTTTTTTTGAGAATCCCTCCTTTGATAGGAAAGTACTTTTTTATATTTTTGGCTTCCAGTATATATTCCTGATCCTCTTCTATTTTCAGCTCTTTTTCGATTACTGACACGAAACTCCCCCCTTATTCATACAAATAGCAGCGAACTTTGCGGCCGGGATCTGTCCGGATTAACTCTGGATTGGAGGCCCTGCACTTATCCATTACATGCGGGCAGCGGTCTGCAAACCGGCAGCCGACTGGAAAAAGATGCGCAGGAGGCACCGTCCCTTTTATCGCTCCAAGACGGTCCACTTCTTTTTCCAAGCTTGGCAAGCTTTCAAGCAAGCCCTGTGTATAAGGGTGCTTTGGCTCTTCAAAAATGGTTTCAGCGTCCGTTTCCTCGACAATCTGCCCGCCGTACATAACCATCACTCTATCTGCATATTCCGCTACCACGCCCAAATCATGGGTGATTAAAAGAACGGCCATATTAAACTTCTTCTTCATCTCATCCATTAAATCCAGTACCTGAGCCTGAATGGTAACGTCCAATGCAGTGGTCGGTTCATCCGCTATTAGCAGCTTCGGATTACAGGAGATGGCGATCGCAATCATCGCTCTTTGGCGCATTCCGCCCGAAAGCTGGTGAGGAAACTCGCTCATCGTTTCTTCTGCTCTTGGAAACCCGCACATCTTCAGCAATTGCACCGCTTGCTGCTTCGCCTGCTGCTTAGAGATTTTTTGATGTCGAATCAAGGTTTCAACAATCTGGTTTCCAATTGTGAAAACAGGATTAAGGGCTGTCATCGGTTCTTGGAAAATCATCGCAATATCCTTGCCTCGCACTTTGGACATATGCTTGTCATCTAAATGAACAAGGTCCTTGCCGCCGAAGACGATTTTTCCCTCCTGTATTTTTCCGGGCTTGCCGATCAGCTTCATAATCGATAACGAAGTGATACTTTTCCCGCTTCCCGATTCCCCTACCAGAGCAACTGTTTCACCTGGCCTAATAGAAAAGTCAACGCCATCGACAGCCTTAGCTACTTTTTTATCCTCTAAGTAGAAATAAGTCTTCAACCCTTGCACATCCAGTAATTCCTTTTGAGTCATCTGCGTCACCTCAGCCTTCGGTCATATAGTTTTTTGGGGCTAAACAATCTGTACTAATTTATGAGTGAAAGTATACATTTTAGAATTAATTTTTTCAATATACTGAAAGTTATGAATACTGTCGAAACTTGTAATATTTTGTAAAACTTATTTCACCATTCGAAATAAAACACTGTTTTTCACTCTCTTAACTTGGGATTAAAAGTATCGGGAAACTTCTTCTTCATTCTAGTTACCCCTTTGATACTTCTAGTTTTTTAGGTATTTATACCGTTGTGACAAGGGGAACAAATCGAAGGTTGATTCGTTTTCTTTGACAAAAAACCTCTAGTGTGAGTTTGTCGAAAAATTTTACCAAATTGTTTCAAATATTACAGCACAGACCCCGTTGTATTAAGAAAAAGGCAGCAGAGACCTTGAAGCCTCGCAGAACACTGACCGATAGATTCCGGGTTCATATGAGACAGTCCCATCCCACTTCTAAGTAATTTCCTGCTAACAATCCATGTGCAATTTGAACTGTAAAGTGGATTTCTATCCAGAACAAAAGTGATAGCGCCCTGATCAACCCCAAAGGGCTAAGTTCGTTCCAGTGGGTACGAACCCTCGGCCGCTGAAGCTGGACGCGGATAATTTAATTAAAGTTTTCCATCAGGATGGATTTTATAAATTCCCTTAACACAAAAAAGAAGCCAGAGAATGAGCTAAATTCGCTCTGGCTTCTTTTTCTAAGGAGTAAATAGATACAGCTGTATGATCGCAAGACTTTAGTCCGTTGCCATACTTCTATTCAATCTGGACTGAATCCGCTCTTTGAAACTCCGATTTCAATGCCGGTATCACGGAATTCCTCTTGCAGCATTTTCAATACAACTTTATAAGCTGTGGGATTGTACCATTTTTCTAAGCCGAGCTCTTTATAAATTTCCTCAACCCCGAGTTTTGCTGTCCTTCTTCCTCCGCTGCCGTCTCCCATCCAAAAGTCATCGATGGTCACTCTCTTTGCAATCCTTTTTAACTTCTGAGGAAACTCTCTCGAACACGGGAGCAGCGGCGCGATGGTCGCTTGCGTCATGATGCCCGCTTCTGTCAGTTCTTTCAGTGCAGCCATTCTTGCAGAAATCGGCGGCGCAGCAGGCGCGAATGCTTTTCTCACTTCTTCTTTATCTGTTTCAATCGTCATGGAAATCCTGATTCTATCCCCGAACTGTTTGAAGAGATCTATGTCCCTTTTCACCAAAGGAGATCTTGTCTGCAGATGGATAAACTCCGGCGTTTCCTCCAACATGACTTCCAGCAGGCTTCTCGTTAATCCCGTTTTCGCCTCAATCGGCTGATAAGGATCGGTAGAGGAAGACATGAACAAAGTGACCGGCCCTTTTTTCTTTGCTTTAATAAGATCCTTCCTTAGGAGCTCTGCCGCGTTGGTTTTGATATCAACCCATGTTCCCCATTCTTGTTCACGAAAAAGGGAAATCGGCATCTGCCTTACATAGCAATATTTGCAGCCAAAAACACAGCCGGCATAGGGGTTCAGTGAATGGGTGAAGTTGTCGATTGCCCCTTTTCCCAGCGTTAATATGCTCTTGGAGACAATATCTTTTAGTTCGGGCTTCATTTCTCTCCCCCCTGAAACGAATTCATTCTTACTAGTATTATATAGAATGAATTGCCTCTTGAAGAAGCAGAAGAGAGCATCCAATTTTATCCTGAATCTATTGTCTAGGTTTAGCTGCATCAGATTCCCTAAAAAAATGATTGCCAAATTATGAGAGTAAAGAGATAATCTTACTATATTGTGCGGTGATACTTTTTTATATTTTGGAGGTACTTTTAATGTTAAAAAAATACATAGGAATTACCCTTTTCCTTATCGGCGCTCTCCTCTTAGTCAGTTCCGTTGTGATCTTTCCTGAATTCAATCATGTCCGAAGCGTCCGCATATCAGGAGGGATTTTATTATTTATAGGGATGGCATTTATTCCGGAATACAACTAAAAGAGGATGCTGTTTTTATGCCAATTTTCCACATGAAACCCTGCTTTCATCATATATAAAAGTATGTACATAAAAAAAGGAGAAGAGATTATGAATTCGTCACCTGTTTTAGGTAAGGAACGTATCGTTTCAATTGACATCATCCGAGGGTTTGCTTTATTCGGAATCTTCCTTGTGAACATGCCCGCTTTTCACTCAGCTGATTTTTTGAGGTCCATTAATGCTGTAGAAGCTGAGTATTCAGGCGCAGATTATTGGCTTGATTTATTTTTTGCTTTATTTATCGATATGAAGTTTTTCACGATCTTTTCCTTTTTATTCGGCCTCGGTTTTTATATCTTCATGAGCCGGGCAGAGGAAAAAGGGTTGAACGTGACGCGGCTGTATCTTAGGAGAATTCTGGGCCTGTTCCTGTTTGGCGCAGCTCATCTTATTCTGTTGTGGTTCGGGGATATCCTGCATACCTATGCTTTAACCGGACTGCTGCTGTTAGCCTTCTATAAGCGAAGAATCAAGACGATGATCATCTGGGCATTCTGCCTCCTCTTTGCTATCAATGCTTTGTTTAGCCTGACACTGTTATTGCCGAGCGGACTGCTGGAAGGAATTAACGACATGAGTGTCACTACCTACAATGAACAATTCGACGAGTATGTCGACGCGTACACAACGGCAAGTTACGGCGAGTTAATTTCCTACCGTCTCGGTGCTGAAATTCCCTGGATTATGTTTAATGCAATTCCCGCGATGATTCCCGTGCTGGCTATGTTCCTCTTCGGATTGGCTGCAGGAAAGGCCGGCATTTTCAAACGCGATACACCTCACTTGGGGCTGATTCGCAAAATCAGGACAATCTCATTTCTGGTCAGCATCCCTCTTGTCACACTGCTGGCGCTTTATAAACTGGAAATCATCGGTGAGGGAGTTAAAAATTCAACATATGTCCAAGTGTTTACAAGTTTAAGCGGAGTGACTCTATGTTTCTTCTATATCTCTGCTTTGACACTGCTCTTAAAAAAAGGTCAATGGCAGAATCGACTGCGTCCGTTAGGCTTTGTCGGACAGATGGCTTTGACAAACTACCTTGCACAAACCATCATCTGTGTCTTGATCTTCGTCGGGTTGGACTTATACGAAGAAGTGAGCCTGTGGGAAGGTACCCTGATCGCTCTGGTGATCTTCGCTGCTCAAATGATATTCAGCTATTTCTGGTTGAAAAAATTCCAATTCGGTCCATTCGAGTGGCTGTGGAGATCCTTCACATACGGCAGGTTTCAATCTATGAAAAAGAAAGACCCTGCATCTGAAAACGTGAATAACCGAGGAATACTATAGAAGTAAGACAAAGCGGCTTCCCACACTGGGAGGCCGCTTTTCCGCTTTAAAGCACTAAGAGGGACAGTCCCTCTTAGTGCTTTAAAGCGATAAAAGATTCTTCGATATGCAATGAAAGGTTTATTTTTCAGCGCAGAGTTAACTATATGTAACATAGGGTGAGAGTTTCCTCAAACCTATTAATTGACTCTTTATTTTAATTGTGTAAAATTAAATTGTGCACAACTTAAATTCACGAGAAATTATATTAAAGGAGAGATGTTTATGTCAAACGCATTATTTACTACGTCCGTTTCAGCTGTCGGTGGAAGAGAAGGCCGTGTTGAATCATCTGAGGGAAACATTAACCTTCAACTGGCAATGCCAGGAACACCAAGGAAGAATGAACTTCCAGAAGCAACAAACCCTGAACAACTTTTCGCAGCGGGTTACGCAGCTTGCTTTGACGGCGCTCTTCAACTGATTGCCAAGAAAGCTAAAGTATCCTTCGACTCTGAAGTAACAGCCAACGTAAGCTTACTGAAGGATGAAGAAGATCAAGGCTATAAACTAGCTGTGAAACTACAAGTTAAAGGCACAGGCGTTGACCGTGATACGTTAGAAAACCTTGTACACAAAGCGCACGAATTCTGCCCTTACTCCAAAGCAACAAAAGGCAACATTGATGTTGAATTGGAAGTTGTAGAGTAAGCTGGAAACAGTAAAAAGTTCACGATCCTTTATGAAGGATCGTGAACTTTTTTATTAATCAAACGTTTGATTAAAGGTTATTTAACAGCCGCAGAAGCAAGGATTTCAACACTTTATTCTCTTCATCCGTGCCGCCGGCAAGTGATAATATCCGCTTGGGGATGCCCGCTGCTTTTTGCTTAAGATTTTGTCCCTCTGAGGTCAACTTCACCGAAACAGAGCGCTGATCTTCGAATGACCGCTCCCTGACAAGCAGCCCCTGCTCCTCCATCCGCTTGAGCATCGGGGTGAGTGTTCCAGAATCCAAAAACAGCTTCTCGCCCATTCCCTTAACCGTCAAGCTCTCATGCTCCCACAACAGCAGCAGTACCAAATATTGAGGATACGTAACATCCAGGTCCTCCAAAATGGGTTTATACTGCTTCGTCATTTCCCTTGAAGCAGCATACAGCAAAAAGCAGATCTGGTTCTCCAGCTTCAACTGTTCAAATTCATTTTCCATCGTACACCAACTTTTTGATAAGTATTCTATTATTACTATACCCCTTCATCCCTTTAAAATAAAACGTTTTTGCGCTTCCAAGCGCGAAGAGGGAATGTATCAAAAGTGTAAGCACCATGGTCAGATCCGACTGGCAAATGTTCAGGAGAGAAAAAAGGCGGGCTTTCCATATATTCTATTTGGGTTATATGACCCTGAGAGACTGGTCCATTCCAGCGGGGGTAGACCCTCGGACGCTGAAACTGGATTGCCCGCTGCTCTAGCAGGAGGTAATATGCAGCAACCTTTGCGAAAAAAGCGAAATTGAAAGTCATGTCCTTGATTGAGTGAGTAACCAGCGGAAAAAAATAAGGGGAGTTTTTCCCCTTATTAAAGAAAAATTCCTATTTTTAAGTGATTTTGAGGCAAATAAGGGGAATTCCTCCCTCTATTTAAGCAATTTTCGGTGATATTTTTGAAATAAGGGGAATTTCTCCCTCTATTTAGATGCGAAGTTGAAGGTCATGTCCTTGGCTGAGTGAGTGGAAAAAAATAAGGGGAGATTTTCCCGTTAATTGCAGACTCTAACTCATATTGAGGGTAAATAAGGGGAGTTTTTCCCCTTATTAAAGAAAAACACCTAGTTTTAAGTGGTTTTGAGGCAAATAAGGGGAATTTCTCCCTCTATCTAAGCAATTTTCGGGGATATTTTTGAAATAAGGGGAATTTCTCCCTCTATTTAGATGCGAAAGTTCACCAAAGCCCTCTAATCAAATCGTTCTTTACTCCTATCGTACTCTCTCTTCTTGAAAAAGAAGATAACAATTATGCTAACCACTCCTGTTAAGTAGGAATAATCCTGGTTGCTTATGGCTTTATAAGCAAGAAATGATATGCAGCTTATTGAAAAAACAGCAATTATCCTCATTTTATTTTTTGTCAAAACCTCTTCTCCTTTGCTCACCGTAACTGAAATAAATATAATTGGGCAACTTATATATTCGACTAACCTGCTGCGGCCTTTAAAAGAACTTCAGAGATAACTACATTTCCAGCTCTATTTTAAATTTCGTTTTAAGGTCCCGCTAAGAATCTGTTTATTTCTCATCATTCCAACACCGTTCCCAAAAACAGCTCCCATAAGAAACCAGTAGAAAGTGTTCCAGTTGTAAGAACCACTACCATAACCCGTTGCTAAAAAAAGCAGCATCGATACCCCTAAAATGATACTAACGTATCTTAAATTCTCACGAAATCCCTTCACTGATTATTCCCCCTTTATACCTTTTGATGAAAAACAGGCAATTTACGTAATGATTATAAGGTATTGTGAATTGATATAGGCTTTACTTATACGGTATATTTCTTTTCCTTTTCTTTCTTGCCGATACTAAAGCCTATCAACATTGCTAGAATGGTACTAAAAAGGAACGGCATACTGAAATCCGTGGTGAAAATCCCCCAAACTGTCCAAGCTACTATAAACCCAACTATCACCAGTAACATATCCTTCATTTTTTCATCCTCCTGGTAATTACGTTAATAATTAGACGATACTCATTTACTTAAGTTTCGAAAATCCCATTTACTTTCCCGATCGAAGGTAACTTATCGTTTCTTTTTCCTGATAAAATAGATAACAAATATGATAGCGGTAAAGAGTAGTACAGATGGAATTAAGCCCAATAAGAATAACCCAAGGTCCTAACTTCACCTTAAAGCTCACCTCAGCAGTTCTTTATTCAAAATATCCGATAAAACTCTAATTAGACGAAGAACAAAGGACACTGATTTTTTAAGCAATCCCCCTTTTCGTAGTCACCTGTTTCCTTATCCTATCAATAATAATCTTAGTTTTTTCTCATTCAACTGAACTCCCCCTTACTATTTACGTTCTAACTATCTCTTAGCTTTTCTTTCTAAAAGTATAGGTGCTATATTTAGCAATATAGAAGCAATTGTCAAAAACCATAATGCCCTTGCAAAATTAGGGACTTCCCATAAAGCTGGCCAATTTTCCCTTTTTACCCACTCCGATACAAGACTGTATTCTGCACAAAGTGTTAATGCTGTAAATGATAATCCCATCGCCATAGCGAGCTTATAATCCTTTCCCGCTGCATACATATAAAGATTTATAAAAGTGACTACTATTGCAATAACCCCTAATATTACCCACATACCTATTCCTCCATATAGTTTTGTTTATAGCGTGCTATAACTAAATGCTCATTCATGTAGACTGAATTCTCATAATCTTCCAGTATATTTTACCACATAATATTATAAAATCTTGAGTCCTCTTGGGACAGATTAAAATCGCACCTGGAATAAAAAGTAAAACAGCACCCTAAATCGCACGATGACAATATCTATGTCAATCGTTATTTGGGGTGCTGGCTGCTATGCTATTTTATTATTAATATTTTATAAAATGTTGATGGATCAATAAAAACAACCATATGATTTACTGCGCTAACTAATCATATGCAGGTTTACAATGTTTCTCTATGAAAATGGGAAATCCCAGGTCTCCCCTCGTTCATTTACCGCACTATTTTTTATCCGGATATTGATGATCACTCCCACTTAAACACATAACTGGCAAGCATAAATCCACCGATCAGCCACACACCCAGGATAAGCGTTTCCGTCCCTAACTCCAAAAACGGAGTTCCTAGATTCATTGTCTCCCGCAGAGCTGAACTTAAATGGGCAATCGGCAGGATTTTAACAATCGGCTGAATAAGGTCCGGCATATTGCTGATCGGAAAGAACACTCCACCAAGAAACAGCATCGGAAACGTGACAAATCCGGCAATCGGGCCTGCGCTTTCAGGGTTCTTGGCAATGCCGGCAATGATGAATCCCAGTGACATAAAGGCCAGGGTTCCGAGTACGATGAAGAAGATCAGCGCGAGCCATGAACCGGCGACATCGATGCCGAATATGAGATTGGCTATGAGTACGACGAGCATTGCCTGCGTCCCATTAAGCATCAGCCTTGCTGTTATTTGCGCCGCGATGAATGTGGAAGCTTTTAACCTCGTTCCCTGCATTCTGCGGAGAATCCCTCTTTCACGCCAAGCTGAGATTTGGCCGGCCACCCCGTTCATATTGTTGCTCATGATCATCATGGCGACAATCCCCGGCACAAGGAAATCTATGTAACGGATAGTTAAAGCCTCAATCCCCACTTTTTCAACGGTCACCAATGGTTTATAATCCACAAGGTCTTTGCTGTATCTATCAATAATTCCATTCACAACCGTCAGGCCCAGCTCGGAGGTGGTCAGGTTTTTCTCATTATAATAAACAGGAAGCGAGAAGGCTGGATTTTCTGCCTCCAGATTCTCTCCATATCCTTCTGATATCTCAATAAGAAGCTGGATATCTCCGTTTTCAACCGCTTCTTTACCGGCTTTGACCGTATCGAACTGTTCTGTTTCGATCCCTTCATTTTGGTAAAATAACTCCTTCAAATCATTGGATGCATCGGTTTGGTCGAGATCCACCATCCCAGCCGTCAAAGAAAAAGAATTTCCTCCTCCAACAAACGAACCCAGCGCCAGCATTAAAATGATGGGAAAAAGCAATGTAAAGAACAGCACCTGCTTATTTCGTGCAAAAATACGAAGCTGCGCCAACGTTAACTGCCAATAAGCTCTCATGATTCTCTAATGCTCCTTCCTGTCATATGGATGAAGACATCTTCTAAAGTCGCCAAGCGTGTTTGAAGATCCTCAATTTTAAATTGATGTTGTGCAGACGCCTGAATCAGGGAGGTCAAGGCCAGTTGCAGATCGTCCGTATACAGCTGGACAAAGGTATCTTTGATGGACACTTCATCGACTCCCTCCATCGCCATGAACCAATCTTTTTCAGGAAGATTGCTAGAGTGGAATTCTACCGTGCTGGTCGACTGCAATTTTTTCACCAGGTTGGATGGTGTATCGAGAGCAATCAATTCCCCTTGATCCATGATGCCGATGCGGTCGCAGAGCACATGCGCCTCATCCATATAGTGAGTGGAAAGAATCACTGTTTTCCCCCGCTCCTTTAAACGCAGGACAATATCCCAGAGAGTTCTTCTCGCTTGCGGATCGAGGCCGGTCGTCGGTTCATCAAGAAACACGATATCCGGATCATGAATGAGAGCCAGCGCAATAGCAAGCCGCTGTTTTTGCCCGCCTGAAAGGCCTTTAATCCGGTCCTTCCTCTTTTCTGTCAGAAGCATATCCTCTATTAATTCGTTGATATTGACATGACTCGGATAAAAGCTCGCATATAAGTGCAGAATTTCTTCCACTTTCAATAATTCGAATAAGGAGGTGGACTGAAGCTGTACGCCAATCACCTCTTTGACCTTGTTTACTTGCTTTCGGACATCGAAGCCCGCCAATGCGGCTGTTCCTTCGTCAGGCTTGCGAAGACCGACCAGCATCTCAATCGTCGTTGTTTTCCCGGCACCATTGGGTCCGAGCAGGCCGAATATTTCTCCTTTATTCACCTGGAAAGCCACTCCATTCACAGCTGTAAAAGAGCCGTAGCGTTTCACAAGATTTTGGACATCTACCATCACTTCATTTTTCATAACAAACCTCCGTAGGATTGCTGTTGATTTATTTAAAATGCTTATATTTCTAAATTGTGGATTTCTTAAAAGTAAGCTGTATTCGTAAATGTTGTGGTTATTGAACACGTTCTTAGTAATGATTCCCGCTCCAGGCGTGCGACTCCGCGGGACGTGCGGTGAGCCTCCTCTGCTTCATAAAAAGCGGAAGCGGCCGTTCAGCGACGTACAGATTTTAGGGCTCTCGTATGAGATAAAGGAATCACGAAGAGCTATAGCGAATCGATGATGACTTATCGGAAGGAGAGAGACTGAAATCTGCTAGTCGCTGGCCGCTAGAGCTGGATTCGCCTGCGGGGTCTCCCCTGTCA
>JBNJJI010000014.1:0-101010 GCA_051750065.1 Bacillota bacterium
TCGCACGCCTTACGCTCCAATCATACAGGTGTTAAAAAAGACTAAAAACAACAATGTTCTTTACAGAGCATAAAAAAAATTCAAGTGAAAAGTGTGTGTGGATCTGTTTGGAAGCTTTGAAACATACCGCGCTAACAATGGAATACTGTTTATTCCCTTATTCAACAACTATAATTCGATATGATTTTTGCAGAACTATTTATTCTCTATCATTGTTTCCTTGTAGAGTACCTTTTGATATTGTTCTTTCAAAAGTTCTGTTTTATGAACAGGCCCCTAAAAATAAGAAAAAGGCATACAAAAACGAGTGGTTATTGTATGTCCACGCGTTTTGTTTGCCTCTATAAGTTCAAGGATTAATGAATTTTTAAAGAACACTATCTGATCTGATATGAAATAAAGAATTAGTGAAGATATCTGCTATATTAATGAAGCTTCTTTCCATTCTGAATATCTTTGACCTTTTGTGGTGTTACTTCATTTCCTTCAGGATCAAACATTCTAGTATTTTCAATGGTAGAGCGCATTGATTGTCTGAATGTTTCTAAATATTCTTTTCTTAATTTTGTTTGTTCTTTAGCCTCTACTGCCGTCAAACCTTTGTCTTTGGCTTTATTAGCCAGCGTGTTAATTCTTGCCATTTTTTCTTTTGAAAGCATAACTTGTTTCTCCTCCCCTAAACAATGTCGATTATTATAAAAGCACATAACAGGCTCATAACTAATCAGAAAAGAGCGATTGAATATCGACATGTTACTAGAAAAAGAAAGAAAAAACAAGTGTCAGGTCTCATTAGAAGTCTGAACATACTCCTGATACCTTCTGTGAACAGTAGCCTTTGATATGTTATAACCGAAGCCTCTCAGAGTAGCTGCTATTTCTGCAAAGGTCAGCTTACTATTTCTAAGTCTCACAATCTCTTCGACAGGAACTTCTATTCGTTCACGTCCTTCTCCATTTCCTCGGTTCTTCAGGTTCTTATGAGGTTCATATCCCTTCTCTACAGCTCTTCTCATGCCGCGCTTTATCTTTAGGTTATGAAGCCTCCTTTGGTGCTCTTCAACCATACTGACGATTTGTAAGACCATCGAATCCGATTCTGACAGATGTAGTTCCCCGTTGTGGGAAATACTGAAGATTTTCACGCCTTCCTTCATAATGCAGTGAATTAGAGCTATCTTTGCATTGCCTCTCCCGATCCTCGTTTCATCCTGAATGAGCACAGCATCAATATCATCTTTTTTAATGAAATCGAGCAACTTTAGTACGCCTTCTCTATCTAATTCATATCCGCTGGCTCTATCCATTAATATATGGCTGACTTCAAAATTGAATTTGGCAGCAAGCTTAAGAAGCTCCTCTTCCTGACGATGTAATGAAGTCTCCTGTGTATCTTTCTTTGTACTGACTCTGCAGTAGATTGCCGCTTTCATAAGTCAAACTCCTATTCTGTACCGCTTGCAAGTTCATAATCGCTATCTTTATGGTCAATTGACTTTTCTGCCGGAATAATTAATGACTCCCCGGGTTTGATTATGTCTGTTGCCAACTTATTTTTTTCACTAACCCATTCTACCATCGCTTTTGTAGACATATCATGACCTTCTGATAATTCCTCTGCAATTGTCCAAAGTGAGTCTCCATCTTTTACGGTCACTTCCTGATACGATTCTCCCGCCCCTGCATTAATTAACGCAATTGAGCTCATTATGACAGCCAGTCCAATAAAAAGGATTACATAAGAATATTTTTTCCAAATAGATATAAACATGACATTACCTCCATGCGAATATGTGTTCGTCTTTTGATAACAATATTATAGTACGAACGTTCGTTCTATGTCAATATTTATTCGAACTTATGTTTGTATCACCTTATGTGTCATGCTATAATGGGAACAAAAGATCGGTTCAGAGGTGAAATTATGACAAAATTATCTAAAAGACAGCAGGATATCCTTCAATACATTAAAGAAGAAGTCAAATCCAAAGGGTATCCGCCATCCGTGAGGGAAATTGGAGAAGCTGTAGGACTTGCTTCGAGTTCAACCGTCCATGGCCATCTTGCTAGATTGGAAAGCAAGGGCTTGATCAGAAGAGACCCTACTAAACCAAGGGCTATCGAAGTTCTGGACTTGGAAGAAGATAACATCCCAAGACAAATAGCTGTAAATGTACCTTTAATCGGGAAAGTAACAGCAGGACAGCCCATTACAGCGATTGAAAATGTAGAAGAGTTTTTTCCTCTTCCACAGCACCTGGCACCGGCTGATGAACAAGTATTCATGTTGGAAATCATGGGTGATAGTATGATAGAAGCAGGGATCCTTGATGGGGATTATGTTATTGTCCGCCAGCAGCAAACTGCTAATAATGGAGATATTGTGGTTGCCATGACAGAAGAAGATGAAGCAACTGTCAAACGCTTCTTTAAAGAACAAGATTTCTTCCGTCTTCAGCCGGAAAATTCCTCTATGGACCCAATTATTCTTCGCCACGTTTCCATACTTGGCAAGGTAATCGGTGTTTACCGCCAAATACATTAAAACAATGAGAAAATCCAGGCCTGTATCAGGCCTGGATTTCTTATTTTCTTGAAGTTCAATAGTTCACTATTTTAATAATGTTCCTCCCCGCTTGAAAGCTCGGGATATTGTATAGTTTATATTACTCCAAGATGATTAACTGTATCTATCAGATCATCTAGACTGCCACTGCATTTTACTACTTCCGGCAAATGATAGAATGTGCTGGTTACCTGCATGTCATTTACTTCATTATTCGGTGAATATAGATATATTTTCTTTCCCAGTCCCAGGGCTATTCCCATTTCTATATGACTTCCTTTACCCGCAGGCAGTATGATAATAATAAAATCAGACTCTATAACTGCCCGTTTTTCTTCCAAGCCTATCCGTTTAAGATCCATTAACTCAGCAGCTCTGGGATTTTCAGTCCAGTTATAAGTATGTATATATCCTTTTCGTTTCAACTCTTGGCTGACGTACCTTACTGATTCTATATTTTTAAAACTTGAAGCTGTATAAAACTTCATTTAGTGACCTCCTTATAGTAATTCTGTCATTCTTAAGACCTTACTGTTCCTCTCAGGTCCATTTTCAGCATTCTAATTTTCTCATCAATTCAGTGCAGCATCATTAGTTGGAGAAACTCTTAATTGGTATTCTCTCATCCCCGGGATGTCTTTCTCTAACAACACAAATCCATCTAGAAAAGCTTATATCTTTCCTTCCAGCCTCCAGATATTCATATTCATAAACATGGGTATGCTCACGAAACTTAACTCAAAAGATTCCTTTTAAAATTAGAGCACTGCCTGTATATCAACTCCGGATTAATTGCTCTAAAAACCACCATCAAACATCCTTTCTTTTGTCATTATCTCAACTTCCTGACAGGAGGTCAACTGAATTAAAAGGGCAGTTCTTAACAAGGCAGTAATTTTTCAAAGACGATTCATCAGTAAATAAATGCACAAAAAGAGCCACTAAAAAAACACCTGCATCATTGGCAGGTGTTTTAGTATTACTTCTTCAGGATCAGTTCTGCCACACATTCCACATGAATAGTATGAGGGAAAAGATCAACCGGTTGTACGACTTTCAAGCTATATCCAAATTCCTCAAGTTGCTTTATATCTTCAGCAAAAGTGGAAGGGTTGCATGATACATAGACTATCCGTTCTGGCTGTGAACGGCCAATTCTTCTCATGACCTTTCCGCCAGCTCCGGAACGAGGAGGATCAAGGAGCAGTAATTCGGGTTTTCCAAAGCTCTCCAAGATTTCATCAATTCCCTTTCTTGCATCTTTTGCAAGAAAGGTAGTGTTGAAAATACCGTTATCCTCAGCATTGCGTTTAGCTGATTCAATAGAGCTCTCAACAATCTCGATTCCCGCAAGCTCTCCGACTCTGCTTGCAAATGGCAGTGAAAACGTACCTACACCACAGAAAAGGTCAATCATTTTTTCTGTTTTCTTTGGTTTACCCATTTCGACAGCTAAATCTACCAGCTTCTGTGCCTGTACAGGATTTGTTTGAAAAAACGTATCAAACCATAATCTAAATCGATAGCCATCCATCTCATCATAGATAAAGTCGCGTCCAGCCAGTGTATGGCTTTTTTCTGATTGAGTACGATCCGCCCAATCTCTATTCTCAAGCCATAACAAGCTTTTAACTTTTGGAAACTTCTCTTCTACACGTCTTACCAAGTCAGAGACTGCCTCTTTCAAGGGCCCCTCTGGAGATTCTGTGGCAAACACTCCAAGCATAATCTCGCCTGTAGCAAATGATTGCCTTACCATCAAATGTCTCAGCAGGCCTTCGTGAATATCTTTGTCATAGCCTTTTAACTCATGAACCTTTACCCAGTCTGCCACTTCCATTGCCGCGGCAACCATTTCTTCACTTGCAATTAAACATGTTTCCAGCGGAATCACTTTACGGAAGTTTCCTTGTTCATGCAAGCCAAGGGAACCGTCTGGAGAAAACGTGAATTCCATTTTGTTTCTGTACTGCCAGGGATTGTCCATTCCGATTGTATCCAATACTAGTGATGGATCATATCCTTGGGAGGCCACCGCTTCTTTTACATAAGCTGTTTTATGACCCAACTGGCCCTCATAGCTCCAATGCTGCCATACACAGCCGCCGCATCGTTCAAAATGAGGACATGGAGGATCAGTTCTATCAGGATTTGCCTCTATAACTTCTTCAGGGATTGCTTTTCTTCTTCTTTTTAATGGTTCATCTACTTGCACTCTAACCTTCTCACCAGGAAGAGTACGGGGAATTGTAAGTTTCAGCTTCCCGATATGACCTTTTTCGTTTTCGCGCCAGACTACTGCTTGTCCGGCCCCCCTATCATCCAATCGATGAATTTGAGTTTCTACCATTTCACCTTGAGTAATCTTCAATTGGAATTCCTCCTTCATACTACAACCTTTTACAATCTATAAAGAGTCACTTTAAGATAAATTTATTTTTCTGTTTGAAAACATACTTATCTAGTATAAAGGACGCCGAGTGATTATGGAATGCTTTACTGCCCAAATGAAGAAATTTACATGTAAAAAGGAAGGATTACTATCATGCCAGCCCGCTAACTCTGTAAAACCATCATGTGTCATCCTTTTATGCTGCATTAGTAAAGATTGTTTCTTATGGAGTGCAGAAAATCCCTCAGTACCTCTTTTCATTCTAAACATTAAGATCAGCTCTTTTTTCTCTCACAGCGATAGTTCCGAGAATTAAAGTGATAAGTTTTGAAATTCATCTTTAATTGCAGCAAAGATCTAGAAAAGAGTCTTTCAAAAATGGAAGAATGATTTAAACTATTTTTAATTCACAAAAATAAGAGCCAGAATTCACCTGACTCCATCCTTTTTTCTTTTTCCTTGGAAATATGCTGTTGCAGCCAAAGAACTTAGCAATGTCAGTTCGAATAGGTTAGTTATCGCACCACTTTCAATAGGAAGCTGGACTGCGCTTCCGGCTGCCATCACAAGCGATCCGAGGAAAAACCATATCCATTTCTGCTTACGCCAAATGATGACAGAAGCTGCCAGCAGTACAACCGAAACAATCAGAACCATAATAGGCGGTCCGCCTGAAGATTCTGTATTGCTATATGTAAGAACACCATATTCCCAATTTGGCTGTAGTGTCATACCTAATACTTCTGTAAATAGTTCAATCATAACAAGGACGCCTGTTAAAAGATAAGCAGCCCATCGAAACCACTTTTCCATCGCCCACTGAACATGCCCCTGTTCTAAAGTCTTCCACGAAAATAATACTAGAAGAGGGGTAAAGAAAGCATGAAACCAATAGCGGAGCTCATTTAAAAATTCAAGTAACGATCCTTCTCCGATATACCGTCCAGCAGCTATGATGCTGTTATCATAAACCAAACCCAAGATCACCAGTAACAAGTAAACAGCACTGATTACCCGATATTTTCTAAAAATAAGAATCGTCCAAATTGCCAGTCCAATATACGATGCAGCAAAAACACCAAAAAGAATTGTATCCACTCAACTCATTCTCCTTTCCTATTTATTCTTTCCCTTAAGATAAGAGAGCAAACTATAACAAAAGATGAGGAGATGTTAGTCAAAAATATTTTATATCGAGGGATTACTATCTATCTCATCACACTGTTGTTTATTCTCCGATTATAAAGGGTGATGGTCGATGAATTGAATTGATTAAATTTATTATGTTTAGGGATTCAACGCAAATAAGTTTTCCTATCATTACAAATACAACCTTAAAGAATGACAAAAAAGCTGAAGAGTGTACCACAGATCTTCAGCTTTTTTGTCTTTGTTTTCATGTGCGATTCTTAAAAGATTCTTTCGGCATCTCTTGGAAGGTGCCTGACTCGCTCCATGTAGCCAGTCATATTTAAATCATCCTGTTCGGGATAAGTGTATGACAGACTGTGCGCAACTTCCCTGGCTAACTCACGGAATAGGAAACACGCGGTAAAGATTGCTTCCCAGAAATTTTCATAGTTACCGTCAGAATAGGTTGCACAATATCTTTTCCATAATGAATCCGGAAGATGCTTCTTAAAATACTTTCCTAATTTACCCGATGACAATCCAAAATCTGTTTTGGAACCTATCCACCATGAAACCACCTCATCAAGATGGTGCCTGATGATGCATTCAAACATGTACTTTGCATAGGGCAGCTCATCCCGCCATATTCCTTTTACTACATTCTGCTGACACCACCAGAAGTTATTGCAAGAGGCGGCGTATTCCGATTCTGATGGTTTCTTTACATGATAGTCAATATCCGTTGGTTCCTCAATGGAAGGTAACACATTGTCTTTATCCATTAATGGAATAGTCAACTTGTCGCTAAGATATCTCTCTAGCAGACCTTCTCTTGATTGAAGCTGCAGATCGATTCGATTTCCGTCAGCAAACAGCATTAAATATCCATAAGAATCCCCTGAATTTATTTTCTTCCCTGCCATGTGATCATTATTGTCTGGTTCCTGGATCATAAGCAGGTTTCCGAAAGATTCTAGCCATTTATTATCCTCAATAAAAGGGGACATTTCCGAAACCCCATAAACTATATCATAGTCTTGAAAAATATCTTTCGGGACTTGGGTATTTGTCCTTGATCCATTCATATAGACAGCACGTATTCGCTCATCGTACTTAGCTGTCTCCAAAATTACAGCCATCATTTCATTTTCTGTTCTCACATAAATCACTCCACTTGGTACTTATATTCATTGGTTAAAAGGAACGCTTCTTAAGAGAATATTTTTTAGGTATAATTACCGAATTTCTCTATCTTTTTAATTTACCCTATTTAATTTAAAGGGATTTTAATCTTCTCTTCTATATATTTAGTGACATTATATCCATCGATCACCAGCTTTGTCGGATAACCCGGCTCACTCGTTGAATCATCATATAATTCCAGCTCATGGCTTGTTTCAAAGTAACGTGGCTGATCGATCTCTTCATAGAGATAATAAGATTCACCAGGATCAAATTCAGTCCCGTTTTTATCCACCAGCACCCCGTTTCCTCCACTGCTAAAACCATATCCTTGATGTCTATTTTCGGATAATACTTGTAAGCGGAGCCTTTCATACTTTCTGTCTCCATTAAAGCTGTCAGTAATATAAATTTTTGTTGGATTTCCAGTTTCTACACTGTCAATTGAGAGCTCATTTCCTTGATATTCAAAGTGTTGGGGGAAATCTTCCGCTTGGTTAATCTCGATAGTTTTACTGTCTTCAATAAATACATTCATAGATTCAAAGGCAAGAGTCACTTCATCTGGTTTCTCAAAATATAGCGGTTCAAATCTAGTTTTCAATGTAATCCATTGTCCTGTAGAGTTGATAAACTCTCCTCCACCATAAAAATCAGCCTCCGCTGCCTTGTCTGCAGCCGTCAATGAATCCATCGTTATATTTTCAATCCATTCTTCTTGTCCTCTTTCCTGAAAGCCATATTCCAAGAGCGTCACTGTCGGTGCGAGTGTGAGTTTATTGATTCTGATAGGTACTCCCTCTATTTCACTTTCTTGATTAATTTCATATACAATGGAATCATGCTTTTCAACCGGAATTTCGAAACTCCATTCACCTTCCAAATATTTAGGATGGTAAGGTTCGGCAGTCGAACGGTCAGGTACCTCCTTTATAGTTTCCTGCAGTCTCATAACCTTTAACTCTATTGTGGCTGTATCAGATTTAATCGGAGCCAAACTGATCTTCCCTCTGTAAATTTTTTCATCTTCTTCATTTGCCATTCCAATGTCAAAAGGATGATAATATCTATTTCCATCCATATCCAATATTTCATATTCGTTCTCCACACGTCCTCCTTCTTGCATATTTAGAAAGTACTGATTTTCTTCCTTCATGTTCTCCACTTCATAAAAAATAAGAGTTTGTTCGTCGTCAGCTACAGCTGTTTTTATCGTAACCTTGACACCATTATTTTCCTCAACCAGTTCCAGAGGTTCTCCTAAACCGCTTTTGTAGTACTGAATAATTTCCTTTTCTTCCTTATTGGTCCATTCCATCCAAGAATAATACATGCCGGTAAAACTCCCTGTTACAAAGCCGGTACAAACCATAAAAGTCAGTACAGCCATTGCAGCAAGACCCAGCTTGTTCCGCTTCTTCTTTTTCTGCAATCTGATTCTTTCCGTTTCAACAGCCTGTTCTTTCACAGTCTTCATGAGATTCAAAGGAACATGGATGTCTTCTGCACTTCTTACAAGAGATAAGATAACCTCCTGAAATGCGGCCAGCTCTTCCTGACAATATGGACAAGTAGGGGTATGGATCTCTAGTTTCACCTTTTCTGACCTGACGAGGTTTTTCCCTAAATAGTCTATAAACTCATTTCTATATGGCGTACAGCTTTCCGGATATTTATCATTTACCAATGCTCTGCTTAAATGTTGAAGTCCATTTGACAATCGGCTCTTCAAAGAATCTACGGAAATCTGCAGAATTTCAGCAGCCTCGTCAAAAGATCGTTCCTGCAAATATGTAATCGCCATTGCTTCTTTAATTTCCTCTTTTAATTTGCACAATTGATGAAAGGTATCCTCTGACTGGGAACTTTCTGCTTTTTCTATGTTTGACTTTCCCATTTGCCGGCACTCTTTTATAAAAACGGAAGCAGCCCATAACTTAAAATGCTGGTTTTCCACACTATATTTTCGTTCGTCATACACTTTCATAATCGTCCTATAAAAAACTTCCTGAATTTCCTGATTGCTGCTTGAATAGGTTCGTGCAAGCTTGTAAAAAGACTCTTTTCTTATTTCGAACCAGTTTATAATAGATTTTAAACTTCCTTCAGTTACATTTTCCAATACCATTGTTTCTGTTTCAGCTTTCTTCATATAGGCTTCCCTCCTCAGTACCCTGATGCTATAGTACTATAGTTTGTTCTGTATTAATAGGTTGAATTTTCAGAAAAGAAGAAGTATAGAAGACCTGTCCTATTAGTTCAGCCTAGCCTAATTTTACCATATCAATTCTCACTAGTTACTAGTTTTATAAAAATTAAGAGATAGTTATAATAAAACCAGCCCGAGATATTTCCGGGCCGGTCTACATGTCTCGAAGTACTAACCTTTCTTTCCTGTATATATATAAATTGCATTTCTCAAAAACTCCGCTGCTCCTTCCTGTTCCTTATCGTAGTAGGCTTTAAAACGTTCATCTGCCACATACATATCCCCAAGGCCCGCATGCCCCTCTTTGCTGTATTCCTTCCAATAATACATCAGCCACTGCTTGTGCATTTCGGCAGCTTTTTGAGCCAGCGGACTAGAAGGATCTCTAGTCTTCATTGCTTCGGCAAGTGCAGTATGAATGTCTGTATCGAGTTTGTCAGCTCTCTCAAATTCTCTCTGAGACATATTTTTCAGCTTTTCATTGGATTGGTTTACTGTTTCATCTCCATATTTTTCTCGTACTTCTTTTCCGTAATGCAGTTCGTTTTCCTCTACTAACTTATTCTTGAAACCTTCGAATTTTTCTTTATCATACATTGTCCTTTTCCCTTCTTTCATAGCTATTGTTTTCTCAACATTCATGATCAACTGATCTAACTGCCGGCGCTTGTAAAGCAATTTCTCACGATGGTCTGCCAAAGCGCTCGTTATTTTAAAGCATGGATCATCAAGAATAGTCTTAATTTTCTCCAGTTCAACACCAAGTTCTTTATAAAAGAGTATTTGCTGAAGTCGGTCAACTTCACTTTCACCATAAATCCTGTATCCTGAAGAATTTATCCTTGCAGGCTTCAGGATTTCGATTTCATCATAATACCTCAGGGTCCGTGTACTGACACCCGCTGTTTCTCCAAGCTTCTTAATGGTATATTCCATGAATCCGCCTCCTTATATTTTTAACTTTACACTTTGACGCTGCGGCAAGGTAAAGAGCATTTTAAAAAAAAGTTTATATGTATTATATTTTTGCTAAATACACGGCTGAGTTTTCAACTTGAGTTTAATTTGATGACCTAATTCGGAAGAGGCTTAATAAAAAAGCTAAAGATCCATAGACCTTTAGCTTTTTAACTTATATATTTGACTGCCTTATTATTCATTGACTGTTCATTCTTGTTTTTCAAATGGAAAAATAGTTTTATCGGCAGGTATCCAAGTATTCCTCCAAGTGTATTAAGAATAGCATCATCGACATCAAAGCTGCCAAATTTGAAAACAAACTGAGTAACTTCAAATGCTAAACTTAAACAAAGGGACGCCAATGAAACACTTTTCAAGTTATGAAATCGAATGGAAATCAAGGGCAGCAAGAACCCCAGAGGAGCAAAGCCGATAATATTTCCCACCAAGTTTTCTATCCGAATATTTAAATTAATATCAGCAAGAAATAAATAATAAATTATTGTTTTAAAAGGAATAAAGTTATGCTGATTCCAAAAAGTTCCTTCGGTTTGAAATGTAAAATGACGAATGATTTCCGTAACTGGCATATATTTAAACAAAATCAGTTTGGAAAGGATCATAAGATAAACAATAAGTGTTGTCACTGCACCAGCTTTGATTAACATTTTCATACTCGCAAGCTCCTATCTTTCTCACTCTTGTTAAAACAGTTCTGACATATAGTATTCCTCGTAAAATACACCTTGAATAACAAGAGAATTCCTATTGATAGCTTCTATCTCCAGGACTCTTTTATCCCGACTGCAATATAGTCAGAATGTTTGGTTCTGATAGTATTTCCGCCAATAGCAAATAGATATCCTACAATTCCCCACCTTTCTCCGCCACCAAAACGGTTGAATTGTCTTGTTCTTTTAAACGCTCAAGCTGCCTCTGCTGCCCATCAGAAGTTGTCTTCCTCACCTGGGTCCATAAGTATGTATCTTGAAGTTGATTCTACCTCCTTGATTAGGTTGATCAACTTCTCCGCTACTCCGATGACTGCCTCTCTTATTAACATCATAAATGTCGTGCTTATTTTAAAAGGCTATTTTCTAAAAGATTGTTGCTTTTGAATACTTTTTTCCCACCTCACCCATTTACGTAGGAGGATTGGAGTGGAGCGCCCTTCGCTGCAATCCCTTACTTTCAAAGCAGCCACAATCTTTACGAAAAGAGCGTTTTAAAAAAGTATAGTAGTATTCTCTCTTAATCATACAAGAACTCCAAAAGTCATTTCCAGCTATTTTTTGTGTTTAAGCATTTCTTTCTTTTATTATTGAAATTTTCGTTTTTGCCAACATTCATCTCCTAATTATTCCTGTTAATTGACTTTTGTGTGAAAATTTCTTTTCATTAAAGAAGCCCGGGAATTTCCTCCCGGGCTGACACTACTATTCATCTTTATAATTATGCTGTTCCTCAATCTGTCCGTGTTCACTATGAATATAAGCCATGGTGTTTGATTTCTCTGCCCTTTGTTTGGCTTCCTTCACTGCATCTGACTTGGATCCGGATGTGTAGACTGGTTCATCTTTTCCTTCTTCCTTCACTGCCCATCCTTCTTCATCACTTGGCACGACATGATATCTCGCTTCTTCCGTTCCTGCCCGATCTTCAAAATATTCATTTCGGTTGTTTTGATCATTGTCATTATTGTTTGCCATGATTAAAACCTCCAATTTTGAATTTGAGTATGGTTCTCGATATTATTACCCTTTATGAATATTGGAAAACATTCATAAAGGTCCTAGACTATAGTTTTCTGACTAAAATTGCCTCTTAAACAAAAGTGCTGAAGATCATTGAAGATTTTCAGCACTTGTTGTTACTTATAAACCTTACTCGGTTACATCATCTGTCTCTTGGCTGTCTATTTTCACCTCGGCTTCCAGATCGATCTCTTCAACATGTTCCAATACCCTTTTCGCAATAAGTTTGTATCCGCTGGTATTCGGATGAAAATAATCATCTGCTAATAATTCCAAATTGGAACCTTTAAATATATCAGCAGTCGGAATATAATTTACATTCTCAAAATCCTCAGTCACTGATCTACCCGCAGCATTCCAATTCCCCATAACCATTTCTAATTCCTTAATATTTCCGAAGTATCCTTCAAAAGGATTATAAAAACCGATAAGGTATATTTGACTATCAGGGTTATAATCATTGATCTTAGTAAAGATCGCCGTCAACCTTTCCATGTATACTCTTCTTTCTTCTTCAAAGGTTTCCATTTTTAAATCGATGAAATTGCTTTTTACAATCTTCATAATGTCATTCGCACCAATGGTAACCAAGACAATTTCAGCCTTCTTTATCGAGTCGGCAATTTCCTTTTCTTCCAGCCTTTTTAACAATTGATCGGTGCGGTTTCCTCTTTTTCCAAAGTTATCTATAGTAATATCCACTTCATTATCCAGGAATGTATTGTTAAGAATCCCCACATAACCGCCGTTCATGGTTTCATCTCCTACACCCTGGGTTAGAGAATCTCCAATTGAAACAACTTTCAGGTCTTTTTTGAATAAAAGGATGACTCCTTGAAGCACTTCCCTGACATTCTCTTTAATCTCTTCAGTAATAGAGGAAGTTCCTTCAGGTGTTTCCCCATCTTCTCCGGCAGTTTCAAGCTTTTCCTGTACTTCTGTTCTTTCTTCCGGACTTAGATTTTCTAGTTGTTCATTTATCGAAGCAGTTTGTGTTGTTACACTTACATGCTCTCTGTTTGAATAAGGAGTAAAAAAGTAAATAAGAATTCCAATTAACAATATACCGGTAGTAATCATAATGATCTTCAGCGTTTGCAAATTGACTTTACACCTTCCAATTAACATATAATTATTCTATCTAAATAAACCCTCAATTAGTCAATATATGAAGAGCCAATCAGAATAGTCTATTTATTTTAGCACGTAAAACAGAACATATAAAGATATCAAATTTTAGTAATATCCACCTTCAGTATAAAGCGAACGGGTGATCAGCATTGGTTTGGCGAATCTTTTGAACTAATCAATATATAAAAATAACCTGCCCTCATCTGATTAAGGAGGACAGGCTCTATAAGATTTAATTTTGAATATAGCGATTAAAGATGTCACCAAAGTCTTTTTTTGTATTACTTTGATAGTGTTCATTCAGCCATTCATAGGCAAAGGAAGTTGTTTCTTTAAACTCATTGGAAATATCAGTATCATGGAAGCGATTACTATGGATGAGATCTCTTGCGACGTTCAAACTTCTTTCAGCGTAGTCGAGCTTGCGTGTCCCTTCCTCCTGGATATGAGAGATGGCCAAAAGTGATTTGTACAAATCTGCGATAGCTTCTCCCTCTTTCTTATCGATGTCTACTGAAACAGCTTTACTGCCTAAAGAGAATTTAATCTCCAGGTCAAGGTCGATTGTTCCGGCCGTTTCAATCGATACGCCGCTAATGGGATTTTGATAGTACTCATAACGGAACAAATTCCGCTTACTGCTTGCAGCTTTTTCTCCATCCAGGTGAATCAGTGCTCTGTTTGTGAAACAGTATTCATCTGTCTTGGATTTAATCAAGAAGTGGATCTTTTCTCCGTCTTCATGAAGGACATAATCATCTGACAGCGTTTTGTCAAAGTCCTCTTTCTTGATGATTTTTCCGATATCGCTTAGTCCTAATGCATCGCTTGCTAATTTTTTGAACATTTAAAACCCTTCTTTCTATTAGGCTCTTTTCGTAAATATTGTTGCTATTTGAAGAGAAGTTGATTTCCGCTTCAGGCGTCCGACTCCGCGGGGCGTGCGGTGAGCCTCCTCGGCTTCGCCTGCGGGGTCTCACCTGCCCTCTAGTCCCGCAGGAGGTCGTACACCTTCCACTCCAATCAACGCTCTCGAAATAGGGGTGTGAAAACCACAATCTTTTAGAAAACAGCCTTCTATTAACTTATTAAAATCGTCTTTATAGTTATGGTAACAGTTATTGGCTTATAACTTAAAGTGTTTCGCTCTGGTTAAACTTTTCATCAGTATTCAGTATCACGCTGATTTAAGTTCTTAAAAACAGAGCCATCAAAATCAGATAGCACTCTTGATCTTTAGCACAATTCTTCTCATTACTCACCGGATTCGCTGGAGTCTATTTCTTTCTCCGTATCACGCTGCTTCTTTAATTCAAAGTATTTATCCATAATTCTTCTGGAAATATCTTTATTGATATACGGATCCTCTGAGCCGTTATGAGATGCCGGCACAACTGTAGAATAGGCTATTTCCGGCTGATCATAAGGGGCGTAACCTATTAATGTCGTATTGTACGTGTCGTATAATGCCCCTGTTACAGGGTCTCTGTAAAAGGTTTCCGCCGTTCCTGACTTCCCAGCCGCAACATAAGGCGCATTGGCAAAATGAGACTTTGCTGTTCCTTCCGCCCCGTGGTATACCTGATAGAACCCTCTCTGAACATTTTGAAGCTGTTCAGGTGTAACATTGATCTTATTTAATATAATTGGTTCTTTTTTTATTTCCAGCACACCAAGATTCTCCTGATGTCCACCCGGCTTTCTTATTTCTTTTAAAATTTGCGGCTGCACTCTGTATCCGCCGTTCGCTATAGTAGATACATATTGTGCAAGCTGTAATGGAGTGTAGGTGTCGTATTGGCCGATCGCGAAGTCAAGGAGGTTACCCGGCACGTCAAATTGGCCTTTATATCCATCCACTTCTCCTGGGAGATCAATCCCGGTATTCACTCCCAGGCCAAACTGGTAGAAATGGTTTCTGAGATTTGTAAGATCTGAAGATGACCCTTCAATGGGAGCTTCCGGAATATAGGTTGGATTGCCGGCCATTTTCATCGCTACTTTAAACATGTAAGAGTTCGAGGATTTTTCTAGGGCAAATCGGTCAGTCATCAACCTGTTGTTAGCTCCATTGGTATTGAACCACGAAGTCTTCGTGAATTCTCTTATCTCTATAGGCTCATCCCACAAGCGCTCTCCAGGACTAATCACGCCCGCCATGTAACCAGTAAGGACCGTGGCTCCTTTTACAGCAGAGCCGACTTCATAGAAACTGGTATATGTTCCAAGCGCATAGTCCATGACTCTGTATTCTCCGGTATTGGGATCTTTTCCATATCTTTTTCCGACGAGCGCCAGTACTTCTCCACTGTTTGGATCCATCATCACTACGAACGCTCTGTCTAAGAATGAGGACCTCCCCTGATGAACATTCTTTAGAAGTTCCTCTGTAACAATTTTCTCCACTTCCTGCTGAAGCTCCATATCGATTGTTATAACAATATCTTTTCCGCGCTGCCCTTCTTTCATTACGATCGTTTCTAATACTGTTCCGTCTTTGGTTATATTTTTAACCTTTTCTTTACGTCCACTCAGTATATGTTCGTATTGTAATTCAAGCTGACTCGTTCCTACCCGGTCGTTCCGGGAATAGTCTTGAGCTAAATAATAATCAACCATCTCGCTTGGCAGCCCTTGGCGAGAAGAAGATACACTGCCCAAGATTGAACGAATCGTATTATCAAAAGGATAAACTCTTTCCCAATCTGTGGTTGTATTAATGCCCGGCAGTTCTGAGAGATGCTCACTTACCACAGCGAATTCCTTCTGAGAGACATCATCATTTTTAATTATTTTAGGCGTAAGAGCGTATCCTGTGCTTAATTCACGATAAATTGCGAGATTTTCAATATCCTGCTCAGAAAGAGAGGCTAATTCCCCTTCAGTGATTCTATCCAGCGTCATTTTATAAATCTTGGAATTTCTATCTTTAGATGACAGATCTTTGTTTTTGGCGATCTCCTTTTTTTCCTGATCTGTTACCTTGTTATCTGCTGCTTCTTTATTTGTTAGTATCCAATAATCCATTTTATCTCTGTCTCTAACAGATGAGGTATCCATTTCAATAAGCTGCGCCAGTTTTGCTGCCACTTCCATCATGTCTTCAGGATTTGGTGATTGCGGCGGAGTATATGTAATAGCATTTCTAGCCACGTTATCCACGATGACTTTTTCTGTACGATCATAAATTTTCCCTCTTGGCACACTGTTGGTTACGGTGACATCTTCTGTTCTATCGACCTCTTGCTTATAATCTTCACCTGATGCAATTTGAACTACACCCAGCCTCAAAATCAGTAAAGAGAATAAGAGGAAAACACAGAAAAACAAGAGATTCATCCGGACAGGGACGTGCCTATTTTTCTTTGTCTTCTTTTGCTTTTTTTTATCCATCTTCAACACCCTTTACCTTATATCGTTTTTCAAAAGAAAGTGCAGTTTCGTTCCATATATAGAAATAATTATAATATTTTCTATTTTTTTACACTTTCATTTATTATTTCAAATTTAGGCCTTGCCTGCAAGACTATTAGACTATTTAGTTTGCAAAAGAGGGTGAAACAAGTATATTTCAAGAATCCTCAGCAGGTTTGAGGATGGAATAAAATAACTTTTAGTGAACTTACAAATTATAACCCCGAATGTTTCAATGGACTTCTTACTAAACAAAAAGGACAGTTATTCGGTTTGTTCTCTTCATCTTTATTGCAACCACACATACCATTCTGGTAAAATAAATCTTTCTTTGTTGTGATTGCTGCTCTCATTAGTTATTGAAGTCTCCTGCATCGAAGTTACTCTACCTATTTTCTTCCAGTGTTTTTCATGACTGTAATAAAAGATGCTACTGTTATTCAATTAAAATGAACGAGTGATGCACCGAAGCAGTTTCTAACCCCCTCCTTCAATGAGTTCTGCTTACATAAATCTTCCTTTTAAAATTAAATAACAAACAAGAGACTTATTGACACCTTTAAAGAAAGGCAGCCTGACAGCCGTCTTATGAATTCCACCCAGGAGGTTTGGCGTTGTCTCAAAAAGGGAAAAAATCTGAAAATATTTTGCCCATAAAAAGAAGGTGAGGAAAAATGATGAAACTAGGTTTAACAAGCAAAATCATAATCGGTTTAATTGCAGGGGCAATTACAGGTCTATTATTGAATGTCTTCGCTAAAGAAGCATTTGATGTAGTAGATCCCTATTTTTTTACACCTCTAGGAAGGATTTTTCTTAATCTGATTTCCATGCTGGTCGTTCCTATCGTATTTGTTTCGATTGTGCTTGGATCTTCAGGACTGGGTGATCCAAAAAAACTAGGAAGAATCGGAATTAAAACGATCCTATTCTTTCTGCTGACAACCTGTATTGCCATTGTCATTGGACTTTCACTTGCAAACATAATTGATCCGGGTTTAGTTGATGGAATAGATACAGCAAGTAATGAAGGTTTTGAAACAGAGGAAGCTCCCCCAGTTGGAGAGACACTGATGAATATTATTCCTAAGAATCCACTTACAGCTATGACAGAGGGGAATATGCTGCAAATTATTGCTTTTGCCATATTTATTGGATTTGGATTAACTGCGCTTGGAGATAAAACAAAAGGAATACTAAAATTGTTTGATCAGGCAAATGAGCTGCTGATGTACCTGGTAACACTAGTCATGAAATTCGCTCCATATGGTACCTTTGGTTTAATTGCATCGGCCATAGGAAGCCAAGGTTGGGGAGCCATCAAGGCTATGTGGCTCTACATGATGGTAGTTATTTTCGCCTTATTGGTTCATGCGGCCTTTACTTACGGAGGAGCGGTTCTCCTATTAGCACGAAAAAGCCCATTATGGTTTTTCAAAAATTTCAGTCCTGCTATGAGTGTAGCTTTCAGTACATCCAGCAGTAATGCAACACTGCCGATTTCTATGGAAACTGCTCAAAGAAGGCTTAATGTCTCTAAACCAGTGAGTTCTTTCGTTCAGCCTTTAGGAGCTACCATCAATATGGACGGTACGGCAATCATGCAAGGAGTTGCCACTGTCTTCATCGCCCAGGTATATAGTGTTGACCTTTCAGTTGGAGAACTGGTTACAGTAGTTCTAACTGCAGTTCTTGCCAGCATTGGTACTGCAGGGGTGCCTGGCGTTGGCCTTATCCTGCTGGCAATGGTACTCAGCAGCGTTAATCTTCCTGTTGAAGGCATAGGGCTTATTCTTGGAATTGACAGATTACTCGACATGGCAAGAACCTCCATTAATATTTCTGGAGATGCGGCTTGTGCGCTGATCGTTTCTGAAAGTGAGAAGAAGCGGGGAGTTGCGGGTGAACAAGTTAAAAGTGAATAAAATGAAAAGACTCCCGGTTTAAAGGGAGTCTTCTTTCACTGGGCAATCATTTTCTAAAAAGAAGTCACCAAAACAAAAAACCATGAAGGATCTCTCCTCTATCATTTATCTTTGTTTACAAGCTTAGGTTTTTCTGGTGCTTCCCTCTTGTTCATAGTATTCCTATTCAAATACCGGTCTATCAGCCACATGTTTTTTTCCAGAATTCTATCAGCTGCTAAAATAATCAGTACAAATAAAATAGCGGGTTCTCCAGTTTCCAGCCAACTTGTAATGAGCAAAAACGACACGAATGAAGCAACAAGCAAAATGGTCAGATAGGCAATTCCCTCTTTCACAAGTACCCCTCCTTAAATGGAGCTATACTGCTATTTAGTGTCATTTCTCAACGTGTTCCTTAAAATAATTTCCCCAATGAGGCTGGGTTCCATCTATGTCATTAAAGCCATATTCTTCAGATAACTCCCAAGTGCTGAAAACTCCGCCAGTTTTCCGGTGGATGTCAGGATCCGAGGCCAAGCAGCGAATCGCTTCCCCAATATAATTAGGAGATTCTGAAGCGATGAAATGAGGATCCTCTTTTGCTCCCTCTTTCCAGTTTTCTTCTGTTACGCCAAAAAGTTCGAGCATGGCTTCCGACCTTAGAAATCCCGGAGTGACAGCGATAACTGTAATACCATCATCTTTCAGATCCTCAGCCATTGCTTGAGCAATATGTATTTTTGAAATTTTAGCGAGACTATAGTATAAGTTTCCTCTAGGCTTATAATCTACACCATCTGTAATTTCAACAATTAGGCCGCCGCCGTTCTCTTTAAATAATGGAATACTATGATGAGCGGTAATTATATGTGATTCTACCGCCTGCTTCTGCATCTGAAGGCCATTAGCCAAACTGTGGACATCAATCGCTTTACCCCATTCTGTCAGAGGATCTCCGCCCCATACATCATTGATGAGGATATCCAGTCTGCCGCTTTCTTTTTTAATCCTGGCGAACAGCTCAATAACTTCAGATTCGATTGTGTGGTCTGTCTTTACAGGAATTCCTAAACCGCCTGCATTTGTAACCAATTCTGCTGTCTCTTCAATCGTTTCCTTTCGTCCCATAGGAGATTGCCTTTGGCGAGTCGTCCTCCCTGTTACATAAACCGTGGCGCCGGCCTCACCCAGCTTTACAGAGATCCCACGTCCAGCGCCTCTTGTTCCTCCAGCGACTATCGCAACCTTTCCTGCTAAAGATTTCATGAACAACTGCCTCCTATCGAAGATTCATATGAGACTTTACTTTTCAAAAAAACAAAGCGGTTACTAGAGTAACAAGCAGCCGCTCTTTCTAATCAATCCTATATCACCTTACCAATAACTTCCCTGCACCAAGCGTCGTTTTCTTGTATCCCTGTTTGGTGGCAAAGCTGTTTGTTCAATCTAAAAAATTCAGGTAAAATACTGTTAACGGTTTGCATGATGTCCGCTGGATCCCGAGTTGATTCCCAGCTGTCCAACAATGCAAGCTGCCAATCCTTCAGCAGGCTCCTCTCACCCTCCAGCTTCGACCAGATACCATAAGAACTATCAATCCGCTGCCCCTTTTCCATATACCAGCCTTGAGCGATAAGCCATCTTAATCTATCTAAGTTGGCTGATGCATAATACTTTTCTTTTCTCATAGCTGCCCGGTACGTTTCATGGATAAAGGCAAAAATCTTTCCTCTCCATGCCTCCACTTCTTCCACAGAAGGGTTGTACTCTAACTGAGATGAATCCTGCAAAACCTTTTTCACTATTCTCTCAGGATCATAAAGTGCCTTCAATCCGGAGAGCCAAAGGGAAGGGATCAATTCACTACGATCTTTATAAAAAGTATCCACTTTTACAAAACAATCAAAATGAGTAACAATTACAGGAGTATCCGGGTGTCCTTCAAAAAATAAAACATTACCCCATTTTTTCGGACGCTCGCATTTATTTTTAATAAAATCGCTTTTTGATTCTGGCGAAACTATGATATGTAAATCTATATCCGAATACCGGTCGTTATTCCCCTTAGCCAGCGAACCTCCTAAATAGATTCCTTTAACATCAGGATCATTCGTTAAATCCTCGAGAATGCTTTGAAGAAGTTTCTCCCGTTCTTTCGGTAAATTCTGGTCTCTCTGTTCGTGTTTACTTACAAATCCCACACATGTATAACACTCCTCTAAATTAGTTTACAAGACTAAATATTCGACAAATAGCCTTCTATTCCTTTAAAAGAATATTGCCCTTTATGTACTTTAATAGTTTTTTTCTTTAGGTATACTTAGGGTTACCCAATCTTTGTCTTTAATTAGTTTACCAATATAGATTATCTGGCCGACATGATAACTGATATGAGCGGCTTCTATCTGAACGGCACTCATTACACTTAATGGTTTGTTTCTTAGTGAAACGCTTCGCAGCAAGTCCCCTGGATGGAGGGTTTCAATAGTATTAAAAAGCAATTTCCATCCTTTGTTCCATTCTTTATTCAGGAAGTCTCTTGTATATAACTGGTCGATAAATTCCTTTTCCCTGTCTCTTGAAGCTTTTTCCCCATCTGCTTCTAAAAAATCCACCCATCTAGATCTCATATTTCCACTAAAATGCTGCATAATGATTGCTATATTATTCGATTCAGAGCTTGGTTTTTTGTGCAAGTCAGCATCTGACAATTGTTCAAACGCCTTTTCAGCCCTGGTCTTCATAAGTAGAAATTACTGTTTTACAATATTGAGATACTCGCGTTCTAAAGTTGTCATAATTGTTCCTCCTTATAGGTAAACAGACTTAGGCGGAGAAGCTATTATTCTTAATACTATTATATAGGTTTCTTACTGAAGGCATTTTGAATCCGCCAATAAGATAAACGAGTACACCGGCAAGGATGGATATAATTGAAGAGATAACCGCCCCATAAAAGATACTGAAAGAGCTCCCAATCCATATTTCAACCAAAGTTTTCACTCCGTAAACCGCCAAGCCCATAACCACAACTAATAAGGCTACTTCCTTTAAGGATTCTATTAAGGGAGAAATTTCAATACCAATAGCTTTCTTAATGACATAGATATTAAATAAGATAGATACCATAAAACCCAAGTAAGTTGCTAAAATGGGCCCAGCAACATCCATTGAACTTACAAGCGTCAAGTTCAATATAATTTTTACCAGTATTCCAAGAATAATCCCAGTGATCAATTTCTTTTGCTGATTAATCCCCTGCATTATAGCTGCTGTCAGGGTAAACAGAGCCAATACGACTGCTGCAGGGGCATACCACTGCAGTACGAATCCTCCCAACTCAGGGCTGTTTCCAGTTCCAAATATCATGGTATAAACCGGCTGTCCGAGTATACTTAAACCTACACCAGCTGGCAGAGTAAAAAACATCATAACCTGCATAGATTGAAAAATGCGACTGTTAACTTCCTTGATTTTGCCTCTCGTATAAGCTGAGGTAATCTCAGGAATAAGAGACATTCCAAAGGCGGTTGCCAATGATAAAGGAACCATCACCAGGATTAGCGCCATTCTTATCACAGAATTGACCGTTTCTGCTTCCTCTAAGGTATAGCCTGCTGACACAAAGAGTTCGTTAATGGTAAATGTATCGATATTCTGGTAAATTGGTATCGCGAGCCCGGTTATCACAAACGGAATAGCGTAACCTATTAATTCTTTGAATACTGAGAAAATATGTAAGTCTTGGTTGTTTGGACTTTGATCCCTCTGCCTCTTAATAATTCCCCTTCGTTTAATGAAACTAAAGAGCAAGACACTAAACGCAGCTACACCTCCTGCAGATGCGGCAAAAACGGCTGCACCTACAGCATTAGTCACCGTTCCCTCAAACACTTGAATAATCATGTATGCTCCAACAATGATAAAAGCTATCCTGACTACCTGCTCAATCACTGTACTCAATGCAGAAGGGCCCATTGACTGACTTCCCTGAAAATATCCTCTGAAAATACTCATAGCCGGTATAATCAACAAAGCAAAACTGACAAGGCGTATCACAAACTGAACATCCTCTACAGTATTTCCGGTAGAGTCATTCGAATTGATAACCACCTCTGCCAAAACAGGTGCCAGTAAATACAAAACAACAAATGAGATGCCTCCGCTTAAGATCATTAAGTACATGCCATATTTTAATAGTGTTAACCCTGCTTTGTAATTGCCTAATTCATTGTATTTGGACACAAACTTAGAAACAGCCAAGGGAAGGCCGATCGTGGAAATACTCAGAAGTATAGTGTATGGCCCATAAGCATAACCGTAGAGAGCAAATCCCTGCGTCCCAACAAGAGCGGTGAATGGAATGATATAAATAAAACCTAGAACTTTTGATATGAGGGTCGCTGCTGTTAAAAAGAATGTCCCCCTGATGAATTTATTTTGCACTTTCACACCCCAATTGATTGGATATTATAGAAATTCATAAAAAGTTAATCACCGTAGCTTCCTAGGAAATTGATATGAAGACCTCCCAAAACTGAGACTTGGCAGTACCAAGTGCCTCCATGAATTTCAGTAAATCACCTTCATTTGCAACTGTCTCTTCAATTAATGAAGTTTTCCCCTTATAACCAACTTACCAAGTGGCTCCTTCTTTCTCTTTCATTATGGTATTGGTATAACTTAAAGCTTCTCCTCCGCCAATAACACCATAGTATTCATTAGTGTCTTCTTCACTTTGAGAACAACCCACTTAACTTATTCCAGCTGGAGGTGGCGATCTAACTTTCCTTATTTTAACATAAATTTAATTTTTGTAGTATTGAATGTTAAGATGCTTTTATTTAATCTCTTCTTTCCAAAACCACTTCTTAACCAATCAAGACATAATTCAGAAATATAAACTCCACTTAATCCACCTTCTTTTTAATGGCTCTTTTCTAAAGGCTGTTTTCTAAAAGATTGTGGTTTTTACACCCCTATTTTGAGAGTGCCAATTGGAGCGGAAGGCGTACGACCTCCTTCGGGAATAGCGGGCGTCTAGTTCCAGCGCCTAGCAGATTTCGGTCTCTCTCCTTGCTAATCTAGCCGCAATGCCCCAACGGCTAGCGGGGCCTTTTCATTTTATATAGATAAGTCATTATCGAATCGCTATCGCTCTTCGTGATTCCTTTATCTCATACGAGAGCCCTAAAATCTGTACGTCGCTGAACGGCCGCTTCCACTTTAAAATCACCGCACGCCCCGCGGAGTCGTACGCCTGGAGCGGAAATCCTTCCTTTTATGGCATCGACAATCTTTGCGAAAAGAGCGTTTTTAATAAAGGGCTCAATTAACCTTCCTATTATGAATCTTCACATAAAAAAACAGCCCTAAACAATTGGTTTAGGACTGCCTTTTTTAAAAATTAGTATCTTACAGCGTCGTAAGAGTTGATTCTTCCGTGTTCGAAGTAACTACCTGTTCCGCTGATAGGATCTGCCGTTTGTTCAATTGCTGTACGAATTTGTGAATTACTGCGTCCCTGACCTGCAAGCAATCCTGCAAGCCCTGCAACATGAGGGGCTGCCATGGAAGTACCTGACATGTAAGAGTATCCATTGTTAGGGACTGTTGAAGCGATGTCAACACCAGGAGCGGTTACATCCACCCAAGAACCGTAGTTTGAAAATGATGCTCTGCGGTCACGTGAATCAACAGCACCTACTGCAATAACGTTTGAGTAGGAAGCAGGCTCAAATGTCGTTGACACCCCATCATTACCTGCTGCAGCTATAACAACAGATCCCTTATTCCATGCGTAGTTTACAGCATTTTCTAAAGTGGTTGTATTACAATCGCAGCCTAGTGACAGGTTGATGACTTCTGCTCCTTGATCGGCAGCATAACGGATACCGTCGGCAATATCATTCAGAGATCCGCTTCCATTTGCATCAAGTACACGAACAGCAAGAATTTTAGTGTTCGGCGCCATCCCCGCTACCCCTCTAGAGTTATTTGTAATGGCTGCCGCAGTACCTGCAACGTGAGTTCCATGGCCATTTAAATCCATTGGGTAATAATCATTGTCTACAAAATCGTAGCCGCGGATTGTTTTACTGGCCAGATCAGGATGATTATAATCCACTCCAGAATCCAAGATGGCAATCTCCTGTGAACTGCTTCCTCTTGTAACATTCCACGCTAAGTCTGTATCAGTGTTCTGCGGGCCGTATTGATAACCTTGATAGTAAGTATCATTAGGAGTCCATGTTGAGGCAAAGTTATAGTTTGGCTCCGCATATTCAACATTAGGATTTTTGCTCAGTGCTTTTACTACTGCTTCAACATTTCCAACTTTCAAAACCTTATAATCCGATTTAACAACATCAGAATCAGTAACTTCCGAAGCTCCCAGTTTTTTCAGTTCGCTTCCTTCCTTTGATTTGCTTACACTATCTTTAAATTTGACGATTACTTCGCCCTTGGCATAACTGCCTTTTTCAAGATTGACTTTAACTGCTGAATTTTTAGGAGCATTCTCTAGAGGGTTCGAATCCTTTGCAAAAGCACTTCCTCCGAAGCTTGGGAATAAGGCAAGTGAAGCAGCAAGTGATAAGGCGGCAATTTTTTTGATTTTCATATACATTCCTCCATTTTTAATTTTTTTGAAGAAAAGTCTTCATAACTTTATTCCTAGTGCAGCTTTCGACAGCTTTCCCTCCTTTTCATTTAGATAACAAGAGTCATAGAATATCTGCGCTGACAGTATGTAATGACTCTTATATAAGGATTCTAGCACTTTTCTTCAATTAACTGAATATATAAGAAATTCTGAAAATGGGTAAAATTAGGAGTCTAAATGAGCAATATTCGCAAAAAGGTTGTCTAATTATGAAATGTTTCCTTTCAGTATCTTAAAACAATTTATTCTCTGTAGTAAAAAAGACCTTTATTTTCTCAACCTACTGCAGTAAATCCCCCCTCCTTTTCTTTTCGTAAAGGTTGTGGCTGCTTTGAAAGTAAGGGATTGCAACGAATGGCGCACGACTCCAATCCTCCTACGTAAATGGGTGAGGTGGGGAAAAAAGTATTCAAAAGCAACAATCTTTTATAAAACAGCTTTTCTTTTTGACTGTAGATCATAGGCTTATGGATCTTTAAGCAGGGGCAAGGCTGCTAGAAACCATTTCAAACAAATTCCTCTGACGAAATAACTTCAAAGAAAGTTTATTCCACCACTTCAGTCACGAATTCCAGCTCCATATGATCTCTAAGGAACTCCTTAAGTCCCTCAAGCAAAGAACCACCCTCCTCTCAGTCAAGAAAAACATCCACACTAAAAAACCCCCGACGCATGCAGCATCAGGGGTTGATTTATTATAATCAATACATTTGCAGGTACTGCTCGCGCTCCCAAGGGTGAACTTGTGTGCGGAACATATCCCACTCAATCTCTTTCGCTTCGATGAAGTGTTCAAAGATATGATCACCAAGTGCTTTCACCATTACTTCGTTTTTCTTCAAAGCTTCAAGAGCATTAGAAAGATTTGCCGGAAGATCTTCAATTCCTGCTTCTTCACGCTCTTCTTTATTCATAACATAGATATTGCGGTCAACCGGCTTAGGAGCTTTCATTTCATTCTTAATTCCATCCAAACCAGCTGCAAGCAATACAGACATTGCAAGGTAAGGGTTGGCTGCCGGGTCAACGCTTCTTACTTCCACACGTGTACTCATACCGCGAGAAGCAGGGATACGAATCAATGGACTGCGGTTTTGTGCAGACCATGCAACATAACATGGTGCTTCATAACCAGGAACCAAACGTTTGTAAGAGTTAACAGTCGGGTTGGTGATGGCAGTAAATCCAGTCGCATGTTTAATTGTACCTGCCAGGAATTGGCGAGCCGTTTCACTAAGCTGCAGTTCTCCACTCTCATCGAAGAAGGAATTTTTACCATCTTTGAAAAGAGACATATTGCAGTGCATACCTGAACCGTTAACACCAAACAGTGGTTTAGGCATGAAAGTTGCATGAAGGCCGTGCTTACGCGCGATTGTTTTGACAACAAGCTTGAACGTTTGGATGTCATCACATGCTTTCAGTGCTGATGCATATTTAAAATCAATTTCGTGTTGTCCTGGTGCCACTTCATGGTGAGATGCTTCGATTTCAAAGCCCATTTCTTCCAGTTCAAGCACGATATCTCTGCGGCAGTTTTCTCCAAGATCTGTAGGAGCCAAGTCAAAATATCCACCGTTATCATTTAATTCTAAAGTCGGTTGTCCTTCTACATCCAGCTTGAAGAGGAAAAATTCCGGTTCTGGTCCAAGATTGAAGTCTGAGAACCCAAGCTCTTCCATCTCTTTAAGAAGTCTTTTCAGGTTGCTGCGTGGGTCTCCTCCAAATGGAGTTCCGTCCGGATTGTAGATATCACAGATAAGACGTGCAACTTTACCTTTTTCAGCTGTCCAAGGGAATACAACCCAAGTATCAAAGTCAGGATATAATTTCATGTCTGATTCTTCAATTCTCACAAAACCTTCGATTGAAGAGCCATCAAACATCATTTCGTTATCTAGAGCTTTTCCTAATTGGCTTACCGGGATTTCAACGTTCTTGATTGTTCCCAGAATATCAGTGAATTGTAAACGAATGAACTTTACATTCTCCTTGTCAGCCATTTGCAAAATATCTTCACGAGTAAACTTTCCCATCTTAACTAATTCCTCCTCAAGATTTCAATAATATAATTTTTTAATGGAAAAAGCGTGATAGATCTCCTTGCCGAAGAGAGGATTTGTTGAAACGCCCTGCATGAAGAAGTTCGTTTCTCAACAACTTTCTCAACTCAGCATCGGATAGATCCGGCTTTGCTTTTTCAATTTGCTGCCCAGTTTCTTTATGTTCTTCTTGTACAGCAAAAATCTTCTTGATGCCTGCCATGTTGATTCCCTGATCCAATAAATCCTTAATTTCCAGCAATTTATCGATATCATTCAAGGAGAAGAGCCTGCGCTTACCTTCCGTTCTTGCCGGAAAGATTAATTCATTCTCTTCATAGTAGCGAACCTGGCGAGCAGTCAAATCAGTTAGCTGCATCACAATTCCCATTGGAAATAGAGGCATGCTTCGTCTAATTTCACTTCCACTCATCCCGATTCACCTCCTTCTTACTTTCCTGATATCATTATATGTTATGTAAGGAATATTGTCAAAGAAATGTTAGCTTTTCTCACATCAATTTTCATTAAAAAAAGACAGCTCATTACTAAGCTATCCTTTTAAGAGTTAATTATCCTCTTTCTATACTGATTAAACCTTTTTCTATTAACTTATTAATACTTGTCAATATTGCTATCTTCACATGAGAATACGTTAAGCCCCCCTGAACATAGGCGGTAAAGGGAGACCGAAGCGGACCGTCTGCAGAAAGTTCTATGCTTGCGCCCTGAATAAATGTTCCCGCTGCCATGATGACATCATCTTCATACCCAGGCATATAATCCGGGTGGGGCGTAAAGTGCGAATTAACCGGAGAAGCAAACTGTATCGCCTGGCAGAAAGCCACCATTTTATCTCTGTCATCAAATTGTACAGATTGAATTAAATCGGTACGATCGGCATTCCAGGCAGGGTCAGTATTCATCCCCAAATCTTCAAGTATAGCCGCTGTAAAAACAGCCCCCTTCAACGCTTGAGCGACAACATGGGGAGCTGCAAAGAAGCCTTGATACATCTCCTGCAAAGAATATAATGACGCCCCTGCTTCAGCCCCAATTCCCGGAGAAGTCATACGATAGGAACAAGCTTCCACCAGCTCTTTCTTCCCTGCTATATATCCGCCTGTTTTGGCAAGACCGCCGCCCGGGTTCTTTATGAGCGATCCCGCGATGAGATCGGCTCCTATATGGCAGGGTTCTATTTCTTCAACAAATTCTCCATAACAATTATCAACGAATACCACGACATCCTGTTTGATTTCCTTCACAAAATCAATCATCTCTTTAATCTGCGCCAAGTGAAAGGATGGCCGGTTGGCATATCCCTTCGATCGTTGAATTCCTATCATTTTCGTATTGTGCTTAATTGCTTTAGAAACTGATTCATAATCCAGTGTGCCATCCGCGTTAAGAGGGACAGACTGATAGCCAATTCCGAATTCTTTCAATGAGCCTGTACCCTTTCCACGAATCCCAACAATTTCTTCCAGGGTATCATAAGGTTTCCCTGTGATATACAATAATTCATCACCAGGACGCAGGATGCCAAATAGAGAAATTGAAATAGCGTGAGTGCCGGAAATGATTTGCGGACGGACCAAAGCGGCTTCTCCGCCAAAAACATCTGCATAAATCTGTTCAAGTGTATCTCTGCCAATATCGTCATATCCATACCCAGTCGTTGGGATGAAGTGTGAATCACTTACTCGGTGTTTTTGAAAAGAAGACAGTACCCTGAACTGATTTTCCTCGGCATTGCGATCAATTCTCAAATGAATGTTTTTGATTTTAGCTTCAGCTTTTTCCGCCAGGGACTGCAGCTCTTTTCCGTATGTTAAATATTGATACATCTGTTTCCCCTTCTACTTTTGAAATTTCTTGATGCTTCCCGTTACAGGGTGATCAGCCAATGAAAAACCCCTCGCTTCATACGTGTGAGTTTCTTCATTGAATTGGAGCTTTCTTATGATTGTTTCGTTCTTCAGCTGTGACAGTAGTTTCCCTTCATCTGAAGGAAGATCAACATGGTAAGCTTCCATCTGGCCAATGACGATCTCCTCAATTTTATCCTTCAGAGCCTTCCTGTCCTCTTCATTCAAAGCACTGATGATAATTTTGTCATCGCTGCTGTCCGGCACAAAATCAGGATGCATTTGATCACGTTTATTATAGATCGTTAATTGAGGGATATGATTCATTCCCAATTCTTCCAAGAGAGATTGAACCGTTTTTTCGTGATTGCTATAATCCGGGTTTGAACTGTCGACGACATGCAGCAGCAAGTCCGCTTCCTTAACTTCTTCCAACGTGGACCTGAACGCTGCAACCAGAGCAGTGGGAAGATCCTGAATGAACCCTACAGTATCTGTCACCAATGCAGAATATCCACTTGGAAGTATCAATTTTCTTGTAAGAGGATCCAGCGTCGCAAACAATTGATTCTCTTCATAAGATTCCGCGATGGAAATTCTATTGAAAAGAGTGGACTTCCCTGCATTCGTATACCCCATCAGCGCCATCTGGAAGGTTTTGTTCTTTTTCCGCCTTTCTCTGTAGCGCTCACGATGGTCGACCACCACTTGCAGGGATTTTTTGATATCGTCAATTCTGCGGCGGATGTGGCGGCGGTCACTCTCAAGCTTCGTTTCACCCGGTCCTCTTGTACCAATACCGCCGGCAAGACGTGACATCGAGGTTCCTTTACCAACCAAACGAGGCAGCATATATTGAAGCTGAGCCAATTCAACTTGCAGCTTCCCCTCTTTAGAGCGGGCTCTCTGGGCAAAGATATCCAGAATTAATTGCGTTCGGTCGATGACCCTCGCTTCCAGCTGTTCCGACAGGTTCCGGATCTGGCTTGGAGATAATTCATCATTAAAAATGATGAGATCCGGTTCGAATTGTTCTGCAAGCGCGACCAACTCTTCCACTTTTCCTTTACCTATATAAGTTTTAGGGTGGATACGCTCCCTTTTTTGAGAAAGCGTGGCAGAAACTTCAGCTTGGGCGGTTTCCGTTAAAGAAGATAATTCTTCCATTGAATATTGAAAACGTTGATCATCTTCTTCAATTTGACATCCGACTAATAAGGCTTTTTCAATTAATTTTTCTTCCAAATAAATTCCTTCTTTCCTTTTAGATTTGTTATTTTTCATCATATCAAAAACGAATTGTAAACACTATGTTTAACCTTTACAAAAAAGTGATAAAAAAAGGTTGCAAAACTTTATTAGCGTGGTAAAATCAATATGTTTGAATACTGAAACCTATCATCATGGAGAGTTTCTTTAACAGATCAACGCATTAACGTAATAAAGGAAAGCGACTCTCTGCGTTTATGTGTTAAAGGAATTCCGGAATTGACAGCAAAGGAGGATCAGTTATGACTTGGGAAGTTCTAAGTATTATAGGCACGATTGCATTTGCAGTTTCCGGAGCAATCATCGCAATGGAAGAAGAATATGATATCCTTGGCGTGTATATATTGGGTATAGTCACTGCATTCGGAGGAGGAGCAATAAGAAATCTTTTGATTGGCGTTCCCGTATCTGCACTCTGGGAACAAGGATTTCTTTTCCAAATCGCACTTCTGTCTATCACAGCAGTATTCTTATTTCCAAACAACCTCCTCCGCCATTGGAGGCGATGGGGGAACTTCTTTGATGCAATAGGTTTATCCGCTTTCGCAATTCAAGGAGCGCTGTATGCATCGGAAATGAATCACCCATTAAGCGCGATCATCGTAGCAGCTGTACTTACAGGAAGCGGCGGGGGAATTATCCGTGATCTGCTTGCAGGCAGAAAACCGATGGTTCTCAGATCAGAAATTTATGCAGTATGGGCTGTACTGTGCGGTGCAGCCATCGGTCTGAACCTTGTTGTAGAGGCTTGGGAATTATATACCCTCTTCATCATGGCTACTTCACTAAGAGTATTGTCCTATTCTTATAAATGGAGACTGCCAAACAAAAATATTAAAGTTTTTCAATAGCAGAAAGCTTGATCCTCACAGGGATCAAGCTTTTTTGTCATTGTTATTTATTTGCCGAGAATGCGCCAGCCAAGCCAATCGCATTTACACATGAGCTTATTCATCAATACACTTAGTTTCGTCACAGACTTTCGTGATGCATCTGACATCACATGTCCATTCAACTTAGTTGCAAAGAACTGAAAATCGAACTTGCAAGTCTTCGTTCCACATCCGTGTCAACTTTTAGAATTTCATGCTGTATAAACTTGATTTCTACTGCATCACTTTTTTGATTTTAAGAATTTCATGCCGTATAAACCCTTTTTCTACTGCTCCACTTTTCGATCTTATGAATTTCATGCTGTATATACTTGATTTCTACTGCATCAACTTTTTGATTTTACGAACATCATGCTGTATAAACTTGATTTCTACTGCATCACTTTTTGATTTTAAGAATTTTATGCTGTATAAACTTGATTTCTACTGCATCACTTTTTGATTTTAAGAATTTCATGCCGTATAAACCCTTTTTCTACTGCTTCACTTTTCAATATTACGAACTTCATGCTGTATAAACTTGATTTCTACTGCATCACTTTTTGATTTTACGAACATCATGCTGTATAAACTTGATTTCTACTGCATCACTTTTTGATTTTAAGAATTTCATGCCGTATAAACCCTTTTTCTACTGCTTCACTTTTCAATATTACGAACTTCATGCTGTATAAATTTGATTTCTACTGCATCAACTTTTTGATTTTACGAACTTCATGCTGTATAAACTTGATTTCTGCTGCATCACTTTTTGATTTCAAGAACTTCATGCTGTATAAACTCGATTTCTAATGCTTCACTTTTTAAAGGCCGATTAAGGGGTGTTCAAATAGTTTGGAAAAATAACACTTCAAATTTCTTCGTCGGCTTGCTTTTCCGCTCCTCACGTATTATTAGCATACGCTCAAGTACTCAGCTAGGCCGCCTCGAACTTCTCGGTCCTTTGCATCCTCCTTTTTGAACATGCACTTTTAGTAATCTCAATTAATTTAACTTAGCTTATTAATTGCTTCACATACAGTTTTCAAGAGAAACTCCAAGTCCTTCCTTTCTATACTTAACGGAGGAGAAATCACCAATACATTATTAAATCCTGCGACAGTAGCCCCATTTTTTCCAATTAAAATATTTTTGTTTTTGCAGTATTTTATCACGCTATTCACTCTATCAACCGAAAGAGGTTCTTTTGTCCTTTTATCTGCAACTAGTTCAATTCCAATCAATAAACCTTTACCCCGCACATCTCCCACATATTTGTGCTGTTTCAGCTCCATTTCAAATACATCGATTGCCATTTCACCAAGTTCAGCTGAACGTTCAAACAGCTTTTCTTTCTCCATGATTTCAATATTCTTTAGGGCCAGCATACACGCAGCAGGATTTCCTCCGAATGTATTGATATGCCTAAAGTAATCATATTCACCATTTCCTTCAAAAGCTTGGTATACCTCTCGCTTGACGGCAGTTGCCGCGAGCGGGAGATAACCGCTTGTAATACCCTTTGCCATTGTAATTATATCCGGCTGTACTTCGTAATTCATAAAGCCAAATGGTTTGCCAGTGCGGCCAAATCCGCAGATTACTTCATCCACAATCAGCAGAGCGCCATGCCTGTCACAAACCTCTTTAGCTGCTTTCATGTACTCTTCCTGAGGAACCAGCACACCGCCTCCCGTAATGATAGGCTCCATGATCATAGCCGCAATGGTTTCGCTTAATTCCCAGGTCATCGTCCGGTCAATAGCTTCTACCCCCGGAAGCTTATGAGCTCCAGTCCCAGAAACAACCTCATCTCTGTAAGCATCAGGAGGCTGCACACTGATAAATCCCGGCACCAAAGGCTCGTATTTGTACTTTCTTTGCGCCTGTCCAGTGGCAGCCAGCGCCCCCATTGTGTTCCCGTGATATCCTCTGTACCGGGAAATGATTTTGTACCTGCTTCCATTTCCTTTTTGCTGGTGATATTGACGAGCAATCTTGAAAGCTGTCTCGTTCGCTTCAGATCCACTATTGGAGAAGAAGATGACATAGTCCCCACCTAGCATTTCATTTAACTTCCGAGCTAATTGGATAGCAGGTGGATGACTTTGGGTCAAAGGAAAATAAGCCATCTTCTTCAACTGTTCATATGCCGCCTCCGCTAGTTCATCTCGCCCGTAACCCACATTCACGCACCATAACCCCGCCATTCCATCCAAATATTTCTTCCCACTTAAGTCCGTTACCCACGATCCGTCTGATTCAGTAATTGTCATAGTACCAGCCGGATCGTAAGGCTTCATAGAATGCCATATATATTGTTCATCCTGCGATAACAGCTCATCACTTTGTTGCCCCTCCGCCACCAAGAAGACCCCCTTCATTAGAACTTTCTCTGTATATATATGAAATGAAAACTTCGTATAGAAATGCTATTCTTTTTTAAAGTGAACGTGGATACCACCGGCTTATTCTCAACCAAACAACCCGAGAGCCACAATACCCTCCTTTCCCCTTCTGAAAAACTCCTGTTCCAAACAAACAACTTCTCAACACAAAAACGACTTGAACCACAAAGGATCCAAGCCGCTTCTGTAACACTTCTATTCAAATGTTCCTTTTACTACAGCTCCCCCTTTTTCGACCATGACTTTCCCTTTCGCCAGGACTGTATCAATCTTCAGGGTCTCTTTGTCTACCAGTACAACATCCGCATCTTTGCCTTCTTCTAGAGAGCCCTTTTTAGTTAACTTAAGAATTTTTGCTGGATTCGATGTGATTACCTTAATTGCCGTTTCAAGGGGAACCCCTTCTTCAAGGACCGTTTTCCTGACAGCTTCGAATAGACTTGAGACATGGGCTACCTTTAGTCCTTTAAACTCGCCATCCTGGTCAAATTCCGGCAGACTTCCCTGTCCGTCAGAAGTAAAGGTAATATTTTCTTCAGGAACCCCCGCCTCGAGCATACGTTTCAAACCTTTACCACACTCCACTTCACCGTCTTGGAGAAATTGCGGAATCGTACTTGTGGTGAAATCTACATACCCACCTTTTAACCCATACTTAATTCCTTCTTCAAACAAGCAGGGATTACGGTTGATATGGGTGGGATAAAATTGTTTAATAGGGATGTCTGTGTTTTCGATGACATCATATATCAATTTCAGACAGTCCCGACTGTCCCCCAAATGCACATTTACCACTCCTGATTTACCAGATAGAATACCGCCAACACGGGACTGAGAGGCAATTCTGGCAAACTCTTCTGCAGTGGGCTGCGATGAACGATGATCGGCAATCGCTATTTCACCTGTTCCGATAATTTTGTCCACAAGAAGAATATCATCCTCAATTTTCCCAGTTAATGTTCGAACAGGCACCTGGTAAGATCCTGTTTGAACATAACAAGTTATCCCTTCTTCATCAAGCCCCCTTGCTTTAGCCACAAGGCTGGACATCGTTCGAGTAGTGCCATCGGTGCCGATCACACCGACCAAGGTAGTTATTCCCGATAAAGTAGCATCAGTCAGCTTGATTTCAGGAGTACGAGTTTTGTATCCACCTTCTCCACCACCGCCAATGATATGAACATGCGCATCAATAAATCCCGGCAGAACAACTTTTCCAGCCGCTTCAATAATTTTTATTTTTCCAGAAAGGAAACTCTGTGGTATATCTATTTCATCTTCTATAAATCCAATCTTTTCATCGACAATCAATATGTCTTTTTTCCCTAAATAATCCGGAGCATAAACTTCTCCATTTCGTATTAAAACTAACATGATGTAAGCTCCCTTCCATAAAACACTATCTTTTCTCAATCAACCAAACTGTTATCCACTTCTATCTTAATATCCAATCAACGCAGCCGTTATTACAAACACGGATGAAAGCACGAAAAGCACAAGCATGAATTTAAATATGAATTTAGCCCATACTCCCCAATCCACACGAGCTGCTCCCAAGGTACCCATCAAGGCTGCAGATGTTGGGACGAAGATGTTCGTCAACCCATCACCCAGTTGAAAGGCAAGTACAGCTACCTGGCGGGTTACTCCAGCAATATCCGCCAACGGAGCCATCAATGGCATAGTAAGAGCTGCCTGGCCGGAGCCCGAAACCACAAAAAAGTTAAAAATTGTTTGAAACACATACATGCTCCAAGCTGAGAGAGCTACAGGAAGATCTCCTACAAGCTGGCCGGCGCTATATAAAACTGTGTTCAACACCGAAGGAGCATCTGGACTGTCTCCACCTAGAATAATTACAATTCCTTTTGCCATTCCAACTATCAGTGCAGCAGGAAGTAAATCTTTCGCTCCTTCGATAAAGCCCTCGGCCATATCATTCCAAGTCATTCCATTCAATTTAAACAGTACTCCGATAATTCCCGCAACCAATCCGATGGTGAAAAATTGACTTGCAATTTCAGGGATGTAATACGCGTGCTCAATGACTCCCCAGATGATCCAGCCAATACCAACTGCAACAGCAGCGATCACCAGCATATGTCCCAATGTAAATGAAGAATTCAGCTCACGCCCCATGCCTTCTTTCCTAAAATAATTATCCGTCTCATAGGTAACACTCCGCCTAGGATCTTTCTTGATACTTTGAGCATATTTCCAAGTATAAATTATCCCGAATAACGTGAAAACAGCCCACATCACCATTCTGAATGGCGCTCCTGAAAGAACAGGCACATCTGATACTCCTTGAGCAATTGCGACTCCGAAGGGATTCATCCAGGAGGTTGCAAATCCTATCTGTGTAGCTACATATGTGATCATAATACCCGTGATGGCGTCGTAACCGATCGCAATCATAATCGGAACAAGAATCATCGCGAAGGCAATTGCCTCTTCTCCCATTCCAAAGACGGCTCCCCCTAAAGAAAACAAGAAAAACATAATTGGAATAATCAATACTTCTTTTCCTTTCGTACGGTCAATCACCTTTAAAATACCTTCTTCAATAGCCCGCGTTTTCATGATAATCCCGAAGGCTCCCCCAATGATCAAGATAAAGGCAATTACCCCTACCGCAGATCCCCATTTGTCTCCGGAGACCAAGCCCTCAAATACATAATTCAGAAAACCCGCTCCACCGCCGGCTTCAAATAAACTAGTTCCTTCCCTGACCAGATTTCCTTCCTCGTCTTTAACATAACTAAAAGAATCTGAATCAAGGACAGTTTTAGTTTGTTCCTCTCCATCCTGCATATAAGTTACGTCCTGCGTTTCGAATTGTCCTTTTGGAACAATATAAGTCAGCAACGCCGCTAGAATCACTACAAAAAATACAATAATAAATGTATGCGGCACCTTCCAAGCTTTTTGTTCTTTCTTCAATCTACTTCTCTCCCTTATAAACGCATAGAAAGCAGCGGGGTACATCACCTCATAAAATTAAAAGTTGATGCCCCTCACTTTTTAGGCGTATTTTATTCTCATTTACTTTCATGCAAGATTCATGCCAAGTGTAATAATCAGAAAATACTAATAAAATATGATAAAATAAAGTTAATTGGTTAACCACTAATAACCATTAACAACAAATTTCAACCACTTTGGGGTGTTATATAAATTGCGTAAATTAGTTGTCATAGCCGGTACAAGAGAGACAGAGAAAGCCTTGATAAATCAATTGGCCTCTATTTTTGGCGAGCTAATTGAATTTGAGGGATATGCAATTGATGAAGGGCTTCCCGACATGTTCGAAAATGAGCTCATTTTGTATTCTTCCTCATTAATAGAAGAAGAAGTCGAACACCATATCAATTTTTCCACTTGTACTATTATTGTTGCTACCAGAACGGTCAATTATCAATTTATTGACAGGATATTTGAGTTAACTCCGGGACAAAAGGTTTTATATGTTAATGATTTTATGCGGACAGCGGATGAGGCCATCGCCAATCTGAAAGGTTTAGGCATTAACCATGTCGACTATGTCCCTTTCTCAAGTGAAAGTCATAGTCTTCCACCTGATATAGATGTTGCTGTTTCCCCTGGTGAGACACACTTGATTCCAGAAAAAGTGGCAATAAAAATCGATATAGGAGTCAGACTGATTGACTTGAACACAATCATGAAAATCATAACTCATTACCGCTTGTCTGATGAATTAAGTATCGATATTACCAATCGCTACACAAAAAAAATCATCGACTTGAGCCAAAAATTGTCTCATGTCCATATGAAGGCGAGAACCTTGAATAAATTTCTAAATAAAGTTGTGGATGGAGTGAACGATGGAATTCTGGCTTTTCAGGAAAATGGGGAAATTACTGTGTTCAATGAAGTTCTTGAGAAAATGCTGGGCATTTCTGCGAGCTACGCAAAAGGAAAGAAGCTGTCACAAGTATTCAAAAACATTGAGCTGGCAAGATTTCTTCACTCCGGTGAAGCGGAAGCGCAGATTTTACTGACACTGAGGCAGCGTGATCTTATGATATTCCGATTCCGGATGAATGATGAAGCTGTCACAGTGGCTACGTTCAAAGATTTAGATGAAACCATCGAGATGGAAAAGGCCCGTAAGCAGGAGCTGCAAAAGAGGGGTTATATCGCGAAATATTCGTTTTCAAGCATCTTAGGTACCTCTTTGATAATACAGGAAACGAAAAAAATCGCTGCAAAACTTGCTAAGACCGGCCTCCCTGTTTTGATAAATGGTGAGACAGGCACAGGGAAAGAGTTATTTTCTTCTGCTATCCATAATGAATCCACCAGAAAACACGATCCCTTTCTAGCTATAAACTGCGGAGCCCTCCCGGATGATCTCCTGGAAAGTGAATTATTCGGTTATGAAGAAGGAGCTTTCACAGGAGCTGTAAAAGGAGGGAAAAAAGGAGTATTTGAACAAGCCGACGGAGGAACCCTTTTTCTGGATGAAATCGGCGATATAAACTTAAAGCTGCAAGCAAGACTGCTGAGGGTGCTTGAAGAAATGGAAGTGCGAAGAATTGGGGGTACCAAAAACATATCAGTGGATGTCCGAATCATTTCGGCAACGAATAAAAACCTGGGAAAGCTCGTCGAGGCCGGAACATTCCGTGAAGATCTTTATCACAGATTAAATGTTCTTAACTTGAACCTCCCAAGTCTACGAGAGCGTAAAGAAGATATAGAACTCCTTGCCGATACCTTCATTCTTCAAGAATCCGGCTCTCATAAAGCGATTTCCACCGATCTTCTGCGTACCCTGGAAAATATGAAGTGGAAAGGAAATATCCGCGAATTAAAAAATACCATTATGTATATGCTTGCTGTATCCGAAGAGGATGTTATTACAATTCATGATCTTCCGAGAACCGGTAACTTCGATACAAGACAGGATTTCGATCAGCAATTGCCAATCAGCCTTACTCCTCTAAGAAAAAAAGAGTATCTTGCTTTGCTCTCGGCAATAAAAGAGTTATTCTCTCAGAATGAAAATGCCAGCAGACAGAAATTAAAAGAATTGCTAAGCAAAAGTCCTAATCCTCTCTCACTTCAGCAAATCAGGACGAGAATGAAAGAACTTGAGGATATGGGGTTTTTAAGAATTCACATAGGCAGAAAAGGGACAGAAATTACTGAGAAAGGAATGGATATGATCAACAGATTGAAAGATTAAAGTTTAAGTTCCTTAATAGTGAGGTGTGGGCACTTCCTTCGTAGATAGGAAATGAACACCAACTTACTTTGTTAACTGTGATTTCTAATTTCACAAAGTGTCTTGCAATTCACGTGACATTCATTACCGATTCTAATTACCGTCCTCCCCGCTGAGTCTGAACCTAAGACAGATATACCAAATAAAATAAACAACCAGTCAGGATCCTGCCTGAACTGGCTGTTTTTTATTTATTCTTCCGATGAAGGAAAGATCAAATCATTGCTCCTGATCATCATCAACTCGTGACGGTCATAGGAATTCTGTATAAGCAGCCGCATCGCTTGAGACCTGATCGACTTTTCAATCACATTCCTGACATACCTTCCATTCGAAAAAGCTGCCGGACTTACTGCTGTCTTAGCTTGAGAAAGATGATCTCGGATTTTTCTCTCGGCATCTGCGCTCAGCTCATATTCTTTCTCAGTAAGCATCCTTCTGCCTATCTCCATTAATTGCTCTACAGAATAATCCTGAAATTGAAATACAAGAGGAAACCGTGAATGAAGTCCAGGATTCAAAGTCAAAAATTGATCCATCTCCCGTGAATACCCTGCTAGTATAAGTATAAATTCATGCTGTTTGTCTTCCATATGTTTTACAAGGGTATCGATGGCTTCCTTTCCAAAATCTTTCTCCCCTCCCCGCCCAAGCGAGTACGCTTCATCAACAAACAAGATTCCGCCCATTGCTTTTTTGACCAAATCCCTTGTTTTCTGCGCAGTATGTCCGATGTATTCTCCTACAAGATCGGCTCTTTCAGCTTCAATCAAGTGGCCTTTTGAAAGAACATTCATTTTAAGAAATAATTTTCCTATTAACCTGGCGACTGTAGTCTTACCTGTGCCTGGATTTCCTTTGAACATCATATGCAAAGCCTGTTTTCCTGCTTTAAGCCCTGCTTCTTCTCTTTTTTTATTAACATATATCCATGCATAAATTTCTTTCACCATTTTTTTCATATCTTCCATGCCGACTAATGAGGCCAGTTCCGCTTCAATTTCCTTCAGGGCAGCATGCTCTTGGGGTAGAACCTTAACTGGTTCCTCGGCCTTGCTTATTCCTCTAACAGGATTACGTTTATGTGAATTTAACATAATGCTTATCTGTCCATTATTTTTCATTCTCATCGGCTGTTCCATATCTTCACCTCACCATTCTATACAGTATACGTCTGGAGGTTTTTAACGGTGACAAATGCCCAGTTAAAATGATTAGAAAACTCTCTTATCATCCTATTCACTTAGGAGGGAAATCATTAATAAATATTGGTGCAGTATGAACTTAATGTTTATTATAATATCATTATGTAAACTACTTTAATGACTTTGACATCCCTACAAAACATGTTATTTAACCTTAAGAGATTTAAGCTGGGTGAAGATAATGACTGATGCATGTACGAAGTAAAACTTTGCATTAAACAAAGAAAAACACGCAGGAAGACTTCTGCGTGTTTTTTCACTAAATAGTATTTATTGTGATTCCTCGAAATTAATTTGAACATTGCGCTGCGGAGAGAAGGTTGAAATAGCATGTTTGTATACTAATTGCTGCTTACCTTCTGACTCAAAAAGAACGGTAAAGTTATCAAATCCTTTGACTAGTCCTCGAATTTGAAACCCATTTAATAAGAATACAGTTACTTGTGTGTTGTCTTTACGTAATTGATTAAGAAATTGATCTTGAATGTTAATTGCTTGTTTCATGGTAAGTCCTCCTCTTCTATCTCTACCTTAACTATTCGACTATAACCTTAGCTTTCCTGCAACGAAATTCGATATCTCTTCAATTTTTTTGTTATTTTCCCTTGGGCTGCTCATATCAAACCACTTCACATCCATTTTATTGCGGAACCACGTTAACTGGCGTTTGGCATATCTTCGGGAGTTCTGTTTCAAATTATCAACCGCATCTTCAAGGGTGACTTTTCCTTCAAGATATTCATAAATTTCCTTATAACCAATCGCCTGGATGGATTGAACATCTTTTATGCCTTTATCAAATAGCGTTTTCACTTCCTGGATTAGTCCTTGCTTCATCATGAGATCGACTCTGTAATCAATTCTGCTGTAAAGTAATTCCCTGTCCATCGTCAGGCCAACTAGAGCCACTTCATACAAAAGTTCGTTATTCTGATTCTCCTGGTACTCAGACATCGCTTTTCCTGTACAGTGAAGTATTTCCAAAGCTCTTATCACCCTTCTTATATTGTTTGGGTGAATACTCTCAGCGGCTTTTGGATCAACTTTTGCCAATTTGTTATGAACTCCCAGATTCCCAAGATCCTCGGCTTCTTTTTCCAGTGTTCTTCGATATTCTTCGTCACCAGGAGTATCGGTAAACTGGTAGTCGAAAATGGCAGATTGAATATACAACCCTGTCCCGCCTACAATTAACGGAAGTTTTCCACGACTGTGAATCTCGGTGATTTTTTTCCTGACAAGCTCTTGAAATTCCGCAGCGGAGAAACTTTCTTGCGGTTCTTTTATATCAATAAGGTGATGAGGAATTCCTTCCATCTCTTCTTCAGTTACTTTTGCAGTTCCAATGTCCATCGATTTGTATATCTGCATGGAATCTCCACTGATGATCTCTCCATTAAACTTTTTAGCCAGATGTATGCTGGCAGCTGTTTTCCCAACAGCAGTCGGCCCTATAAGTACGATAAGTTTTTCTTTCTGTTTCAAACAATTCACTGCTTTCTATGTAAAAGGATAAGTTTACATATTATCGTACCATAAGAAATCCAGTGTTACATATCAGAAGAGTATATCCATTTAAAAGTTTTTCATACATTTACTTTTATTTTACACTGTACTCGTAAAGATTGTGGCGGTTTAAAAGTATTGGATTTCCGCTAGTGGTGAACGGCTCTTTGGTGCTGGCGGCAAACTAGACGACCGATAGTTTCTCAGGGAGCCGAATTTCATCCAATGTTCTTCTAATAGTACGATTAACTTATTCAATTCCCCCGATTTCATGGTACATTACTCTTGAATACATAATCTACCCAGCTTGCTCTTCCATTTCTACAGACTCTTCCCGCTCCTTATCATAAAACAGCAGCGACAGCCCGCTTCCGGCAAACAAGAAAGAAGCTATATAGAAAATAAAATCTATAGTGAAGAAGTCAATCAGTACACCAGTGGCAAATACAGCAAATGATGCAAACAGTGACGTCCAGAAATGGTAGCTGCCAATCTTTTTCCCCGCTCCTTTACCATGAAAGACTTCTCCTGCCATTGTCTTTTCACATGTTTTTTGAACCGCTCCTAATAAGCCCAATATGACTTGCAGTGCATAAACTTCTGCAAGTGAAGCCACTTCTGGTATGAATAGAAAGATTAGGGCCATCCCCCATGCATAACCAATCAGTAAGGGACGGCTGCCGATTTTATCTGACGCTGCTCCTATCCAGCGGTGAAATAGCGCAGAGCTGAGCATGAACAAACCATATGCAAAGCCAAAGCTGGAAAAATTGGAGCCGATATTTCTGATGAAGAGGAGGTAGAAAGGAAAGGATACTGAGCTGGCCATCATGGCAAAGCTTTGTGACAGTACAAAATATCTCATTGACCGTACTCCTCATAAAATTGATTCATGAATACTTCCTCGGGATCAAGCTTTCTTTTACTGTTAAAAAATTCTTCCGTCTTTGGATAAGCTTCTCTCATCTGCTCCTTTGAGGGATATTCATAGTAAGGAAGATAATAGCTTCCACCGTGTTTCAGTGTTACGTCCACCATCTTTCTGACAATCCTTTCTGTTTCTTCTTTTCCTTCAGCCGATTTATCCTGATTGATGAGAAGTACAAGCGCAAACATCTCTTCCTTGGAATATGACAAGACCGCATCTTCATTTTCAGCAACGTAACGGACTGTAATGTTCACCAGGTTCAATTCCTCCTCATCGAGCACCTCTCTTAAATCATCGATATAGGGGGTGAATTTATCTACAGGAACAAAGTATTCTTGCAGAACATCTGTATCACTCTTGCTTTCGTATTCCATGAATTTGGACTCTGACCTCATTGCATTATTCCTGGTGATGTAGTCACCATCTTTTCCTTTAAAATAAGTTTTCTGGATATACCAAAAGCGGCTCTTTCCCCAATCAAATTTTCTTGAGATACCAAGCATGAATTTAGAAATAAAGGTCCCTTCTTCACCTTTCAAAGCTTTATGCTCCTTCAGCAGATTCTGGCTGTCTGAATGGATATAGTCCGTTATGTACATGGCTTCCAAAAAAGTATCTGGAGCAGTCGAAATCCGGGCAAGATGCATCTTAACATCTTCTTTGCCTTTTACTTTTTCAAGAAAAAAATCACTGTATTCATCATATGGAAGCTCCGTCGTTTTCATTTCATACAGTTCATCATCAGTCAGCTGCAGTTCAGCATCAAGAATAACCCCAAACAGTCCATACCCTCCGATAACCAATGGAAAGTATTCTTTATTTTCAGTCCGGGAAACGTTGATAATCTCCCCATCATGCTTCAGTATACGGAAAGAGTTGACCGTCTCAATTAATGCTCCATGTCTGATATCCCTGCCATGTACATTGACAGATAACGATCCCCCAATGGTAAAAATATTTTGGGACTGCATTACTTTCACTGATAATCCATGTGGGTTAACTGCCTCCTGTATGTCCGCCCAGGTCGCACCGCTCTGGACGCGAATGGTTTTTTGGGTGGTATCGAGAGACAGTATCTTATTATAGCCAGTCATATCCAATACGACGCTGCCCGGATAATAAGTGTGCCCCCCTTGGCTGTGCATCTTCCCGGCAATTGATACTTTCAGATTTTTATCGGCTGCCCTTTTTACTGTTTTCACTATCTCCCGCTCTTCCTCACCCTTGGTCACCTGTTCTATTTTGATCGGCATTAAGCCTCCAATATCACTGACAGTTTCAGGATCAACAGGGTCATCATCCACAATGAACAGGTAAAAAACAAACCCGTATATCATGAAAAAAATCATCATTATTCCCGCTCTTTGCGTTACTTTCTTTCTGGTTATCCGTTTCTCCAATGATCTCACCTCATATTTACCAAATTAACCTTTCTTTTCATGGTGTAATTTTACACTATTTAAGATGATTTACAACATTATTCTGATATATTTCTCTCTTTTGCACCATAATAAAATACACAAGAAACCATAAAAACAAAGGATGATGGTCGTGAGCAAAAGAAAGCCACTCGTTCCCGAATCTCAAAGTGCACTGAATAAAATGAAGGCAGACCTATTTCATCAAGAGGATCCAAATGCAGTGAAGTATGAGGCAGCAAAAGAAAAGGGTATTTCCTTAAACAAAGATTATAACGGTGAGCTAAGCGCCCGGGAAGCTGGAAAAGTCGGCGGGAAGATTGGCGGGAGTATGGTAAGAGAAATGATAAAGATGGCCGAAGCGTCGTTAATCACAAAAAAGAGGTAGAAGTATAATAAGCTTCTACCTTTTCAACTTAGCTTGCGTGTCAATATGGACTGCAAGCCTTTCCTTCCCATCAGTTTCTTGCCATCATCTTTAAAAGCTGACTTCATGTATAGTGTTCTCGCTGCTGTATTTCTTTCGTTCACAGCCAGGACGATTTCACTGGTTCCGGGAAAGTGTTCCAGGACGAACGAAGGCAGCAAGCGCATGGCAGCTTTGGCATACCCTTTTCCCTGCTGTACTCCATCAATGGAAAAAGCCCTTAATAATAACGCATTGGTTTCACGTGAATAGTCTCTTACCGCTGATCCTTTATGAAGAACAAAGAAACCAACCGCCCTGCTCTCTTCCATTATGACAACTGGATATCTATTCCGCTCTTCAATTTCTAATGCTTCTGAAGGCAAAGCCGTAAATTGATGCTGCTCTTCTGCAAGTGAGAATTCATATAGCTCAGCTTTCATCTTTTCACTGTAAAACTGCAGGTTCATATCGATTCCCCCTAAAGATTAGCAGCCGATCATTTCTTTAATTTTTTTGAGTTGAACAGATGCAATGCTTCTTGCCCTTTCTGCTCCACGTTCAAGAATCTTATCAATTTCCTGCTTATTGTCGAGATATCCATAATACTTCTGGCGGGGTTCACTCAGTTCCCTGTTCATAACCTCAAACACTTCTTTCTTCACTTGGCCCCATCCGATTCCTTCTTTATACTTCTCTTTCATGGAAGCAGCTTCAGAGGAGTTCGCAAACTCTTTGTATAGAGTGAATAGAGAGGAACCCTTCACTTCCTTAGGCTCTTCTGGTGGAGTGGAATCCGTCACAATTTTATTTACGAGCTTTTTCAGAGCTTTTTCTTCTGCAAAAAGCGGGATGGTGTTTCCGTAGCTTTTACTCATCTTTCTTCCATCAAGCCCGGGTATGACAGCAGTCTCTTCTTCTATGACATATTGGGGCAGTTTGATGGCTTCCCCGAACGTACGATTGAAATTCTCTGCGATATCTCTCGCAATTTCCACATGCTGAACCTGGTCTTTTCCTACAGGAACCTTATCAGAGTTAAAAAGCAAAATATCCGCGGCCATCAGGATTGGATACGTAAAGAGTCCCATGTTGACTCCTGCATCAGGGTCGTTTCCTTCCACCGTGTTTTCTTCTACTTTGGATTTATAAGCATGCGCTCGGTTCATTAATCCTTTTGGTGTCATACAAGAAAGAATCCAATGAAGTTCAAGAATTTCCGGAACATCTGATTGTCTGTAAAATATTACCTTCTCAGGATCCAACCCCAATGAAAGCCATGCTGCCGCGATTTCATAGGTGTACTCTTTGAATTTTTTGCGGTCGTGCACAGAGTTTAAAGCATGGTAGTCTGCAATAAAGTAAATCCCTTGTGAGGTGTTGTCTTTTGCCATTTCCAGAGCCGGCTTGATTGCGCCGATATAATTCCCCAGATGAGGGTGCCCTGTCGGTTTTATCCCTGTTAACGCTGTTGGTTTATCCATTCTAATTCCTCCTAAAAATAAAAAAAGCCCCCCATCCAAAAAGGACGAGAAACCCGCGGTGCCACCTTCGTTTACCCGTTAATAACAAGGTAATCTTTAAAAGAGCTGATAATATGCTCTTTGTCCCTTGTATCGGTGGAACTCTCCGCCTGCCTATTTGTTTGGCATGGATGCTCTGAAGCCCATTCAACATGGTCCAACACTGATTTCCACCAGCCATCAGCTCTCTAAAGTTTTACCCATGCATACTCTTCTTCATCATTGCATAATATTAAAAAAATTTTGATCTCATTATAGCTCATTGATTGAAAAATGGCAATCTTCATTTCCACTGTTTTCCTTCCATCTTAATTCAGTTTTATTCATTTTATAAAGGGTAAACAACAATACAAAGATTGACTTTCAGAAGAAACCACACAGAAATATAGGAGGTATTTCATGATTATTGTTTACTTAAGCATAGCTTTGTTTGTTCTCTCAATCGCATACCTGGGATTCAAAGCCTTCAAGTTCATGAAGGAAACCAAGCCTACGATTAATCACATGAATGAAACCGTAGAGAGCCTGCAGCAAAGAGCACAGACCCTGCAGGAGGAGACCAATGAACTTTCTACACACAGCCAGGAAATCAAGGAAGACATTGATGATAAAAAAGACAATATCCAATATACGGTCGGTGCAGTCAAACAGCTGCCACGCCCTGTAAAAAGAATTTGGGAAAACAACTTCAAGAAACCTGATGAAGGTAAGAATTATCGTACTTCTAATGGTTAAGTTTCTTTAGAGAGGATAGACTCGTCATAGGACGGGTCTTTTCTTTGTTTCTTTTGTAAAGGCTGTTTTCGCATATATTGTTGCTTTCGGAAAAATCCTAAGACCCGGATTTTTCCCCGGATACTAGGAGATTTCTCTCTAATCGGGGAAAGTAGCTCTTTTCTTTTCATGATTACCAGGTTATTCGGGTGAATTATGGTAGTTTTTTTTTCGGAATTAGTATCAAATAGCAACAAAGTTTACGAAAAGAGCCTTTGTAAATCAATACTCATTTTGCCATCTGAAATATATAATTTCCGGGTCTCCTTCATCCAAGTTTTCCACTATGCCGCTTTTAATAAATCCATTCGCTTCAAATACTTTTTGCATACTGTGGTTAGACCGATTGGTTGACGAGAATATTTTTGTGGTAGGAGAATTGTTCACCATATAATTCAGCATTTCACTTCCATACCCCATTCGCCTTTTAGTATTAGACACAACAATCAACGAAATAAAAGCACAGTCAAAAAAATTTCTTTCGCAAACCAAAAACCCGACAACCTCATCATTTTCTTCTACAATAATGAGGCTATCATTCCTAATAGCTTTCTCAAGGAAATCCCTTCTGCTCGTGTTACCGATAACTTCACTGTCTATTTGTGCAACTGCGTCTAAGTCCGATATTCGTGCGGTCATTATATTCATATTTATATCTCCTTAGAAATTACTCGGTTCTAATAATCTTTCAAAACTTCACAAACTCTCTTTTCTATAAACCTTCTAGTAATCTGTGGATATTCACTAATTTTACCACAAAAAAAATCTTTATTTTGTAGTCCAAAGAATCTTAATCTCCTAATAAAGAGTGTAAACCTTCAGCACTTCAACCTTCCCTAAAACAAAAATAAACCGTCCTGCGCATTACACAGAACGGTAATTATAATTCGAAAAGATTATGCCGCTTCTCAACGAAGTTTCATTGGAATACTGTTTTTTACTATATAAATGTTTCAGTTTACATTACCGGCACTTGTGCATCTCTTATAGCGTTGTCGAGGTCAATAAGGTATTGTCTCTTTAATTCCGGTTTCCAATCAAGCAGCATGGCCATCATTTCCACAACCTCTTTTTTCCACTGCTTAACCCACTCTATATCAAAAAACAGCTTACCTGTTCTTCTCATGAAGAAGTCGATTGGCGTCACGGTCATTTCTTCATTAATCGAATACAGCAGCATCGCGTAAATTTCAGAAGGCAGCTCATTCCCTGAGGACTCTGTTATTTTTTTATATGAATGGGCCATTTTGAATAATTCATCAACGTTAGATCCATATTGTTGAACCAGTTTCCGGCCCGTTTCCACATTTAATCCGAATTGTTCCGCTTCCAGTGATTTCTCATCTATGAAAGCCTGAAAGCCTGAAGATCCCCCGAAATCTCCGCCTGATAAAGGCAGATGCTTTGTTTTTGAGGCAGGGAATTTTGTCTTGGTTTGCTGCTTTAATCTCTTTGCAATGAGATCGACCACATGCTCCGCCATCTTTCGGTAACCGGTCAACTTCCCTCCTGCAATTGTAACCAGCCCGCTGTCACCTTCCCAGACTTCATCTTTTCTTGAAATTTCCGAAGGATCTTTTCCTTCCTCATAGATTAGTGGCCTAATACCAGCCCAGCTCGATTCTACGTCTTCCTTTGTCACCGTCACTTCCGGAAACATATAGTGAATCGCGTTCAGCAGATATTCCCTGTCCCCCTCCGTCATTTTCGGGGAGGTGGCATCTCCTTCAAAAAATGTATCGGTCGTGCCGACATATGCTTTTCCTTCCCTTGGTATGGCGAATACCATCCTGCCATCCTGGGTGTCAAAATAGACGGCTTGCTTCAATGGGAATTTCTTCTGATCTATAACGATGTGTACCCCTTTTGTATGACGGAGCTTTTTGTTATTGATGGAGTAATCCTTTTTCCTGACTTCATCCACCCAAGGACCTGATGCATTGACCACTGTATCAGAGTGAATCTCAAATGTTTCTCCTGAGAGCACATCCTTTGCTTGAATTCCCTTTACCTTTTTATCCTCGTAGATGAAATGCTCTGCTTTCACATAATTCAAAGCAGCTGCTCCATACTCAACCGCCTTCTTCATCGTTTCGATTGTCAGCCTGGCATCATCCGTCCGGTATTCAACATAATAGCCTCCACCTTTAAGTCCTTCCCGTTTGACAAGAGGCTCCTTTTCCAGTGTTTCAGATAAAGAAAGCATTTTTCTTCGTTCAAGTTTCTTTACTCCTGCAAGATAATCATATACCCGTAATCCGATGGAGGTGCTGAATCTCCCGAAGGTCCCGCCTTTATGGATCGGAAGCAGCATCCATTCGGGTGTTGTAACATGAGGAGCGTTTTCGTACACGATCTCTCTTTCCTTTCCAACCTCGGCAACCATTTTCACTTCATATTGCTTTAAATACCGCAAGCCTCCGTGAACCAGCTTGGTCGAACGGCTGGAAGTTCCGGCAGCATAGTCCTGCATTTCCACGAGGGCGACCTTCATGCCTCGATTAGCTGCATCCAAAGCGATTCCGGCTCCTGTAATGCCTCCCCCAATGATTGTGATGTCAAAATGGTCGTTCTTTAACTTTTCTTTGATTTGGCTTCTTTGCAAGCTCGAAAAACTCATCTGTCATTCCTCCGCTTCTGATGTATGCAATAAAAAAAGAGACCGTGAACAAACATTATGAAAGCAGCATAATGTTGTCAGGTCTCTCTAAATTCTCTAACCGTTTATTAACTTGAGTTTATAATACCATAACCTTCAGATTTTTAAAAATGTTATGTCTTGATTTTATTTAAAGGCTATTTTCGGATATATTGTTGCTTTCTGATATCCCCGGGTACTAAGCTTATCGGGGAAGAGCAGCTCTTTTCTTTTCGATATTACCATATTTTTCCTTCTTGAGATTGATATTTTTCGTAATTAGTATCAAATAGCAACAAAGTTTACGAAAAGAGCCTATTTAAAAGCCATTGCCGCATTCACTGCTTTTTGCCACCCGCCGTAATGTTTTTCTATTTCTTCCGCTTGCATGGCAGGATCAAATTTTCGGTCGAGATTCCATTGAGCAGTAATCTCACTGGTATCACTCCAATACCCGACAGCAAGTCCTGCAAGGTACGCTGCCCCTAACGCCGTCGTTTCATTTACCACCGGCCGCTCTACAGCTGTATTCAGAATATCGGCTTGAAACTGCATTAAAAAGTCATTTTTAACCGCTCCTCCATCAACACGCAGCGTTTTCAAGGACAGCCCTGAATCAGCTTCCATCGCGGTAAGTACATCTTTCGTTTGATAGGCGAGGGATTCTAATACGGCGCGGATAAAGTGTTCTTTAGAGGTTCCTCGTGTCAATCCAAAGACCGCTCCTCGTACATCACTATCCCAATAAGGAGTTCCAAGGCCAACGAACGCCGGTACTACGTATACACCGTCATTGCCCTCGGTTCTCTCTGCGTAGGCTTGTGTTTCGCTTGCATCCTTGATCATCCGCATTCCATCCCGGAGCCATTGGATGGCAGATCCGGCTACAAAAATGCTTCCTTCCAATGCGTATTCCACCTTGCCGTTATACCCCCAGGCAACTGTGGTGAGAAGACCATGTTCGGACTTCACTGCCTTTTCTCCTGTATTCATCAGCATGAAACAGCCGGTACCATATGTGTTTTTCGCCATACCTTCTGAGAAGCAGGCCTGGCCGAACAGTGCCGCTTGCTGGTCACCTGCAACTCCTGCAATCGGTATTTCCTTTCCGAAGAAATGATACGGCACTGTTTTTTCATAAACTTCAGAAGAAGGCTTCACTTCTGGAAGCATGCTTACCGGGACACCTAATATATCGAGGAGTTCCTGGTCCCATTGCAGATCATAGATATTGTACATCAATGTCCGTGAAGCATTAGAGTAGTCAGTTACATGTGATTTTCCGCCGGTAAGCTTCCAGATCAGCCAAGTATCCATCGTGCCAAAAAGAAGATCCCCTTTTTCTGCTTTAGCCTTCGCTCCATCCACCTTGTCCAGTATCCACTTTACTTTGGTTCCGGAAAAATAGGCATCGATTAAGAGCCCGGTTTTACTGCGGAAAGTATCTTGGAGACCTTTTTCCTTTAGTTCATCACAAATCCCAGATGTCTGGCGGGATTGCCAGACTATTGCATTATAAACCGGTTCACCTGTATGTTTATCCCACACTACAGTGGTCTCCCTCTGATTAGTGATTCCAATGGCCGCTATTTCCTCAGGCTTCACCGATGATTCAGAAAGAACCGATGCGATCACTGCCAGAATTGATCCCCAGATTTCGTTCGGATTGTGTTCCACCCAGCCGGGCTGAGGAAAATGCTGCGTGAATTCCTTTTGTGACGTATGGACAATCTCTCCTTTTTTATTAAAAAGGATCGCTCTTGAACTTGTCGTCCCCTGGTCTAAAGATAATATATATTCTCCCAATGCTCCCACTCCTTCTTCCAGTAAAGTTTTTCATAGGATTCTGAAAAAAAGCAGAAAAACCCACACAACTATCGCTGGCGATAAACTGTGTGAGTCTCGTCTTCTCTTCACGAATCATTAACTTGTTTTTAGATTAATAGATTATGGAAACGTTGTCAAATCTCTTTATCCGGATTAAAGTGCTTCCACAGCTCTCTATTTGAAGTGGTAATGGCTGATGCACCTGCTTCTATCGCTTCTTCGACTTCATTGACAGTATCGATTAACCCTCCTGCAAAAACAGGCTTTCCTGTTTCGGTTTTGATGGTTTTGATCACTTTCGGAATAACACCAGGCAGAAGTTCGATATAATCAGGATTCGAGTGTTTCACCAGTTCCATGCTTCTCTCCATGGCGGAGCTGTCAAGGACGAACGCACGCTGAATCGCTACAACCCCTTTTTTCTTCGCTTGCTGGATCGCTTTTCCTTTTGTCGATATAATTCCGTACGGCTTGATTTCCTGGCAGACATATTGCGCACCATATTCATCACCCTTCAAGCCCTGAATCAAATCCAGGTGCAGGAACATCTTCCGGTTATTTTCCTTTGCATACTGGTAGACCGTTTTAAGCATCCCGATATGCAAATCGAGGAACACCCCATATTCATAGTTCGTCTGCAGCATCTTATCGAATTCTTTCATCGATCTGACTGCCGGGAGAATTTTTTGACCTTTGAACATCATCGTAACACCTCTTTCTTGGTGATAGTTATTTTTGATTTCTTGACGTCTGAGATGGTTCGTCTTTTCAGGTTTTCCTTGAGTTTAATTCGGAAAGGCGTTCAGTCGATACCGGCTGAGCGCGGGACATTTAAAATGAGAAACGCTTAAGTTGATGTACCTCGCTGGCGGAGCGAGGTACATTATAATGCGAAATCTCCTAGTTGATGTACCCCGCTGACGGAGCGAGGGACATCATAATGAGAAATGCTTGAGTTGATGTACCTCGCTGACGGAGCGAGGTACATTAAAATGAGAAATCTCCGAGTTGATGTACCCCGCTGACGGAGCGAGGGACATTAAAGTGAGAAATCTCTGAGTTGATGTACCCCGCTGGCGGAGCGAGGGACATTAAAATGAGAAACGCTTGAGTTGATGTACCTATCTGGCGGAGCGAGGTACATTAAAATGAGAAACGCTTGAGTTGATGTACCTCGCTGACGGAGCGAGGTACATTAAAATGAGAAATCTCTGAGTTGATGTACCCTGCTGGCGGAGCGAGGGACATTAAAATGAGAAACGCTTGAGTTGATGTACCTCGCTGGCGGAGCGAGGTACATTAAAATGAGAAATCTCCGAGTTGATGTACCCCGCTGGCGGAGCGAGGGACATTAAAATGAGAAACGCTTGAGTTGATGTGCCACGCTGGCGGAGCATGGTCTATCAAAGTAATTATACGAACATGGACGCAAAGATTGGAGGTGTCATGCTGTATAAACGCCCTTTTTACTGCATCAAGTTTCTTATTCTAAGTTTTCATGCTGTATAAACGCTCTTTTTACTGCATCAAGTCTCTAAATCTATGATTTCATGCTGTATAAACGCTCTTTTTACTGCATTAAGTCTCTAAATCTATGATTTCATGCTGTATAAACGCTCTTTTTACTGCATCAAGTCTCTAAATCTATGATTTCATGCTGTATAAACGCTCTTTTTACTGCATCAAGTCTCTAAATCTATGATTTCATGCTGTATAAACTCTCTTTTTACTGCATCAAGTCTCTAAATCTATGATTTCATGCTGTATAAACGCCCTTTTTACTGCATCAAGTCTCTAAATCTATGATTTCATGCTGTATAAACTCTCTTTTTACTGCATCAAGTTTCTAAATCTATGATTTCATGCTGTATAAACGCCCTTTTTTCTGCATCAAGTCTCTAAATCTATGATTTCAAGCTGGATAAACGCCCTTTTTACTGCATCAAGTTACTAATTCTATGATTTCATGCTGTTTAAACGCTCCTTTTACTGCATCAAGTTACTAATTCTATGATTTCATGCTGTTTAAACGCTCTTTTTACCCAACTAACCTCAAAACACTAAATTTCATGCTTGTAGCCGCTGGCCAGCACACATCAGCTTCGAACATATTCGAATAACACCGACGAGGTCCGCTCTGATAGCAGGTTCTAAAAAAGGGCCTATACACTACTGAGTATAAGCCTCTTTCCCTACATAACCCGCTTGAACATCTTCTCCATCTCATAAACAGAATAATGAATGATGATCGGGCGGCCGTGCGGGCATGTGAATGGATCTTCGGAACGCCTAAGTTCGTCCAGCAGCGCTGAAATTTCTTCGTTCCTCAAGTACTGATTCGCCTTTATGGAAGCTTTACAGCTCATCATGATAGCCGCTTCTTCCCGAAGTTTCTTAATATCCACCTTTTTCATATTGAGGAGCTGTTCTATCATTTCATCGATCAGCTCGCTTTCCTGGCCAGGAGGCAGCCATTGAGGGTGGGAGCGGATAATGAAGCTGTTGTAGCCGAACTCCTCCAGGAAGACACCCACCTTTTCGAGCTCTTCTTTGTGCTCAACGATTTTCATATACTCATCAGCGGAATATTCGAGTGTGATCGGAACAAGCATTTCCTGGAGTTCATTCTCCACTTTTCCGACCTTCTCCCTGAAGTATTCATATTTGATTCGTTCCTGTGCCGCATGCTGATCTATGATGTATAAGCCATTTTCGTTCTGAGCAAAAATATATGTTCCGTGCATCTGTCCGACAGGATATAAAGGCGGAACTCTTGAGGCCTTGGGTTCTTCCTGCTCCACCAGGTGAGTTCTTTGTGGAGTAGTTTTTTCTACTTCCGGTTTCTCTTCATGAATAACCGAAGCTTCCTCTTCTTCAAAACCAACCGGTTCTGGGTTTTTATACAGCATCTCCATGACTTCCTTAGGAGGCAGGTTCTCCTGGTGAAAGGTTCTTTCCGGCATCTTATCTATGCTTTTTTCTTCTGGCAGGTGGTCTAATGTAAACGCACCCTGTTCAGACTGGGGTTTCATTGGCTTTGGCTCTTTGTAACCTGATGGAATCAGTTCCTTTGTTTTAAAGGAATCTTTAATCGCATTTGAAACCAACTCAAACAGCTCTGGTTCTTTACTGATTCTTACTTCCATTTTGGAAGGATGTACATTGACGTCCACCAATAATGGATCCATCTCGATAGACAGCAAAACTATTGGGTATCTTCCTATCGGCAGGAGGGTATGATAGCCTTCTCCTATTGCCTTGGCCAATCCGTAATTCTTGATGAATCGGCCATTGATCATAGTCGAAATATAATTTCTTGAAGCCCTAGTAATTTCGGGAAGCGAGATATACCCCTTGACCGAAAAGTCGAGCGAGGAGGCTTCAATCTTGACCATTTTTCTGGCAATATTCGTGCCATAGATGGCAGCGAGCACCTGCCGTACATCGCCATTCCCATTTGTATGAAGCAAGGTTTTGCCATTATGGACGAGCTTGATTGATATATCAGGATGAGACAGGGCAATTCGATTCGTCACATCGGTGATATTACCAAGCTCTGTATGAATGGTTTTCATGTATTTTAACCTTGCGGGAGTATTAAAAAAAAGGTTGGATACCGTTATATCTGTTCCTCTTCGGCTTGAAGACTTCTCTTGAGAAATGACTTTTCCTCCCTGAAGGCTGATTTTCACCCCAGGTCCTTCTCCTGTGCTGGTATGCATATCCAGGTGAGAAACAGATGCAATACTTGGAAGTGCCTCTCCCCTGAATCCAAGGGTGCGGATCCGGAACAAGTCATTTTCATCCTTGATTTTGCTTGTGGCATGCCTGCTGAAGGCGGTAAGAACGTCCTCCTCCATTATTCCATCGCCATTATCGATAATGCGTATGGAAGCAAGTCCAGCTTCTTCCACATGTATTTCGATGACATTTCCGCTGGCATCAATAGCGTTTTCCAACAGCTCTTTAACAACCGAAGCTGGCCTTTCTACCACCTCACCCGCGGCAATTTTATTAGATAATGCATCATCAAGTTGAAAAATCTTTCCCATGTTCCCACCTCCTTATTTTTTCAGCTTCTTTTGCAAGTCATAGAGCGCATTCATGGCCTGCAGAGGATTCATTTCAAGTATATCGAAGGATTTCAGTTCTTCAAGAAGCTTTCTTTCTTTTTTGCTTACCATAGTGTCTCCCTGTGCTGCCGCTTTCTCTTCTTGGAAAAAAGATAACTGTGCGGGCTGCTCTCCTGGTGTCCTTCCTGCAGTAACCTGAGACTGTTGAGCTGGATCTTTGACTTCAACCGTATAACCCGTTTTCTTTTCCAGTTTCTCTAAAATTTCATTCGCTCTGATAATCAGTCTTTCCGGCAGCTTTGCCAATTGAGCAACGTGAATTCCATAACTCTTATCTGCCGCGCCTTCTTTGATTTTGTGAAGAAACACTAAATTTCCATTATGCTCCATGGCGCTCACGTGAATATTCTTCACATTTTCCAATTCTTCTTCTAATATCGTCAGCTCGTGATAATGAGTTGAAAATAGTGTTTTCGCTTTAATACTTTCATGAATATACTCAATGATTGCTTGGGCAAGAGCCATCCCATCGTATGTGCTGGTTCCTCTTCCGATTTCGTCAAAAAGAATCAAGCTGTCCTGGGTAGCATTGGTGATGGCGTTTTTCGCCTCGAGCATTTCAACCATGAAGGTACTCTGTCCAGAAATCAGGTCATCAGCCGCACCTATGCGGGTAAATACCTGATCGAAAATCGGCAGGCTAGCTTCCCGTGCTGGAACATAACATCCAATCTGAGCAAGAATTGATGTGAGAGCCAGTTGTCTCATATACGTACTTTTACCAGACATATTAGGACCTGTAACCAAAAGAATTTCTCTTTCGTGATCCATGAAACAGTCATTAGGCACATACTCTTGGGCATCCATCACTTTTTCTACAACTGGATGGCGGCCGTCTCTAACAGCGATTCTTCTTTCATGATTAAAGGAAGGTTTAACATAATGCCTCTTCTCGCTCACTGTGGCAAAGCACTGCAGTACATCGATTTCACTTACTATTCTCGCAAGCTTTTGTAAACGTGGAATATATTCTTTGACGGTTTCGCGTAGTTCAAGAAATAAGTTATACTCCAGGTCGATGCACTTTTCATCTGCTTGAAGGATTAACGATTCTTTTTCTTTTAACTCTGGAGTAATGAAACGTTCGGCATTCGAAAGTGTCTGCTTGCGCTCGTAGCGGCCCTCTTCTAAAGATCCGAGGTTCGCTTTGGTCACTTCAATAAAATAGCCAAACACCCGGTTATACCCCACTTTTAATGACCGGATACCTGTTTTTTCCCGCTCTTCTCTTTCCAGTTGTGCAATCCATGTCTTACCATTTCTACTAGCATCACGATATTGATCTAATTCTTCATGAAAGCCGTCCTTGATGAGATTTCCTTCTTTAATAGATAGTGGAGGCTGTTCATGAAGAGCTTCCTGAAGGGTATCAGTCAAGTCCTCGCAAGGGTCGATCGCGTGAATCATTTCATCTGCTATATCGTGATCCAGCTCATTAATAAGATTTTTAAGCAGCGGAATCTGAGCAAGAGATTTTCTAAGTTGAATTAGGTCTCTTGCATTCACATTTCCAAATGCGACTCTTCCTGCAAGCCGCTCGAGATCGTATACCTCTTTAAGCAGTTCCCTGATATCCTCTCTCTCAAAGAAACGTTCCTGCAGAAGTTCCACCATACTGTGCCTCTTCTCGATTTCTTCCTGATCAATCAGCGGGCGGTCAATCCAGCGTTTCAGCATCCTGGCCCCCATAGCTGTCATCGTTTCATCAAGCAGCCATAGCAAAGAACCTTTTTTGCCTTTACCACGAATCGTCTCCGTAAGTTCGAGATTGCGCTTTGAATAGAAATCTATTTTCATGAATTGATGAATTTGATAGGTTTCCACTTTCTGAAGATGATCCAAACTTCGCTTTTGGGTCTTGAATAAGTAGTTTAAGAGTCTGCAAACAGCAATCTTCAGCTTATCTTGCTTCAGCTCATCGATAAGCATACCAAAGCTGTCAGTGATCTCCGTTTCATTTCCAAAAGAAATCGTGACTCCGTTTCGGTCAATCATGCTTTTTTTCAAGTCTTCATCAATTTCTGAATCGACCACGACTTCCTTCGCACCGATCGTTGCCAGTTCATTGATGGCATCATCAAAATTAGAAGATAATTGTGTCACCTTGGTTTCCCCGGTCGATAAATCGCTGTAAGCTAACACGGTAGTATTATCTTCAAACGTACTGATAGAAGCAATATAGTTATTCTCTTTATCCTGAAGCCCTTTTCCATCCATTACCGTACCTGGAGTAATAAGCTGAACTACCTCTCTTTTCACGACTCCTTTGGCCTGCTTCGGATCTTCCGTCTGCTCGCATATAGCTACCTTATACCCTTTTTCAATCAGCTGTTCAATGTAATTGGGAGCAGCGTGATATGGCACTCCGCACATGGGTATACGTTCTGTACTTCCGCCATCTCGGCTTGTTAATGTTATCTCAAGTTCTTGGGAAGCCTTAATGGCATCCTCAAAAAACATTTCATAAAAATCGCCTAAGCGAAAAAACAAAAAGGCGTCCTGATACTCTGCCTTCACTTTTAAATATTGCATAATCATTGGAGTGTATGTCGCCATTGGCCAACCAAACCTTTCCGTTCTATCTAGTAATCTACAAACACTAATTATATCACAGCATGTCCTTTTTTTATATTGAAGGAAACAACAGGAAAGGATTGCGATAGGTGGCAGACAGTTGGCGGTCATTTGTAAAGGCTTGTTGCTATTTAATATAAAATTGAAGAAAACACTCTCCTTTGGAATCTTTCCGAAAGCTACACTTCATGCGAAAATAGCATTTTAAAGAAATGGGATACTTTGTTAAAGGAGCTTGTACTTCCACACTTTCTTTTAAAAAATCCATTTCCTAAAACGCTAAAAAAACCGCCTCCTCTACAGGGAAACGGCTTACTCATTCAATAGTACTCCAGAAATTCAACTCTGTTTCCAAAAGGATCATTCACGAAAATTCTCTTTCTATCTTCTATGCGGGTATCTTCTTTCACTTGATAACCACTCTCTTCCAGACGGCTAACGATGGCTTCAATATTTCTCACCACAATCCCCGGATGAGCCTTCTTAGCAGAAACAAATTCATTTTCTACCCCGATATGTAACTCTTGATTTCCACAGATAAACCAGCAGCCACCGCTTGCCTTCAGTTTTTCAGGCTTTTCCATTTCCTCTAAACCTAGAATCTCTCCGTAAAACTTTCGTGCCTTTTCTTCAGAACCTATTGGAGCCGTTAACTGGACATGGTCCAATCCGATCATCTCAAAATTCATTGTAATCCTCCTCATTAAAGGTTTTTTGTTTCGTAAGTGGCTGACTATAAAATGGCTAGGCGCATAGGAAGTCGTCCCAACCAGCATTGTTATCACAGACACCCCTATTTGTCACCCTAATCAGACCTTCATAAATCATACTACTCTTTTTGTCAGGAGAATCAACCTTTATATCATTTTGCAAAAGACTATATTCGTATAAGTTGCGGTGTACAGCCGCGTCATATATATTGAAATGTTCTTCTTTGAAAATGGAAAGCAGCTCTTCTATTTCTTGCTTTCCCTTTTATTTAAAGATTACTTTTCAAGGGCAAATCTTTACTAAAGGCTCTTTTCGTAAACTTTGTTGCTATTTGATACTAATTCCGAAAAAAACTACCATAATTCACAGGAATAACCTGATAATAATGAAAAGAAAAGAGCCACTTTCCCAATTAGAGAGAAATCCCCTAGTATCCGGGGAAAAATCCGGCTCTTGGGATTTTTCCGAAAGCAACAATATATGCGAAACAGCTTTACTAAAACAGCTTTTCAAAAATTTGAGAAGAAACACAACAAAAAGATGCAGCTTTTTCACTGCATCTTTTTACAGAACAAGTACAAAAGAGTAAGCTCCCTGATCAGCACGGACAGTCAAATGTTTCGAAGAGTTCTCTTCGGGACATTTGACCCCGAGGGGCTAGTATCGTTCTGGTGGGTACGAATCCTCTGACGCTGAAACTGGACGTGAATCACACAGTTAAAATTTTCCTCAGGGATGAATTTAATAATTTCCAACTTAATAATAAAAAAACTAGGAAGAGGCCGTCTTCCTAGTCTTCATTATTCTTCGTCAAGCCCTTCCAGGAAGTCCGGATTGAGCTCTTCAAAATCGTCGTCATCGAATTCGCAATCCCAGTCGTCATCACAGCCATCTGGATTAACCAGTACACAGACCTTTGTTTCGCCGATAACTTCTACTTGGAATTCTCTCTCTACATGTACGATGATTTTATTGCCGTTTGGTGAAATAACCGCTTCCACACAGTTAGGCTGCTGCAGTACGATTGCTTTTACCTCTTTATCATCTAAGCAGTCAGGATCACGATATTTCAACTTGATGATATCACAGTATTCCACTTTTTCTGTCACTACGGAAGTTTTCCGATTGTCATCATGTGAATACCAGACGTTGATTTCGTAGTAACCAGATACTTCGACCTTCTTGCCGATTTTGTGGGCTTCGTACGTGTGATTTATGATCCAGCAGCCTAAAATGCTCGATGGATGGTGCGGCGGGCTAATCGTATGATGGGATTGAGTAAATTTACGTCCCTTCGCTACGACCGCTTTGGTAATAATCTCTCTGTATTCTGCCATTCGAGCGTACCTCCTCATTCATTTTCAATTCATCTTATGCGGGCATCTAGACGTTTGTGCGAGTATTTTTTGATCGGTGACAAATTAGTTTCGAGATAGTTCATTGTATGCTTCAACATAGTGAATGTTCCCATTTTCCCTTCTAACACAAAGTCTTCAAAAAATTTTGCTGACAGAAGAAAGTACTAAAGAAGGAATTCGTTTCCGTTATATAATATGATTGTAGAAGAAAAAAAGACTTCATTTATCAGGGGGGCAGCTATGCAGCATAAAGGAGCCAGTGCATACGACGAAAGAGAATTCTTTGAGAGCTTCATGAGCCGAAGAGAAAGAAAAGAAAGTCCAAACAATGCTATGGAGAAACCTGTCATTCTCGAGCTTATCGGCGATGTTCGCAATAAAAAGGTACTCGACCTAGGGTGCGGGGATGGAATATTTGGCAAAGAATTACTTGCCAAAGGAGCTGAAAATTATACAGGAATTGATGGATCAAAAAATATGGTGGAAAGAGCACTGTCTACAATCAATTCTCAAAAAGCTTCAATACAATTAGGAAATCTCGAAAAACTGAAAATAAATGAAGCGAAGTATGATCTGGTTATATCCCGTATGGTTTTTCATTATATCGAAGATCTCGATGGCTTGTTTAGGGAAGTAAACAAAGCAATAAAGCCTGGGGGAAAGTTTGTATTTTCTGTCATGCATCCAGTTCTGACCTCCACTTTTGATCATTTTTCTGGAAAAGAAAAGCGAACTCACTGGATTGTTGACAACTACTTCGAATCTGGAAAAAGGGTAGAGAACTGGATGGATCATTCAGTTGTTAAGTACCACCGTACACTTGAAGAATATTTCTCTCTTGTGCTTTCAGCTGGTTTTACAATAAACAATGTAAAGGAAGCAGCACCGAGGAGGGAACTCTTCAGCAATGAGGAGGAGTATAAAAGAAGAACCAGAATACCATTGATGCTCATTCTTGAACTTAAAAAATAATTTTCCTTGAACAGACATTAGGAAGTGAACAAAATGACTGTGCTGAACGATTGTCTTTAGATCACTGAACGGCCGCTTCCGCTTTTTAGTTCACCACCCGCCCCGCGGAGCCGTGCGCTCGGAGCTGCAATACTTTACTTTTAAACAGCCAGAATTTTTGCGAAAAGAGCGTTACGAAAAGAGCCCTTTCAAAAGAACCATTCTTGGTATGAGCGTTAAAAAAAACACTCAAAACCAATCACTCTGCTTTCACAAGGAAAAACAAACAGCCGGAAAACTGAAAAAGGCTTCCTTCCCTTCTTTATTCATGGTTAAATAGAAATACCTCATCCGTGGGGAGTTTCTATAAGAGGTGAATTCAATGACAAAAAGCAAGGCTAGAAAGAAACGGGAATACCTTCTTAGGACAGAGGGCAGGGATGTGACACGCCTAAGAGGGCATCATGGTGAATTCAATACCCATGAAAGAAAAACAATGACAAAGGCAGAAAAGCTAAAGAAAGTTCATACAAAACACAAAAAGCGCCATCTTCAGGATAATCATCATGAAGATGGCGCTTTTTATTTGAAGCCTGTTTTCACTTAAATTGTTGCTTTCGAAAAGAGCTTATTTGAAAGAACTTTAAGAACAACTGCCTGGAGCAGAATTTTTCACATGTGATCCTGTTTCTCCTCTTAATAGGTCACCGCCTGTAGAAGTAAGAATCTGATCTGTAACAGTGTGTGAGATCGTTGATGCCACAATTTGAAGAAGATCATTCACATCTACTTGTGACTGTTTGAATTCTTGGACTACTGGAATCGCATCGATGTCTTCTTCAAGCTTTTCTATTTTCTGTTCAACCATTTTCAGCGCTCTTTCTTTACCATAGTGCTGGAAGTTCACTGCTTGTTTTTGCAAGCTTTTGATGCTGGCGATCATTTCACGCACTTTTTGATTTTCATGAATCTGTGCTTCTGCACGTTTGAAGAAGTCCACTTCCTCTGTTTCAGCAATCATATTTGCCAGTTCAGACGCTCTGTTCATGATATCATCTCTTGTATATTTTGCCATATTACTTCACCTCTGCCGCTTCTTGAAATTCTGTGCCAATCTGGCCTTCTCCAACCATTTCTCCGCTGAGTGACCAAGACTTTGCATCAGTTATTTTAACTTTTACGATTTTGCCAATTGCCGTTTTAGGAGCTTTGAAGTTTACAAGCTTGCTGCGGCGTGTGTAACCCGCCAGGACTTCGGAATTCTTTTTGCTTTCCCCTTCAACAAGTACTTCAACAATTTTGCCTTCATACTCTTTGAGTGCCTCTTTAGAGTATTCATTGACAACCTGGTTAAGACGCTGTAGACGTTCCTTCTTGATTTCCATCGGAACATTGTCGTTCATCTTCGCCGCAGGTGTGCCTTCTCTAGGAGAGTAAATATAGGTGAACGCCTGTTCAAAACCGACTTCCTTATACAAGGAAAGTGTTTCTTCAAACTGTTCATCTGTTTCATTCGGATAGCCGACGATGATATCTGTAGTGAGAGCTGTATCAGGCATTGCCTCTTTAATTTTACCTACCAGTTCTAAAAATCTTTCGCGTGTATATTTACGTGCCATGATTTTCAACACAGCAGATGAGCCTGATTGAACAGGCAGATGAATATGCTCGACAAGGTTGCCTTTTTTCGCAAGAACTTCGATTAAATGATCGTCAAAGTCGCGAGGGTGGCTTGTCGTAAACCTTATGCGCGGGATATCGATTTTGCGGAGCTCGTCCATCAAATCACCAAGACCATAACTTTCAAGGTCTTCAATATCCTTTCCATAGGCATTTACATTTTGACCAAGAAGAGTGACTTCCTGATATCCCTGAGCTGCAAGGTGGCGGACTTCCTGAATGATTTCTTCAGGTCTTCTGCTTCGCTCTTTTCCTCTTGTGTAGGGAACGATGCAGTATGTACAGAACTTGTCACATCCATACATAATGTTCACCCATGCCTTGATGTTGCCTCGGCGGACTTTAGGAAGATTTTCAATAACATCTCCTTCTTTAGACCACACTTCCACAACCATTGCTTTAGACATATATGCATCAGATAAAATATTCGGAAGGCGATGGATATTGTGGGTGCCAAAAATCATATCCACCTGATGATACGTCTTTAGAATCTTGTTTACGACCGATTCTTCTTGCGACATGCATCCGCATACTCCGATAAGCAGCTCTGGTTTTTCGCGTTTTAAATGCTTTAAGTGTCCAAGTTCACCAAACACTTTATTTTCAGCATTTTCACGTATCGCACATGTATTAAGGAGGATGACATCTGCGTCTTCCGTAGTATTCGTTGCTTCATAGCCCAGAGCCATGAAGATGCCTGCCATAACTTCTGTATCATGTTCATTCATTTGACAGCCGTATGTGCGGATATAGAATTTCTTGTGATTCCCCATTCCGCGGAACTTCTCGTCAATTTTAAAATCATTATGATATTGAACAGACTCTTTTCCACGCTTTTTAGCATCTTTCAAAGATGGTGGAATATAGACGCTCTGAAAATACTTCGAATAGTCTTTTTCTGTTTTTTTATTTTTAGGATCAGCCGTTTGCTGACCAAGCTTGCGCTGTTCTTCATTCATTGAAAATGACTCCTTTCCTGCTGGGCTGCGCTGCAGGAATTACTTTCAGCCTGCGGCACATAAAAAGAACGACTCTATTATATAAAATACGTATAGTTAATCTCATAAGGATTGCACGTTAATCTAGTATAAAGCTTTTTTTGTCCTGATACAATAGAAGCATGCAGATGTTACAAAATGTTCACTTTAGTACTTTAAAGCCCTAAGAGGAGCAGTACCTCTTTGAGCTTTAAGCATTAAACAGATAAAGAGCATCACCGTTGTACTGACGGCAATGCCCTTTTGATTGTCTAATTACTTTCTGGCAAAACTTCATAGAAGTTATCGAACAAGAATTTTTTTACTTGTGATTCTGTATATCGTTTCTGCAGAGCATCTGTAAGGTTTTCATATTCACAGAAGCAGGACAGACCTTCTACCGTCTGGGAAATACCGTCGAAGTCTGAACCAAAGCCGACATGATTTTCACCGCCGAGAGAACATACATGGTCGAGATGATGCAGAATATCGGAAAGATTTGCTTTTCCGTTCTGTTTAAGGAACTGAGGAACAAATGTCAAGCCCATTACACCTCGTTTTTCTATCAGGGCCTTTATCTGATCGTCTTTTAAATTCCTCGGATGAGCACACAAGCTGAACGTATTAGAGTGGGAAGCGATTGGATATTTTGCGATTTCAATAGTATCCCAGAATGAACGCTCACAAAGATGGGAAACGTCAGTCATCATATGGTGTTCATTCAAGAAATGAACTGTTTCTCTGCCAAACTTAGTCAGCCCTGCAGCTCTTGGCTCAAGCGCTCCGTCTGCTGCAGCATTTGCCCAGTTCCAGGTTAATCCGACTGCACGTACCCCCAATTGATATAAAGTGTAAAGCTTGGTCAAATCTTCTTCAATAGCTTCACAGCCTTCAAGAGTCAGCATTGCCCCTATTTCGTCTTCTTTTAATCTAGCTATATCTCCCTTAGAGCGTACCATTTTAATTTTAGTATTAGTATCTAGTATTTTCTTATGAAAGACCTCCACCATCTCCAGAGCTGCCTGGAAGCGCTGGCCGGGCTTCAACTCAGAAGGAAGATATATGGCGAAAAGCTGAACTTTGCTTCCTGCTTGTCTGAGTTGAGGATAGGTAATATGTAGATCATCCACACTTTGAAAGGAAACTTCCTCTCTAAAATGGTGAAGTTTCAGCAAAACATCGCAATGCGCATCAAAAATCAATTAAAAAACTCCTCTCCTTTGTCTTTGTTATTGAAACATCATTTAAATTATGTTCTTTTGGTAAGGCTGTTCTCGCATTAATTTTTGCTTTCGGAAAATCCCAGGAGCCGGATTTTTCCCTGGATATTAAGGCTCTTCTCCCTACACAGGTAGAGAAGCTCTTTTCTTTCTTTTTTACCAGGACATTTAAGGTGAACTATTGTGATATTTTCGAAACTAATTCCTAATAGCAACAAAGTTAACGAAAAGAGCCTTCCGTAAAGATTGCCGCACTTGAAAATAAGAATTTCCGTCACTTTTTCCGCTAGTCCGCAATAGTTCGCACGCTTTCCACTCAAATCCCCTCTATGAAAAAGAGGATAGAAGATAAAATAAACTTTTAATTTTAAAAGCAGCAACCTTCTAGAAACAGCCTACTGCACTGCGCTACCCACCCATCTTTAACTGCCTGCAATTCATTTCAGTTAAGCACATCATCTCATTCCTTCAAAGAATGTGATCACTATAATCTCTTTAGAGGTAGTAAGAAAGAAAAGGTCGAGCAAAAGACATAGCTTCACGCTTTACTTCAAGCAAGCTATTGATAGCTCCTCCTAACGAACCTCATACATAGTAAGTGCCTTTCGTTTTAATTATATATAAAAACTCCTTTTATGAAGATTTCTTTTAAAAAAGGCTAGACTAAACACACAATTAAAAATGGCACAAAAAAGAGGCTGTCCCATTTAATTATACAGGGACAGTCTCTAATTAGTTATCGAGGTTCAATAATTAACTTGATAGCCGTTCGCTCTTCTCCATCAATTAAAATATCAGTGAAAGCAGGAATGCATATAAGGTCTACCCCGCTGGGAGCGACAAAACCACGGGCAATGGCAACTGCTTTGACAGCCTGATTGAGGGCCCCAGCACCAATGGCTTGAATTTCTGCTGCTCCTCTTTCACGAAGAACTCCGGCAAGTGCACCAGCTACAGAATTAGGATTAGATTTTGCTGAAACTTTTAATATTTCCATTTCTTTTCCTCCTTGTCATTTCCCCATACCGAATGTTCAAAGCAAAGAACAACCTGGTATAAATGATTCCACTGCTACTATATTCATGAAGTCAGGAAATCATTCCCGCTCTGCTAAAAAAGCAGTTGACAAGGAGTCTATTTAGTTAACAAAACCGCTAGTTACATCGGGTATTTCGAATGAAAGAGCTGGTTTTCCAGAATGTTTCCTCAAACCATGAAACCAAAAAGCCGATTTAACTCTTTAGCTTTTTATTCTGATAAAAAAGGATGATCATCATTAATCAAGATACGTTCAATGCTCTTTGCCTTACCTGTTTTATCATTAATTTCAATGATCACACCACTTAATAACTTCCTGCCAGTACTCGGAACTTCGAAACGGACAGGCATGGAGGTTCTGAATCTTGTAATGACTGAATCCTTATTCATCCCAAGTATTTCATCATAAGGTCCTGTCATACCTACATCCGCTATGAAGGCTGTTCCATTAGGAAGTACGCGGTTATCCGCTGTCTGGATATGTGTGTGAGTCCCAACCACAGCTGAAACCTCACCATCAAGGAACCATCCCATTGCTTGTTTTTCACTTGTAGCTTCAGCATGAAAGTCCACAAATACAAAAGGCGTTCTTTCTTTAGCTATTGAAACCAGCTCTTCAGCCGCTTCAAAAGGACAATCCAATGCAGGCATGAAAGTTCTTCCTTGCAAATTGATGACAGCTGTTTCAAAACCGTTAATATTAATGAAAGTCAACCCGGTGCCTGGAGTTCCTGCAGGGTAGTTTGCCGGCCTGACCATCAATTTTGTATTATCGATAAAATCAAAGATTTCTTTATTGTCCCATGTATGGTTACCCATTGTAATTATATTGGCCCCATCATTTAAAAAACGTTTATAAATCTTTTCTGTTATTCCTCTTCCACCAGCAGCATTTTCACCATTTACAATCGTAACGGAAGGACGATATTTCGCCTTCAATTTAGGTAAATATTCTGAAACCATTTCGCGGCCCAAAGAGCCGACCACATCTCCAATAAATAAGATATTCATTTGCAAACCCTTTCTATTTCAACATTTTCCTCCATTTTATCATAGCAAGTCCGAAACATATATTTCATCACGTTAATGCGATAAAGTGATTCGACAGCCATAGGAAAAGCGGTGTGAAAATCACACCGCTTTATTTTGCGTATTCAACAGCTCGTGTTTCACGTATGACAGTGACCTTGATATGACCTGGATAATCCAGTTCCTCTTCAATCCGTTTTCGGATGTCACGTGCCAGACGATGAGCTTCCAAATCATCAATCGATTCTGGCTTAACCATAATACGAACTTCTCTTCCCGCTTGAATTGCGAATGACTTCTCAACACCCTCATAGGATTCTGAGATATCTTCCAGCTTTTCTAGTCGGCGGATATAGTTCTCAAGTGTTTCACTTCTGGCACCTGGTCTTGCAGCTGAAAGTGCATCAGCAGCAGCAACCAGTACTGAAATGACGGATGTTGGTTCCGTATCACCATGATGTGATGCAATACTGTTGATGACAACTGGGTGTTCCTTATACTTTCCAGCCAGTTCCACACCGATTTCAACATGGCTTCCTTCCACTTCATGATCAATGGCTTTTCCGATATCGTGCAGTAGTCCTGCACGCCTGGCAAGAGTAACATCTTCACCCAGTTCGGCAGCAAGCAGCCCAGAAAGGTATGCTACTTCCGTTGAGTGCTTCAGTACATTTTGACCATAGCTTGTACGATATTTCAATCGACCTAGAATCTTAATTAAATCTGGATGGAGTCCATGAACACCAACATCAAATGTTGTTTGTTCTCCAATTTCCCGGATATGTTCATCCACTTCCCGTCTTGCCTTATCGACCATTTCCTCGATGCGGGCTGGATGAATTCGTCCGTCCTGTACCAATTTTTCAAGTGCAATTCTCGCAGTTTCGCGGCGAATTGGATCAAAACCGGATAAGATAACCGCCTCTGGTGTATCATCAATAATTAAATCAATTCCAGTCAGCGTTTCTAATGTACGTATATTACGTCCTTCACGACCGATGATGCGACCTTTCATCTCATCATTCGGAAGGTTTACAACAGATACCGTTGTTTCTGCAACATGCTCTGCTGCACAACGCTGGATTGCGAGTGAAAGAATCTCTTTCGCTTTCTTGTCAGAGTCTTCCTTCGCACGTGTTTCATGCTCTCTGATCATTAAGGCAAGGTCATGAGAAAGTTCATTCTCAGTGCGATCAAGAATGATCGCTTTTGCCTCATCACGCGTAAGTGCAGAGATACGTTCCAGTTCAGTTTGCTGTAATCGTACCATCTCGTCCACTTTGCTTTCCATCTCTTCAATATGTTGTTGTCTTTGGTTTAGAGCGTCCTCTTTTCGCTCATGTTGAGCCTCACGCTTATCAAGCGACTCATCTTTGCGATCAAGGTTCTCTTCTTTTTGCATTAAACGATTTTCCTGCTTTTGCAATTCATTTCTTCGTTCACGAAGGTCATTTTCCATATTAGTACGAAGCTTATGATTTTCATCCTTTGCTTCTAAGAGCTTTTCCTTCTTCAGAGCTTCTGCCTCGCGCTTAGCATCTTCTAGAATCTGCTCTGCAGAACCTTTAGCTCCAGCAATCTTTGCCTCAGCAATGGATTTACGAATAAAGTATCCAACAACTACACCGACGATTAGGACAAGCAAAATGGAGATGATTGTAATTAGTTCCATCATTTCACCTCCCCTTGCTATGAACTTGTGTCATGTCTTTTTTTACATGTCGGCTGGTACATTGTTCCAATGGTTTCAATATACAGCGCTAGGCTTTCAAATATTAACATTCGAAAATTTGTAAAATATACATGTTAATTTTAAATCTCAGAATATTCATTGTCAAGGGGGGGAGACCTTTCCCCCTTGATTCCAAAGCAATATTTCGTGAAAATATGCTAAAAATGTCTGAATTCCCACCAATTTCTCAATAAAAATAAGAAAGCCAAGCCTTCTGTTCAGCACTAACAGGCCAGTGTTTCAGTTGGTACGCCCACTCAGACGCTCAAGCTGGACGCGGATAACATAGTTAAAAATTTTTCTTAGAAAATGATTTTATAAAATTCTTAAAATAAGGGTCTTTTAGTAAACTTTGTTGCTATTTGGTACTAATTCCGAAAAAAAACTACCATAAGTCACCGTAATAACCTGGTAATCATGATAAGAAAAGAGCTACTTTCCCCGATTAGAGAGAAACACCCTAGTATCCGGGGAAAAATCCGGCTCTTGGGATTTTTCCGAAAGCAACAATATATGCGAAAACAGCCTAAAATAAAAAGGAGGCAGAGAGACCGGCTCCCTGCTTCCTTGAAAGTCTTATTGATCCAATAACAATTCGTCCTGGCCATTTTCAGTTTCTGTTTTGTCTGTATCCAAACCATAATGATCACGGATTTTCTGCATGATTTCATCACGGATTTCCGGGTTTTCTTTTAAGAATATCTTTGCATTTTCACGTCCCTGTCCAAGGCGCTCTTCATTGTATGAGTACCAGGCACCGCTTTTTTGAACGATATCCAATTCTGAACCCATGTCAATGATTTCGCCTTCTCTGGAAATACCCAGACCGTACATAATATCAACTTCGGCTACTCTGAAAGGAGGGGCCACTTTATTCTTGACTATTTTGATTTTCGTTTTGTTTCCGACCATTTCATTGCCTTGCTTCAATGCCTCCGCACGACGGACTTCAAGACGTACAGACGAATAGAATTTCAGCGCGCGTCCGCCAGGTGTTGTTTCCGGATTACCGAACATAACTCCGACTTTCTCACGAATCTGGTTAATGAAAATTGCAATGGTCTTCGATTTATTGATAGCTCCAGACAGCTTCCTTAAAGCCTGGGACATCAATCGAGCCTGAAGGCCCACGTGAGAATCTCCCATTTCACCTTCTATCTCTGCTTTAGGCACAAGTGCTGCCACAGAGTCAATAACAAGGATATCCACTGCACCGCTTCGTACAAGTGCTTCAGCGATTTCCAATGCCTGTTCGCCTGTATCTGGTTGAGAGAGAAGAAGTTCATCAATATTAACTCCAAGCTTGGAGGCATAGACTGGATCAAGAGCATGCTCTGCATCTATGAATGCTGCCTGGCCGCCATTTGCTTGAACCTCGGCAATTGCATGAAGGGCCACAGTTGTCTTACCTGAAGACTCCGGGCCATATGTTTCGATAATTCTGCCGCGCGGATACCCGCCTACTCCAAGGGCTACATCCAATGCCAATGAACCACTTGGCATTGTTACTATGTTTCTATCTGTTTGTTCTCCCAACTTCATAATCGAACCTTTACCGAATTGTTTCTCAATTTGTTTAAGTGCCATATCTAAGGCAGCTTGACGATCGCTCACAAATATTTCCTCCTTTAAATCTCTTACATATATAGAAAGACAAAATAGCAATTTATCAATTGCTTGTCTCATTTCAACAACCTATCTCTACTATAAACCTTTTTGTTCTATTTAACAAGAGAAAAGTCGAACATTCATTCGGTTTTTTTCTCTACCTCTATTTCTTTCATTTTATAAACTTTACTGGTAGAAAATATAATTTTTAAGATCTCTCAAGCCAGCAAGTTCCGTTTTTAACTCATTAATTGTTTATTTGTCTTTCCTTCCAAACGTTTGCCGGCCTTACACTTAAAAGTGTGAGAAATAAGCAGCAGGTCCTTTCTGAATAATACTCATTCCAACCCTTACCCAGTTCCACACTGTTCAATCTGATATGATTTCCCTGAAAAACAAAAGGCCAACAGGAGATCCTGCTGGCATATGAATTACGACTTTCTCTCTTCCCTTAATTCTTTCAGAAGGAAGTAACATCCGTATTTAACTGTCCGGGCACGATTACCGTTTCGCGTACCGGCCAAGTTAAGCAAGAACGTTTTTGTCTTCCTGTCTTTCCGGGCGATGCCTATCCAAATAGTGCCCTCATCTTTTCCTTCATGCGGACCAGGTCCGGCCGCGCCCGTAAAGCTGATTCCGATGTCGGAATCGAATTTCTCTCTAACATTCTCAGCAAGCTCTTTGGCACAAGGTTCACTTACCGTACCATGTATGCTGATCGTGTTTGGAGATACATTAAGAAGCTTTTTTTTAACTTCAGGAGAATAACAAACTATTCCGCCTTTCAATACGGCACCAGCTCCCGAGATGGAAGTCATTTGCGACTGAAACAAGCCTCCTGTCAAACTTTCGGCACAAGCAATCGATAACTCATTTTCTTTCAATTCTTTCGACATCTCTCCCATTAGGGTTGTATCATCATAACCGTAAAAATAGGGCCTTACCCTTTTCAAAATTTTCGCTTCCAGCTTATCCAGCATCTTTTCTGCATTTTCTGTTGAAGCATCTTTAGCTGTCAGCCTGAGTGTCACCTCTCCGTCGGAAGCAAGCGGAGCAACCGTAGGGTTGGTTTGCGACTCAATCAGATCCATCAACTGAGTTTCCAGCTCCGCCTCGCCTATGGCAAAAAATCTCAGAACACGGGAAGCGATGGTTTCTTTTCTGCCAAGCGCTTCTTGGATTAAAGGTCTTCCATATTTTTTAAACATCGGAATCATTTCCGATGGCGGACCTGGTAAGAGCATATATTGATGAGATTCATGGATCAGGAACATTCCTGGTGCCATTCCCTGTTCGTTCTTTAAAACATTAGAGCCTTTTAATACATGTGCCTGCTTTTCATTATTAGGAGTCATTTCCTTTTGTACTCTTATAAAATAATCCTTGATAGAATCAAGAGCTTCTTCATCCGTTTCGAGAGAGCTGTTTAAGTGCCCGGCAATCGTTTCTTTGGTCAAATCATCTTTTGTCGGGCCGAGTCCTCCGGTAAAGATGATGAATTGAGCACGAGATTCTGCGGTCTTGATAGCACTTTGCAGCCGGTCCGGATTATCTCCTACAACTGTGTGGTAATAAACGTTCACACCCATTTCTGCCAGCTGTTCAGAGAGAAATTTCGCATTGGAATTTACTATTTGACCTAAGAGCAATTCAGAACCGACAGCTATGATTTCTGCGTTCATATTTCTATCTCCTTTACCTCGAACTTAGATTGTTTACTATTAAAATTATAGGCTTTTTGAAATGATTCCACAAAAAAGAAGTCCTAAACCTTTGATCAAAAAGGCAGAGACTTCTATTCAATAAATTATTTTGAGTTAATAAACGCTTCGCGGTTTTTGTAAAAGTATTCCCACCCTGACCAGATTGTAATAAGCATGGCAACCCATAATGATATCATGTCAAATGGAATCGAAGCGGCCTCAAAAATGATATTATGAAGCAGCAAAGAAGAAATTGCAATTATCTGTGCCCAGGTTTTAATCTTACCAAGCATATTGGCAGCTACTACTTCGCCTGTTCCAGCCAAAACCAACCTCAATCCTGTAACGGCAAACTCCCTGCTTATAATGATGATAACAATCCAAGCTGGAGCAAACCCCATTTCCACAAGTACAATCAACGCTGCAGAGACAAGCAGCTTATCTGCAAGCGGATCAAGAAATTTACCAAGGTTCGTAACAAGATCCAATTTGCGGGCATAGTAACCGTCAACCCAATCCGTTACAGATGCAATGATGAAGAGCAGTCCACCTGTAAAGTGATTCACAGGCATTTCCGTCCCCAATAAAGAGATGTTTCCCCACTCAAAGGGATAAAGCATGATGATCATAAATAGCGGGATTAAGAAAATCCTCGATACAGTAATTTTATTTGGCAAGTTCACTCTTTCTACCTCCTTAAATCATAACAAAACAGAATAGCCACAGAGGTGACTATTCTTGTGCAGAACGCCTGACTATAATATCCTGCCTGACAACTTCAGTTGCTGAAACTTCATAATTAATCTGCTCATCATTCACATTGATATTCGTTTTGGAAGCATCGCCAACAACGATGAAAGCCTCGCCATCATTTGAAAGGTCAAAGGTTTGGCTATCCCCTTCTTCCATTAATTCTGAAAAAAGCTGTTCATCTTCGGAATTATAGACAGTTATCCACGTATTTCCGCTTGCGGAGATTTCTAAATTAAATTCCTCTGCATTCTTCAATTCGTAAGTCGTTTCATTACCGCTCACATTCGCTACAGTGATTTCCTGAGACGGCTGCTCCTCTGGTTCTTCTGCTTCTTGATTTTCTTCTGTATCCGATTCGTCTTCGGAGCTGCCTGCAGTATCATCAGATCCACCCGTTTCTTCATCCTCATTTTCCGGCTGCTCGACTTCCGAAGACTCAGAGTAATCTACAGACTGCTCCTGATCATTTCCTGTGCTTTCATTATCATTGCCACTGCCAATTTGATTTTGCAGCAAATACCATACTACAAAAACAGCACCAACTACAAAAAGAGCAACAAGGATCTTCGGAATAATATTCAGTACTTTCGAAGAACTTTCAGATACCGGCTTTCTTGACTGAACTCTAGAAAGTTCAGGGAGATCATTTGAATTTGTTACAGGGATATCATTCGGATACTGATCAAAAATCATATCAGGATCCAGGCCTACAGCTTCAGCATATTGCTTAATAAATGCCCTGACATAGAACTTACCAGGCATCATTTCATAATTTCCTTCTTCAATTCCCATTAGATAGCGTTTTTGAATTTTAGTCATATTCTGCAGATCGTCAAGGGAATATCCATTAGTTTCACGAGCTTCTCTGAGTCGTGTTCCTAGTTCAGTCAAAACAAACACCTGCCAATTTTAAAAATCGAATCCTCCAAAATCAGAATCTTGGAAGAAGTTGCTCTTTTGCACCAAATCATATGTAATCTCTTCATCAGGGTCATTTCGAAGTTCAATGATATAGTCAAAATCATCCAGTGAGTACTCTGAGTTCTGCACAAAAATATCTGGATGTTCAATTACTTTAACAGCGGAAAGCCTCATAATTTCCCTAACGAGCTGCCAATGACGTTCATTTGCTCTTCTTGTTGAAACGATCCCATCGATAAGAAAAATATTTTCAGATGAATATTCATCGTCAATCAGCTGGCTCCGTATCGTTTGTTTCAACAATGTGGAAGAAACAAACAGCCACTTCTTATTCGCACAAACCGAAGAAGCCACAACTGATTCAGTTTTCCCTACCCGTGGCATGCCTCTGATACCAACAAGCTTATGGCCTTCCTGCTTAAAGAGTTCTGCCATGAAATCCACCAGCAAACCCAGTTCGTCCCTGATGAACCTGAATGTCTTTTTATCATCTGCGTCTCTTTGAATATACCGTCCATGCCTGACAGCAAGGCGGTCCCTTAATTTAGGTTCTCTGAGCTTTGTTACATTTATCGTATCCATTGTCTGTAAGATCGATTCAAGCCTGGTAATCTGCTCATCGCTATTTGCCAAAAGAAGCATTCCTCTTCTGCCTTCATCTACACCATTAATTGTTACGATATTAATTGAAAGCATACCAAGCAAAGATGAAATGTCACCAAGGAGTCCTGGACGGTTTATTTGTATTTCATATTCCAAATACCATTCTTTTCGTTCCATAAGATCCCTCCGAAATAAAAGTGACAACTGTCCTTCAGCGTTTTTCGACATTTCTCCCGACAATTAGAGAATTTAAGTCATCAATCGTATAACTTCTATAATATATGATTTTTGCTTTTTAGAAAAGGAAAACCTTACATTCCGGGCTAATTTTTCTATTCATACTACAATCTTACCCCTAATTTTAAAATGCGAATCATTTACATAGCATTTAGCTGATTTAGAATAGTTCTATTGCTGATCAGCAGGGCTGATAAGAGCCGCACATTTGTAAAGGAATTCAACAACTTCATTTATTTGGTTCTTTTCGTATATATTGTTGCTGATTGAAGAGAAGGTGATTTCCGCTCCAGGCGCCCGACTCCGCGGGGCGTGCGGTGATTTTAAAGTGGAAGCGACCGTTCAGCGACGTAAAGATTTTAGGGCTCTCGTATGAGATAAAGGAATCACGAAGAGCGATAGCGATTCGATGTTCATTTCCCTGTGACTTTAAAATATGTCCTGATTAGGGAGATACTTACCCAAAGAAAAAGTCCAGAAACCGACTTTTTCTTAGAACAACATTGTATGAAGTGTGGAAATGAACTTGATGACTTATCTATAAAAAGTGGAAAGGCCCCGCTCAGCGGCGTACTGGCTGGACTGACTCCGCATGAGATAAAGGAAACACAACGAACGTAGTAAGTTGATGTTGACTTATCTTAAATAGTGAAGAGGTCCCGCTTAGCGGCGTTCAGATTTTAGGGGCTCTCGTATGAGATAAAGGAATCACGACTGAGGCTGGACGTGGAAAGCTCAGTGGAAATTTCCCGCAGGCTAGGGTTTAATGATTTCCAAAATAAAAAAAAGAGAGGAATTGCTTCCTCTCTTAGCGAGTACCATCATTCTTAACTAGTTTGACCATCATGTTGGCAATTGCATGCTGCTCTTCAGCAGATGCAACAGACCATAAATCAGCAAGAACTCGTTCTTGTTCGTTTTTAGGTTCTACCTGGTTCGCCAAGTAGTCGCCCACTTGATAGGCCAGGTCAGATACTACTCCGCCTTGAAGACCTTCGCTTTGTGCTTGATTTAGACGGTCACCCAAAAAGTTTTTCCAATCTTGCCAGTTATCCAATACAGACATAAATGGAGCCTCCTTAGAAGTCATGCTTTAATCCAGGCCTCGTTCTGCAGATTAAGACCCTGCATTTCTTTAAGAAATACTACCTTAGTTTGCATCTAGGATAAGAAAATATTCATGGCCATTTAGAAAAACATCCATTCTCCTTAAGATAGTCAAGTATACCAGCCTCCGTTGACTGAAAGAATCTGTCCTGTAATGTATGAAGATTTTGGGGAGAGTAAAAATTCAATGGTGTCAGCCACTTCAGAAGGCGCAGCCATCCTTCCCATTGGAATATCTTCAGCAATTTCAGATTGTTCTTCTGCTGAAAAACTGTTCATCATCTCTGTTTTGACTGCTCCTGGCGCTACCGCATTCACTCTGATTGAGCTTCTTGCCACCTCTTTACTGAAAGACTTGACAAAGGCTATCTGAGCACCTTTAACTGTTGAGTATAAAACTTCACAAGCAGCACCTGTTTGGCCCCAAATTGAGCTGACGACAACAGCACTGCCAATAGGGCTCTGTAATAATTTGGGGAGAACCCCTTGCATAATTGTCAAAAGTGATTTCACATGAAGATGCCACATCTCTTCCATTTCCTCTTCAGAAGTATCTTGAAAAAGGCCGTATAATGGTTTTCCGCTTGTATAAATAATGGCATCCACTTGAAATATTTGTGAGAGAAGCTTATCTGCACCGCCTGCAACTGAAAGGTCAGCTTTCACTGGAAAAAATTCACCCTTGAAGCTGCTTAATTCCTCAAGAAGTTCCTCTACTGCTTCCTGATTCGAGTGATAATGGAGATATAAGTTCCAGCCTTGTTGGGCTAATATAATCGCTGTTTGTTTGCCAATCCCTCCGGAGGAGCCGGTTACTAATGCATATTTACTCAATTTCTGTTGCACCACCTACTATAATTTAAGAAGGCTCTTTTCGTAAACTTTGTTGCTGTTTGATACTAATTCCGAAAAAACCACCATAATTCACCGGAATAACCTGGTAATCATGAAAAGAAAAGAGCTACTTTTCCTGATTAGAGAGAAACCCTAGTATCCGGGGGAAAATCCGTCTCTTGGGATTTTTCCCAAAGCAACAATATAAGCGAAAACAGCCTTTAAGAAACAAGAAGATACTCTTATCTTAGAAAACAAAAGCACCAGCAGAAAGTGAGTCTTCTTATCCTCAACTTCTGCTGGGCTTAAGTTTTAGCTTTGCACTTCTTTGTCAGATTTTAAGCTGCTTATTTTTCTTTTGGAAGGACCTGACAGACTGTGAGCCTGTCTTCATCAAAAAACTCGGACATCACTGAACGAATGTCTTCAAAAGTAATTGTTTCAAGTGTTGGTACAACGTCAAATAAGTCCATTTCATTGAATGCATAACGTGTGAACTGATTAGCGATATACTCAGGTGAATTGACAGCTCTCAAAAAAGTACCAATTTTTTTCTTTTTCGTCCGTTCAAGGGCTTCTTCGGATAGACTTTTTCCTTCTTTTGCATTTAAAAGTATCTCAGTAATTCGATCCGCCATTTCATCTGGTTTCTCCGTATCACCGCCAAGAATTGCAAAACCAAAACCCTTCTCCTGGGTAAAATCAAAATGAAACGTTTCGTCAATGAGGCCTTCATTGTATAAAGAGAAATAATTCTCTGAACTCTTTCCAAATAACATATCCAGGGCAATATTCATGGAAAGTTCATGTTTCAGCATTTCTGATCCTTGCTGATCAGTACTTACCGCTTTGACACCAACCAGACATTTCGGAGTCTGAACATTCATATGAAGCACCTGTATTTTCTCTGCAGCTTCCACTGGTTCTTCATCGAAACGGCGGTCGATTTCAGCCATTTCTTTATAATCTTTTTTGCTCTGATTTTCCCTGACCTGGTTCATAATTCCTTCTGGTTCTACAGGTCCTACAATGAACATGAGCATGTTGCTGGGATGGTAAAATGTTTCATAGCATTGATAAAGCATGTCTTTATTGATATGTGAGATAGATTCAATCGTACCAGCTATATCAATCTTCACAGGATGGTTATGGTACATATTTTGGATTACACCAAAGTACAAGCGCCAGTCCGCATTGTCATCATACATCGTGATTTCCTGGCCAATGATTCCTTTTTCTTTTTCAACTGTGCTCTCAGTAAAGTAAGGTGCCTGAACGAAGTTAATCAGCGTCTCCAAATTTTTCTCCACTTCCGAAGTGGAAGAGAAAAGGTAGGCAGTTCTTGTAAAGGAGGTGAAAGCATTTGCAGATGCGCCCTGCTTACTGAATTTTTGGAATACGTCCTCATCTTCCTTTTCAAAAAGCTTATGTTCCAGAAAGTGTGCGATTCCATCAGGAACCTTAGTAAATTCCGAACCGCCTTTCGGAACAAAATGATTATCTATAGAGCCGTATTTTGTCGTAAAAGTGGCATACGTCTTATTAAATCCCTTTTTAGGGAGAACATATACTTGAAGCCCATTATCCATTTTTTCATAATATAATTCTTCCTGCAGCTGATCGAATGAAATTTTTTCCATCACTTCATCCCTCCATTCCTGTAAGAAAATAGATGGTATCCATGTTCACTTTTTTGGCCACAGCAGCGATTTCTTCCTTTGTAACCTTTTCAATGCTTTCAAGCCAATGATCGAGCTCTATCCTTTGTCCTGAAACAACATTATGATAAAGAATTTCCACCAGCCCCCGTGGAGTGTCAATGGTTTCAAGAAGCTGATTGCGAATCACCGCTTTGGTCTGCTGAATCTCCCCATCAGTAAAATCACCATTCTTCATTGCCTGCATTTGCTCTTTGATGATTGTCACTGCCTGCTCATAATTTTTGCCGTCTATCCCTGACATTACCATCATCAAGCCTTTATGGCTTTCCAGTCTGCTGGCAGCGTAATAAGCAAGACTGGCTTTTTCACGAACATTAATGAATAACTTGGAATGAGAAAAACCTCCGAAGATACCATTAAATACTTGTAAAGCCCAATAATCATCGGCTCCATACGCCACATTTGTTCTATAGCCGATGTTTAATTTCCCTTGTTTAACATCCTGTCTTTCTATTACTTCATTAACATCCTCAAGTGAAGGTGTAGTGGAAGCACTAATTTTTTCGGAGTCTCTGTTTTGCAGAGAAAAGATTTCTTCACACATTTTTTCTGCTTCTTCTGCGTCCACGTCTCCTATAATATATAAATCCAGTTCATCTTTTTGGATAGCATCTTGATAGTAGTTGTACAGACTTTCAGCAGTAGTCTTCTCCACTTCATTGAGAGTACCATTTGGATGAAGTGAATAAGATTCATTTTTGCACATTTCCTCCACAAGACGTGAATTCGCATACCTCATCTTGTCATCAAAGACAGACTGAATTCTTACCTTTTGGTTTCTTTTCTCTTTTTCAACCGTTTCTTCGTGAAAGGAGTTTTCCTTTACATTCGGATTCATGACTACATCTGCAAGAAATTGCAAACCTTTCTTCAGCAATGGGTCAGAATCCTTTAGGAATTTTTCATTCGCCACTTCAACCGAGAAACTCATTACATGATATTCGCCTTTTTTTGCCAAATCGACAAAAAAGTTTGCACCATACAACTCATCCAGATACGTCCTTAGCACAGTAGTACTCGGGTATTTCTTAGAACTGCTTTGAAGTACATGAGGAAGGAGACCTCTCAGAGTAACTTCCTCTGCTTTTAAGGGAGATTTCATTCTCCATACAAGGGTGTTTGTTTTATATTTATCAGTTCGGACAATATGTAACGTATAACCACTTTTGGATTTGACCACTTCATTGACTATAGACATTAGCCATCCTCCTTTTGCTGACAATTCCTATTTGGTAACTTCAATGACACTCTTTGTATTCTGCAATGAAAAACCTATTTTCATAACTATTTTGAGGTAAATTCTCTTTAACTATACATGCTTTACTTTAACTCTTTCAAGTTTTTACCTCATCTGCCAATTGAGTTTCTTAGTATGTTCTTCCCTCATTATATCTATTATATGCTTGAAAACCGGATAGCATCTCACTCTCTTTAGCCAACTTATTTCGTCACCTTTTATGGATGTCTATACAAAAGGTTTGTACAATACGGTAATTAGTTGATTTCAGCTTATAACGTACTGCTGATTCTTCTCGTAAGGCATATACCGTAAAAGGGTACAACGGATTCGGACTTACTTACCCTATGATAAAATCTCCATTGTAGCGGCTTATGTTTTCTAAACAAGAAGCTCTGTTAAAAAACATTGTAGTTTTTCAAATGAATATGTTGACTACTACTCCAGTTGAGCGACTCCTAGCACCTCCGCTTGTAAGCCAAAGAACCATATTAAAACCAAAGAAATTAATGTTTTTAATAGCCTGTTTCGATAGATCTCGCTCTTTTACGCAGGGGGATTGTAACGGAAGGCGTGCGGCCTCCTGCAGGACTAGCGGTCGTCCAGTTCCAGCACCCAGCCCCCCGGACGCTGAAGCTGGACGCGGATAAATTAGTTGAAATTTTCCACAAGGTTGAAATTCCTACAACAAAAAAGAGCGGAAAACATTAACGTTTTCCACTCAAGATTACTTTATAAGATACTATCTATTTCCTTTAATATATGGATTTCCAAGAGCTTTCGGTGCATCTGCACGACCGATGAATCCTGCAAGAGCAAGAATTGTCAATACGTAAGGTGCAATTTGCAAGTAAACACTTGGTACATTTTCAAACAAAGGAATACTCGATCCCACTATACTCAAGCTTTGAGCAAATCCGAAGAAAAGTGCTGCACCCATCGCTCCAAGAGGATTCCATTTTCCAAAAATCATCGCAGCAAGTGCCATAAATCCTTGTCCTGTAATAGTAGAGTGGCTGAAGTCCAGGGATATCGATTGAGCATATACCGCTCCACCAAGACCACCAAGAATACCTGAGATGAATACACCGATATAGCGCATCTTCGTCACATTAATTCCCATTGTATCAGCCGCCATAGGGTGTTCACCGACCGATCGGAGCCTTAACCCAAATGGTGTTTTGTAAAGAATATACCACACCACAAATGCCAGGATGATAGCGATATAGGCGGTGTAGGTCACACGGCTGAAAAACAGGTTGCCGATGACTGGAATGTCACTTAGAAACGGAATATCAATTTTCTTGAAGCTGTTTTCAGTACGAATGATATCCGTTTGTCCTTTATCATAAATAAGTTTTACCAGAAACAAGCCGGCACCCAATGCCAGGAAGTTAATAGCTACTCCGCTGACAACCTGATCTGCACGGAAAGTGATGGAAGCAAGGGCATGTAGCAGAGACAATAATCCGCCGACTGCCATACCAGCAAGCAGCGCTACCCAAGGTGTTGCCGCACCGAATGTCGATGCAAATGTTAAGTTAAATACAATTGCTGAGAAGGCACCAATGACCATTAGGCCTTCAAGACCGATATTGACTACTCCTGAGCGTTCCGAGAACACTCCACCCAATGCAGTGAAAATAAGCGGAGCAGCCACAACCAGGGTTGAAGAAATGATAATCTCCAAAATTGTCATAATACCCACTTATTTCACCCCCTTTTTCGAACGATTCAACAGCCATCTAATCATATAGCTGGAAGCTACAAAGAAAATGATCAGGGCAATTACGATTTCTACAAGCTCATTTGGCACACCGGATTCAAGTGGCATATTCAAGGCTCCTACTTTCAAACCACCGAAAAGAATCGCTGCCAATATAACACCTAAAGCTGCATTTCCTCCAAGCAAAGCTACGGCGATCCCATCAAAACCGACACCAGAAAAGCTTGAATGCAAGAAGGCGAATCCGAAAGTACCTAGTCCTTCCATAGCACCCGCTAAACCTGCAAATGCTCCTGAGATTACCATGGATAGCACAATGTTCTTATTAACATTCATTCCTGCATATTGTGAAGCATGCTGGTTGAATCCTACAGATCGCAATTCATAGCCTGTTGTTGTTTTTTCAAGTAAAAACCACATAATGAATGCTGCTGCAATGGCTAAATAAATACCATTATGAAGTGTAGAGTAATCTGTTATCGTTTCAAAAAATCCGCTTTTTAGAGAAGCTGATTCAGGAACACTGCCTGTGGAATCCGCTTCATCGGCAATAACATTTCGAATTAAATAATTTGTAGTATAAAGTGCGATGTAATTCATCATGATCGTTACAATAACTTCATGAACGCGCCACTTGGCTTTTAAAATACCTGGCACAAGCCCCCATAAAGCACCCGCTGCTGCTGCTGCAAGAATGGATAAAGGCAAATGAATCACTGTAGGCAGATCAAAAGCTAGACCTACCCATACAGATGCTGTCCACCCGACCAAAAGCTGCCCTTCCACACCGATATTGAATAAACCCGTACGGAAAGCAAAAGCTACTGCCAAGCCTGCCAAGATGTAAGGTATAACCTGTCTAATAGTTTCTCCTACGTAGAAACTATCTCCGAAGGCACCGCGCCACAAAGCTCCATAGCCTTCAATCGGGTTGTACCCTGTCAAAAGCATGATGATTGCTCCCGCCAGCAGTCCCAGAACGACAGATATAACAGGAATGAGAATATTTTGATATTTACTAGACATTGACAGAGTCTCCTTCCTTTTTACGTGTGGAACCAGCCATTAACAACCCTAACTCCTGTTCGGTAGTTTTTTTCGGATCGACAACCGCTACTATTTCTCCTTCATAAATAACAGCAATCCGGTCACTGACATTTAGGATTTCATCAAGCTCAAATGAAAGCAACAGAACAGCTTTATTATCATCTCGCTGCTCAATCAAACGCCTGTGGATGAATTCAATTGCCCCTACATCCAATCCCCTTGTAGGCTGTGCAGCAATCAGTAAATCTGGATTACGGTCAATTTCACGGCCGATAATGGCTTTCTGCTGGTTTCCTCCAGATAAAGCTCTTGCAAGTGTATATTCGCTCGGTGTACGAACATCATACTCTCCAATTAAAGAGGATGCTTTTTTATAAACCTGTTTGAAATTCATTACTCCTGATTTAGAATATGGTTTCTGATAATAGGTTTGAAGAACCATATTCTCTCCAATAGGAAAATCGAGCACAAGGCCATGTTTATGACGGTCCTGAGGAATATGGGCAAGACCTGATTCTGTAATTTTGCGTGGTTTAAGATTTTGGATCTCTTTTCCGTTCAGCTTGATGGAACCGCTCGATGTTTTATGCAGGCCGGCAATCGCTTCAATCAGCTCTGTTTGACCATTTCCATCTACACCGGCAATCCCAAGGATTTCACCTGCTCTTACAGTCAGGTTTAGTCCCCTTACAGCTTCAACTCCCCGGGAATCTTTTACTCTCAAATTTTCGATTTCGAGAACAGGTTCACTTGGTACAGCTTCGGTCTTCTGAGTTGTAAAGGTAACTTCACGCCCGACCATCAGGGAAGCAAGTTCATTAACATTGGTATCTTCCACATTAACAGTGCCGATTCCCTTGCCTTTTCTAATTACTGTACACCGATCACAAACCTCCATGATTTCTTTAAGTTTGTGAGTTATAAGAATGATAGATTTACCTTCTTTAATCAGTGTTTTCATAATTACTACAAGTTCTTTAATCTCTTGAGGAGTCAATACTGCTGTTGGTTCATCAAAGATCAGAATTTCTGCTCCGCGGTATAAAGTCTTTAAGATCTCTACACGTTGCTGCATTCCCACCGAAATGTCAGAAATTTTAGCTTGAGGGTCTACTGCCAGCCCATAACGATCAGAAATTTCACGAACTTCCTGCTCCGCTCTTTTAATATCGATTTTCCCGCCTGATTTCGGTTCCTTACCTAAAATGATATTTTCGGTGACCGTAAATGTATCCACAAGCATAAAATGCTGATGAACCATTCCTATTCCCAACCCATTCGCAATGTTTGGATTTGTGATATTTACACTTTTTCCATTGACTTTGATTTCACCTTTTTCAGGTTGATACAGCCCGAAAAGGACGTTCATCAGAGTCGATTTCCCAGCACCATTTTCTCCGAGAAGCGCATGAATTTCACCCTGTTTAAGTTGAAGGGTTATATTGTCATTTGCCACGATACCAGGAAATTCTTTACGTATATTTAACATTTCAATTACATGTTCCACTAAAATATCACTCCTTGCTAAGATAGAGTCTTTTGAAAAGTATGAAGTCAGACTTTTGATTTGTTTAGGATAAGGACTAAAGACCCCTGAAAAACTCCTAAATAAAAAGCAGAATCAGTTAATTCTACTTTTTATTTAAGCCTTTTCATTAAAGGGGGAGGAAAAGAGTACACCTCACTCTTTTCCACCCTTTTATACATTATTTATTCAGGTTTAGTCGGTACTTCAACTTCACCGTTCACGATTTTTTCTTTCCATTCATCAACCGCTGTTTTTACTTCATCTGAAATGTTATCTTGAGTCGGAGCAATTCCTACACCATCATCTTCCAAACCGTACTCGACGATTTCTCCGCCAGGGAATTCTCCTGCCATACCTCTTTCAGCAATGTCGATAACCGCAGTATCTACACGCTTGATCATTGAAGTCAATGTTACATTCATTTCTTCTCCATCAACTGTTACTGATCCTTCAGCGGCCTGGTCACGGTCTACTCCGATAACCCATAGCTCTGAATCAGGATCTTGCTGTTTACGGTTTTTCGCTTCAGTAAACACTCCATTACCAGTTCCGCCTGCAGCGTGGTAAATAATGTCGTTTCCTGATTGATACATAGAAGCAGCCATAGACTGGCCTTTGTCCGCTTTATCAAATGCACCTGCAAACTGGATGTCTATCTCAGCTTCAGGATTTACTGCTTTAACACCAGCTTCAAAACCGGCAGCAAACTTGTTGATCAAGTCAGAGTCTGTTCCCCCAATGAAACCTACTTTGTTGGTTTTAGTAGTAAGACCTGCTACCACACCAACTAGGAAAGATCCTTCATGCTCTTTAAAAGTAACGCTAGCAACGTTGTCCATACCTTCAATTACATCATCCACAATGACAAAGTTACTGTCTTCACGTTGTTTAGCTACTTCTTCGATCGCCGGCTTTAGTTTGTAGCCGATTCCATAGATAAGATCGAAGTTGTTACGAACCGCTGTATTTAAGTTAGTTTTATAATCTGCATCAGAGTTTGATTGGATATAATCATAACCATCTGTGCCTTTTTCAAGTCCATTGTCTTGTCCAAATGCTTCAAGGCCTTCCCATGCTGACTGGTTGAAGGATTTATCATCGACTCCTCCGACATCAGTAATCATTGCAGTAGTATAAACCTCTCCTTCGCCATTCTGTGCCGGCGCTACGTCTTCACCGTCATTGTTATTATTTCCGCATGCACCCAGAATCGTACCTGCTGCTAAAGCCATGGAAAGTGCTAAACCGAATTTACGTATTTTCAACTTGGTTACCCCCTGTTATTATGTTGATGTTTCTGATGTAGTAAGAAGATTACTAGACTTGCTGAATTGATCAGACCCGCTTTCTTAACACTTGAAAGCTGAACTTGTCCGAACGGAAATAATTGACCGAATAAAGAATCGGCTGATCGTTCTCGTCATAATGCATTTGCTTTAGAACAAGCAAAGCTGTTTCCGGCTCACTATCGAGTATCGGAGATATACGTTCGTGAAATCCCAACGGTTCAATTTGAGTCACAGCATAGGTAATTCTCTTATTCTCTTCCTGTTCAAGGACTTGAAAGAGAGAATTAAAATCAGTCGTGAACTTGTGCGGATATACACTGGATGGCATCTTGTCCACACAGTATACTACCGGTTCCCCGTTTGCTGTCCGTACTCGTTCAACCATGACGAGTTCCTCTTCTTCTTTCAGTGAAAACCGGCGGATGTCTTCATCGGTCGGACCATGGAAGCTTGAGCTTAAGAAAATGGTCCCAGGTTCCATACCTGCATGTTTTATCATGTTCGTCACACTGTTCAATTGCTCTATACCAGAGGTGAAGAGCGGTTTGGCGTTTACAAAAGTGCCAACCCCGTGCCTGCGTATAATGACATTTTCTTCTTCGAGAATCCGTAATGCTTCTCTTAGCGTGGCGCGGCTTACACCAAGCTGTTTTGCAAGATCGAATTCAGAAGGAAGCTTATCTTTCTCTTTGTACTGTCCTTCTTCGATGTCTTTTTTCAGACGATCGATCACTTGTAAGTACAAATGCCTATTATCTGCTTTTATTGTCATCCAAGTACCACCACCATTTCTTCCCAAGCACAAACAAAGTTGTATATCTTTCCTACTAATCCAAAATACTATATCACTTTTAAAAAAATAAATAAATAGATTATTAGATTTTTGTCGAAAAAAACAGAAAATCAAAAATTTCTAAATTTTCAGCCGCGGGAATGGGAGTACTTTTTGGATAAAACATCTTATTCCTCTGTAATCTGCACTTTTTTTTTATAATGTAAACGCTTTTAAAAGTATAACACATATACTTGAAGAAAGGCTAGAGGTCTGACAACTTAATTAAAATTTCTTTTTATAATTCAACTTTAACCGTTTACAATCTTTATCTACTTTCTTAGGGTTATCCTAATTCCTTGGACTCCCTTTATTTTTAACTAGGCTGTTTTTGCATATATTGTTGCTTTCGGCTAAATCCCAGTAGCCGGATTTTCCCGCGGATACTAGGTGATTTCTCTCTAATCAGGGTAAGCAGCTCTTTTCTTTTCTTGATTACCAGGTTATCCCGGTGATCATGGTAGTTTATTTCGGAATTAGTATCAAATAGCAACAAAGTTTACGAAAAGAGCATTAACTACTATAGTAACTAAAGCCGGAAGACTTTAAATTGCGATAAGGTTCTTACCTTGAATAAAAAAACAGGAAAAGCTAACCGCATTTCTTGTCTTCTTTATAGGAGCTTGTTAAAATACAAAAGATGTATACAAGAGAGCTTCGATTGGGAGTATTTCTGATACTTGAAGAGGTATATATGATACTTATCTGCTGAGAAACACTATTTTCAATCAGGGGGTATCCTCGTTTCTACTGAAGGACAGCCATTTTTCATTGAAGTAATAAGTAGAGCCTCAATCTCCTCAACTGCAGTTGCTGCAGACCATATTCCTTTCAGTATCGGAACGGCAATAAGGGATATCAGTCACCAGGTACAGCCCCTGAGTATTAAAAGAAGTTTATGAGCAAAATAATTTCAGTTTCTACAGAAAGAAAAGAGGTCATTAAATGGTTTATATCTTATTAATTGCAGGCTTCATCCTATTGATTAAGGGTGCAGACTTTTTTGTTGATGGTTCGTCAAATATTGCGAGGGCTTTTCATGTTTCACCTCTGCTTATCGGATTGACGATAGTATCTCTTGGTACAAGCTCTCCTGAAGCCACGATAAGCATCATGGCAGCCTTGGATGAGAATACTGGAGTTGCCTTAGGAAATGTAGTCGGAAGTAATATCATCAATACCGCCTTAGTTATAGGTGTGGCTGCATTCATTTATCCATTAGAAGTGAAGAGTGAAACGATTAGAAAAGAAATCCCTTTTACCTTGTTAGCAGGTGTTGTTTTACTGATACTGGTCAGTGATATCACATTACAAGGAACCAGTGAAAACCTTCTAACTAGAGGAGACGGTTTTATAATTCTTCTATTTTTCGTGATTTTTCTCTATTATATCTTTGAGGTTGCGAGAAACAGCCGTGAAAAAGCAAAAGAGGAATCTGCAGAAAAGAACAAAATTTCTTGGGGAAAAAACGCTTTGCTGACTATTGGAGGTCTTATAGGGATCGTTTTGGGTGGAGACTTAGTCGTAAGAAATGCAACTGAAATAGCTCTTGCCCTCGGAATGAGTCAAACATTAGTCGGCCTTACCATTGTTGCAATCGGAACGTCATTACCGGAATTGATTACATCCGTTACCGCTGCGATTAAAAAAGAAAGTGAAATTGCTCTTGGAAACATAATAGGAAGCAACATTTTCAATATTTTGTTCGTTTTAGGAACAACCTCTGCCATCCATCCTCTTGCGGTCAACAGCAAGATAAGTACTGACATAGGAATAATGATATTTCTTACTGTCATTTTACTTCTTTTTTCAAGAACCAATTTTAAAATCGGAAAAGCAGAAGGGATATTCCTGGTTATTGCTTACTTAGTTTATATGGTATTTATCATTATAAGAAATTGATCTTTTAATGATTTAAAGATGAAGCTTTTAGGGACAATTACCGGGAGATACGTTAAATAAAAATGCTCAGAGGAACTTACCCGGGCCACTGAAAAAGTCCAATAAAAATCTAAAAGGCAGGATCGTTCACTTCAAAGGACGATTCTGCCTTTTTCATTTACCGTTTTATACAGCCACAATCTTTGCGAAAAACAGCCTTCTGTAAACATTAAAGGAATTTAAAGCTAATGGGATAAAAGAGCAGCATATCCAATGCTTTCCAAGAAAAAAGCCGACTCTTCTTCCTTTTATAGGAAGAAGAGTCGGCTTTTTCTTTATTAATTATAGATATATTCTAGAAGCCGGCAGACTTTTCAGCGGCCTCGAACTTACCCTCTGAGCATTTTCTTTTGTATTGTGATGAAGCTGGCCACATCTAAGTAGTTCGACCTCAATTAAGAGACTTTCCCCTGACTGGAATATACTTGTGGGAAACCAATAAGCTTGCCGATTTCTTGCTTAAAATGATTTAGGAAGAATGTTCTTCTGAAGGTTTTCCGACCAATACTGTTCTCGGCTTGCTTCCTTCATAAGGACCAACAACCCCTCGCTCTTCCATGGCATCTATCAATCTGGCGGCTCTAGTATAGCCGATCCGGAATCGCCGCTGCAGCATGGAAACAGAAGCAGTCTGCATTTCTGCAATCAGTTGAACGGCTTCATCATACAACTCGTCCTCTACAGATGCTGGTTTGTTTCCTTCAGGTACTTCATCAGGAATCATCTCCTCTTGATACTGCGCTTTCTGCTGGCTGATTACATAGTCGACTATATCCTCTACTTCTTCATCTGATAAGAAGGCTCCCTGTACCCTTGTAGGCTTTGAAGCACCAACAGGAGTGAACAGCATGTCTCCCCGGCCAAGCAGTTTCTCTGCTCCCCCTGTATCCAGAATGGTCCTGGAATCCGTTTGAGAGGACACAGCAAAAGCTATCCGGGAAGGGATATTCGCTTTAATAACTCCGGTTATAACATCGACAGAGGGACGCTGTGTAGCGATGATAAGGTGGATTCCTGCGGCACGTGCCATTTGGGCAAGGCGGGTAATCGCATCTTCTACATCACTCGATGCTACCATCATCAAGTCTGCCAATTCATCGACAATCACAACGATATAAGGAAGTTCCGGCTGCTTTTCCTCATTTTCTTTGTTGTGCCTTTTGATATATTCATTGTAACCCTCTATATTTCTTGTACCCGTATGGGAGAATAATTCATACCTTCTCTCCATTTCACTGACAACTTTTTTCAAAGCCTGTGAAGCCTTCTTGGCATCAGTCACAACCGGTGCAAGCAAATGGGGTACTCCATTATATACATTCAGCTCAACCATTTTAGGATCGATCATCATCAATTTGACTTCATGAGGTTTTGCACGCATTAAAATGCTTGTTATGATGCCATTGATACATACACTCTTTCCGCTTCCAGTTGCACCGGCAACAAGAAGGTGAGGCATCTTATTCAGCTCAGCTAATACAGCCTCACCGGTGATGTCCCGGCCTAGCCCTATTAACAACTTCGAATTGGGTCTATCGTTAGATTTAGATTCCAATACTTCCCTCAGAGAAACCATTGCAACCTCAGAATTGGGGACCTCTATCCCAATGGCAGATTTCCCTGGAATTGGTGCTTCAATTCGGATATCTTTTGCTGCCAGTGCCAGTGCAAGGTCATCGCTCAGGTTGACAATTTTGCTTACCTTCACTCCTGTATCTGGATGTACTTCATACTTAGTAACTGCAGGACCAAGATGAACCTGTGTCACTTTGGCTTTTACCCCAAAACTTTGAAACGTTCTTTCCAGCTTCGCGGCATTAGCATGAATCATTTTATATTCATTGCTTTGGTCCGTCTGGCTTGGCCTCGTTAAAAGAGAGATAGGCGGCAGTTTATAATCTTTATTCTCCACCTCTGTAAATGTAATCGGAGGTGCCTCATCTTCACCTGAAGAAGAAACGTCTTCCTGTTCAACCTGTGCGGTTTGCTGTGTCTGATCTGTTTCTCCTGATGGTGCAGGAACCGCTTCTTCAGGATAGGCTTTTTCATTAAAGCTGGAAATGATCGGCTCTACTTTCACTTCCTCCGCTGCTTCATAAATGGATTCAGTGTCTGGTTGAGACTTCACCTTCTCGTTTTTCCTATTCTGTTTTTCTTCCTTCTTCTCTATTCTTTCTTCTTTCCAATCTTTCATATCTTCACGAAAAGCTTGCCATTGATTCCCGATAAATTCAGTTGTTGTAGAACCTGCCTTTCCAAGAGCCGAACCGAATGACTTCCCTGTTATTAAAACAATACCGATTGCAATCAAAGCCATACAGAGAATCTTGGTGCCAGCTGAATCAAACAAGAAGAAAGAAACTGCATAAAGAATCGCTCCTATCATACCGCCTCCTAAATCGGATGTGCTCGCTTCGCCGGCTACTTCCATCCAATACAATTCCCAAGTATTAGCTATTACACTAGGATTCTGGAAAGCTCCATTATTAGAAAGCAGTTCGAACAGCTTAACATGGCTCAAAAGCAGCGTACTTAATAACATTATGTAAATACCAGCCAGCCTTCTAGTAAAGAAATTCGGCATTTCTCTCTTCACCATCATATAGCCCGCTAAAACAAGCAGGGTGATGAACGCAATCATATACCACTCGCCCAAGAAAAAACGAAAGAAGTGGACGAATGCTTTACCTACAGCACCCAGCTGTATAATGGCTATTAAACTGAGGGCTATCATCAGCATGCCGGCCAATTCATATTTAATCGTCTGTTTAGTAGACGACTTCTTTGTGCTTCTTCTTTTTCTTTTCGCCAAAGTTCTTTCACCTAAATTCTTTTTATTATGCTTTATCACCATCAACTCAAAATTTCCATAATCTTCTAGAAAACCTCTTAAGATGAAGAAAGGGCTGGCATCACCGCAAGCAGGAAATACCAGTCCCGTTAATTTAAGCTATTTTATTCGCATTCCTCTTATATTATATCATATACTGCCATTGGCGAAAATCATTGTAAAGGTTACATTTGAAGATACTGACCTGGACCAACTTGCTCATTTAAATAGTGAGCAGGGTCGCTGCTCATCACTCTGACGACTCTATATTGATGCTCAGACTGCTCTACAAGCACCGGAATTCCTTGCCATTCCATTATGGTCTGCTGAGAGTACGCCTTTTCATCGGTCGGGAATATCATTTCTTGCGGGACAGTTGTATAAAGGATCATTGGAGCAGTCCTTCCTCTTTGCTATCACTTTTAAGCGCAATAAGTTCGTTCAATTTCTTAATTGCTTCTCCAACCCCGCCTATCCCATCTATCAATCCATATTTCACCGCATCATCTCCCACTACATTCGTACCGATATCTCTGGTAAGATTACCTTTAGCGAACATCAGCTCTTTAAAGTCTTCTTCCGTCACTTTAGAATGTTTTGTTACAAAATTCACCACTCGGTCCTGCATCTTATCAAGGTATTCAAAAGTCTGTGGAACACCAATAACGAGACCAGTCAGCCTTACAGGATGGATGGTCATTGTTGCAGTTCCAGCAATGAAAGAGTAATCGCAGGATACTGCGATTGGGACACCGATCGAATGACCTCCTCCAAGCACAATTGAGACTGTAGGCTTAGATAGCGATGCGAGCATTTCAGAAATGGCCAGCCCGGCTTCTACGTCCCCTCCTACTGTATTGAGAACTATAAGCAGTCCTTCTATTTTTGGGTTTTGTTCTATTGCCACCAGTTGAGGAATGACATGCTCATACTTGGTCGTTTTATTTTGCGGAGGCAGCTGCATATGCCCTTCAATCTGACCGACAATCGTTAGACAATGGATATTTGAATCGTTGGAAAGCTGCGGAACATTTGTTTGCCCAAGCTGTTGTATTTTCTCCATTAACCCGGATGGCTTACCCTCTTTCTCTTTATCCTCATTTTTATCAGATTGGTTTTGATTCATATTAAAATTCATTTCTTTAGACACTCCTTCTTCAGCAATAATAGGAATAGTATTTTCCTGTTGTTGTCTTTCAATTCATGAACAGCGTAGAAGAGGTAAAATATTCGTCTTACAATGCATTAGCTCCCTATACCAGCAAAGCTCTTGCTACCTTTACGTTCTTATACAAATAGAAATTCAGCGCGGTGAAGCAATAAAACTCTCCACAGAAAATAAAGAAAGAGCTGACCGCAAATGCGGTCAGCTCTTAAATATAATTATCAAACTTCCATGATGATTGGCAAGATCATCGGCCTTCTTCTTGTTTTGCCAAAGAGCAGATGATTTAGTTGATCGCGGATGTCCTGCTTAATGCTGGACCAATCAAATGTACCCTGAGCAAGATAACCTTCAACGATTTTTCTTACTAGCTGGGTGGACTCATCCATCAGCTTCTCTGACTCACGAACATAGACAAACCCGCGTGAGATGATTTCCGGACCTGATACCAGAATTTTGCCTCTTCTGCTCAATGTCACAACTACAATCAATATACCATCTTGAGAGAGCAGCTTTCTGTCTCGAAGAACAATATTGCCGACATCTCCGACACCGATGCCGTCAATAAGGACATTTCCGGCCTGCACTCTTCCACTCATTCTCATTTTTCCATCTTTATATTGAGCGACATCCCCTTTATCAAGGATGAACACTCTGTTATGAGATATGCCGACTGAATTTGCAACCTTTGCATGGGCAATCAACATTCTGTATTCACCTTGAATTGGAATGAAATACTTAGGTTTCATTAAATTCAGCATTAATTTTAAATCTTCCTGGCTGCCATGTCCTGAAACATGAACTTTCTTGTTAGCTGTCAGAACATTGGCTCCTGACCGGTAAAGCATGTCCACAGTCCTAGACAGCGTTAGTTCCATGCCTGGTGCAGCCGTCGCCGTAATAAAGACCGTATCGCCATCCTGAATGTTAACTAATTTATGTGTCTGTTTGGACATTCTTTGGAGTGCTTCAAATGGCTCTCCCTGGTCTCCGGTTGCGATAATGACCACTTCATCATCATTATATTTAGAGATGTCATGAATCGGGATAATCACATCTTCTTTTATTTGCAGATAGCCCATGTTCAAGGCAATTTCATACACTCTTTCAAGGCTCTTCCCTACAACCGCGACTTTGCGGTTGTTTTTATAGGCAGCATCAAAAACCTGCTGAATTCTTATCAAGTTTGAAGCAAAGCACGCAACGATGATTCTGCTTTCTGCTGAATGAAACGCAGAATTCAGCTGATTTGCAATGACTTCTTCAGACGTGGTGTATCCTGGACGTTCCGCTTCTGTACTATCTGAAAGCAGACACAGTACACCTTTATCACCAATTTTCGCCATTTTACCCATATCCGGACGATACAGGCCTTTAGCAGCTTGATCGAACTTAAATTCACCTGTATGAACAATGGATCCTTCAGATGTATTAATCGACACGCCGACAGAATCGGGAATACTGTGGGTTGTCCTAAAAAACGTCACATCGACTCCATCAAAAAACAGTTTGCTGTCTGAATGGACATTATAGAATTTGATATCTGTCTTTATTTCTTCATCCTTAAGTCTTCCCTTAACAAGGGCATTGGTAAGCTTTGTCCCATATACAGGAACATTAATTTTATTAAGAACATAAGTGATGGCTCCGATTGCATCTTCATGTCCATGAGTAAGAAAAATTCCTTTGACTCGTTCTTTGTTTTCCAGTAAATATTGTATATCCGGTATGACCATATCTATTCCGAACATTCCATCTTCAGGGAACATGAGGCCTGCATCAATAACAAAGATCTCCTCATCAACTTCAATCACATACATATTTTTGCCGATTTCCCCTACTCCACCAAGGGGTATGATTTTAATGCTTTCATTTTTTTTCTTGCTCAATATCGTTTCCTCCTATGCTGTAATTCCCGATCATTAATCAGTTAGATACATTATACTTTATGCGATTTTAACTTTACAACGAAAATCATCATAATCGGTCAATAAATTCAAACTATTATGCAATTCAGTGTACTTCCTGTCAGTTGCAGAACCCGCTAACCATTTCTTCCTATCTCTTTATAAAAGGCTGTTTTCGCAAAGATTGTGGCTTTATAAAAGGGATTGATTTCCGCTCTAGGCGTACGACTCCGCGGGGCGGGCGGTGAGCCTCCTCGGCTTCGCCTGTGGGGTTACGTTCCAGTGGGTACGTAACCTTGGTCTCACCTGTCATCAAAAGTGGAAGCGCCCTGGTCAGGCCCGACAGGCAAATGCTCTACAGAGAAAAAAAGGCGGTCTTTCCTTTTATTCTCTGTGGACATTTGACCCCGAGGGGCTGGGCGCTGAAGCTAGACGCCCGCTAGTCCCGCAGGAGGTCGAACGCCTTCCACTACAATCTCCCTATAAAAGGGAAGGAAGGGGAAAAGAGCTGTTTAAAGGCTTTTTTTTGCATAAAATGTTGCCTTCAAAAAAAATTCCAAGGACCCGGATATTCCCTCGGGGTACGAAGAATTTCTCTCTAATCAGGGAGGTTAGCTCTATTCTTTATTGCTTACGGTATATTTCCGATTTATTAAGGTGATATCTCTCAAAATTTAAATGAAATAGCAACAAAGTTTACTTAAAGAGCCTTATAAAAAGCGGTCTACGTAAATATTACTCTAGGTTAAAAATGGCTCGTGAAGCGTGTATAAGAAGGAGGTTTTCTTCTAAATAATCAATATCAACCAAGTTTACGAAAAAGCCTTACCTTAAACAATGGCTCTATTAAAGAACGTTGTTGTTTTTTGACTTTTTCAAAGAACAAGGTTTCATGAAATAAAGAAATGTAATTAGCGCGAAGACCAGTCTAAACGGTGTACAGATAGATTATTAAAGTCGTCTTAACTTAAATAACAGAGATTAGAATACAGTATGCTTACAATCGAATTCTGTACTTTTCACTTCCAAAAAAAACGCAGCCGTGAGTTTTTCTCAGACGGCTGCGTTTCATGCAAATATTTCAATTAATTTCCAGCACTTTGGAAAGACGTGTTCGTTCCTCTTCTGTTAAAGGAATGAGAGGAAGTCTTACGGATCCAACATCCATTCCTTTTAGTTGAAGAGCAGTTTTGACCGGTGTCGGACTTGGAGCTGAGAATAATCCATTCATTACAGGAAGCAATTTCCCATGCAGTTTTGACGCTTCACGTACACTGCCTTCTAGGAATGTCTTGACCATCTCCTGCATTTCATTTCCGATTACATGGGAAGCTACCGAAACAACACCAGTTCCTCCAATTGCAAGGATAGGGAGTGTCAACCCATCATCTCCACTGTATAAGAGAAAGTCGTCAGGAGTATTGGCAATGATTTCAGTTATTGCATCCATATCGCCGCTCGCTTCTTTAATCGCAGTAATGTTGCCGATTTCCGATAACCTGATGACTGTCTCAGGTGAAATTTTAGCCACTGCCCTGCCTGGTACGTTATAGAGCATGACAGGAAGCGTCGTAGCTTCAGCAATTGTTTTGAAGTGCTGGTACATTCCTTCCTGGCTTGGTTTGTTGTAATATGGCGCTACTACCATGATAGCATCAATACCCGTTTGGGCTGCCTTTTTCGTAAACTCAACCGATGCATACGTATTGTTGCTTCCAGTACCTGCTATAACAGGGGCTCTTCCATTCACAGCTTTAACGACATGACGAAAAAGGGCCAGTTTCTCCTCTTGAGATAAGGTAGGAGATTCTCCGGTCGTCCCTCCTACCACCAAAGAGTCGCTGCCATTTTCAATCAGGTAGTTTACAAGTAATGTTGTTTTTTGAAAATCAATGTTTCCTTTGTTATCAAATGGTGTGACCATTGCTGTAGATACACGGCCAAAATGCACTATTCCCCACTCCTTTTCATTCTTCTATACTCAGTTTACCTCCATCTGCCTCCAATTGAAAAGAGTCATGCAGAGCATTGACTGCTGTTTTAAGATCTTTTTCTTTTATTAGCATCCAAATAGTTGTATGGCTATCAGCAGATTGAAGGATACGAATATTATTTTCAGAAAGCGCAGTAACAATCGCAGCTGTTACTCCAGGAACGCCTTTCATTCCTGCTCCAACCACCGATACTTTCGCACATTCAGTTTCAATTAAAGGATCATGTCCCAGGTTCTTGAGAACTCTAAATGCTCTTGCTGTCAATTGGGATGGAACAGTGTATACAACTCCTTGAGGCGATATGTTGATGAAGTCCACGGATATATCATCGTTAGCCATCGCCTTAAAAACCTCAGCTTGGAGATTATATTGCTCTTTCTTTGCAAATACCTTGATTTGAGAGAGCGCTCCGACATGTGCTATACCCGTAATTGTACCACTTTCCAACCCTTGTTCCTTCTTCTTTTCCAGCGAAGTCACCAATGTGCCGGGATTATCTGAATAAGTGGATCTGATCCTTAAAGGGATTTTCGCATCCATAGCAATCTCCACGGCCCGTGGATGGATTACTTTTGCTCCCTGATTTGCGAGGTTGCACACCTCATTATATGAGATGACAGAAAGCGGCCGGGCTTTATCCGCAACTCTGGGGTCAGCGGTCATGATTCCCTCCACATCTGTAAAAATATCCACCCATTCTGCCTTCAATGCAGCACCAAGAGCGGCAGCCGATGTGTCACTTCCGCCTCGGCCGATTGTCGTTACATCGCCATTGGGTGAAATGCCCTGAAATCCAGCAACTATCACAACTTGGTTTTCTTTCAGTTCAGAAATCAGCCGGTCACATTTCATATCGATGATTTTGGCATTTGTATGGTCACTATTCGTACGAAATCCTGCTTGAGCTCCTGTAAGAGCAACGGCTTTGATGCCCATCTCCAGCAGGAGATTTGTAAATACAATGGTCGAGATCGTTTCTCCGCATGAGAGAAGAATATCTTGTTCCCGGTGACTGACCAATGTATCCTTGCCGTTAATCAAAGAGAGTAATGTATCTGTTGAATAAGGCTCGCCTTTTCTTCCCATGGCAGAAACCACCACCACTACCTTGAAGCCGTCTTCAATAGCCCTTGCAACATGCCCTGCCGCTTTTGTGCGCCCTTTCTCATCACGAACCGATGTTCCTCCATACTTTTGAACAGATATTTTCATTTCTACACCCCAATGTTTTTAATATATAAAAACAAGAGGCCGTGGTGCCGCTATTTCAAGATAGATTACTGCATACACTGCTGGATGTACCTCTAGCTGTTATTTCTTTTTAATTAACTTCAATTTAATCAGACTTTCGGCAATCTGTACAGAATTCCATGCTGCACCTTTGAGCAGATTATCTGATACTACCCACATATGGAAACCTCGATTGTCATCAAGATCTTTCCTGATTCTTCCTACAAAAATATCATTGCTTCCAACTGCATTTGCGGGCATGGGATACAGCTGTTCCGCAGGTGAGTCCTGCAGTACAATTCCAGGTGCCTCTTTCAATAGTAATTGAATATCTTCGACAGTAATATTCTCATCCTTAATTTCAAAGTATACACTTTCTGAATGTCCTGTGACTATCGGAAGTCTAACGCAAGTTGCTGCTACTTTTAAGTCTGGCATATCCATGATTTTCTTCGTTTCATTGATCATCTTCATTTCTTCAAATGTATAGCCATTCTCTTCGAAGTTATCGATTTGAGGAATGGCGTTGAAAGCAATCTGATGGTGTTTGTTTCCACTTGCAACTGGAAGAACTTCAGCTTTGCTCTCTTTTCCATTTAAAATTGCTTGAGATTGCTCATGAAGCTCATCAATTGCAGCCGCTCCCGCTCCCGAAACCGCCTGATAAGTGGATACAATTACTTTCTCTAACCCATATTTTTGTCTAACAGGCTCTAAGGCAGCAACCATTTGAATTGTAGAACAGTTAGGGTTCGCGATGATTCCATTATGGTTCTTAATTTCCATTTCATTCACTTCCGGTACAACCAAAGGTACATTGAGATCCATTCTGAATGCACTCGTGTTATCGATGCAAACAGCTCCTCGCTTGGCCGCTTCAGGTGCCAATTGTTTAGAAACGCTTCCCCCTGCACTGAACAAAGCAATATCAACACCATCAAAGATTTCTGGAGTTGCTTCTTGAACGGTTACTTCCTTACCTTTATAAGTAACTTTCTTGCCCGCTGAACGAGCCGAAGATAATAGAGTCAGTTTTCCAATAGGAAAATTCCTGCTCTCTAGTGTTTTAATCATTTGCTGGCCGACAGCACCTGTTGCGCCGACAACCGCTACATGAAATCCATTTGAATTCATTACAATTTCTCCTCCTTGGCCATTGAATCATATAACTTGCGCTGTTTTCCTACTAACTTCACCTGCTGGTTTAAACGTATTAAAGCACGGACCGAATAGTGCATATATTTAGTTTTGATAACGCAGCACACCTGTCTAACAAAAATCTGGCTGAAATCATTTCGTAAACAGTGAAAATTTAAATAAGTAAAATAGCATTTTAATCATTTACCGTAGTAAAGAATATTTTAACATAAACAATAGTCGGACAATATTATTTTTTATCGATTGGCAGCTGGAATATATTTTCGCAGGATATTATAATGGCACTGATCTTACATGGTTTTCTAAACTGCCATTCTCTTTTTTCAGGCAAGCCAAAACCGCCCCTGATTGGAGCGGTATTATCTTGAATTAAATCAAGCTCCTATCTTCTGAGAGCTTTTGTTAAATATCCAGAAACTTTTCTACTACTACTGGCTGAAGTTGTTTTCCTTGGAGTGCAGCTTCCACAGTTTCAACTAAGCGGTTCATCCTGGCTACCATTGATTTAGGTTTCTTTTCGGGGTCATCCTGCCCGAATGGAATAAAATAGATATCTTTAGCAGAAATCAGTCTCATCAAGTTAACGCCATTAAGACCTAAAGCATCATTTGTTGAAATCCCCACCACTACAGGACGATGATTTCTTAAAGTCGCCTTGGCAGCCATCAACACAGGTGAATCTGTCATTGCATTTGCAAATTTACTCATAGAATTTCCGGTTAACGGTGCGATGACCATACAGTCAAGCGGAAGTTTCGGGCCCAAAGGTTCTGCTTTTACAATAGTATCTACTATCTTATTACCCGTTACTTCTTCGATTCTTTTTATCCAGTCTTCACCATCTCCGAATCTTGTAACTGTATGTTTAACTGTAGAGGTTACGACCGGGATTACTTCTGCTCCTTCGTTCACAAGTCTTTCAATCTCCGGGAATACTGCATCGTAAGTGCAATGGGATCCTGTTAAGCCGAATCCGATACGTTTTCCTTTTACACTCATATTTATTACTCCTTTCTTGATGTAAAGTCTTGAAGCAAAAGCTGTGACAGAACGTTTGCCAAAATCTGCCCTGCTGATTTTGGTGCCACAATGCCAGGAAGACCAGGTGCTAGAAGGGCCTTCACTCCACGCTTTTCTGCGTACCGAAAGTCAGTCCCTCCAGGTTTGGAAGCGAGATCAATAATCAAAGTGTGAGTTGGCATCTTCGCAATGACTCCCGCTCCCACCACTTGTGCAGGTATCGTGTTGATGAGCATATCGCAGTCATTGACTTCCTTTTCCAGATCATCTAAATGAAAAGGAGTAAGTCCCATCTCTGTAATGCGTGCCAAATGCTCGCTTTTTCGTGCTCCTACCTTAACCCGAGCGCCTAAGTGATGGAAAGTCCTTGCTACACTCATTCCTACACGCCCGAGACCAAGGACAGTTAAATTTGATCCATGAATAGTAAAGTCTGTATGCTGGATAGCCATCATTATAGTTCCTTCAACGGTTGGGATGGAATTATATATTGCTACATCATCCCTCTCAAACAGCTGTATCAGGCCTCTCTCGGCTGAGGAGGTTATTTCATTCAAATACTTGTTGGAAATCCCTGAATAGACTTTGCAATGTGAAGGAGTCTCCTTCAGAACTTCTTCTGTCAATTTTATCTTTTCATTAGAAAAAATCGTTTCAATTTCTCCTTCCAGATTTGTGCCGGGCACTGGAAGAATAATTGCATCAACGTCATTGAATTCGACTTCATCTATCTTTTCTTTAACCGCACCTGTAAAAGCATGGTCCAATTGCTCAAAGCCTATCAAGGAAATTTTCGCATCTAGCTCTGTAAGCTTACGAATAATCTCGAGTTGACGAGCATCTCCGCCTAATACTGCGATCTGCATTCCAGTCAACATCAATGCATTCACCTTCTTTTAACGTAATCGCGTTGCCACCTGCAAAGGTTTATCACTTCAACATTGTATGAATGAGTATAAGAATAGGTGAGTGACGTTAGAAAAATAACCCTCTCCTTAGGGAAGAAACCCTTAGCCGGATTTTATTGCTGTGGCTCATATATATGTACGACATCGCTTGACTAGTGTTTTTCTTGAAAAATAGGCTGCTGCCTTACAAAATCATATAGATCGACCTTGGGTTTTATCAAATGCATGCCTTCTAGCTGGCGGGTATACACTCGTCCACTAAAAGGTGAGGAGTGTATACAGATTTTTAACTTAAGCAGATGCCAAACAGTCACTGGATCTCAACTGGATTAGCAAGGAAGTTCGCTAGCCGATAGGCCGCTGATGCTGGACGTGGCAAACATGTTTTAACGTCTGCCAAAGGTTAATTTTTTAGCAACTTAAAAAACCCCCTAAACTAGGAGGTTTTATTGCGTATCTTCAGCTACTTCAAGAATAATCATGTCTGATCCGATTGTTCTAATATGATGCCAGGGCACCCTGATTTCACTATTCTGTTTTCTCATCCATTTTCCTGTAGGAATCACTAGAGCGTTGATTTGTCCCGTACGTTCATTGAATTCCAGATCCGTCTGCCCTAGCACTCCAAGTCTTTCTGCTTTCTTGAAATCCACTATTTCCTTCCCGCTCAATTCACTTAACCGCATATGAATCCCCCGCTTTTTAGTATATAGACCATTCAAGAGCCATGCGTATTTATTTTGTCCTTATAGAGAGGTTCAAAAAGTCCGGAAAAATGACACTTCGAATTTCTTCGTTGACTTGCTTTTTTAGTTCCTCACGTATTATGAGCATACGTTCCAGTACTCAAAGCTGCACGGCCTCGAACTTCTCGGTTTATCCTCCTTTTTGAACATGCACTTATTATAAATGTATAAAGTGCTTTTCCAAATTAGAAGTGAAATTTAAAATTTATCTAAAAATGGCGAGAAAACTCCCTCTGCAAGCGTGTGAAGGGCATAGCCCAACGGTAAGGGGGAGATGAATCGCCTGCTTTTGGTCTCTACTAAAAAAAGCTTTG
>JBNJJI010000015.1:0-84009 GCA_051750065.1 Bacillota bacterium
ATGTTCTTACTAGATTTACGTTGACGTTTTGTTTGTTTTGTTCAGTTTTCAAGGTTCAATTAGTATAGTATGGAGCGGGTGAAGGGAATCGAACCCTCATCATCAGCTTGGAAGGCTGAGGTTTTACCACTAAACTACACCCGCATATTTAATTGCTCACTGGTCGGGAAGACAGGATTTGAACCTGCGACCCCTTGGTCCCAAACCAAGTGCTCTACCAAGCTGAGCTACTCCCCGTTTTGTTCATCTCATTCCCCAAAACAGGATTGAGTTACTATGGAAATGGCGCGCCCGAGAGGAGTCGAACCCCTAACCTTTTGATCCGTAGTCAAACGCTCTATCCAATTGAGCTACGGGCGCATATTGTATTGATTGGTTGGTTGGTGCGGCCGAGAGGAGTCGAACCTCCACGGGGTTGCCCCCACTAGGCCCTCAACCTAGCGCGTCTGCCATTCCGCCACGACCGCGTAAAAAGCGACAAAATCAATTATATACTTATGTGTATTAGATGTCAATGACTATTTTCAAAAATAGAAGTGCGGGTGAAGGGACTTGAACCCCCACGCCTTGCGGCGCCAGATCCTAAGTCTGGTGCGTCTGCCAATTCCGCCACACCCGCGTGATTATAATTTATTTTGCTATAAGCAAAATAAATGGTGAGCCATGAAGGATTCGAACCTTCGACCCTCTGATTAAAAGTCAGATGCTCTACCAACTGAGCTAATGGCTCAAAATGGCTGGGCTAGCTGGATTCGAACCAACGCATGTCGCAGTCAAAGTGCGATGCCTTACCGCTTGGCTATAGCCCATCATTTATCAAGTCTCGCAAACGCGAGGTTTAAAATATAACATGTTGCAACGAAAGCTGTCAAGGCTTTCTTCTAAAAAATAATGGCGGTCCGGACGGGACTCGAACCCGCGACCTCCTGCGTGACAGGCAGGCATTCTAACCAACTGAACTACCGGACCAGGGATTTTTTGCTGACAAGCAAAATATCCTTCCTTAATGTAATGGGCGGATACTACTTATCATATTATCTCTCCTTAATGTAAGGAGCAGAAGTTTCGCATCTTGATAAAGCCCGCTTTACTTCGGAATGGAGTTCAGCACTCCGCTTCGCAAAAAAACTTGGTGACCCGTACGGGATTCGAACCCGTGTTACCGCCGTGAAAGGGCGGTGTCTTAACCGCTTGACCAACGGGCCGTTTTATAATGGCGGAGAAGGAGGGATTTGAACCCTCGCGCCGCTTACACGACCTACACCCTTAGCAGGGGCGCCTCTTCAGCCACTTGAGTACTTCTCCACAAAAATGGCTCCGCAGGCAGGACTCGAACCTGCGACCGATCGGTTAACAGCCGATAGCTCTACCACTGAGCTACTGCGGAACAAAAATATTAATGTCGTTGTCCGACTTTTATTATTATAACTACATCTACATTGGTTGTCAACGAGATAATTGCAAGAGTTATTGGGAGATTGTTTTGGGTTTTTCTAATTTCAATCTTCCTCGGCACTTCCCGCAGACATAGCGGTCCGTGTTTATTCTCCGTCTTCTTCTATAAATTGTGTCACATCCAGTACATCTGTAAAAAAGTGTTGTCCGCATTTTTTGATTCTGTGATTTAAGCGGACTGCAGTGCCTCGGAGCACCAACTTCTTTCATAAGGTCTCTGAAGTCCTTATCCCGGTGCTGGTATCCTTTTCCCTCAATATGCAAATGGTAATGACATAGCTCATGTTTAATGATGCCTTCCAGTTCCGCCAGCCCATGCTCGGTTAAATACTTCAAGTTGATCTCAATGTTATGTGAACGAAGCATATACCGGCCACCGGTCGTACGCAGCCTTTTATTAAAAAAAGCACTATGTTTGAAAGGCTTTCCGAAACTATCGGATGATATATCCTCCACTAGCTTCTGCAGCTTATTGTTTTCCACTTACATCAACTCCTTTGGTGAACCTGACAAACCATTATAGCATATATTAAAGTTAAGAACTTTTGCTGCACCCAGAGCTTCATCTTTTAGCAGTTGAATTATTCAGGCTTTGGATAGAAGAGAGCTAGACCAACTGTACAGACTGTTTTCCGTTTCTTAAATCTCTATTAATTTACTTACCTTTTAAAATAAGGAGGTTTGGTTATGCCTAACTGGCTTGTCAGCCAAATGCGTAAGGCTTATTTTGAAAAAGATCGCTACCAGATCAAACTCCTCAATCAGTGCTGGTATTTCTATAGAAAAAAACACTGCTCTTAACTGCAGTGTTTAGTTCAAATTTTTTTGATTTCTTCCGTTTTATTAAACGCTTAGTTTACAAGTTCCTTTATGAAAATCGCAGGAAGCGGTCCGCAAGATAGCGCTGGCTCACCTACAGTTTTAGATACCGATTGTTGCAGCAGCGTTCCAGCTTTTCTATTCCTTTACCATGGAAAGGGCCACTCTTCCTTTTTTCACATCAGCACTCTCTACCCAGACTGTGACCACATCCCCTACAGAGACAACGTCAAGCGGGTGTTTGACAAAGCCTTTCCGAAGTTTCGAGATGTGAACAAGCCCGTCCTGTTTGACTCCTATATCTACGAATGCTCCAAAATCCACTACGTTTCTGACTGTTCCTTGCAGTTCCATGCCTGGCTTAAGGTCTTCTAGTTTCAGTACATCTTTCTTAAGCAGGGGCGCAGACAACTCGTCCCTTGGATCTCTTTCAGGCCTGACCAGTGCATCAATGATATCTTTCATTGTCAGCTTACCAATACCCAGCTCATCTGATATCTCATCAAGATTGAGGCCTTCTATTCTTTTTCTCAGTTCCTCTGTACCAAGAGAACTGCCATCTAAGTCTAACTTTTGCAGCAGCTTTCTAACCTCATCATAATTTTCAGGATGGATTGGTGTCCGGTCAAGCGCTTCATCACCATCCATTATTCTAAGAAATCCGATGCACTGCTCGTATGTCTTCGCTCCAAGTCTCGGGATTTTCTTCAATTGTTTTCTTGAGGTGATTCTCCCTTCTTCCTCTCTTTTCTTAACTATATTATTGGCTACCGTCTTGGAAAGGCCGGCTACATATTGTAACAGAGATGAAGAGGCTGTATTAACGTTCACACCTACCTGATTAACAACCGTTTCCACCACAAAGGTAAGGGAATCGTTTAGTTTCTTCTGAGATACATCGTGCTGGTATTGACCCACCCCCACGGATTTCGGGTCAATTTTGACAAGTTCAGCCAATGGATCTTGCAGCCTTCTCGCAATGGATACAGCACTTCTTTCCTCTACTTGCAGATCAGGAAACTCTTCACGGGCAATGTCTGAGGCCGAATAAACACTTGCACCTGCCTCATTCACGATAAGGTAAGAGATGTCACTATCGACTTCTTTAAGAATATCCACTACAAACTGCTCTGTTTCTCTTGAAGCAGTTCCATTGCCGATTGCAACGATTTCAATGTTATATTTGCTCAAAGTCTTCTTGACTACATCTACTGCGGTTTCCTTCTTTGCTTTCGGTGGGTGAGGGTAAATGACACTGATGTCGAGCATCTTTCCTGTTTGATCCACCACAGCCAATTTACAACCAGTGCGGTAAGCTGGGTCGACTCCAAGGACCATTCTTCCTTTTAGAGGCGGCTGTAATAGAAGCTTCCTTAAATTTTCTGTGAATATATGTATGGCACGGTCCTCCGCTGTCTCAGTTAAACCATTTCTGATTTCCCTTTCAATTGAAGGCTGTATCAGACGTTTGTAGCTGTCTTCAATGGCTAGTTCAATCGCCTTAGATGCAACTGATTCTTTCTTAATGACATTTCTGACAAGAAAGTTATGTATCCGCTCTGCATTTGATTCAATAGCCGCTTTCAATATCCCTTCCTTTTCTCCTCTGTTTACGGCAAGTATACGGTGAGGGACGATTTTGTTTACAGGTTCGCGGTAGTCATAATACATTTCAAAAACATCTTTCTCATCTTCAGCATCTTTTTTCACTGAAGTGATAATTACCCCTGTTTTAAACGTGTCATTTCGAATCCATTCTCTATACTTCGCATTGTCAGAAATAAGTTCAGCGATGATATCTTGTGCGCCAGCTATGGCTTCTTCCCCTGAATTCACTTCTTTTTCTTCAGATATGTACTTTTCTGCTTCGCTTTGCAAACTCCCATTCACAGGAAAAGACAACATCCACTCCGCCAAAGGTTCCAGACCTTTTTCCTTCGCCACGGTGGCTTTAGTTCTGCGTTTCTGTTTGTATGGACGGTAAAGATCTTCCACTGTTTGCAGCTTCTCCGCTTTTTCTATATCCTTCTTCAGTTCCGGCGTCATCTTTTCTTGCTCTTCTATCAGCCGGAGAACTTCTTCCTTACGGGTTTGCAGGTTCTGAACATAATTCCAGGCATCCATGACTGCACGGATTTGCACTTCATCAAGTGCCCCCGTCTGTTCTTTTCGATATCGGGCAATAAATGGAACTGTATTTCCTTCTTCGAGTAATGTGATTACACTTTTAATCTGCTTTATATTAATTGAAAGGTCTTTAGAAATTTTCTCTATAAGATGGGACTTTTCCATTACTAACGTCACTGCTTCATTACCTCCTGTTTATTTCTCTACTTATCAAGTTTACCATAGCCAATTATATATATACCGTATGAACAAAGTACTTTCCTTCTTGACTTTTCAGGTCACCCATTATTGCTTTTTTAAAAGCTGTTTTCGCAAAGATTGTGGCTGTATAAAAGTGATGGATTTCCGCTACAGGCGTTCGACTCCGCGGGGCGGGCGGTGAGCCTCCTCGGCTTCATGAAAAGCAGAAGCGGCCGTTCAGCGACGTACAGATTTTAAGGCTCTCGTATGAGATAAAGGAAACACAACGAACATAGTGAGTTGATGTTCATTTCCCTTAGATGGAAAAAGTGCCTATAATTCAACAATGATGACAGCTGAAAAAATCCAGGAGCCGATTTTTTCAAGATCACTCTTCGGATGTTGTTAGGAAATGAACTAGTTGACTTATCGCAAGGAGAGAGACTGAAATCTGCTAGTCGCTGGCCGCTGGAGCTAGATTCGCCTGCGGGGTTACGTTCCAGTGGGTACGTAACCTTGGTCTCACCTGTCATCAAAAGTGGAAGCGCCTTGGTCAGCCCCGACAGGCAAATGTTCCTCAGAGAAAAAAGGCGGTCTTTCCTTTTATTCTCTGAGGGTTGTTTGACCCCGAGGGGCTAGGCGCTAGAACTAGACGCCCGCTAGTCCCGCAGGAGGTCGAACGCCTTCCGCTACAATCCCCCTATGTAACAGGAGTGGAGGGTAAATAGCATTCAAAAGCAACAATCTCTTAGAAAAGAGCCTTTTTAAAAGATTATTGATTCAAAGTAAGTCTATTATTGTAGATGTCACCCATTCCATGTATCGCTATAATCAAATGAAACCAAAAGAAAATCTTCATAAAAGAAGGAAGGACCCTCAAAGCTTGTACATGACTCGGTATTTTCATATCGTCAGCGTAGATTTTACTTCATCCGCAAAAAAAAGAAAAAGCCTACTCATCAGAGTAAGCTTCCTACTATAAAAGTTGTATCATCTGTCGGCTCTGACAAATGCAAGCTGATTTCATCATTGATTTTCCTCAAAGAATTACTTGTTTGAAGCAAGGATTTAATATTCGTGATATTCAATCCATCGGAATGCAGCAAGAATTTAGATTGGGGTTCATATGTGAATCTTTGGGTGCGGTACTTTTGGGGTCTGCCTGAAAGATAGCCTGTAACCGGCAAGGGATAAGTCATCTTCCCTACCGAGGAGTATAAATAGAAGCGTATGTTTCCTACACAGCTATATTCGAATTCATTACTGTCATAGTAGACTTTCATGATCGCAACAGCTGCGCCTCTTTTATGCATTAACTCTTTATTGCAATAGTTCATTAGAGTTGAAACATCTTCATGGTGATGTCTTTCAACCAACTCCACTACTGCATGTGAAGATTCATATGCAAACTTTCCGCTTCCCAAACCATCTGCTAGTATACAGATAAAGTAGTCTTCGGTTGATGTAAAAAAGAAGCTGTCACCGCAAAAAGCATTCTTACCTTTCGAAACCTGTTTGGCATAAACCTCAATTTGATCTTGGGTTAAATGAGTCATTCAGGATAACTCTCCGAATTTCTCATTTCTGCATCGATAGCTTCCTTCAACTTTTTAATTGCGCGCCTTTGGAGTCTGGATACGTGCATTTGTGAAATACCCAATTTTTCTCCGGCATCTTTTTGGCTGAGGTTATCCAAATAAGTATATTGAATAATAAGCCTTTCTCTCTCTGATAATACATGAAGTACCTTTTCCAGAACGAGTTTCTGGTTAATTCTTTCGTAGCCTTCATCTACACTGCCGACAATATCCAGAAGTGTTACTGTACTGCCTTCTGAGTCTGCTTCAATGGAATGGTCTACAGACAACGCCTGATAACTTTTTCCCATCTCCATTGCTTCCAGAACTTCTTCTTCTGTCACTTCAAGGTAGTCTGCAATCTCTTCAACTTTCGGCGACCTTTCCAGTGTGTTGGTAAGCTCTTCGACAGTCGATTTAATTTTCGGACCTAATTCCTTGATACGCCTTGGCACATGGACACTCCACGTCTTGTCACGAAGGAAACGCTTGATCTCACCTACTATTGTAGGGATTGCAAATGCTTCAAAAGTCTTCCCAAAGGTATCATCATAGCGGCGGATGGCACCTAACAAACCAATCATACCCACTTGAACAATATCCTCATGAAAGGATTTCCCTTTCGAATATTTACGTGCTATCGAAATAACAAGGTTTTCATAGTGCAGCACCAGATTACTCTGAGCTTCCTCGTCATTTTCTTCCTGATAAGCTTTTATCCACTGCTTTACTTTCTCTTTGGTTTGCTGATTAGGTTGAGATAGTTTCGGCATCTGTCTCCACCTGCTCTCCTTCTAGGAACTTAGTCATAAAGACCGTTACACCTTCTTGATGGTGGACTTTCACCTCATCCATCAAACTTTCAATAAGGTATAGACCAAGCCCGCCTTCTCTTAGAAATTCCACAGAGTTATCTGCATCGTATGGACCAACTTCTTCACGTGTCTTTTTGAAATCAAAGCTTTCACCATTATCCGCTACCATGACTTCCAAACGTTCTTTGTATAAAGCGAATCCGACAATGACTTCCCCGGTTTCATCCTTGTAGGCATGTTGTACCGCATTGGTGATTGCCTCACTTGTAGCGATCTTCAAGTCTTCAATTGCGTCATAAGTAAAACCCATTCTGCTGGCAATTCCGGACAGAGTCAATCGGATTACACCTACATATTCTGGCTTAGCAGGAATCTTCATCTCGATGTAGTCAAAATCATGCATTATTCTACGCCACCTTTTACCTCGGAATTAATATTCATGATATCTCCAAGTCCTGTAATATCAAACAGGCGTCTCAAGCGTTCCGACAAACCGGTCAGGTAAAGCTGTCCGCCGTTTGCATTAATGGTTTTGAATAAGCCCACAAAAACTCCCAAGCCTGTACTATCCATATAGGAAACCTCGGAAAGATCAACATTCATCACCACATTTTCTTCCTCAGCAGAAGAATTGAGGGCGTCTTTAAGTTTTGGAGCTGTATAGGCATCAATTTCACCATTTACTTTTACGTCGATCACTTTTTCATTTTCATTCATATCTATTGTCAAATTCATCTAATTCACCTCTTCTGAACAAATCCATTGCTATATTTGTTTACCCTATCTCAGGGTTATTAAACACTTATCAACAAATTCTTTTTAGAATGATGAGCGTAAAGTCATCGCGCAGCTGGAAGTGCTGCAGCCTTTCCAAGTCTTTATAGACGTTAGCCACAATTTCCTGCGCAGGAAGATGGATGTACTTTTCAATATATTTTACCAAGTCTTCCCTTTCTATGAATCCTTCTTCTGTCCGGCACTCCGTAACACCATCCGAAAGAAGTATGATGAGATCTCCCACATTCACAGCTCTCTCATATTGGCGGTATTTGGCTCTCTTGTCGACTCCCAGCAGGAGACCCTTTGCTTCAAGGTCTTCGTATTCATTTGTTTCAGAATTAAAAAAGAATCCAGGTTCATGTCCTGCAGATGAATAATTGAAAACATGCTTATACGGATCATACATTCCATAGAACATGGTGATGAACATGCTTGGATCTACGTTCATTTCCACCACTCTGTTCAGGCTTTCCAATACCGCACTTGGATAATGCCTATGTTCAGGCAGGCTGTCCATCGCATACTTGATCATGGACATACATAATGCGGCAGGGATCCCTTTACCGATAACATCGGCAATCGCCACGCTTATATAATCATTGTCATCCTGAACAAAATGATAATAATCACCATTCATTCTCTTAGCAGGCACACTCAACGCTCCGACATCCAGGGCATCAACTTCAGGGACGGTTGTGCCGAGGAGTGTCTGCTGCATGCTGGAAGCAATTTCAATCTCATTATTCAGTTCTTGCTGCTGCGAGCGCAAGCTTTGATGTTCACGATAGGCAAAACCATACCCAATCATTACCTCTAGTAAAATATCAAAAGAATCAAGCACACTTTGAGATAATCCCGGTTCCATATCAAGCATGATGCTCTTATGGAGGCTGATGATTTCTTCCGGAGAAATATTATGTTCAATCGACTTGCGGCTGAACTTCTGACCGAGATACAACGCCTGTTCATCCTGTGCTTTTAAATAGTTTTCGATGATTTCCCTGTATTTCACATCCATCAATTCTCTGAAATCCATGACACTCCCCCTAGCGGATCCACTTTGTAGCTCTTATATCGGTTCCTTCTCCCGGGGTAGACTCCACGTTGAATTCATCCATCAACCGCTTCACACCCGGCAGTCCGGCTCCCAGGCCTCCTGAAGTTGAAAAGCCGTCTTCCATCACCTTGCGAATATCCTTAATTCCCGGCCCTTCGTCCAAAGCGATTATACGAACACCGTTCTTTCCGTTTTCGCTTAATTTCTCTATACATATTTGCCCCTGTCCGGCATAAAGATATATATTCCTTGCCAGTTCAGAGATCGCAGTGGTGATACGGGCTTGGTCGACAGTGCCAAATCCCAAATCCTTCGCTACATTCCTGCCAAGCTGACGGGCTGCAACGATATCCCACTCATTTGTAATTTTAACGCAGGATTGGCTTTCCATTCACTAGTCCCCCAATTCCTGTTGTAATTTCTCCAAACCTTTTTCTAAATCCAGTGCTGTTAGAACATCATCCAGATGAATGCCAAGTTCAATAAGAGTGATTGCAACAGCCGGCTGTATTCCTGTAATAACTACTTTTGCCCCCATCAGTTTAGACATATTGATTACATCACCAAGAACCTTAGCGATGAAAGAGTCAATAAAATCGATGGATGTAATGTCAATCACGACGCCTCTTGCACTTGTTTCGTGAATCTTGTGAAGCAGATCTTCCTGGAACTGAAGCGCTGTTTGGTCATCAAGTTCCCATTGGATAGAAATTAACAGACAATCGTGCAGCTTTAATATTGGTATTCTCACGTTGTTCCCTCCGTTGAGACAATTTTTCTATTCGTCATTTCCAGGGCTTTTTCAATACCCTTTCTTAATGTACTGTTAGTGCTGAATTGGTTTAAATTAATGCCCAGGTTCACAATGGTCTGGGCAATTTCAGGCCTGATGCCAACCAGCATGCACTGTGCACCCACAAGCCTGACAGCTTCCGAAGCTTGGATAATATGATGAGCCACCATCGTATCCACTACCGGGACCCCGGTAATATCTATCAGCACGACTTCCGCACGATGCTTCACGACACCTGTCAGAAGATTTTCCATGATTAGCCTTGCGCGTTCTGTGTCAATGGTGCCCACTAGCGGCATAACGGAAATCTTTTCGAAAACTGGTATCAATGGCGCAGAAAGTTCCTGAAGAGCAATCTTCTGCAGAGAAACTGTTTTTTCCCACGTCTTCGCATAAGCACTGATGATTTCGTTATACATGGGTGACAGCCACTTGTCAAAATACTCGACAGTCTCCATATGATTTTCATCATTGATCGTACCGGTTTCATTTAAATGGTTATATACGATGCGACCGAACATCCTAAGACCTGAAGTGACAAAAGTCAACGGCCATCCCAAACCCACAACCTTTTCAGAAAAATCCACAAGCCTGACAGCGTATTCTTCTGAATCCTCGAGATTTGAGACAACCATATCGACGAACTCATGGCTTGTCTTGACAAAAACCTGGTCCGATACAATTTCTGTCACAATATCGTCCGATTCTGCCCTCATTACTTCGATCCATTTGGTGACAAACTCGGATTTGTTCTCTTTGATTGTTCCAATTAAATCGTTAAACATCTAATCCTCCCCATTTTAACATAAAAATTTTCCGTTCCCCTTCAGAGGTACCAATTGTAATCTCGATTTAAAGATAATAAAAAAATATATGAATGCTTACTTAAATCCGGAAACCATCCTGTCAAGGTTGAACATTTAACTTCTAGAAAACAGAATGTAATTGCTTCACTGGATATTTACACCTAATCTCTTCTACATTATAAATATTTTTTCAGCGTTTGTCATATATTGTCCACTTTACAATAGACAATGCACATACTTTCAGCGGCAAACATACCATAAAAGCAGTTGATTTTCCCAGAATGCTCACAAATCAGCGGCAGGGAAGCAGCGTTCAGCCACGTACCGTTTGGAGGACTCTCCTATAAGAGAAAGAAACCGCGAAGAGCGTCTAAGTTTCATTATGAATACGGATCGCTGCTTCAGTTATCTCGCTGCCAAAACGATATTCTATAGGGAACTTATAGAATTAGTGGCCGTTATTCACTCAGCCGGCTCTTGATGTATTAAAGACTAAACAGGAGCTGGTACTGGACGATAGTTAAAAGTTTTCCACAGAGATCCATCCAATAAAAAAACACTCTTCTATGAAGAGCGTTCTTTTCTTAAAACTGTATGAGACCTACACTGATCTGCAGGGCATCATCCACTTTTTCCATCATTTCATCATCTAAATGCGTAATCTTATCCGTTAAACGCTGTTTATCGATCGTTCGAATCTGTTCGAGCAAGATAACGGAATCTCTTTCAAAGCCGTAACGCTTTGCATCAATCTCAACATGAGTAGGCAGTTTCGCTTTTTGGATCTGGGCTGTGATGGCAGCCACAATCACTGTGGGACTGAATCGATTGCCGATATCGTTTTGTATGACAAGAACAGGCCGAACGCCTCCTTGCTCGGATCCGACCACTGGGGAAAGGTCCGCAAAATAGACGTCACCACGCTTGACAATCAAAGGATTAGCCTCCACTCACTAAACGTTCGACTGTATGTTCTGCCTCATACTCCGCCTGGATAGCTTCAGAAGCAATGGCTAGATTGATCTTTGCCATTTCCATATATCCACGTCTCATTGTTTCACGGATTTGGCGCTTCTTTCGTTCGCGAAGATACATTTTAGTCGCACGATAGATATACTCATTGCGATTTACATTTTCTTGTTCTGCAAAGCCGTCCAATTCTGTAACGAGCTGTTGCGGTAAGCGAATTAAGATTTCTGTTGTTGTGCTGGATTCAGACACAAACTACACCTCCACCAATCACTATAAACCGTTTCGTTTTACTACCATGACTATCATAACACCAAACTCCACAATATAAAAGACATAAAATAAAATCCTTCTCTATTATCGGCCTATCCCTTGGAGAATTATGCATCTTTTACCTGAGCTCTTTTCGTAAACTTTTTTGCTATTTGACATCAATTTCGAAAAAACAACCATAATTCACCGGAAATAACCTGGTAAACATGAAAAGAAAAGAGCCGCTCTCCCAGGTTTGAAAGAACCCTTAGCTCCCCGGGAAAATTCCGTCTCTTGAGATTTTTCTGAAAGCAATAATGTATGCGAAAACAACCTTTACCTGAGATTCCGAAATCTTTTTGATTGTCCCGCTAGCCTACAGGAGGCTGCACTCCTGCAGACATGGTGATAATATTTTTTAGTGTAAAGCCTTTTGTATCGTCTGAATGGCTTTAGTTAATTTCAAATGAATTTACGTTTACCAACAGATACATTGTAGACGACTCCCATTTACTCTGCCAATGACCGCCTTACTTTTTATAGAAGCCGCTGGTGGAAAGGAGCTGGTTGGATACTTCAACAGGTGCGCCGTCCTTTATATAAATTCTTGGTACTCGATTGGAAATAATGCAAGGCACCTCATAATTTATGGTGTCAAGCTTGTCCGCAATTTCATCCATTGATATGAAATCTCCGTCCTGCCTGCCGATCAAAGTCACCTTCGTTCCAGGCTTAACCTCGGCGGGAAGGCTGATCATACATTGATCCATACAGATGCGCCCTACAATCGGAGCACGTTCTCCCTCTACAAGAACCTCCTGCCCTTGAAGCTTCCTTAACCAGCCGTCTGCATAACCAATCGGCAGCGTTCCGATCCATTCATTTTTTTTCGTTTCATAGGTGGCACCATAACTCACCTTCTCGCCCGCCTGCAATTCTTTAACTTGTACCAGCCTTGTGTGCAGGGAGAAAACTTGCTTCAAGCGAAACGGCAAAAGACTTTTCATTTCCTTTGATGGTGAAAGTCCATACATAGCTATTCCTGCTCTTACAGTATTAAAATAAGATTCAGGATGCGAGAGTGATGCCGCACTATTGGAGCTGTGTATATACCGCGGCCTTTCAGACAAGCGTGAGATCAACTTTTCAAAAAGAGACAATTGTTTGTCAAAATACTGCCTGTCCAATTCGTCAGCGGTCGCAAAATGGGTAAAAACCCCTTCAAGGCAGAATTGATCTTCCTCCCGGATAAAGCTTTCAATCTTCTGCAACTCTTCCTCAGTGCGTACGCCGATGCGTCCCATTCCCGTATCACACTTAATGTGCAGGTTGAGTACTCCCTCTTCTTTCGCCAGGTACTCTTTCGCTGACTGCAGCCAATCATAATCATAAACGGTCAGCGATATATCATGAGTCAACGCCAAGAAAGCATCCTCCGCCCTGGTGGCGCCGAGCACCAGAATCGGGGCATCAATTCCATTTTCTCTAAGCGAGATAGCTTCATCCAAGAAGGCTACAGCAAGCCCTCCTGCCCCTGCTTTCAAAGCTGTTCGGGCTGTTTGAACATCTCCGTGGCCATAAGCATTGGCTTTGACGACAGCGAACATTATGACATCCTGTGGTAAATGCCGCTTGATATTCTGCACATTTTCAAATAAGTTATCTAAGTCAATTTCCACCCAAGTATCTCTGAAGAAACGGGTTTGAGCTATCACTGAATTCACTTCCTCTTCGTATAACAAAACATAATAGACTTGATTATTGCCCTAGAGACTTTAGCTGTCAAACCCTATATTTCCTATTTCCCTCCGAAAACCGCCAGTTTTTCAACTTGTGAAAGCCTGGCGCTTGCCGGAGACCACTTTTTTTTAATGCTCTTGACCCAAACTTTGTTGTTCTTTACTTTACTATGAATTTTGAGAACCAACTCACAATTAGTTTGGAATATCCGGGTAAGAATGAAGAACAGTATACCAAAGCAACAATTCACACGAACACTTCCTATAAAAAATGTAGGTTATAAAAAAGTATACCAAATCCTAGGGAAGTTTTTCTAATGACAGCTTAGTTAAGAGCAAACCCTCTTGGCCATCACCCCTCACCTTCCTACTGACTCATTGATCATGAAAGAAGATGCACTAAATGCTCATCACAGTCTCCAATTTTTAGCATTGCAGAAATAGCCTTTGAATGTATTCAAACAGCGAACTGAAGGTGTTTTCTAAAATATTGTTGTTTTATACCACCTCTTGCACGTTGATTGCAGCAGCACTCAACGCTACTTTTCGCAAACAGCATTATAAGAAAAAACGGAAGCGCCCTGATTATCCCCTAGAGGCAATATTCCAAGGTAATCGGCGCTGAAGCTGGTATGGATTTTATAGTCTCCTTAAGAAAAAAAATAGGAGCCGCCCTATTAGAGCAGCTCCTCGAAAGGTTACTTCACCATCGACCCTTGAACCGAGCGGGCGATTTCCGTCATTTCTTGTGGAGTCAAATCATTGGAAGCAAGCATATAGTCAACACCATCATATGTCCATGTTATAGAACGGTCTGTCATAGCCGCAACCGTAAATCCAAGATCCTGAATCTCTCCGTTCACTGTCGTGGAAACCGTGACAGCAGGAACAACAGTTGATTTCTCCTGCACCAGGGTGAATGATTTCTCACCATCATATGTGAGGACAACACGCTTTCCATTTTCTGTTTTCACTTCTTTTTCCTCTACAAGCTCTGCCCCTTTATCAGCAGCAGCAAGTGGATAATTTACAGTGAACTCGCTGTCTCCCACACTCGCAGTAACCGGCATCTCCAGCTGGGCTCCTGTCATATTCTTCTTCATATCGAAATCATTTTTATCAAAAGCAGCTTTTGTATCCATTTCAGAGAATTCAACCGTTACAAGCGCATTGCGGTCTGCGTCCATCACCTTAACAGTTGCCGGAGTCAGATCTTTCTTGTTAAAGCTGATTTCCTGAACAGGAAGCATCTGGCTGTTTTGATATCTTGTCGCTGTTTCAAACACATAGTACTCCTTGGTATCAGTGAACTTTGCGTCTTTGTCCGCTTCAATGTCTGCCACCAGTGATTCAAAAAGATAGGCCTGACTGCTGTTGTTCGGCCAGTCGCTCTCAAAACGGAAACTTTTGTTCAACGCAGGCGTCAATACGAACACACCTTCATCGTTACGTAAAATCATTTGGCTTTGTTCTTTCGCAGGATTAGACAAGTTCACTCGGTAATAATTAGGCTCGTTATGCCACACATCCACTTCATAAACTTGAGGCTCATCACCGACTTGAAGAGTCATTTTCGCTTTCGCTTTATACCCCTTCATATCTTCCGCCTTGGCAGTTAAATCCTTAAGAACATCCTCCTGCGACTTTGCTCCGCAAGCTGCAAGCGTCAAAATTGCCAACATCGCTGCAACCAAAACCACTAACTTCTTTTTCATCCTTTCAACCCCTTTTATCTCAGTTAACGTATTTGAGAGAGGGGAAAACCAGACAGCAAGAATGAACCGTCCTCCCATTCAAGCCGCTCACCATCCGCCGTCCAAATTCTTTAGGAAACAGCAATCCTATTGCCGGCTGGTCTTGTCTCTCCTATTGCACTATGAATATATGAGACAACCTAAGGGTTTATGCTAGGAAAGATGACAAGCCAGGAAAAATTCATTAAGGAACTTGCGTTAATTCTTCTCTCAATAGGAAGTTACTCTCTGTGAGCTATGCGAGCATTGTCTAGGTGAGAATTCCAGAAAGAGGATTTATGTAAAGAGGTGGCTGTTTGGCTTGGGGAAATGCCTTGAAAATCTTGAGGCTTGTTGGAAATATTTCAGCTGGTTCTTGAGATTAAAAGACTCTTTGCATCCCAAAAACGAACCCTACCCTAAAACAAGCTTCAAAGGCTGTTTTTTCGCAAAGATTGTGGCTGTTTAAACGGAAAGGATTGCAGCGAAAAGCGCACGCCTTCCGCTACAATCCCCTTACGTAAAAGGGGAGGAAGGGTAAATAGCATTCAAAAGCAACAATCTCTTAGAAAAGAGCTTATTCAAAACAGACAAAACTAAAAGAGGTGTTTCTACATAAATTGTTGCTTTCGGAAAAATCCCTAAGACAGGATTTCCCCCTGGATACCCGCGCAGACCAAAACACATTCAATCTTCTTCTATAATAACTTGTGCAGCAGCAAAATCCCGGCTATGTGTAATAGACAAGTGCACACCTTTTTCAACAGGCAGCGCAATATACGGTTTGCCCAGAGGGTCTTTTCTCACTTCAATATCTGTGAATGAAAGATGTCCTCCAATTCCTGTACCGCGTGCTTTGGCAAATGCTTCTTTTGCAGCAAACCTGCCGGCCAGAAACTCTTTTCGGCGTCCATCCGGCAAAGAGGAATAATGCTCGATTTCTGCATCAGTCAAAATTCGTTTAATAAACTTCGGCTGTCTTTCCGCAAGCTTTGCGATTCTTTTGATTTCAACAATATCCAAGCCAAGTCCTTTGATCATGTTATATCCTCCTCAGTCTATTTTTCTTGTACCTCACATATTATTAGTACAGGATGTCCCACTTCAGAAATTACTACAATTCATGCTACACTCTTAGCCCCCTAACATGTACAATGATAATCACGTATGGGTGAGTGCTCACCCGGATATACAGCTTATTAAAGGAGGCAGTACAAATGTTTGTCCGAACAGAAAGCTTTTCTCAATTCATCCGGCTATATCCAATAATATCTATAATAATATCCATTCATCTACTATTATTCAGTGTAACACTGATACCCTTTCTTCCCGAGATATGGGTTTATGAACACCTAGCCGGGATCAATCTATATATTTTCAATGGAGAATGGTGGAGGCTTATCACTCCAATCTTTGTTCATTTAGGTTTTGCTCACCTTTTATTCAACTCTTTTTCACTCATCCTGTTTGCTCCTCCGCTGGAAAGAATGCTGGGAAAAGTAAAATTCACATTAGTTTATCTTAGCTGTGGTATTATCGCCAATCTTGCCACCTACTTTTTAAAACCGCTTACCTATAATCATGTTGGAGCATCAGGCGCAATATTCGGCTTGTTCGGCTTATACGTAGGCATGGCCCTGTTTCATAAGCACCTACTTTCACAACAAAACAAACAGATTATCCTTCCGATTGTTGTCATTGGCCTCGTCATGACATTCTTTCAGTCAAACATTAATGTTACGGCCCACATCTTCGGATTGCTTGCAGGGATTGTTATCTCGTGGCAGCTGCTTCCTTTCATGGTCAAAAACCGTCATTAAGGAATCTCTCTGAGTACCCAGTATAAATACGAATTCGGGAGGCCGCCAAGCTATGCCAGCCCGTTTGAAAATCAGGGCGGTTAAAAGGATGGTTATACTGCATGAAAGCTCTTAAAAAGGAATTTGATGCTGTTAAAAGGATGGTTATACTGCATTAAAACTCTTAAAAAGGAATTTGATGTTGTTAAAAGGACGGTTATACAGCATTAAAACTCTCAAAAATGAATTTTGATGCTGCTAAAAGGATGGTTATACTGCATTAAAACTCACACAAAGGAATTTGATGCTGCTAAAAGGATGGTTATACTGCATTAAAACTCACACAAAGGAATTTAATGTTCTTAAAAGGATGGTTATACTGCATTAAAACTCTCAAAAATTAATTTTGATGCTGCTAAAAGGATGGTTATACTGCATTAAAACTCTCAAAAAGGAATTTTGATGCTGTTAAAAGGATGGTTATACTGCATGAAATCTCACAAAAAGAATTTTGATGTTGTTAAAAGGATGGTTATACAGCATGAAAACTCCCAAAAAGGAATTTGGTGCTGTTAAAGTATGTTCCTGCAGCACGGAATCTTATAAAAGAAACGGCATCCACTGAGATCTTTCTCAAGTGGATGCCGTTTTCATTTAACAGATGAAATCATAAGGCAAGATAACAACGCCAAGGCTGACCAGCTTCCCCTATATCCCGGGGGCAGTCAACCTCCACCTGCAGTTCGGCATGATTTTCAGCAAGTCAGAACTATTATACTCTGGGCTTTTCTGGATAATACCATTGATAAATGGTCTTCACGCTTTCATCATCGAGGTCAATAACTTTTCCAGCCGCTCCTGCCTCTCCTGATTTGACAATTGCTTTCACATTCGCCAGCTCTTTCTTCATTTGAAATATATTTTGAGAGGTTTCCAATGATTGAATACGGTACTTTTTCATGAAGATTGTGTTCTTTTCTATAAAACGGTGTCTCAAGGTGAGCTGAGTGTCATTGATGCTCCATCCTGCACTTCGGTATTTAGAATAGCCATAGAGCCAAAATGGCAGATAAAGCAGCAAGGACCATAGCCCAAGCGGCCAAAATGCAATGGAAAGCCCGATAACAGCCGCCGTCACAATCAAACTTTCCCTGAATAAATATCTTCCCATTGATTTTTTAGGAACGGGCTTAAAGTCGACGGAAAAATTGTATTCAGGAAGAATTTCCTTCATAATCTCCGCTGCCTTCCTTTTTTTAATCATAGGAAGTATTTGAATGGTACTGCTTTCTTTTTCCAAAATAGACCCGCCGGCACTCTCTATTTTTACAGAGGCATATCCTAAAGGCTGTCTAAGGATATTCTCTTCCATCCTGACACCTTGAATCCTATTAAGCGGAACTGTCATCTGCTTTTTCTCCAACAAGCCCCTTGTAATAACGAGGTCATCTCCCTGCTTTTTGACTGTGAAATCTGCATATACCAGCAGCGTGCCAATAATCGCAGCAATCCACGCAATAAGTAGTCCCGCAATCACAACAAGGGCCACAAGCAAAACCCCGCTGCGGACAAACTGTTCGACTTCATTAAATACTCTCTCATATGGAATAAGTTCATCAAACTGTGATAAAAAGATAAGTACTCCCGAAATGACGACACCGGCTCCTCCAGAAGTAGTTCCCATCAGCAGCAAATCTTTAAAACTCATCTTAAAAACCACTTCTCCAGTATCCTCGACAACCTCATATTCTTCTTCCGGCACTTTGTTTTTTTTCGCCGCTTTCGCTTCATTAATGATTCTCTGCAATTCTCCGGCTTCGCTCTTACTTATAGCAGTCAGCTCAGCTTCTGCCTGCTTTAAATCAGTAGACCCGGCGGTTTCAACTTTCACCTTTACAAGCCCGAATGGCCTTTGAAGAATTCCTTCCGTCAGGTCCAGGCTTTGAATTCTTTCGAATGGTATATATCTCTTTTTCTTGACGAACAATCCGTGCTCTATCCTCAGCTCTCCGTCTTCAATCCAGTAGGAAAAGCGGAGCCACTTGATAATGCCTGCCACGAGCAGAATGACCAGGATAGCCGCTCCAATTGTAAAGGGGAGCCATTTCAGAAAACTGTCTGCACTTTCTCCTCTATTAATGAAAACCAGGAATACGAATGGAATAATAAGTTCCTTCAACTGTTTGAGAAAGTTAGCGACTGCCGAAATCGGGTGAAGCTTCTTCTTTTCAGACATCATCTTCAGCCACCCTCGCCAATGATGAAATAGAATTACGCAGTTCATCCGCCTCATACATATCAAGTGCTGGTATCTCATGGGTCGTGGCGGCTGTTGAGATGGTTATGGTTGCAAGTCCATACTTTCTGAGCAGAGGACCCTGAACAGTATCGACATGCTGGACCCTTACCATGGGTACAAGGGTTCTTTTTACAAAGAAAACGCCTCTTTGAAGTTCAATCTCCTGCTCCCTCACTTCATAACGCCACCTCTTCCAGCGGATCACCGGCAAAAGAAAAGCAAAAAAATATGTATATATCAGAGCGGCTGCAACGGCTGCAGCCGGTATCCAAAGCTGCCAATCAAATATAATCGCCAAAACAACCGCCGCGATTGCCAGGATGATGAGCCCGGCTGAATGTATAAGACCTGACCATCTCCATACGGGGAGTGCCTTTTCTGAAATTCTTGTGTTTGGTTCACTAACCATGTTTTTGCCTCCAATCGATTTCTTCTCTCCTCCATTGTATACGATTGCAGGGGCTTTTTAGTTTCAATTCAATATTAAATTTCAAAAGATGCTCCATCAATCCACCGTATTTGCCCTTCACCCTTGAGATCTTCCACAAGTTTGAACAGGGCTTCATCCTTCTTCTTGGCTTCAATCATGCAATCAATTTCATCCACAGACCCTTTAATACCCCTTAAAAAATCCATGAACATGGCTGAATCTATATATTCAGCATGAGCCCGGAACTCACTCTCAGAACGGGGACTCGAGATATGCATTTTCACAGGCAGAGGCGAGTGCTCCCAAGTACCGGCCACCCTTCCCCAATCTTCCTCCCAGCTTCTTTCATGATGAGCCAGATGATGATGATAATCAAAAACCAGAGGAATTCCAAGCTTCTCACACAAATACAAAGTATCATGAAGAGTAAAAATAGTATCATCGTTTTCAAGAATGATCATTTCCTGGAGCGGAACGGGCGTCAATCCCCAGTTATAGATGAACTGTTCCAGTGCCTTATCTTTATCTTCGTAAGCCCCGCCGACATGCAGGACACACCGGTGCAACGGGTCCACATCCATCCCCTTCAGCAGCGCTTCGTGAATCTTTAACGTTTGCAGCGTATTCTTCAGTGTATCTTTATTGTGGGTGTTTAGGAGGACGAAGTGATCGGGATGAAAACCGACTCTTTGCGGGTATTCTTCGAGAAAATTTCCGATCTCCTGCAAAGGCTCTTTCAATGCTCTCATAAATTTCCAATCCCTTAGTTCAGGGTGGTTCGCAAGAGGAATGAGTTTAGAACTGAATCGGAAAAATTTAATATCGTGAGAAAGGTTATGCTTAAGGAGCCTCAGGCAGTTTTGCAGATTGCTGACTGCTATCCGTTCAAGCTTGCGCAAGCCGGCCTCCCTGTCCTTCAGCTGAGAAAATTGTTTATATGTCATCGTCTGTGATGGTGAGGCATTCTCAAGATGCACACTCATCGCCACATATCCAAGTCGAACTATTGTCATTTCTGCCCACGCCTTTTTTGTAAATAGTATCTGCCAACATCATTCGTTCTATAAGCAGCGGTCTAGTTTGCTTACTCGGGATCGATTATTGGCGAGGAGATTTGTATGAAGGTGATGCTGCTTCGGTCGGGAGGGATGGGGTCTTCGTTGAGACGTGTATGTAGATGGCGCAGCTTCGGTCGGGATGGGGTTTTCATTCAGATGTGTATGAAGATTGGACCACTTCGGTCGGGAGGGATGGGGTCTTCGTTGAGATGTGTATGAAGATGGCGCGGCTTCGGTCGGCAGGGCAGGGTTTTCATTCAGATGTGTATGAAGATTGGACCGCTTCGGTCGGGAGGGAGAGTTTTTCGTTCAGATATGTATGAGGGTGCGGTTACTTCGGTCTCGTATATAAATTTTTCGTATCCTAAGGAAGAATCCGACACTTTGGATTTTTCCGAAAGCATCAATTTAGCAACCAATTAAAAAAACCATCTCCCGAAGGAAATGGTTTGATAATTGATATTATGATTCTCTTTGCTGCTTACGGCGAGGAGGATTCTTTGAACGGCCTCTAGATGAAGAGTAACCTTGTCTTCCTCCACCTTTGCCTCCGCGAGAAGATCCCTTTTTGTTGTCACGGTTTCCACCGCCGCGTCCATCTCTTCTGTTCGGAAGAGGTCTTTCTTCCGAGATTTGGACAGGAGTATCATCCGGCTCTTTCGTCATAAGACGAAGAGCTGCAGCTACAACATTTACGCTGTCATGGTCTTCAAGAAGTTCTTTAGCCATTCCGCGGTAGTTTTGCAATTCGTTTGTTTTCACTGTTTCAGCGAGCTTTTCCAACGCAAGGCGCTGCTGTCCTTCCAATGCTTCATTGGAACTAGGCGGCTTCATTTCCGTCATGCTCTTTTTCGTTGTTTTCTCAACAATGCGCAGGTAACCCATTTCTCTTGGTGTTACAAACGTCAGTGCCATTCCTTCTTTACCTGCACGTCCTGTACGTCCAATACGGTGAACGTAGCTTTCAGGATCTTGAGGGATATCGAAGTTGTATACGTGAGTTACGCCTGAGATATCTAATCCACGAGCGGCAACATCTGTAGCTACAAGAACATCGATGCGGCCTTCTTTGAACTGGCGAAGAACTGTCATACGCTTCGCCTGGCTAAGATCACCATGAATACCTTCTGCAGAGTAGCCTCTTAGTGTCAATGCACGAGCCAGTTCATCAACACGGCGCTTTGTGCGTCCGAAGATGATTGCAAGCTCAGGTGATTGAACATCAAGCAGACGGGAAAGCACGTCGAACTTTTCTTTCTCATGAGCTTTCACGAAGTACTGCTCGATGTGCGGCACAGTCATTTCTTTAGATTTTACACTTACAGTTTCAGGATCAGTCATGAAGTTATTGGCAATCTTACGGATTGGGCCAGGCATTGTAGCTGAGAACAATAGCGTTTGGCGGTTATCCGGTACATTCTTCAAGATTGATTCGATATCTTCGATGAATCCCATGTTAAGCATTTCATCTGCTTCATCCAATACAAGTGTGCTTACGCTTCCAAGCTTCAATGTCCTGCGGTTGATATGGTCAAGCATACGACCTGGTGTACCAACGATGATATGAGGGTTCTTTTTCATCGCACGGATTTGGCGCTGGATATCCTGCCCGCCGTATACAGCTAATACGTTAATTCTTTTGTCTTGGCCAATTTTGTATAATTCTTCTGAAACCTGGATAGCCAATTCACGAGTAGGGGCAATGATAAGTCCTTGGATGTTCGGGTTTTTAACATCGATCTTTTCTACCATCGGAATACCGAAAGCAGTTGTTTTACCAGTACCTGTCTGAGCCTGGCCGATGACATCCTTACCTTCAAGCGCCAATGGAATCGCACCTGCTTGGATTGGTGTAGCTTCTTCAAAGCCCATGCGGTTGACGGCCTTTAATGTACTAGAACTTAAATTTAAATCTGAAAACTTTGTCAATTTCTCATTCTCCTTTTGTTTAGGACAGTTTTCGCATTTTTGTTGCAATTCGAACCAGGGATCACCCCGGATTTCTGCAGACGTTTACTCTATTCCCTGAAGATTCTATTTCAAAAACAAATCTTACAAAGAATTTTTATCTTCTCTACGAGCAACAAAGCTTACGAAAAGAGCCTTGTTATTGATGTATTTATTGTATTGACATGGTTTACATTTTCCTAAAGAGAACCCGGCTATAGTCTAAGCTCCGTTGAACACAGGGACATGGATCTTACCGAGAATATATTTAATGTGAAAGCCGTGTTATCCTTATCGGCAAAGTATTTGGGACAATTACTACCCTAAAAAAAAATTACTCTTCTTATAGAAGAGTTTGCACAAAAAAAATGTGAACAATGTTATGGATATATTACCACTAATAGAAAAGAATTTCAATTAAAGTGAAATTATCTTGTTATTCTATTTAATTCACAAGGAATCGTTTCACTTTTTTAAACAACTCTTCACTGTCGTCACTGTGGCAGATAAGGTGCTTCGCTTCATCCGAAAAGAACCTTTCTTTTTCTTTACATGTAATTTCTTCGTATAAGAAATCAGCACTTTTCGGAGGGACGATGCCATCTTTTTTTCCTTGGGCGATAAAAACCGGAACTTCAATGTCTTTCAGCAGGGGCTTGGTCATCAGAACCACTTTTCTAAACTCGTACGTTGCTGAAAGTGGGGTGTCTTTTATTTTTTTCATATATCTTAAATACAGCTCATTATTGGTCAGTTCGCCCCGGAAAACATCCTGAATCATCTCCTTGAAGTCTGAGAGAAGCTGTTTCGGGTTGACGTAGTAAGCAGCCGCACTCAATAGAACCAGCTTGCTGACGGGATATTTCACCGTAAGATAGCTTGCAATCAAACCGCCCATCGAAAAACCGATTACATATACTTCTTCACATTCCTTCATAAGGCTCTGCAATTCTTTTTCGGCATGTTCAATCCACTCGTCCGACTTCTTGCCCCTCAAATCAAGCGTCTCACCGTGTCCAGGCAGAGTCGGGACAGTGATCTTCCATTCTGTATGTTGTTCCAGATATTGTGCAATTGGGGCTACTTCGTAAGGTCCTCCTGTAAAACCATGTATAATTAAACATCCATTCATCATTATCACCGTTTTCGATGTATTATATTTATAGTTGCTTAATTTATTTTTGTTCCTTTAAATTGAGGAGTTGTTTTCCGCTCCATTGGTACGACGCCAATCCCCTGCCTTCAGAAAAGCAATAGTAAACCCGCCATAATAAACAACGTTTTAGCAATTTAAAAGCTGTCTTGTGTTTCAATAGCAGCCCGTACACTACCTGCCCCACTCTGTTTCTGAAGCCCATGAACACTCAAATAATCATCATCATTACGGAGGTTTACATATGAAAGCGATTTTGTTCGATTTAGATAGAACACTACATGACCGTGACGCTTCTGTCCTGCAATTTTTGAAAGTGCAGCATCAGCGTTTGAACGAGATTCACCACTCTTCCATCCCTTATGCTTATATTGACCGGTTCATTGAATTGGAATGTAACGGATATGTTTGGAAAGACAAGGTCTATAGCGCACTATCGGATGAGTTCAGCCTTCCGTTGACACCCCAAGAACTGCTTCATGAATATGAGACAGGCTTTCATCCACACTGCCTGGAAATAGACGGAGCTTCGAGCCTTCTGAATTTGTTAAAAAAGAATGGATTTAAAGTAGGTCTGGTAACAAACGGCATGACAGACATGCAAAATAATACAATCAACTCTCTTGGTATACGCGCTTATTTTGACTCTATTATCATTTCTGAAGAGGCGGGCATCAAAAAGCCGGACCCTGCGATTTTTAAAATGGCTGCCGAATTACTCGAAACATCCCCTTCAGAATGTCTTTATGTCGGAGACCATTATGAAAACGATATTGCTGCCGCACACAAAGCAGGCATGAAGGCCGCCTGGCTTTCAGATTGTGAACTCCCGGCAGAAGAACATGAAGCCGACTTGAAAATATCATCTCTGAGTGAGTTACGGAGATATTTATCGATATAGTAAGATTGCCTGCTTAAAAAACCGTTTCTAGGTCTCAATCGATACACCTTCCAGTTTAACAATGCTTTAACGGGTTATTTTGTAAGCTGTTCGATGACTTCTTCCAGCTTCATCCCTCGGGATGCTTTAAAAAGGACAATTTCATCTCCTTGAAGAGAGCTCTTCAGCTTGTCAGTCAAATCTTGTTTGTTTTCAAAAGAAAAGACTTTTTCTTCGCCTATCATTTCAGCTGCTCCTTTAGCCAGATGGTTTGAAAGGCTTCCATACGTAAAGACGCAGTCAATTTCTCCACGTTGGATGTCCAGGCCGACTTCATAGTGGTAAGCCTCTTCATTCGGTCCCAACTCAAGCATATCGCCAGCAACAAGGATTTTTTTACTGTAGCCCTGCAGGCCTGACAGAAGAGAGATGGCTGCTCTCATTGATGTCGGGCTGGCATTATAAGCATCATTTAAAATTTTCTCTCCGCGCTTTCCTTCTATCATTTCCATTCTCATCTGCGTAAGCTTCAGCTGTTGAAAAGCCTCTGGCATCTCTTTGTATTTCACACCAAATTCTTTAGCGACCAGCATAGCCGCAAGCGCATTCATTATGTTATGCTCCCCAAGCACCGGCAGCATGATTTCTGTATGAGGATCGCCGTTAACACGGAAAACACTTCCTGTATCCGCTGTTTTTATTTCGATTGGATACAGCGTGTTCTGCTGTCCTTTTCCAAAGGTTTCTGCCTTGAACGGCCACTCCTTATCGATTCTTTCTGTTAATAAAGGCTCTTCTCCGTAGTAGACAAATAGACCGTCTTTCTTTAATCCACTGATGATTTCTAGTTTGGCTTTGGCAATCCCTTCTCTTGATCCGAGGTCCTGTAAGTGTGATTCTCCGATATTGGTGATGATGGCCGCATCCGGAAGCGCAATGTTCGAGAGCTCCTCGATTTGGCCGAAACCGCTCATTCCCATTTCCAGAACCGCAACCTCAGTGCCTTTTTCAAGAGCCAGTATCGTTAGGGGCAGACCAATGTGGCTGTTATAATTTCCTTGTGTTTTTTGGACTTTGTATTTCAGGCTCAGCAGATTGGCCATCATATCTTTAGTGGTCGTTTTTCCATTACTGCCTGTAATCCCTACTACTTTGATGCCAAGCTCATGGCGGTAGGCGGTTGCCAGGTTCTGCAGAGCATCAAGGACATTTTCAACGATAATGATTGGAACGCCCTCCGGCGGGTTCGGTACATCTTTTTCCCAAAGCGCTGCACTTGCTCCGCTTTCTATCGCTCCTTCCACAAACTTATGGCCGTCCACATTTTCTCCTTTGAAAGGGATAAACAAATGGCCTTTTTCAATCTTCCTGGAATCAATTGAGACCCCTTGAAAAGTGACATCCCCAAAAGCCGATATATCATTCTCTACTTTAATCATCTTGGCTAATTCGTTAATTGATTTAATGATCATTTCAACAGTTCCCCCGTTCATGCTATTTGTTATACAGTATAGGCTCTTTTCTCCACTTTGTTACTGCAGTATGTATAAAGAAAGAGAGCTGACCAGCAGATCGTCAGCCCTCCTTGTCTTACATGGTATGTTTGATGTTCTGCTTTTCGGCATGACGCTCTTTTGCCAGCTGAACAAGGCGCTCGATCAATTCAGGATACTCGACTCCGCTATGTTTCCATAGGAGCGGAAACATGCTGAACGGCGTGAAACCAGGCATCGTATTGACTTCGTTCATGTATATCTGGCCGTCTTCTGTTAAAAAGAAATCTGCGCGTACCAAACCTGAACAATCCAATGCTTTAAAGGAATCGACAGCGATGCGCTTCATCTCTTCATACACATCTTCGGAAATTTCAGCAGGAATGACGAGACCTGTGTCTCCATCCTCGTACTTCGCTTTGTAGTCATAAAAATCTTTTTTCGGCAAAATTTCACCAGGTACAGAGCATTCCGGTTCATCGTTTCCGAGTACACCCAGCTCGATTTCCCTTGCTTTAACACCTTGTTCAATAATGATCTTGCGGTCGAATTGAAACGCTTCTTTGAATGCAGAAATAAGTTCTTCACGTGAGGATGCCTTGCTGATACCGACAGAAGATCCAAGGTTGGCCGGTTTTACAAAACAAGGATAGCCCAGTTCTTTTTCCACTTCCAGATACGCGGCTTCAGGATCGATTTCCCATGTTTTCTTCAAGTACCACACATAATTCACCTGTGGAATCCCAGCCTGCGCATACAAGTTCTTCATGATGACTTTATCCATTCCCGCTGCAGATGCCAGAACACCGTTGCCGACATAAGGAAGATTCAGAAGTTCCAGCATCCCTTGTACAGTGCCGTCTTCACCATTTGGTCCATGAAGCAGCGGCAGAATCACATCAAATGTACCCTCTCCGCCCTCTGACGCGCTTAAAGTTGTGTTCAAGGCATTGGGAGCAATCGCTTCGCCCTCTGAGAATGCCAGTTCCTTTACATTCTCGACCGTTCCTTGAAGCTGAGGCCCTTTAACCCACTGGCCCTCTTCCGTAATATAAATTGGGTAGATATCGTATTTATCATTATCAAGTGCGCCGATTACAGCTTTGGCAGTCTGCAATGAGACCCCATGCTCCGCTGATTTGCCGCCGTATAGTAAACAGATTTTCGTTTTCATAGTATAGCCTCCAATGAAGAAGTAAGATGTTTCTATTTTATCACTTTCGCATAAAAGCGGAAGAAGGATTATGCAGGAAAAGCAAAATAAGTCTTACGGCTGGTATATTCTTTCCGCCATTCCTTTCAGCATAGGTGTTAAATAGACTTTTTTCTGAAGAATCAACACTCTTCCAAGCCTCGTATATATGTGAATTCTTTATTTATGAAGGCTCTTTTCGTAAACTTTGTTGCTATTCCGATAGAATTCCGAAAAAACAGGCCATAATTCTTCAGAAATGTCCTTGTAAGCGAGAAAGAAAAGAGCTGGTGTTTCTGTTCAGAGAGAAAAAACCTAGTATCCAGGGGGAAAATCCGGCACTGAGGATTTTTCCGAAAGCAACAAATTATGCGAATACAGCCTTTATGAAAGAAATATCATTTCATGTTATTAACGTATGTATCTCGAAGACTGTCCTGCTACCACTCTTCTGCGCATGTAAAATATACCCTCCCTGAACCCCGTCAAACATGCTTATTATGAGAATATGGCGCTGAAGCTATTCCTGGCTGCAAGCACAATAGTAACGCACCGTAAGAGACTGCCCCTTTCAGCACGTTACTGTGTTAAAGGATTTCTAATGGCAATCCCCGCCATTATGAAACACCCTATAATTGTTTCATAATCACCTGATTCGTATCTGCGGCCAGCTAATTTTATGATTAATCTGACTTGTTCAAAAAAACACCCTGAAAAGAAGTCACATTCTTACTAGGTTGACCTTTAATTTTGCTATCCTATTGAAAGGAGGTTTTCATAATGAGTTCAAATGCACCTATACATACTAAGATTTACTACGGCTGGGTCATTGTGGCCATTGCCGGTTTGGCTGTTTTCTTTTCAGGACCAGGCCAGACTTACTCTGTTTCTGTCTTCATAGACAAATATATTGAAGATTTTGGCTGGAGCCGCTCTCAAGTTTCCTCTGTTTATTCTGCAGCGACTTTGCTTTCAGGTTTATGTATGTTTTTTGTCGGCTGGTTTATCGACCGTTTTGGGCAGAGACGTATGTTTGTGGTTGTCTCCATCGGCCTTGCCCTCGCCTGCCTGCTGAACAGCATGGTCACAAATATTACCATGCTGTTCATTGGCTTCTTCTTACTTCGTCTTTTCGGACAGGGCTCCATGACGTTAATTCCAAATACTCTTGTTCCGCAATGGTTTATTTTGAAGCGAGGAAAAGCCTTAAGTTTTATGGCGATTGGAGGCTTTGCAAGTTCTGCAGCGATTCCGCCAATCAACGCCTGGCTTGTGGCTCAGTACAGCTGGAGCTTTACCTGGACCGTCTGGGCGGTGCTGCTTCTCGTTGTCTTTACACCAGTTGCTTTATTCTTTGTGCGCAATAAACCTGAAGATATCGGCCTTCTTCCAGATGGACGACAGGTTAGGGCTGACAGTCTGGAAGAAGAGGAGGAAGACCTTGAGGATAATTGGACATTCCAAGAGGCTGTGAGGACGAAAGCTTTTTGGCTGCTCTTGTTCTGTGTCAGTATTCCAGCATTAGTAAACACGGGAATCACTTTCCACCTTATTTCTATTTTCAAGTGGAATGGTCTTTCCACAGGATCTGCTGCACTTGTTCTTAGTCTGATGGCTCTCGTTGGCTTCCCGGTCACGCTGCTTGCCGGCAGGGTAATGGATAAAGTTAAGGTAAATCATGTACTTGCTGGTATTTTCATTGGAGAAATCATTTTCATTCTGTTTTTATTCGTTACAAAAACACCGTGGCTTGCGATTGTGTTCGGCTTGCTTTGGGGAATCAGTGGAGGGTTTGAAAGAATTGCCTTAAGTTATATCTGGCCAAGTTACTACGGACGTTCTGCCCTAGGTCGCATCAAGGGAACCGCGACAACCGTAATGGTACTTGGTTCAGCCTTTGGACCGCTGCCATTCGGTTTTGCCTACGATACTTTCAACGGTTATTCCGAAATCCTGCTGTTGACACTAATACTTCCTGCAATAGGAATCGCGTTCTCCCTCCTCGCCAAAAAACCGGAGAGACAAACCGCCTGATTTATTTTAAAAAGCAGAAAGGCCCAGCACGAGATAACGGGTTCTTAACCCAAAAAACCCTGTACAAAATAAATTGTACAGGGTTTTTTTGAAAGCTGTATTAGCACTTAGGGACGAAGGAGGCACCAACGATGATCAACAGGATGAACAGTACGACAATCAATACGAAGTCACCATACCCGCGGGCTGGAGCAGGTTCACAATAACCATAAGCAGGCGCAGTATACGCCGGGGCAACAGCTGTAGGAGCCATATTGACGTTAGCCCCCATTACAGGAGCTGCATTTACATTTCCATACATTCTTAGTCACTTCCTTATAGGGCATATTTATCACTAACTATCATACTCCGCATGCTCCTATTATGAGCCCGTCAACCTTAAAAATGGGTAAATGCCTTATGTGAACAGCCCTTTATTCAGGTAAGCAAGATGGCGAATGCAGGATAATGAATCCTTGTTATGGTGCACAACGATGTGCTGCTTGAATTTCCTGCCCCTCTGTCCAGCTCCATATTGCCCTAAGTTGGCAAAAGACAACCTGGTCACTAAACTGGCCAAATAGGCTGGCTGATTGCTATCCGGATTTCTGACCTCATTCAGAAATTCTATAATTTTTGCAGAAGAGCTTATCCCGAAACCATGGCCAAAAAACTGGCCGTCTTCCAGCACGACCGCATTCACCCCCCTGTACCAGGGATTTTCTGCGCTGTAGTCCGGATTGTTAAAATAAACAACATCTCCCGGCAGATAATGATCACCATAAAAAGTGTTAAGCCCAAGATCAGGATCGACATGCCAGCTGTATAAATAGATGTCCTGAAAAAGAGAATCAAAGGCAGATGGTCCGATGCTTTTCAGAACAGCGTGATAGAAGATAATCACGCACGCTGTCGCGCACTCAAAGGCATATAGTGCACTGTTTCTGTAGATATCCTCTACTGCTTGTGATGGTCTCACATCAGGCCTCACCCTAAATCCGCCTGCTTCGGTCAACATCCAATAAGCAGGATTACACGCAGCATACTGAAATGTTGTAAATACCGCTTTACTCTCGCTCATTTCCTTTGCACTTTCTATAATATTTCCACGGGTTTTCAGTTCAAATAAAAGATCCTTTAAGGAAGGATACACATAAGAGCCTTTTGCATCGAGCATTTTCTTAGCAATCTCCTCATCCATATTACCCAGGTTTAACGAGCCAACTTGCTGAAGCGGACTCCCTGCTACTTGAATCATAAGATATCCCATCCCAGCTTAATGATTTTGTTACTACCTAACGTATTCTTGCTGGAAGGTAAAAATGTGATATATATGAAGCTGCCTGTATCACCTGTAGGGTTGAGGTCACCTTGAAACTGGTAAGATTTTTCTGTAATTTAAGGTTTCTACTTTTTTAATGAAGAAAACTCATTTGTTTAATGTGGAACTGCAACCAATGAGGTGTTGTTTTTTTGATGAGTCATGTATTTAGTTGAGGGCACTTTTTCAGCGAATCATGTAGTTAGAAGGGGCAGCTTTATACAAGAGATGGGCTTTTTCTGCAGGTTTTGTTTTTAGTTGGGGACGCTTTGTACATGAGAGGAGTCTTTTTCTGCAAGTCATGTATCTAGTCGAGGGGACTTTGCACATGAGGTGTGCCTTTTTTTGCAAGTTATGTATCTAGTCAAGAGCACTTTGCACATGAGGTGTGCCTTTTTCTGCAGTCATGTATCTAGTCGAGGGCACTATGTACATGAGATGGGCCCTATTCTAAGTTATGTATCTAGTTGAGGAAACTTTGAACATGAGATGAACTCTTTTCTGCAGGTTATGTACGAAGTTAAGGACATTTACATATTTGCCCGTTTTTTCAGCAACTCATGTATCTAAATAGAGCTATTCCATACATGAGGTGGAACTTTTTCTAATCTATGTTTCTAGATTCAGCAACCTCGCACACAAGTAGTTTTTCAATTGGTCTAACTCTTATCATGATCCTTTTTCACTATCACTTTCAAAGCTTAACAGACTTTCTATAATGCCCTTTTCTAGAGAGACGGAGCCAGGTATGATTAAATATATTTAGAATAAATTTTCTGATTATACTTACTAGGAGAGATAGAATGATCATTCAAGGACCAAAAGTGACATTGAGAATGGTAGAGCCGGAAGACCTTCCGGAGTTATTCAAGCTAATTTACGGTGAAGATGGGACTCTTCCGGAATGGAAAAACTGGGATGCACCTTATTTTCCTTTCAGCAGGCCTAACTATAAATCTTACATTAAAGGGACGGCTAAAAAGATTAAAGACGGAAGAGACAATCAGAGAATGGTGATTATGGTCGATGACATCATCATCGGTACCGTCAATTACTACTGGGAAAACCAAGATACCAAGTGGCTGGAAGTCGGAATCGGGATATATCGCCCTGAATACTGGAATGGCGGGTATGGCACAGAAGCATTGGCGATGTGGGTGGAACATCTTTTTCAAACTCTCGATATTCCCCGGGTCGGCATTACGACCTGGTCTGGTAATGAGCGGATGATGAAGGCCGCAGAGAAAGTCGGCATGATTCTTGAAGGAAGGTTAAGAAAATGCCGATATTACAACGGAGTGTACTATGACTCGATCAGAATGGGTATTCTTCGTGAGGAATGGGAAGAGAAGAAACCGGAATTTTTGAGGGTTTAGATTTTTATCCGGCTTAAATCTCGATTATCGGATGCGAATTGAATTGTAGTGGCACGATTTGCTTGAAATCATACCATTTTCTCTTGAGATATCGATTTCGATGCCATGATTAGACTGAAATCGTATCATTTTATCCCGAGATTTCGATTTCGATGCCATGATTAGACTGAAATCGTTCCATTATCTCCTGAGATTTCGATTTCGATGCCATGATTAGCCTGAAATCGTATCATTATCTCCTGAGATTTCGATTTCGATGCCATGATTAGACTGAAATCGTACCATTTTCTCCCGAGATTTCGATTTCGATGCCATGATTAGACTGAAATCGTATCATTTTATCCCGAGATTTCGATTTCGATGCTATGATTAGCATGAAATCATACCATTATCTCCCGAGATTTCGATTTCGATGCCATGATTAGACTGAAATCGTACCATTTTCTCCTGTGATTTCGATTTCGATGCTATGATTAGACTGAAATCGTACCATTTTCTCCCGAGATTTCGATACCGATGCCATGATTAGACTGAAATCATACCATTATCTCCCGAGATTTCGATTTCGATGCCATGATTAGACTGAAATCGTACCATTTTCTCCTGTGATTTCGATTTCGATGCTATGATTAGACTGAAATCGTATCATTATCTCCCGAGATTTCGATGCCATGATTAGACTGAACTCACAGCCTTTTAGCCTGGTATAGATTTTGCTGGCCTCTGCGCTTTAACCCTTTAAAGCACGAAGAGGGACTGTCCCTTTTTGCGCTTTAAAGCATTAAAGAAACCAGATTAAGCACCGGGCTTAATCTGGTTTTTTTAATTGATATAGAGACTCCACTCTTTGGCTTTTTTGTCAAAGACAAGGTAGGCGTAGGGCTGCTTGGAAGAGCGCATCTGATAGTCTTCATACATCGAGTCCATATGCAAGTAATCACCCATCACCCATATCGGAACCTTGATGCTGCCTCTGCCTTTGATCGTTTTTTCAATCGAGATGGCCACTCCCTCTTTAACCTTATCCTTCAGAGAGTATATTACTTCTTTCGGAATCGGCGGAAGACTGGTGATCTTTTGATTTGGCAGGAGGCGCTTAAGCGACTTGTCTCCCTTTTGGTGCAGAAGTTTGCCGGGGATGGCATTACCTAACATGCTGTAAAAGTCATTTGTATAACGGTAATAAATTTTATTGAACCATCCATCATCATGGGCAAGATAAACAAAACGGTTGTTCAGTTTTGAATAAAAAGGCGAGTTGAGGCTTTGCTTGGTATGTCCTAAATAAAGAATTTCAGCAAGTTCCTGCCCGCTAAGCTGGTCTAGGCCGTCCACTTCTTCAAAGTCGATCCAGCAGAAATCTCCGTAATTGTGTATATTATCTCCGGCTAACTTACTAACCTCTTTCTTATTTGTATATTCCATCATCGTATTCATATTGAAAGAGCCATGATCAAACTGGTGCTTGACCATCAGCAGATGATTGAGCGGCTGAGGCAGGTTCTGTGAAAAATCACGGAACTCCAGTCCGTAAGACATCACATAATTGAGTGCTTCATTTTGGTGTACGTAGATGACGTCTTTGAAATTGCCGTTCTGTTTCAGTTGTACCACTTCCCTTATTCTGGAATCCAAGTTAATAAAGTTAATTTTATCAAATATTGACGGAAATAATATTTTATTATCATTACATTTTAAAGTTTTCCTGTAGAATTATAATAGAAAATGTAATCTAACCTGAAAAGAGGGCGAATCATGTATAAAACGCTGCCTCAAGACCAGCTGACACTGCTGACAATCAAAGCTCTTGCAGATGGCAAAAAAGCTGACCTGCAGCTAATATTTGAAGAACTTCAGCCTTACGATATGGCTTCTCTCTATTCCAGCCTGCCGGAAAAGCATCAGACTCGATTTCTCCTTCAATTAACCATACCCGTTTTGGCGGATATGATTCAGGAACTTTCATCTGAAGAACAGTTTGCAGCTCTCCAAAAAGTAGGAAAAGAGAGATTCGGCAAGGTCCTTGACGACATGGACAATGATGATATCGCCTCCCTGCTTGATAACATGTCACCTGCGAGGGTTGAGCAATTTCTATCGAGCATGACAGAAGAGGAATCCTCGATTGTACAGGATATGATGAATTATCCTCCGGAAACGGCGGGCCGCTTGATGACAAATCGGTTTGTCTGGATCCGTAACGATTATTCTATAAGGGAAGCAGTTGAAAAATTAAAATCATTCGCAGATTTCGCGGAAACGATTAACTACTTGTATGTGGTAGATGAAGATCGGAAACTGGTTGGCGTTGTATCCTACCGAGATTTACTTCTGGCCGAGGCGGAACACATGATCAAAGACATCATGTACACCCGTGTCATTTCAACAGGCCTGGAAACTGACCAGGAAGAAGCTGCCCGGCTGATTGAACGATATGACTTTCTCGCAATCCCAGTCATTGATGAAAATGGAGTATTGAAAGGAATCATTACATTTGATGACATCATCGACGTGGTTATCCAGGAAGCGAATGAAGATATTGAAAAATTATCAGCTTCCGGTAAAGCCATCGATTTTGACACAAAATCTCATGTTGCTGCATACCGGAGATTACCATGGCTAATCCTGCTTCTGTTTATTGGCCTGGTTTCCGGCAGCATCATCGCCTCTTTTGAAGAGACGCTATCAAAGGCTGTAGCTCTCGCCTTCTTCATGCCCATGATTGCGGGAATGACCGGAAACACCGGGACACAATCCTTGGCAGTAGTGGTACGCGGGCTCGCTTCTCGGGATATTGATACGAAAATGGTTGTGAAGTTGATTGGCAGGGAATTCGGGGTTGCCTTGATTATCGGCATCACTTGTTCTCTCTTGATTGCGGCGATAGCCTATGTTTGGCAGGGAAGTTTCATCCTCGGCTTTGTTGTGGGTGCCTCTCTTTTGCTTACGTTGATTATCGGGACAATGGCCGGTACAGTAATTCCATTGATTTTATACAAATTCAATGTGGATCCAGCCGTTGCCTCTGGACCCCTGATTACGACCATCAATGATATCCTGTCTCTCCTGATTTACTTTGGGATTGCTTCGTTTTTTATTAACTCTTTAATGTGAGTGATGTTTGGCGGATGGTGACTTTGCGGGCCATTGAGATGTCCATTTCCTTTAGATAATAATTTACAGGCCATTGAGAGGGTGCATTCCGTTAGAGAACGGACCGCCTTAAGTATTTTAGCTATTCGCAAAGAAGAATCCCCAATTGCTTTCTCCATTGCCTGCACAAAGCTTTAAAAATAATTTTTAGGGTAATAGAAACAAAGACAAATTTCATGCTAACTGATCATTGTTCATGTAAAGCATCTTTGATAGAGTTAATATGGAATTGTTCGCAAAAGCCGCAGCTTTATTTTATTCTCTTTGTGAGCGCGGTAAGTCAAATCAGCATTGGGATCCCCCTCTGCCCTGCACCCAAAAATTAACTGACCGAAAATATTTTCATATTTCCCGCTCTTACATTAAACTGTATTATAGAATTCAATTAGAAATTTAGGTGAATGCAAATGGAAACCCGCCAGCGTTTTTCAGATAAAATCGATTGGGGTTTAATTTTTTTACTGTTTCTCTTTTTCATTGTCAGTGTCATCGCCATCAGCAGCGCTCAGACAACCGGGCAGTATGCAGGCTATAACTTTGTGTTTCTGCAGGCCCGTTGGTATATAGTCGGATTTATCATTATTGGATTTGCTTTATTGTTCGACCCTGACCAATATAAAAGGCTGGCCTGGTATGCTTATGGCTTCGGGCTGTTTTTACTCGCTTTATTGATTGTTGCTCCTTCGAACATTGCTCCTGTCAGGAATGGTGCGAAAAGCTGGTTTGAACTGCCAGGGCTCGGATCGATTCAGCCTTCAGAATTCATGAAGACCTTTTTAATCCTTGCCCTCGCCAGGGTAATCAGTACCCACCATGAGAATAATCCTAAGAAAACGGTAAAAACCGATTTCATTTTACTTGTGAAAATTGGAGTTGTTGCACTTTTTCCACTTGGATTAATCATGCAGCAGCCCGATTTAGGGACCTCACTCGTAATTATCGCAATTGTCAGCGGATTGATTCTTGTTTCTGGGGTTACATGGAAATTAATTGTCCCTATTTTTTCAGGTGCTGCTGCACTTGGAGCTGCAATACTGGCACTTGTTATATATGCTCCGCAAGTTTTGGAGAAATACCTTGGTGTTCAGCCCTATCAGTTCGGCCGGATCTATTCATGGCTCGATCCTTACAATTATCAAAAACAAGAAGGTTACCACTTGGTCAACTCTTTGAAAGCCATCGGATCCGGACAGGTATTCGGGAAAGGCTATCAGGATAAACAGGTGTATATTCCTGAAAACCATACTGATTTCATCTTCAGTGTTATTGGTGAGGAGTTCGGGTTCATCGGTGCGAGTATCGTCATCAGTTTGTTCTTCCTGCTAATCTATCATTTGACGAAAACGGCCCTTGATATTAAAGAGCCTTTCAGTGCCTATGTATGTGCGGGTGTCATCAGTATGATCACTTTTCACGTATTCCAAAATATCGGTATGACAATTCAGCTCCTGCCGATTACGGGTATCCCCCTTCCGTTCATCAGCTATGGAGGAAGTGCCTTAATGGGGAACATGCTCGCTCTCGGCTTGGTGTTCAGTATGAGGTTTTATCATAAAACTTACATGTTTTCTTCAGATGATTCTTAAAATCTTCTTTTCCAAGGTTTCCTTTCCCAAAGGATGAGTGTATAATACACTACAATAATAATAAGTTCGATGACAAAGAGAGTAGTTTTGAGGCCAGAAATTCAGAGAACCGGGGATGGTGGGAGCCCGGTGTTCCCCTTGAAATGAAGCGCACTTTGGAGAAGCATATCCGAACCAAGAAGTAGGGTATGCCGGGTACATCCCGTTATCTGATGAGCTGCCCTGTTTGGGGAAGAAGAGTGGTACCGCGGGAAACCCGTCTCTATTTTAGAGACGGGTTTTTTTGTATCCTCGAAAGCTCTCATGTCATCCAACACTCACTATTTCCGGAGGTGGAAACATTGAATTTATACGACTTTTATGCCGGGCTGCTGGAAAAGCACCTAGGCGACGACATGTGCCATGAAGAAATCAAAGCCGTCATTGAAACTCCGAAGTTTTCAAATCAGGGAGACCTTTCGTTTCCTTGTTTTCAACTGGCGAAAAAGAAAAAGCAGTCTCCTGCAGCAATCGCAGGCAGTTTAGCACAATCCCTTAACAGCTCTTTCCTATTGAAGGCAGAAGCTGCTGGACCTTATGTGAACATTTTTTTCAACGGCAAGAAGACCGGAGCCGAAATCATGAAGGAGATCCAGAATCAGGGTGACCAGTTTGGCAGACACTCCTTCGGCAAGAACAAGGTCATCACCATCGACATGTCGTCTCCCAATATCGCAAAGCCATTCTCGATGGGTCACCTGCGTTCCACCGTCATCGGCAACTCCATTGCATTACTTGCAGAAAAATGCGGTTATGAAACGGTCAAAATCAATTATATCGGTGACTGGGGTACCCAATTTGGAAAGTTGATCACCGCTTACAAGAAATGGGGAGATGAGAATAAGGTTAAAGAGAACCCGATTCCTGAGCTTTTCAGTCTTTATAAAAAATTCCATGAAGAAGCGGAATTCGACCCTTCTCTCAATGATCAAGGAAGAAAAGCGTTCAAACAGCTGGAAGATGGCGACCCCGAGACGGTCGAGCTGTGGACCTGGTTCAAGGATGAATCTCTATCTGCCTTCCAAGAAATCTACAGCCTGCTGGGTGTCTCCTTTGACTCCTACCATGGTGAATCTTTTTACAATGACAAAATGGAAGCTGCTGTGGAACTGATCAAAGAGAAAGGGCTTCTCGAGACATCCGACGGTGCAGAAGTTGTCCGGCTGGACGATGACGGCCTGCCTCCTTCTCTCATAAAAAAATCGGATGGAGCGACTCTCTATGCAACCCGGGATATAGCAGCCGCCCTATACAGAAAAAAGACCTATAATTTCTCCCACGCTCTTTATGTAGTCGGCCAGGAGCAGACAATTCACTTCCGCCAGTTGTTTGCTGTACTGAATAAACTTGAAATGCCATGGGCTGAAAAGATGATTCATGTACCGTTCGGCTTGTTCCTTCAAGGCGGAAAAAAGATGTCGACGAGAAAAGGAAGAGTCACACTTCTTGAAGAAGTCCTCAAGGAAGCCATCGACATGGCACTAAGCAACATTAAGGAGAAAAATCCCGGTCTCGAAAATGCCGATGAAACGGCACGTGCGGTCGGTACCGGCGCGGTCATTTTTCATGACCTCAAAAATGACCGGATGAACGATGTGGAGTTTTCCTTAGAGGATATGCTTACATTCGAGGGTGAGACAGGTCCTTATGTTCAATACACTCATGCAAGAGCTCAATCACTGTTGAGAAAAGCCGGCTCACAAGAACAGAAGAAATTTGACGGCCTGGAAGATCGGGAAAGCTGGGAACTGATCAAACTTCTCAACAAATACCCTGAGGTAACTAAAGAAGCATATAAGAATTACTCGCCATCTATAGTCGCTAAATATATTCTGTCAGTCAGCAAAGCTTTTAATAAGTATTACGGAAAAACTAGAATCCTGGAGGAAAATGGTGAATTAACTTCACGGCTTTTACTGGTGAAATCTGTTACCGATATCCTATATGACGGGTTAAGTCTTCTTGGTATTAAAGCTCCAAAGCAAATGTAAAATGTCGATATTTCCCGAGAAATTATTCTGCTAATCACAGGTTAGATCAACTTAAGAAGTGAATGAATAAAAAAACAGGAATCCGTAAAAGGAATCCTGTTTTTTATTTATTGATATCCAAATTCCACAAGGGAAAAGGCTCACTCCTTGCTTCAGAGATGCTAATTTAAAAACAGTCCCAGTTGCAAGTATTGAACGCTTGCAAAATAGGACTGTAGATAGAGGTTTTTCTATGAATATTCAATTCGGCCTAACACTCTCGCAAAAAACAGCCCAACGAGGAATGTAATAATACTCGCCACAATAAGACCCGTTGCTTCAGGAATTCCCGGGTAAATGACAACGATGGACCCAATTACGAGTCCTATGATTAGAGCATAGGTCGCCGATGAATACCTTTCCAGGAAAAACTTAATTACCCTGCTCATAAGCAGAATACCGAAAAGGATTCCAAGTCCGACGACGAAGATGATGTCAAGTTGAAGATTGGAAATACCACTGATAACAGTTGAATACACACCGATGATCAGCAGGATGAAGGAACCGCTGATGCCCGGCAGAATCATTGCGGCGCTTGCAATGAAACCTGAGAAAAACAACATGGCATACGTTCCGGCCGTCAATTCCTGGATCACTGCGGTTTCTTCTGATTTGAAGAATACCATGGAGGCTACAATAACAGCTCCAATCACCAGCAGCACATAGTGAAACGGCTTAAAGTTATATTTCATCTCTGATTTTTTTGCAAGATAAGGGATTACTCCAATGATCAATCCCATGAATAAAAATTGTGTTGGGGCAGGATAGTGTTCAAAGAGCCACTCAATCAGCCTGGCCAGCAAAAGAATGGCTGTCACGACCCCTAACCCAAGGGGAATCAAAAACCTTAAGTGTGTTTTCCAGTCTTTACTGAAAATACCGTTGATAGCTGCGATCAATCGATCATAAATTCCAAGCATGACAGCGATTGTTCCACCGCTTACACCAGGAATCACATCACTCGCCCCCATAATCATTCCTCTATATATATTTTTCCATTCCCACATTCTATGGTCTCCTTTATACTTCTAAACTTTTAACTTTAAAAATTAGTTCGATGTCCTACCATATATTATCATCATTAGAGATAATTTTCTATTCATATTTTATCCTCTGAAAGCCAGCTTGAAATCCACGTTAAAAAGCAATTCAATTCAGGGGATCTTTTGAGCATCCTTGCCCTGAACTAAACCGCTTAAAGATCAATCTGCCATTTCTATTCTTTCTTCTTCGCCAACAATGAAGGGGATATGGTGCTTCATTACTTCCATTTTGACCGGAGTTTCCGTATATACTTCTCCGTCCATATCGATATTTTGAACCGGAGAAGTGGTTATAGTTGCATTTCGTGCTTGAAAATGCAGGATATCTCCACTCTTTTCATTTAACTTTCCGGTACCTTTGGCGGCCAAGAGCTCTTTCAACAGCTTGAATCCAGCTTCTTTAATGACAAAGATATCGACAACACCATCATTATACTTCTGAGGCGGCAAAGGAAGTTCGCTGGTGCCAATGAACCGTCCATTTGCAACAAATACCATGACAGCTTCTTCTTCAACAGCCTGTCCATCAATTTCAGCTTGAAAGGTAAACACTTTCGCTTCCTGTAAGGTTTGAAACGCACTCAGATAATAGCTCAGTCTGCCAAATACCCCTTTCACCGCCTCATTAACATTTTTGGAAGCATCGGCAATGATGCCGACTCCCCAGAAGTTTGAAAAATACCGGTCATTGGCTTTGATGATATCAATTTCTTCAATTCCGCCATGTTTGATGAGCTGCGCAGCCTGCTTGATATCTTGCGGAATTCTTAATGAACGGCTGAAGTCATTGCATGTCCCGGCAGGAAGAATGGCTGTTTTCGGCCTTGTCGGCAGTTCAGCCAATCCGTTGATACATTCATGAACCGTTCCATCTCCTCCGAGAATAATGAGAAGCTCATAGCTGCTGGCTTTCTCTCTGCACACCCGCTCTGCATCTGATTTATCTTTGGTTCCGTACAATGTCAATTCATCGCAGCATGATGACAGTTCACCTATGCAATTTCCAAGGGTTTCGTCCAAGTCATTCTGACCTGCTTTTCCATTATAAATAAGTAAAGCATTTTTATACCGATTCATTTAACTTCAGCCCCTAACTGATTTGACTTCTATTATTGTTACCATTACCACTTTTCCTCAATAAAAAAACACCTAACAGAAAGTTAGATGCGGATCAGGCTGTATTCGAATCGTCTTGGGGAATCGTTTTCATAGCTTTGTAAGCAAAGGCCAATCTGCCTTTGATATAAGACTGCGGGTCATAGGCTGTGTTTTCATTTTTAATCCTCGATATTTCCACCTCTGCAAATGTTCCGAGGGCACGGCATATGTTATCCAATGCCAGTTTAAGCGCTTGTGGATCATTCGCCAGCTTTCTGTTCATACATTGGTATGAAAGTTCATCTGCCTTGCGTCTGATCCCTTTGAGAGCCTCTACATCAAACATGGATTCAGGCATATTTTCCCCTCCCCTTCCTAATATGATTATATCGGAAGAAAGGATTGATTATGTCTGTCCCACATTTCATTTTTATGAATCATGTGACAATGTTTTTGGCAAAGGCTGCAGACTTTTCAGTGATTGAAAGACTTCCATCCTGGATTTTGTCTTTGTAATGTTAACACCGACTTTCGAGAGCTTCGAAACGATTTTCTTCATCCGTTCATTTTCGTTTGCCACTGTGTACACCCTCTCATAAAATTGTCTCTTCTGATAATACGACTGAACCCAGAATTGGTTTCACTTTTTCCGAAACTTTTAATTCCATTTTATAATACCACTTCAGAACCTTTTTAACCTTTTTTTGAATATTTTTTAACTTTTATTTATCTTGCTAACATTTATATTTTGACTCTAAGTGTGCTCTTTCAATCACATTGCTTAAACACAACATTTTTCTAAAAAAGTTTACATAAAAAGTGAAGGATTAGACATTATAAGTATCATGAAAACTAAAATTCTTTCCATTGTCGTCCTGTTGTCCTTTGCTTTTGGGTTGATTGCTCCGACTATCTCTCACGCAGCTGATGTCTATTATGTTAAGAAAGGAGATACCCTTTGGGAAATTTCCAAGAAGTACAAAATTGGACTTTCTGAAATCATCAATGCCAACACTCAACTTCAAAATCCTGATCTGATTTACCCTGGTCAGAAAATTTCCATTCCTAATAAAGATGCCGTTAAAGGAATTGAAGGGGAAGTCATCAGGCTTACGAATGCCGAACGTGCCAAGAACGGCCTTTCACCTCTTCGTACAGACTGGCAGCTTTCAAGGGTAGCTCGCTACAAATCAGCAGACATGAGAGATAAAGGTTATTTTTCACATACGAGCCCAACGTATGGTTCTCCATTTTCAATGATTAAAAGCTTCAACATTGACTATCGTTCCGCTGCAGAAAACATTGCTGCTGGCCAGCCAAGCGCAGAGGCTGTAGTGAAAGCCTGGATGGAAAGTCCCGGCCACAGGAAGAATATCCTGACACCTAGCTATACTCATATAGGAGTCGGATATGTTAAAGGTGGATCCTACGGGACCTACTGGACGCAAATGTTCATTCAAAGATAAGGAGTTGACTGATAAACAGAGCTGTCTTAAAGGCGGCTCTGTTTGTTTTTGTCCTAATTATATCCCCTCGGCATATATATGTATTAAAAGCTTGGGGAGGAGAAAATATTTTGAGAAAGCTGCTTGTAATCTTTATATGGTCTGCATTTACCTTCCTTGCCCTTTTCATGCCGCTCACCGCTGTGTTTGCAGATGATCCGATTATCAAAAGCATCGATGAGAAGCTGCAAAAGGTGGATCCCTATTATCAAAAAGGTTCTGCCGGTGTAATAGATTTCACAGACCTAACCTTGGAGGTAAAGGTGAATGAAGAAGAAGTGGAAAAGCAGAAAGTAAAGATGGTATTTGTGAAATACAAGAATGAGCGTGATACTATTTTCCGATTCAATAAGCAGGAAATATTTTATTACAGTTTGGATAATGAGGTACTGCTTGAAAATGACTCGGTTATCGGGAACGCAGAATCACAGCAATTTATTGCCGACCATAAAGATGACTACCGCAAACAAATTAGTCCAGGATCTACTGTATTGATTCTCTCACTCATTTTTGCAGTGATACTTCTACTTCCCTTTATCGTGATTCTGCTTCAGAGAAATACCCCTTCAGATGAGCCCTATCATTATGATTCGTAACTCGGAAATCTGGATTGACTTTAAAGTATAAATCCTTGATACTACTACATTCTAACTATGTACTTACCAATATATCTTCCAGGGTGAATCAGACATTGAGTACGCGATGTAATGACCGCACAGGCAGCGGCCTGTTCTGCAGAAGACTCATTTCAATCAGCTGCCGATAAAATGAGTTCGTTAGGTGTTGGAGCACTTCCAGTTGTCCAAAACGGACAGGTTGTTGGTATGGTGACGGACCGTGATCTTGTTGTCAGGGGGTTGTCACATAATGAGACAGCAGGAACAATTCAAGCCGTAATGTCAAACAACGTAGTCACTATTTCTCCAGACGCCTCAGTGGATGAAGCTGCAGCCTTAATGTCGCAGCACCAAGCACGCCGCTTGCCTGTTGTAGAAAACGTGACTTGGCAGTTCAACAGCAGTCCGACCAAAAAGCCGCGGCTGCCCTTAGTGAGATTTCGAAAAAGATCACCTTCATTAATCATCTAAACGTCCGTATTCAACGGGCGTTTTTTCTTTAGATATGACAGCAAAGAATTGCTGATTGAAATTAGGTGGCGGTTCAAATTGAGAAATTCACGAATCGCTCAATCCTCTTAACCCATCAAAAGCTTTCCTATTTCAAAGTTAAATTTGCCCCACGGATTTAAATTCTTTTTCATTTGGCTCTGTTAAAGAACATTGTTGTTTTTTAAAAATGAATACGCTGAATTATACTCTTGATGTTCGGAGACTCCAATCAACTCGCCGATTATAAAAGGCTCTTTTCTAGTGGATTGTTGCATTTTGAATGCTATATACCCCTCCTCGCCTTTTAAGTAGGGGGATTGTAGCGGAAGGCGTGCGGCCTCCTGCGAGACTAGCGGGACAGGTGAGACCAGGGTTACGTACCCACTGGAACGTAACCCAACAGGCGAAGCCAGCTCCAGCGGCCAGCACCTAGCGGATTTCGGTCGCCTTCCTTGCGATAAGTCATCATCGAATCGCTATCGCTCTTCGTGATTCCTTTATCTCATGCAGGAGCCCTACAATCCGTACGGTGCTGAACGGCCGCTTCCTCTTTTTATGAAGCCGAGGAGGCTCACCGCCCGCCCCGCGGAGCCGTGAAATCCTTTAATTTTAAACAGCCACAATCTTTGCGATAACAGCTTTTAAATAACAACACCATTGAATAACAAAGCCTTTCATTTAAGCGAGTTGGCAATCTGTATTTTCTTGGCCTAGGATTTCCCGACGTATGTATGGTTGTTTTTTCATTTACAGGAAGGATTTTACGACTTTTTGTCGAATCTCTTCATAAAAGATTGATATAAAGGAGGCAAATCCATGCGTTCTGCAAAACAACCACGGCGTGCTCCACGCAGCTACCGGCGCGAGAAGCAAAAGACTGCTCTTCTTGATAACTTTGTCGATTTCCTCTACATGATGATCGGAATTACAATGATTACCTGCGTCCTGCTGCTTGTATTAAATTACGGTGTTTAATTTAGCTTTGACCGCCTCTTCTAAAGCCGCGGCTGCCAATTCATGATCGTTCATTACATAAGGAATCTGAGAAGGTTCCACCCATATACGGCAAGTCGATTCGTTATTCCTTAAAAATGGAAGAACTTCTTCAATATCCATACGATAGAACACCTGGTACCCAATCAAAGGGTACTTTCCTTTTGTATTAAAACCGGGATTATTTTCATGGCTGACTTCAATCATACCAATCATGGCAGCTTTCCCCTTTACACTTCCCTCCTCGATCAATTCTCTATGTAAGGCTTCTTCCGGGGTTTCTCCTGTTTCCACATGACCACCTGGAAAAGTGAATCCTCTTCCTGCTATATGGACAAGGAGGACTTTTCCATTTTCGAAACAACACCCATGAACACTTGTGATTCTTTCAAGGGGAGGCATTTGAACACAGGTTTTCCATGTCAATTCTACAAGATCGCTTCCCCACTGAACCTTGATTGTCCTGCTCATACACTTTTCTCTAGAGCTGGGGAATCCCATAGACGTGTTACCCTCTTAAGTTTGTTTCCATCCATTTCGAGTTTATAAATATCGGGTTTTGTCGTGCTCTCCCAAAAATCAAAGGTTCCGTAACTTGGTTCCAGTGCCCCCATAATAATGGTCATAATATGTCCATGAATACCAATCGCAACATTTTGGCCCTCATGCTTTTCCAACACTTCCTTTAAAGCCTCAGTCCCTCTGGTCTTCACTTCATTATTGGTTTCTCCTCCTGGCAGACAAAGATCAGGATTTTCAAAAACTTTCCGCATAGCATCCATTGGATTTTCTATTACATAATCCTTTGCAGCCAGGTCTCTCTCACGAAAGCGCTCGTCCACTTGTGTCATGAGCAGCCGGTCATCAGCCAATCCTTGTACAGTCTGAATTGCTCTCGTATAGGAACTGGAATAGACAGCATGGATCTCCTCTGACTTGAGGGCTTCTTTTACCCGCTCTGCGTCGGCCGTCCCTTGCAGTGATAAACCCCTTGTTTCTTCCTCTTCCAAGTTAAAGACTGAATGTGCATGCCTTATCATATAGATGACGGTCATCCCATATCACCTGCCCTTTCAATTACCAAATTCGTCATTAATCAAGGGATTCCTGCTTACGTTAATGTAAATTTAATGTCTTTTTCTACAAGGCTCTTTTCGTAAATATTGTTACTACTTGAAAGGAAGTGGATTTCCGCTCCAGGCGTCCGACTCCGCGGGGCGTGCGGTGAGCCTCCTCGGCTTCGCCTGCGGGGTCTCACCTGCCCGCTAGTCCCGCAGGAGGTCGTACGCCTTCCACTCCAATCAAAGCTCTCGAAATAGGGGTGTAATCACCACAATCTTTTAGAAAACAGCCTTCTACAAAGGCTGCTCACGTAAACTTTTTGCTTTTAAATAAGGTTGTGGTTTCCTATTTCGGTGTACGGCTCCCTCCTAGAGAGCCCACTTCAGGTGAATTGGACTCTACGAGGGCTCTTGAGACCTCTTCGACCTAAAAGAAAGAGAACCCAAAAACGATTATCATATCTTTAAGAAAATAGTATAAAAAGACCCATCCAACAGAGCTGGACAGGTCTTTTCTCTATTCTACCCTTCTATAACATTGGGATTATCGTACACTTCCTGATCTAATTCATCCGTCACTTTGCTTGTAATCAGCCCCGAGGTCATCGCCCCGCTGACGTTGACCGCCGTCCGTCCCATATCGATCAAAGGTTCAATGGAAATCAACAGTCCTGCCAGTGCGATTGGGAGGTCCATGGCGGAGAGGACGAGGATAGCCGCAAAGGTTGCGCCGCCTCCTACTCCCGCTACACCAAATGAACTGATCGCTACGATTACAATCAATGTAAAGATAAAGGAAGGTGTCATCGGATTGATTCCTACAGTCGGCGCAATCATAACAGCAAGCATAGCCGGGTAGATTCCCGCACAGCCGTTTTGTCCGATTGACAATCCAAACGAGCCGGAGAAGTTTGCGATTCCCTCTGAAACTCCCATATGTTTTGTTTGAGCATTAATGGTCAATGGAAGCGTGCCGGCACTAGAACGGGAAGTAAAGGCAAATGTCAGAACCGGGAACGCTTTTTTCAAGTAGGTCAGCGGATTCAACCCGGCCAATGTCAGCATAATCAAGTGAATTGCCAGCATGACTATCAAGGCTGCGTAAGAGGCACCAACAAACTTTCCGAGCTTTAAAATGGCATCAAAGTCGCTCGTTGCCACCGTTTTCGCCATAATCGCAAAGACCCCATATGGAGTTAATCGAAGAACCAGTGTCACCACTCTCATAACAATGGCATAGATGGAATCTATGATTTTTTTGAAGAAATCAGCCGTTTCCTTGTCTTTGCGGTAGACACCCAGATAGGCAACTCCTATGAAAGCAGCAAATATGACAACCGCTATCGTGGAGGTGGCCCGTTCTCCTGTAAAATCAAGGAATGGATTGGCCGGGAAAAGTTCAAGAATTCTTTGCGGGTAACTTTGGTTTTCCATTGCAGTGGATCGTTCTTCAAGAGCAAGACCTCTAGAAGTTTCCGCCTCACCTTGTTCAATTTGTATCGCTTCCAAACCAAACCCTTGTGCTGCGGCAATCCCTACGACTGCGGCGATAGCAGTTGTTCCTACTAATAAACCGATGATCAGAAGGGCTATTTTTCCGAGGTTGTTTCCGAGCTTCAGCTTGGTAAATGCAGAAAGAATCGAGACAAAGACAAGAGGCATGACAACCATTTGCAAAAGCTTGATGTATCCTATACCGACAATATTATACCAATCGATGGAACGGGCCAGAGTCTCATCGGCCGGCCCATACAGCCATTGAAGAATAAATCCAAATACAATACCGAGTCCCAGAGCTGCGAAAACTCTTTTGGAGAATGACAGGTGTTTTCTCTGCATATAAAATAGGACTCCCGCAATAACGAGAAATGCAGCTATATTAGCAAGAAGCGTCAAACTGGTCATTTCCTTCCCTCCCTTATAAAAATGATGATAATGAATAACAGTCGATAGGGACTGCTTTTACAATCATATGAGGGAAGTGCTTACTGTATGTTATCTGCCTGTTTGAGATGTTAAAAATGACACAGGGCCACTTTAATAAATTTCGCATGGAAGGAAACGGTATAACTTGTCCCGTTATGATAAAATGACTAACAGAATAGAAAATTCGCAACTGCACTTATTTCATTTATTCAGAGGGGAACTTTTATGGATATCCTTAGTGTTTTTCTTACGGTCCTTGTCGTTTTGAACATCGCCTTTGCGTCCGTTGTTGTTTTTCTAGAACGGCGTGATGCCGGTGCCACCTGGGCCTGGCTTATGGTATTGCTTTTTATACCGCTGCTTGGTTTTATCATGTATCTGATCTTCGGGCAGAATTTGACACGAAAAAGATTATTTCAGTGGGATGACATTCAAAAAATTGGAATTGAGGAACTGATTGCCAAGCAGGTAAATGAGATTGAAAGTGAGCATTTTCCCTTTAAGGACAGCACAATCAGTTCGAATAGAGAATTGATTTATATGCACCTGATCAATAACGAAGCTGTCCTTACCCAGGATAACGATATAAAGGTTTTCACTCATGGCGAAGATAAGTTTGAAGCACTTTTAAAAGATATTTGGGAGGCTAAAAACCATATTCATTTTCAATATTACATATTGCGAAAAGATAACCTTGGGAAAAAAATCGTGAGTGCTCTCACCGAAAAAGCCAAGCAGGGGTTAAAAGTCCGTGTTCTATATGATGAAATGGGCTCAAGGACATTGAACAAAAGATTCTTTCGTGATTTGATCAAAGCTGGTGGAGAAGTGGAGGTCTTCTTTCCTTCCCGTATTCCCTATATCAACCCCCGGCTGAATTATCGAAATCACCGGAAACTTGTAATTATCGACGGTGTGATCGGCTATGTCGGCGGCTTTAACGTAGGAGATGAATATCTTGGGCTCAATCCGAAATTCGGTTATTGGCGGGATACTCATCTAAGAATTGACGGCAGCGCTGTTCTTGCCATGCAAACCAGGTTCATCTTGGACTGGAATCAGGCTTCGGACTCTAGGGATATCTATTTACAGCACCGCTATTTTCCCGAGGCAAAATTTCAAGGTAATGCAGGAGTCCAGATCGTTACCAGCGGGCCTGATTCAGAATGGGAGCAGATCAAGAATGGCTATATTCGGATGATATCTTCAGCGAAAAAATCCATATACATTCAGACACCCTACTTCATTCCTGACACCAGTCTGCTCGACGCCCTCAGGATTGCCGCTCTTTCTGGAATCGATGTTAGAATCATGATCCCGAATAAGCCTGACCATATGTTTGTCTACTGGGCAACCTTCTCCTATGTAGGAGAGATGCTGAAAGCCGGGGCACGGATTTATATTTATGATAATGGCTTCATTCATGCAAAAATGATTGTTGTCGACAGTAAAATTTCTTCAGTAGGAACTGCCAATATCGATGTCCGCAGCTTCCGCTTGAACTTCGAGGTCAATGTTTTCATTTATGATATTGAACTGTCAAAAGAACTGGGAAAGGTCTTCGTGAAAGACATTCAACAATCAAGAGAGCTGACCATGGGCGATTATTTAAAAAGGCCATTATGGATTCGTTTCAAAGAATCCATCTCCAGACTTCTATCTCCTATCCTGTAACAGTCGAAAAGGCAGCCTTCTGGGCTGCCTTTTGTGCATTTTAGTGATTTCTCAAAGACACTTCGAACGGGGTTTTCTTCCGAAGTGTCTCTCATACGTTTCCTCAGAGACACTTCGGCCGGAGTTTTCTTCCGAAGTGTCTTTCATAGGCTTCCTCAAAGACACTTCGAACGGGGTTTCCTTCCGAAGTGTCTCTCATACGCTTCCTCAGAGATACTTCGGCCGGGGTTTCCTTCCGAAGTGTCTCTCATACGTTTCCTCAGAGACACGTCGAACGGAGTTTTCTTCCGAAGTGTCTTGCATACACTTTCTCAGAGACACTTCGGCCGGAGTTTTCTTCCGAAGTGTCTCTCACACGCTTCCTCAGTGACACGTCGAACGGAGTTTTCTTCCGAAGTGTCTTGCATACACTTTCTCAGAGACACTTCGAACGGGGTTTTCTTCCGAAGTGTCTTTCATACGCTTTCTCAGAGACACTTCGGCCGGAGTTTCCTTCCCAAGTGTCTCTCATAGGCTTTCTCAGAGACACTTCGAACGGGGTTTGCTCCCGAAGTGTCTTTCATACGCTTCCTCAGAGACACTTGGTCCAAGTTTTTGCAACCGTAGTGTCTCAGAACATTCTCTTAAGAGGAATAGTCCCTCTTAGCACACTAAAGCATTAAAGTTTCACAAATGTAAAGAAGGCCGCTTCGGGAAGCGGCCTTCTTTACTATTTCATTGTTTCTATTATATCTTTAGGAAATCAGGATCTTCGTATGCAGGGTTAGGATATTTGTAGAAGCCTTCTCCTGTTTCTCTGCCCAGCTTTCCTTTGTCGATAAATTCTTTTTTCAGCATTGCAGCCAATTTAGCAAACTCCTGAGAGCCTGTTGCTTCGGCTTTGGCACTTGAAATGTTATAAGCAGTTGTCACACCGACAATATCCAATATCGCAAATGGCCCTTTTGGTGCTCCAGTAGCAATCATCCATGTTTTATCGATGGTATGTGCATCGGATACATCCTTGACGAGCAGCATCTGGCCTGCTTCGAGGAAAGGAACCAGCAGGGAATTCAAGATATATCCAGGCTGTTCTTTGTATAAAGGCAGTGCAACCATTCCGATCGCTTTAGCAAATGTTAGCAAATCTTCAAAGACACCCTTGTCCGTTCCTGGATGTCCCATGACTTCTGCTGTGTTGTTTGTCCAGATTTCATTGGCGAAATGCAAAGCCAGGAATTTCTCCGGGCGCCCAGTTGCCTCAGCAAATTGGCTTGGCAGCAAAGTGGAAGAGTTTGTCGCGAAAATTGTTTTTTCCGGAGCCACACTTCCGAGCTTTTCATAAAATTCTGTTTTGATCTTCACAATTTCTGGAACTGCTTCAATTACGAGGTCCGCGTCTTCTACTGATTTTTCCAAGTCAGAATAGAATGCAATTCTATCAAATGCCGCATCCAGGTCTTCCGCAGAAGCTCCCAGATCTTCTTGATAGCGAGGCTTCAAGTTTGTGATTCTATCCTTTGCCTTTTCTAGTGCCTCATCATTAATGTCATATACTGTTACGTTAAATCCAAAATAAGCTGTTTGAAAAGCAATCTGGCTTCCCAGTACACCGCTTCCGGCAACTGTAACATTTTTGTAGTTCATACTACCTCTCCTTTCAAATATAACCCTTGCTTATTTATTACCACATTGAGGTGATAATAATCTATAAATTCATTATACCTCTATAATGGTAGAAATAAGAAATAAAACGCTTTCAGTCAGAGTATCTTTTTAATTTACCTATTTAAAAACCGCAGCCCCTCAAAGGGACTGCGGTGAATGTTATTTTTGTATATTGTTACCAGAATGACTAATAACAGCCCAGCTTTTCAATATAGAGGCTTCCAACTCCTTGTCAAGTCCTGCTCTCAACTTCTCTGGACCATCTGTTTTTAACCATTCCAGGGTATCTTCAATCGTTTCCCTTGGCTGGCGGAGAATCAGCCCTTTTTTCAGCGAGAGTGTATAGTCAGCCAAGATAAAACCATCCGGGAACTGCTCACTGACTGGGATCCATAGTGGAAGCTGTGTAAATGGTGTGACATTTCTCTCCACTAACAAAGAGTCCCCCACCCACGCAGGTTCTGTATCAGGAGGTGCTACAAGGGTTAAATCTTCAACAAACTCTTTCATGCTATATCCCTGCTTCGGCCCTGTTACATTGTAGGTTCCTGTTTCTCGATTTTCCGCCATCAGGATGATCCACTGAGAGAGATCCCTCACATCAATCCATTGGATGATCCGCTCTTTACCTCCGGGAACAAGGACCTCTCCTCCCTCATAAAACCTTTTGACCCAGTAGGTAAACCTGTCAGTTGGATCATCCGGACCTACAATCAATCCAGGTCTGATGTTAAGGACGCTCCCAGGGAGAATCGTCTCCAGTCTTTTTTCACATAACGCTTTTAAAGGACCATAGGTTTCCCCCTCCACTTCTTCAGCAGCTGGATTTTTCAGGGTGCCTGTTTCATCTTCTTCCCGTGCTTCTCCCCTTAGAAAATCCTTATAAACGGAAATGGAAGAAATAAATATGTACCTCTTTATTCGTTCTCTTAACAGAGACGCGGTCTGTTCCACTTTTCCTGGCGTATATGCAGATGTATCTATAACTGCATCCCACTCACCCGTTTCCAGCGCTTTCAAATTACCACTCTCTCGATCACCCGTTAATTTTTCCACTTGCGGAAAAAGATGCGGGTTGGTTTTTCCCCTGTTGAACAAAGTCACCTCATGGCCTTTCACAAGTGCCGCCTGTGCTATATGCTTCCCTAAGAAAGATGTTCCGCCTAATACTAATACCTTCACCATCTCTCCTCCTCTCTCTACAGTATTTCTTCTATATTATTAGAGGCGGATGGCTCTGATTCCTTTAATTAAAATTTCATCTATTTCGTTTTAGGACAAGGTAAGCAGTGCAGTCAGATATGACTAAGGAATTAATTGCATGTTAACCCTTACAAGTATCATAGTGGGTATCCTCTGCACTTTCCCTTCTTTCCAAGATCATGCCCATATAATACTTTAGTAACAGAATCAAAACCACCAGTGTGAACTGGTGGTTTGCTCTGAGGCTGGAGACCTTACTTACCGGGCTCGGCCTATAAGGCCAACTGAATGATTTTCTCCAGCAATGTATTCCCTATGAAAAGTTTTTGATAAATAAGGGGAGAAATTCCGCTTATTTTAAAAATGGCACGAAAAAAAGCTAAATTAAGCGGAGAAATTCCGCTTATTTGCTTAAAAGCTGTGAAAATGGTTCATTTCGCTATACTTAAGGGGAAAATTTCCGCTTATATCCTCCATATCGAAGTCTATTCCACAGCTTAACCGGAAAATTTCCGTTTATTTTAGATAGGATTATTCATTTCCTTCACAAGGCATAACTCCTGCGAGTAATGAAATTGGATGATACGAAAACCTGCTTATCCTATTATGAAGGAAGATTTCTTTATACCACGCTATAAGCTCTCTGGAACACCCCGCATAGCCAGGGGTTTTCTAGATCATGAAAAAAAGCCGGCATAAATGCCAGCTTTTTTGTTCACTATAAAAGATCATTAATTTGATAGATTTCCCCATTTTCAATAGTGCTGCTTACTAATACTTTTATCAAAGCCGCTGCAACTGTTTCTGCGTCACGAAGTTTACCTTCTTCTTTGTACTTCTTGAAGGTATCGATATCGTTGAAAGCCGATTTGGATGATGAACGGATGGTTGACTGCATATCGGTATCCATAATCCCTGGGCTGAAGGCAAATATCTTGTGGCTGCTTTGGCGTTCATCCAATTCAAGCGCCGTTGTCTGAGTGAACATGTTGATTCCTGCTTTGGTACTGCAGTAAATGCTCCAGCCATGGACAGGGCGGCTGCCGGCACCTGAAGATACATTGGCAATCACGAGCCGGGAATCAATACCTTCAGCTTTTCCAAGGAAAATATTGCTGATGAGTATCGGAGAAAGCAGGTTCACGTTAACATTCGCCTCTATTTTTTCTTCATCCAGGCTTCCGGCTGTTTCAATAGGGTTAACCATTCCAGCATTATTGATGAGATAGACATTATCCTCACCTTCCTGAAAAACCACTTCAGCAATTGCGTTGAATGTGGTTCTTACTTCGGAAGTGTTTCCAAGATCACAAGAGTAATGCAGGTAACTTCCGTTTTTCTTTTCTGCCATTTCCTTTAATTCCTTATTTTCCGAACGTGAAACTGATATCACCTTCAAGCCTTCCGTGAGCAGCTGTTGGGCTGCTGCAGCACCAAGGCCCTTTGAAGCACCTGTTATTATTGCATATGCCAAGACAATCACTCCCTTTTTTCTTGAGTATATATAATTTAATAGAGCTATTAAAGTGAAGAGCCTTCTAATCCGCACTAGATGCCCGGCTTGACAGGAATACCATTTAACTCACACAGCCTTGAATTGAATTAGAAGCAATTATTCTCTTTTTGAGCGTAGAAATTCGTTTAAAGGCCGCAATTTAATGAGGTGAAGTACTTAGAAAAAGTCCCCGGGAAGTCGTGCATTTGGATCGAAAATCCACTACTTGGTAAATAGCAAGAATCCCTGCGAAAGCATTGAAAATGCTCTTTTGTAAGAGATTGTTGTTTGTGATTTTACCTTTATACCTATTTCCGCAGCACGACCTTCCCAGGCTGCGAGCTTCTGCGGGACTAACGGTCGTCTAGTTCGAGCGCTCAGCTCCTCGAAATCAAATAACCCTATGAATAAAAGGGAAATGGGTCTTTTTTCTCTTCGCAACATTTGCCTGTCGGAGCTGGTAAGGTTCATTCTCAACTAGGCGATGTGAAGTTGCTGAGTCAAGCATCCGGAACAGTGAGCGGTGCCACTTATCACTCAGTTTCAGTACTTTGGCTATTAAATAGCGGGAAAAACTACACCTATTTATTAAATTGCGCCCCAAAATGGCTAAATTAGAGGGAGAAATTCCCCTTATTTGACTCAAAGCATTAGAAAATAGGTGCTTTTTCTTTATATAAGGGGAAAAATTCCCTCTATTTACTCCAAAATGAGCAAAAAATTTAACTTAACGGGAAAATCTCCCCTTATTTTTTGCCGCAAGATACTCCATTAAGTACATGAAAGGGTACTTAGTTAAGAGTGTATTTTCCATTACAGGGAAATGAACCGAATCACTGCTGTTCTACGTGATTCCTTTACTCATAAGATAGCCCCGCAGCCTTTACGTCCTGAACGGCCGCTTCCGCTTATGAAGCTGACTCCGCCAGGCCGCCGCCTGCCCGCGTAGGCGTGCAGCTTGAGCAGGAAATCCTTTGCTATTCAAGCATAAAAAAAAGAGTTCCTGGAATAGCTGCCCAGGGACTCTCTTCAAGTTTTATTTAAATAAATCGGCTATCGACTGAAATAAATTACGAAAGAAGTCAAGGATTCCTTGTAAAAATCCCTTTCCTTCTTCACCGACTACTTCATCAAGTCTCTTTTTGATATCGTTGGATATATCTTCGAGCTGTCCTTTGACGCTGTCGAAATTGATATCCAGATTTCTCATCTTATCAAATAAATCGATTAGAAGCTGGCGGTCTTCCGGACTCAATTCAAGGTTCAGCTTCTGCAGCTGCTCATTAACTATCCGTTCGACGTCTTCTTTTGAAGCCGGATTCTGCTCAGCAATCTGCTTTTTAATCTCTGTCAAAAGCTCACTGACTTTCTCCTGATCCATACCTTCTTCTTTGGCCAGTTCAGTCGCGATACCCAATTCCTCATTGGCCACTTCCATCCTGACTGTATCAAGCTTCTCTCCACTGACTTCATAGGCTTTATAAATACCTGTCAGCGCAGAATGGCCGCTTACTTTGATCGGTGATGCCACTACAACCGTCGCATCCTCGACACCCGCGGTTAATAATGCGTTGGCATACATTTCGTCTGTCACTTCTGTGATATTTCCGGGAGTTGCTCTTTCTATTATAAGACCTTCGCCTTTTTCTTTTCTCGTAATTTTAGCAGATGAAAACATTCTCGCATTTCTGTCTTCACCTTGAATATAACGCGCCAGGTCCTCGCCTGTCACCGTGATCTCCTCTACCATTTCAGGGTCGTCCACTTTGAGAGCTTTCCTGACTTCTTCTTTCTGTTCTTCAGACAGCGATTCTCCTAAAACTACAATCGGAAGCCCGAATTTTTCATTTATACTTTCTTCGTTTGTTTCATTATCTGATGCCATGACTGAATTGCTCGCGAATAGACCAAAAATGACTGCAAGAATTAAAGCGATCTTACTCCATTGCTTCATCATTCAAATAGTTCTCCTTTTTCTTGAAAAATAGCTTACAGGTACATCATATCACTTTAATCTCATAATATGTCTATTTTTTTTCTTCCATTCATCCTCCAGGATACTCATCTCCCAGAGGTTCCAATACTCATCTTCATACTTTTGGACATCCCGTTTCAGTCCTTCTTTTTGAAAACCAGCTTTCTCATAGCACTTTATGGCCGAATGATTGAAATCATACACTCCCAGGCTCACTCTATGAAGGTTGAGTTCGTCGAAGGCAACCTTCAGGATTTCTTTCATCATGATTTCTCCGATGCCTTTTCCCCGCATGGAATCGTCCCCAACCAGCACCCGGCAGACTCTTGCGGAATTGTTTTCTCTGTCGATGCTCTCCAGCGAAATATGTCCTACTGCTTTCCCTGAAGCTGTGTCAACCACCTTATAGATAAGCTTTTTCCTATTCTCCCGATTGGCCCCCTCAAGATGGGAATGAAGGTTATTATGGGTAAGCGGATACCCAAATCCGCCTCCTCCCCATTGAATATACTCTTTCTTTGAATCGAACCAGCCGATTAACTTTTCAAAATCAGCTTCTGTAAAATATTGCAATTCAACCATCACGACACCGCCTTTTTTTCGATTGATTACCCTATCCTAGCCAGGACGACACATCAAGCCAAATTACTTTAACCCTTTAAAGCGCGAAGAGGGACTGTCCCTCTTCGCGCTTTAAAGGGCTAAAGTGAATATAGCTGCTTAAGACAAAAAAACAAGTCCCCTGAACGGGAACTTGTTTTATCAATTGATTCATATTAGGCTTTTTGAACGTTTGTCGCTTGAGGACCGCGTTGGCCATCTTCGATATCGAAAGTTACTTCTTGACCTTCGTCTAATGATTTGTACCCTTCACCTTGGATAGCTGAGAAGTGTACGAATACATCGTCTCCACCTTCGCGCTCGATGAATCCAAAACCTTTTTCACTGTTGAACCATTTTACTTTACCATGTTCCATTGTTCTTTTCCTCCTAATGTTTAACAAAACTAAAATTTCGTTATAGTATTTTACCTAATTTATTATACCCCACGGAAATTGTCTTAAACATGATTTCTCATATTTTTTGAGATTTTTTCATCTTAACTTAATCTTGGCGAATTTTCGTTTTCCAACTCCAATGATTAACCCCTCTGTCATGCTTACCTCGAAAGCTGGGTCCTCCACTTTGTTTCCATTGATTTTCACTCCGCCACCTTCAATCATCCTGCGGGCTTCGCTTTTTGAACTCAGCATTTTTAACTCAACAAGAAGTTCAAGGACCGGTACCACGGTAGACTTTTTCCAATGGACGACAGTAATATCTTCCGGCACATCCCCTTTCTGGAAGACAGCCTTAAATTGCTCTTGAGCTTTCTCTGCCGCTTCATAGTCATGGTACATTCTTACAAGCGTCCTGCCCAATAGCATTTTGGCATCACGAGGATGCAGGGTGCCCTTCTCCAAGCTCTCACTAATCTCTTTTTTCTCTTCAATGGTTAAATCGGTAGCGAGTTCAAAGTACTTTACCATCAGCTCATCCGGAATCGACATGGTCTTTCCGAACATTTCCCGAGGATCTTCATCGATGCCAATGTAGTTATGTTTCGACTTCGACATTTTTCCCTTGCCATCAAGGCCCTCAAGCAGCGGAAGCATCATAGCGACCTGTTTTTCTTTTCCATAATGCTCCTGAAGACCTCTTCCCATCAGAACATTAAAATGCTGATCGGTGCCACCGAGTTCTACATCACTTTCAAGAATTACAGAATCGTAGCCCTGCATGAGCGGGTAAAAAAACTCATGAAGGGAAATGGGTCTTCCGGTTGATAACCTTTCAGAAAAGTCATTCCGTTCAAGGAGCCTTGCCACAGTGATGCTGCCAGCCAAATGAATGACGTCTTCAAGATTCAAGTTTTTCAGCCACTTCGAGTTGTAGTAAAGTTGAACCTTTTCCTTATCCAGCACTTTGCTGAACTGATCAAAGTAGGTTTGAGCGTTGTGCTTCACCTCTTCATCTGTTAGCTGTTTCCTGGCTGTTGATTTCCCGGTTGGGTCACCAATTTTCCCTGTGAAATCACCAATGATCAGCTGAATAATATGACCATTTTCCTGAAACTGTCTCAGTTTATTTAATACGACGGTGTGCCCAATATGAACATCTGGAGCTGATGGATCGAGTCCTAGTTTAATCTTCATCGGTGTATCGGTCAGAATCGATTTTGCAATCTTCTGTTTCAATTCAGTTTCTGGAATGATTTCCTGCGTTCCGCCGGCATAGATTTCAAACTGCCTTTCTACTTCATTCAGCTGGTCTTCATTCAAATCTTTCATCCAATCTGCCATCTTTGTTCTCCTCCTTTTAAAATTTGTACCTTTTCTCATGACTCACATGAACACAGCCGTAATTTTAGCTGCGGTTGAGCAATTAAAATTAAGCGAAGTCTATTTTTAGTACATTGTTAGAACGTTGAAAGAGGAAGGTGTTCGTCCTCCTCCTGGACTTTGGGGCAGGTAAGACCAAGGTTGCGTATCCAGTGGCAGTTTGGCCAGCTCACCCCTCGGTGTCCAGCAACCAGAAGAGAATAAAAGGAAAGCCCGCCTGTTTTTCTCTTCTGAGGGGCGCTTCCGCTTTTAAGTTCACTGCACGCCCAATGGCCTCGGTAGTCTGGAGTGGAAATCACCCCTTAACCAGCAACAAGCTCTGCGAAGAAAACTTTTATAAAAACACAAAAAACCACATCCCAAAAAAGGGACGTGGTTTTTTGCACGCGGTACCACCCTCGTTGAAGATTGCTCTTCCACTTAATGAAATAACGGTTCAACCGTCCTTTGCTACTGAATTTTCACAAAGAAAGCTCGAGAAGGTAATTCACACTCACCTATATACCGGTTTTCACCAACCACCGGCTCTCTGTGAAAGGGAGATGAGATGCTACTTGTTCCTGTCAACGCTGATTTTTAAATTAGAAACAGTTTAACGAATCTTTACATGAAACACAAGAAGTTTTTTATTTCGTATTGTCTTTGCGTCTTTTTAAGTAAAGCCCCATTGAAAGATAGGTGCTTATTAATAAGACGAGAAATATGGGGAGGCTAAAATATGTCATCAGAACACCTTCTATTTCAAGTCTGCAAGAGACGGATGAAAGATCATCAGCAAAATGGCGATTAGCGGGATAGAAATGATTAGTGCTAGAAGTTTATTTTTAAAATGCAGCCTGAGCATCACAAACATGATGATATTGAAAACGAGCGACCACTCAATTCCCCACCCATTTTCATAAACAAACAAGCCTCTTTTGTAAAATAAGAATTCCAGAAAGGTGAAGTAAGCGATCCAGATCAACACATACAAGAATGACTTTTTCCCCTTGGGATAATATCGCAAATAAATCATGATGACAATCGGCAGTACAAAAAAGGAAAACGTCAGTTCAATCAGGGTATGGTTCAGCCAGTCTACTGTCACCGCTTTATATTTCCACAAAGTGTGATTGTAGAATATAAAATTATAGGCCAGGTTGCAGATTATATAGAATTGGACGGTCGGATAGTAATCCTGCCAGTGCTTCCAATCCACAAAGACCTTCGCAAAAATGATATACACGACTACCACAAGGAGCAAATACATATTTTATTCTCCCGTTTTAGTTCTAGTCTCTCTCTTTTTCTAGAAATTTATAACTGTGGGGCTGTTATTCCTTCTCCTTTCTATGATCCGCTGCGTCTCTGGTCTTATTGAAAAATAAACCGCCAGTGTGATTGTATAATTTTAGTAAACGCAATAAGATTAGAGTAAGGAATCGAAAAGTTAATGAAACGAGGGAAAACTTTGAAAAATTTATTCGCGATTATCATTGCAGTGCTGGTCGTCGGTTCTGTGCTAATTATCCTCAATGATCATACTTCCCTATTTGCTTCCGGCAAACGGACAGGAAATAACAGTGTAGCCGTCCATAATAATGTAAATACGATTCAGGTTAACGTCAGCAGCAGCAATACGGTAATTATTCCGGAGGACCGAGATGATGTAAAAGCAGAACTCGAAGGCAAGGGCAATTTAATCGTCCGCTCAAAAGGGGACGATATCGAAGTCGAAGTAAAGCGGAAATGGTTCAGCTGGATGTCGTTCAATAACAAGTCTCAACTCACTGTCTTCATTCCTGAACAGTTTGACCGTAACATGGATATCAATATCGGATCTGGCAGCCTTGAGTTCGAAGGGGCATCCGCTTCTAAACAGATGGTTCTCGATACGTTACGAACTGATATGAGCTCGGGAAAACTTGAGTTAGCTGATATCCAAACCAAAAGATTTATTCACAATGGCTCTTCAGGCAGTCTTAATGTCGAGCGTTTCACTACAGAGGAAGGAATTGTGGATATCAGTTCTGGAGATGTGGAGCTTTCTGATTACACCGGGCCGTTAAAAGGAGACCTTTCTTCCGGAAGAATGGATGTGGAGATACAGGAATTGAAAGGCGATATCAGCTTTGATCTCAGCTCGGGTAATGTCAGCCTTGACCTTCCCGATGACAGCAATTTCACCCTTGCCGGCGAGGCGAGCAGCGGCAATATATCCACTAACTTCCCGCTCACATCCCAGAAGGTGGACGATGGTGCCATTTCCGGAATACACGGCTCTGGGAAATATACCATCGAAGTTTCAGTGTCCAGTGGAAATGTACGAATCTTCTAGCACTTTATTACTTTAAAGCACGAAAAGGGACAGTCCCTCTTCGTGCTTTAAAGGGCTAAAGGATTGGCTTCCTGCCAATCCTTTAGTGTCAACTCCTTATTCACCTTTCATTTCTTTTACTTGCTCCTGGTGGTTATCGATCCATTCCTGTGCGACCATTTCTGGGTCTTGGCCATCATCTATTTTGACGATCATTTCTTCTATATCGTTGACATCCATTTTCCACTTGCTGAGGAATTCGTAGGCTTCTGCTGCATCGTCTTTCAGCTCCTTGTTAGTAATGACATGAACTTCAGACGTTTGGAAGTATTCCTCAGGACTTTCAAGGACTTTTAAATCGTAGTTGACAAACATCGGATGCGGCCTCCATCCCAGGAACAGGACTGGTTCTTCGTTTTCCATCAACCGCTGCGCCTGTGCAATCATACCGCCTTCACTTGACGCTACAAATTCCAGATCCAGTCCTAGCTTATCAATCATCTCTCTTGAAGTGACCGTCATCCCGGCGCCTTCTTCAATGCCATACATCTTTCCTCCGAAAAGATCTTCCTTGCCTTTAATATCTTCCACAGAATCGATTCCCTCTACATAAGAAGGGACGACCCAGCCCAGTTCTCCCTCTTTATAGCTGACAGCCGTATCTTCCAGCTTATCACCATACTTTTCCATATAGTTGGCATGCATGACAGGGAGCCATGCATCCATGAATACATCCAAATCTCCTCTTGCCAGACCAGTGTATACTCCACCGGCGTCCGCTTTCGTTTCGTTGACTGTATACCCCATATCTTCTAGAATCAGCTTGGCCACCTTGGTTGGAGGCACCGTACTTGTCCAAGGTGTCACACCAAAGTTAATCGTGATTCCTTCATTGTTTCCTCCGTTTTGTTCGGCATTATCTTCTCCTTCATCATTTTCACCCGTACCACAGCCTATTAATAGGAAGGCAACTAGCATAACAAGGAAACCAATTTTCCATTTTTTCATATTCCATACCCCTCTACTCTTATTTTTTCTGACCTAAACCTTGGGTAATGCGATCGAGAATAATGGCAAGAACAACGATTCCTAAACCGCCGACCAGACCCAGGCCGACGTTCACGCTCGATATTCCTGCTAAAACAGTTGACCCAAGTCCCGGTGCACCAATCATTGAAGCGATGACCGCCATGGAAAGCGCAAGCATGATTGTTTGGTTAATTCCAGCCATAATCGTAGGAACCGCAACCGGAAGCTGGACCTTTGTAAGCATCTGCCATGACGTCGACCCGAATGCTCTGGCCGCCTCTACCATGTCAGCCGGCACCTGCTTGATGGCCAGAGTCGTCATCCTTACCGCAGGCGGCGTAGCGAAGACAAATGTAGAAATGACTGCCGGAACTTCACCCAATCCAAACAGCAGGATCGCCGGAATCAGGTACACGAAGCTAGGCAGAGTCTGCATGAAATCAAGAATCGGGCGGACTACCCTATCCAGTGCTTCCGACTTGGCTGCAAGAATCCCCAGCGGCACTCCTATGACTATCGAGAATAACGTTGCCACCACAACGACTGCCAATGTTAGCATCGCGTCTTCCCAAAGGTTGACTGAACCAAGGTAAAACACACCGATCAGAGTGAAAATCGCGACTCCTTTACCTGCAAATTTCCAAGATAGCAGAATAAGAATTATCGCCATGATTTCAGCCGGGATGAGCACGAAAATATCTGCGACCCCATTGATAAAAAAGGAAATAATACCGCTGATTGCTTCGAAAAATCCACCCAGCACGGGAATCAGCCACTCATACACAAAATCATTCGTCCATTCTTCCAGCGGCAATGTAAAATAGTTCATTCTGCCGTCACCTCACTTTGTTCTTGCTCTTTTCCTAGTACAAGTCCTGATAAAATTGACACTCTGACGATAATTCCCTGAAGCTTTTTATCCTCGACCACGGCAATCGGATACCTTGACTCTGCTGCCACTCCAATTAAGTCATTTAATGGGGTATCTGCCGACGTTGTAAAATAATCCTGTTCCAGCACATCCTCCACCCATTTATTTTCCTTGTAGGCTTCAATCGCTGATTCAATTGTTAAAATACCTTTTAAGTTTTTTTCTTTATCTACCACGAAAATACTGGATATACCGGCATCCTCCATCTTTTTAACAGCCATCCTCGGGCCATCTTTCCATGTAGTGACCACATCCGGTTTTTTCATAACATTGCCGGCGACAAGAACCTTTGAGCGATCAACGTCTTCAACGAAGTTATAAACATATTCATTAGCTGGATTCTCTAGAATTTCCTCTGCCGTTCCGATCTGAACAATTGACCCGTTTTTCATAATGGCGATCCGGTCCCCAAGTTTAAGGGCTTCATCAAGATCATGAGTGATGAACAAAATGGTTTTCCCCAATTTACTCTGCAGGTTCAGAAGCTCATCCTGCATTTCTTTTCTGATAAGAGGATCTAAGGCACTGAAGGCCTCATCCATAAGAAGGATATCAGAATCATTGGCAAGAGCCCGAGCCAGCCCGACCCTTTGCTGCATACCGCCGCTGAGCTGATCGGGATAACTCCCTTCATAGCCTTTCAACCCAACATCATGAATCGATTTAAGGGCTTTTTTAGAGCGTTCCTCTTTAGCAATTCCTTGTACTTCGAGCCCATACTCGACATTTTCCTGAACGGTTCTATGAGGGAACAGCGCAAATTTTTGAAATACCATCGCGAGTTTCTTTCTCCTCGTCAACATAAGATCCGTTTTCGTCATCTCGGTAATATTATGGCCGTCGATTAGCACCTCACCTGCAGTGGGTTCTATCAGCCTGTTCACCAACCGGATTAAGGTGGATTTACCGCTTCCGGACAGACCCATAATTACGAAAAACTCACCCGCTTTCACCTGAAATGAAGCGTTGTTCACTCCCACAGTCATTCCGGTTTCCTCTAAGATTTTTTCCTTTTCCTGACCTTCATTTAGTCTTTTTAGACCTTCTTTAGGATTCGAACCGAAGATTTTAGTTAGGTTATTAACTTCTATCTTGTGCATAAGCAAGTCTCCTTTTAGGTACTCTCTGACATTACTATTTGTCATTTTCTCCATTTCATACTTGGCGGATGTATATTTTAAAAGTGAAAAAAGGCTGACACCTCCATCGTTAAAATGACTCCAGGTGTCTTTCAGAAGGGCTCACTTGGACACTTCAAGCTAACAATTGTTTACTAGTGTCTATCAAGATCTTTCTCAAAAACAATCCGAAAGAAATTCAGCCTTCAAATGGCTCTTAGAAGCGCTCTCAACGTCGGAGATTAATCATTGAAATTTGAATCCATGCCTGTCTGACCAATTCAGTCATCTCACTTTTATAATGTAAAAATTCACCTCGAAAATTTACTCAACAAAAAAAGGACCCTTATCACTAACGGGTTCTGTTTTGAAGTACAAACTTTTAATTAGTGAAAGAAACGGATTAGTTATTCGCACGCAAGAAATTGTCTATTGATTTCCACTCCAGGTGCGTGACTCCGCGGGGCGTGCGGTGAGCCTCCTCGGCTTCGCCTGTGGGGTCTCACCTGTCACGCTAATCCCGCAGGAGATCACGCACCTTCCGTTCCAATCAAATCAATACTAGCTTTTTTATATTTATATTCTCTTTTGAATTAATATTGGGATTGAAAGTGTATAGGAAATTCCACTACAAATTTTGAAGAACAAAAAGTTCTATCATTTGCTATTTAGGATACATTTGTATTACCAATTGAACAGATTCACCAGCATGAATACCTTTAAAAAGAGAAAAAAGGAGTGTCAAAATCGATGCGATTTGGCACTCCTTTTGTGTGTAATTGTTAATTTTGTACTCGAAAGCAGAACCCGTTACCTTTTCACGGCCCTTTCATCGGTCATCGGCACTGTTCCACGTCTTGCCGTCTGTCGAATTTCCGACAGAGTATCTTTCTGCTGTTGTCAATTCTTCAGATGTCACTTCAGGAATGGAACCGAGTTCATTATTGATGACATCATTCAGTATCGCCGGGTTATTGGTTTCCCTTAAGACGGACTGCAGCTGCTCTTTCGCTCTATTTCCAGGGTTACGCTTTACCATTCACTTATACCTTCCTTCGTTTATTTATCGATGGTTTACTTCATGGACTTAGTTACTATATACCGGACATTTCATCTTCTCTTTCTATAGGCTTTCCCACATACTTCCCACTATTCGTTTGACAATGCTTTCTTTATAATTTGTTTCCAGCAAATCAGGAAAAAGAAATGACCTTTTCCCTCCACCTCCTGCAGTTGGGATCCCTGAAACTTCTCGGTTAAATAAAGAGCAGTCTTTTTCGGCCACATTCCATCTTTTTCCGCGACCCATATGTAAACAGGAAATGGCGGTTTCCAATCCAGCAGGCTGAAGGGGACACTCATCGCTCGCAGCTCGGCATACTCTGCCCAGCCTTTGGTTTGATAAGCCTCCCACAGGCCTTCTGCTGTCTGCTTTTTTAATTGACCTTTTAGGTTTTCCAAATCCCTCTCTTCCCTTTGCCTGCTTAGAAGTCTTAATAGAACCCTGCCTATACGGCCAGTCCAAACTTGATTAAGGTACCTCAGATACCTTCTATTAAAAGGGGGAAATACTTTTAGCGTTCCTCGTATAAGTTTCCAGCGCGCAGGCAAATACTTGCGGCTCTCTTTGCTTTCTAAGGGAATAGCACTGCCTGCCAGTGACAATGAGGCGATTCTCCCGGGATTTTGACAAGAGAAGACCTGTGAGAATAAGCCCCCATTCGACCATCCCATGCAATGGACCTGGTTAATGCCGAGATGATCCAGCACCACCTTCACATCATCCGAATGGTCAGTCATAGAATAATCCTGAAGTGTGTCTGATCCGCCATAGCCAGGTCGGTTCACCATTAGAATATACAGGCGGTTTTCCTTTAAAAACTCTTCTTCAAAGAATATAGAGGAAGCAACTGAGCCCCAGCCATGAAAAAATAGGACAGGCGTTCCTGATGGGTCGCCAATTTCTTTATATGTAATCTTTCTTCCTGAAAGGTGGTTAAGCACGAACCTTTCTTTGACCCGCATACCAGATAGTCCCCCCTTTCAATTATTGTTTAACACTGTATTTCCCTGCTGGTTATGCATGCAAACGAAAGCAAAGTCAAGGAGAACCTGAAATAGATAAAGTTTTCGTTAGCATTCCAAAATAATCCAAAAAGTGAGCTGGCCAGTGTGCTTTTGGAGTGATTATATGGAACGTGCCAGAGCAGGATGCGTATACTCCCGGTTAGCATTCGACATAAATCGGGGGGTGACTGTCACGAAGAAAGTATGAAACCTTTTCAACTGATTATCCTAACAATTATATAAGACGCTTAAAAAGTTTTATTTATTTTATGATAGGGAATAAGTAGAAGGAATAATTTAAATGGAGAGGAAACTTATGCCAAAAACCACTTTGGAGAAAACAATTTCTAGTTATATTGGACGGCTGCTTCGGGAACATTTTGGCCGCGGACCAGGAAACGTGGTTTGTACGGTGTCCGGCCCCTATGTAGTGACCCAGATATCTAACTTTCTTTCACCAATGGAGCAGTCCCTAATGGATAGTGAACAAACGGTCTATGTAGAAAAAACCAGGGACCTAATGATGGAAACATTAACCAAGGAAATTACAACTTTTATAGAACTGAACACTGAAGGACGCGTAGCTGAATTTTATTATGACTGGAATCTTAAAGACAAGACAGGTATGATGATCGCAGTCTTATCTTCTGCTGATAAAGACCACCCCCTGCCGCCAATCAATAATTATAAAAACAGTGATGCTGTTAACCAGGATATCATTCAAATCACCACAGATGTCCAAAAACCCCCTGAGGAAACGCACTCCATTATGATGGATTCCCGAACCCTCCTTATCATTCGAAAGGGGATTTTTATCCTCCTCGAAAAAGAGCTTATTCGTCTCGGATTTCAAGAGACACTACGGTTAACCAAGCGAAAATTGGAAAAAAGGCTCTTACTTCAATATACAAAAAGGTTTGAAGAGTATCTGGACGCTGACCTGAAGGGCGTCTTCGTTGACTGGGATTTCGAAGGCGATAAAAGCTGCATCCTTTTACATTTAAATCCTTCTCAAAAACATCTTTGATAATGAGCAGCTCTCATGGTACTATAGTAGAGAACTTAAACTTATTATTGTTAAGAATTATACTAATTTCTGATAGCAATGAATGGGCATGGAACCGGACATAAGTCAGAAGAGAGGGATCATGCCCTCTTTTCTGACTTTTTTATTTCCCATATATTTACAAATAGGTATAAATTTTATTAAAAAGGATGAGGATATACGAGAATGAACATCAATGAATTTTCACAGAAAGAACAAGAGATTTTATCTTGTATAGATAACTATATCGAAAAAGCACACCAGAAAAGTGATCAGCCTGTTACTATAAAGAAAAGTGACATTGAGCATCATGTCGAATCTGCAGCAGAAAGGCTCTCTATCCCTTATGAGAAAAACTCGACTGCTGTCCAAACCTACTATACTTTCTCTTTAGACCAGCAGAATGTACAAGTTGAAATATTCTATCGATATCAAAGCTATTATACGAGGCACAGCATTAGCAAAGTTATTTAAATACAGAACCCCTTTCCAGAGTTGGAAAGGGGCTTTTTTCATTTATTGATCTGCCTTATAAGTTCCGCTATTGATGCATGGTCCTCCGGCGACTCATCTATATGATTCCAGATTATATTTCCGCCTTCAGCGAAGATCCAGGAACCTCCCTGAATATAAATATCTTGTGTTTTGAGTGACTTCTGTACCACTTTCTTTTGTCCTTCATCTTCCGGAAGAAAGGCCTTCTTTCCGCCTTTTAGAAAAGCCTTCCCCGCCATAGCGAGGAGTTTCCATTTCGCCATGGTTTTATGTCCCATACTTCTATATAAGGAGCGTTTGGGATCTCCATAAATAGCGAATGGATAGGGACCGAATTCTTTCGTGAAACGTTCAAGCAGCGAACGGTTGGATGGTGTTATTGCCACGACCTGGGCCCCTCCGGCAGTTAATTGTTGGTGATGCTCACGCAACTGCGCGAGAAATTCTCTGCAAACCGGTCAGCCGGGGTGTCTGACAAATACGACTAAGCTTCTTCTATTCTGTAAGACTTCTTCAAAACTGAGGTCTTCGCCGAACGGTTTTTGAAGTATGTTCGTCATTCTTCCACCTTCTTTTTCAGTAGTTGATTCTATCATAACAATCTTGAGCGTAAAAACCATTTTAAACTCGCTGAGATTTATTCTTTTTACAATCAGTGGAACAGGCACTTCATTGCATTACCACACTAAGAGGGACAGTCCCTTTTAACGCTTCACCGTGCTAAGAGGGACTGTCCCTCTTAGCGCGGTGAAGCGTTAATGCGGCAATTGTCAAAAATCTTTTGACTTTGCTTGAATTATAAGGTAAATTACATAATGAACGAACATTTATAAGTAAACATAAAATAATATTCGCTTTTAGGAGTGTTAATCTTGGAAAATGCATTTGATTATGAAGATATTCAATTAATTCCTGCAAAGTGTGTAGTTAACAGCCGGTCGGAATGTGATACAACCGTAACGTTAGGCGGCCATACGTTTAAACTGCCTGTGGTTCCTGCTAACATGCAGACAATAATAGATGAGAAGATTGCAATTTACTTAGCGGAGAATGGATATTTCTATATCATGCACCGCTTTAAGCCAGAAGAACGCCTGACTTTTATCAGGGATATGCATTCCCGCGAGCTGGTTGCTTCTATAAGTGTTGGCGTTAAAGAAGAGGAATATGGCTTTGTAGAGCAATTAGCTTCTGAAGGAATCACCCCTGAATTCATTACAATTGATATTGCCCACGGACATTCGAATGCTGTCATTCAGATGATCAAGCACATTAAGAAACATCTTCCTGAAAGCTTTGTCATTGCTGGAAATGTCGGTACACCTGAAGCCGTAAGAGAATTGGAGCATGCCGGTGCAGACGCCACAAAAGTCGGAATCGGGCCAGGGAAGGTATGTATCACCAAGATCAAAACCGGTTTCGGTACAGGTGGATGGCAGCTTGCCGCTCTTCGCTGGTGTGCGAAAGCAGCAAGCAAACCTATCATAGCTGACGGCGGTATCCGTACGCATGGGGACATTGCAAAGTCTGTCCGTTTCGGCGCTTCCATGGTTATGATCGGTTCCCTTTTTGCCGGCCATGAAGAATCACCTGGAGAAACAGTTGAAAGAGATGGAAAGTTTTATAAAGAATACTTCGGTTCTGCATCTGAATTTCAAAAAGGTGAAAAGAAAAACGTAGAAGGCAAGAAGATGTTTGTAGAACACAAAGGATCATTGATGGAGACACTTACTGAAATGGAGCAGGATCTTCAGTCATCCATTTCCTATGCAGGCGGTACTACTCTTGATGCAATCCGCCATGTGGATTATGTTGTGGTGAAAAATTCGATATTTAACGGAGATAAAGTGTATTAAATTAAAAATAGTAAAAGCGGGCATGGTCTTTCACCATTGCCCGCTTTTTATAATTGAATCGGCTAATCACTTTTCCTGGTGACCCTGCTGCCAACAATCTTGGTGGACAACTGGCACAGCAGCATTCCAATCAAAGCAGCAACAAGGATGTATACCCCGGCGAATATTTGCAGCGTCCCAGAAGCTAGTCCTGCAATAATAACGGAAAACTCCCCTCTAGGCGCCAAAGTAAAGCCCGTTTCTAAAGATTCCTTCTTGTTCAGTCCGTACCATTGCCCTCCTATATAACCGACAATCAGTTTATGGAAAACCGACCATAGAACAATCGTGAATAGAAGGCTAAATGCGGGAATATCACTGGTGAACTCAAGCGAAATTCCAAAATTCAAGAAGAAGAAGGGCAGAAATAAGTTCCTTACAGGTAGTGCGACTTCCTGGATCTTATCTTTAAAATTCGTACCTGCAAACATCAGCCCGGCAAGAAACGCCCCGATCACTTCCGACAAATCAAGCAGCAAGGCAAAACCGCCGTAAGCCAATGCGATTCCCAAGATATATACTAGCAGATAATCTTCATGCAGGAATTTCTCTATCATGGCATAAGCTTTTTTCTGGATAAAATGGCTGATGGCCACCGCCACTCCCACTAGCAATGCTACTTTCAAGAAAATCATGAGAAAGTCCAACACGCTTAACCCTTCTCCTCCACTGAGTCCAATCAAGATGGTAATCAGGATGGGCGCCACCATATCCTCGAATATTAAAAGGGTAAGAACATATCCGGATTCTTTTCTGTCCAGTTTCTTGTTATGTTCAAGAAGTTTGAGCGTGATGGATGAACTGGTCGCATAAACCAGTCCGCCTATCAAAAGCGAATTGAATAGCCCCTGTCCGAACAGAGCACTGATTCCCGCTGTAACACCAACACCCAAAACCAAATCCAATATTCCAGGCTTCCAGACCTTTTTCCCTTTTGCCGCAATCTCCTTCAACGGATACTTCATTCCTAGAAGGAAGAACAGAAGGATCAAGCCAATTTCCCCCGCTACTTCTATGGTTTTCACTTCATCAAACAGTCCGGCAAGGGATATGCCTGCACCGAGTAAAATGTATATAACTATATCAGGTATGCGGAGCACCTTGGTGCCAAAGTAGGCAGTAATAAAAAGCACTAAAAGAAACAAACCAAGAAATAACGGCAGATTCACTAATTGCACACCCCTCATCCATTGACATTTAAGTAATCTACTATACCCGAAATTCTTAATATCTAAGCCTAGTACTAATTGGCAGTCAGCCTTGTATGCAGAAACCTTGTAAGAGCTGGCTGTTGTATTTCAGGACTGACCATTTTTAATAAGGCTCGTTCGTAAATTATCGCTGATGATAAAAGAGAAGGTGATTTAAGCTCCCTGAAAAAAAAGAAGCAGAAAGGCATTGACCTTTAAGCTTCTTTTTTAACTCTATTAGTATAATTTATTGTTTTAGAATTTTTATAAAAAAATCTTAATAAAGCATCAAAGAGTCCTAAATTAAATCTCTTTCCTGGAAAAGGGAAGAAACAACTTCACACCTCTCTTGTTAAAAGGCAGCCACTTCATGTCAGCAACCAGGTGGCTGATATACCCCCCTGCTCCTGCTAATAAGATTCCTTCCGTTTCAATACTGATTTGCAGGTAATACAAGATGATCGCAAAGAAAGCCACGCCTATGAGAGAGTGAGTGTAGCTTCGGTGTGCTGAAAGTGAGGCAATAATGATATAAATTCCAAATAGCCACAGCCAGTTCTCATCGAGAAAAAGCCCTCCTGTCAAAGCACCGGCCCCCGCGACAGTCAGCAAGTGCCGCTTCTTGATAAAAACAGAGATCAGCATGATGGCCAGTCCCGCTGCAATTCCCCTCCACATCTCGGCATCCGTTCCCTCCCACCAACTGTAAATAATGACCGCGATTCCGATCAGCTGAGCTAACGACATCAAAAATTTATGAGACGAAGTAAACGTATTTCTCAGCTTGCCGTCTATATCTAAATCAGGAATTAACCCAGAAACCCCTCCTGCGCCTATTAATAACACTGTGTCTGCAGGATTTGCCTGCAAATACTGGGCAGCCAAAAGTCCGGCTCCTGCCCCAATAACCATATGAGCTGTTCCGTTCACGGATGTTTCCTCTTTTCTGTAGTATTCTTGATGATTTCCCCATTATAGGACAACCTGCCAGTTCCGTAAAACCTTTCTTTTCTATTTCTAGTAAAATTTTTGGTACTATTAATAGCAGAAGGAAAGAATGGAGGGAGCATTTTTGAAAAAGCTGATAGTCGCTCAAAACCTTGAAAGAGAACAGTTGGAACTCATCAAGCAGGCTGCACCTCAGTGGGAAATTATAACTGGCAAGGAACCTCAGCATTGGGAAGATCATTTGGAAGACGCTGAAATTATCGCAGGTTGGAAAGAGTCTATGATAGAAGCAGCTCTTGGTAAACACACAGCTCTCCGCTGGATACAGACCTGGAGCGCCGGGGTCGACAGTATGCCAATAGAAGAACTGAAGGCAAAAGACATCCTGCTTACCAGTGCAAATGGCGTTCATGCATACCCTATTTCAGAAACCATCTTCGCCATGATGCTTGGCCTGACGAGAAAAATCCATAAGTATATCCGAAATCAGAATCAGAAGGAATGGGCTCATTCCGGACTCAAACTTGAAATTCACGGAAAGACCATCGGAATCATCGGAGTCGGAGCGATCGGAAAAGAAACCGCGAAAATTGCAAAAGCCTTTGGTATGGAGGTTCTTGGAGTCCGCCACTCCGGAAAAGAAAGCGAGCACGTGAACGAGATGTTCAGAACGGAACAGCTTCATGAAGTCCTGCCTCGCTGTGACTATGTTGTGAACACTGTACCGCTCACAACGGAAACCCGCGGCATGTTTGGCGAAAAGGAATTCGAAAGCATGAAAGATACTGCTTTTTTGATTAATATCGGTCGTGGCGAAACCGTTAAGGAAGTTGAATTGATCAAAGCTCTGAATTCCCAAAAAATTGCGGGAGCAGGACTCGATGTTTTTGAAACCGAACCTTTGAAAAAAGATAGCCCGCTTTGGGAGATGGAAAATGTCATCATCACTCCCCATACTGCCGGATCGACTGAGTATTATAATAAAAGGGTGATTGAAGACATTTTCATTCCGAATTTAAAAGAATATATCATTGGAAATTCACCAACACTCAACTTAGTTGATTATAGAAAAGGTTATTGAGCATGTTAAACGAAACGGGTCCAGACTCAGGAGGAAAAACGTTAATTATAATTAACGCAAAATGAGTTGTTTTTAGTGTACCACTCTGCAGGGTACGTTTCAGTGGGCAGGGTAAGTACCTTGTTGTCCCCTGTTACTTCAGGAATCAACCCATGGAGGAAAGATCCATCCTAGTACAAGGCTGTTTTAGAGTGGATTTTTCCCCTTGATACTAGTTTTTTTCTCTCTGAACAGAAAGAGCAGCTCTTTTCTTTCTTGCTTACAGGGATACTTCTGATGAATTATGATTTGTTTTTTGATATTCAATGGAAATAACAACAAAGTTTACAAAAAGAGACTAGTACAAAGAAAGAATTCAAAAGTTTTTTCACACGATCATTACTTTAAACCTTGGGAGTTATATTCTTATACATTAAAAGCCTATCCGTGTAATACGGATAGGCTCCTTCATTTCATTATTCAACAGTAACTGATTTCGCAAGGTTACGCGGTTTATCCACGTCGCAGTCACGGTGAAGTGCTGCGTAGTAGGAAATCAATTGCATAGGTACTACAGAGATAAGAGGTGTTAACATTTCATTTACTTCTGGAATTGTGAAACGGTCTTCTTCTTCTTCGAGTCCCTTCATCGAAATGATACAAGGGTTTGCTCCTCGTGCTGCAACTTCTTTCACATTACCACGGATACCAAGGTTTACAGCTTCTTGCGTAGCAAGGGCGATGACAGGGGTACCTTCTTCAATCAGAGCGATTGTTCCGTGTTTCAATTCTCCGCCGGCAAAGCCTTCCGCTTGGATATAAGAAATCTCTTTAAGCTTAAGAGCTCCTTCTAGACCTACATAGAAATCGAGGGAACGTCCGATAAAGAAGCAGTTCCGTGTTGTTGCAAGGAAGTCACGGGCAATCTGTTCAAACTCTTCTTTGTTATCACAAAGTGCTTCCATGGCCGTTCCGACAATTCCAAGTTCTTGAATCAGATCAAAACTTGCTTTTTCTCCTCTGGATTTCGCTGTAACATCAGCAAGGATAGAAAGCACAGCTAGCTGTGCTGTATAAGCTTTTGTTGATGCAACGGCGATTTCTGGACCAGCATGAAGAAGCAATGTGTAATCAGCTTCACGGGAAAGTGTAGAACCCTGGACGTTTGTAATCGTCAATGATTTATGGCCCAGCTCTTTAACCTGTACAAGAACCGCACGGCTGTCGGCAGTCTCACCACTTTGAGAGATAAAGATGAACAGCGGTTTCTGGGATAAAATAGGCATATTATAGCTGAATTCGCTTGCTACATGTACTTCAACCGGAATTTTAGCCATCTTTTCGATGAACTGCTTTCCAACTAAACCAGCATGGTAACTTGTACCTGCCGCGATAATATAGATACGTTCAGATTCATTCATTGCTGAAAGGATATCTTCATCGATCTCCAATTGTTGATCTTCATTACGGTAAGCACCGATGATTTTACGCATAACCGCAGGCTGCTCATCGATTTCCTTCAACATATAGTGAGGGTATGTGCCTTTCTCGATGTCGCTTGCATCCAGTTCAGCTGTATATGGCTCACGGGAAACTTCTTCCCCTTCAAGGTTTTGAATGGTTACTTTTTCTTTTGTAACGATAACCGTTTCTTTATCCATCAGCTCAACATATTGGTCAGTCACCTGAAGCATTGCCATCGCGTCACTGGCTACAACATTGAAGTCTTTTCCAAGACCTACAAGCAATGGGCTTTTGTTCTTTGCCACGAAGATCGTTTCATCATTTTGATTATCCAGAAGCGCAATTGCATACGAACCTTTTAGAAGTTTAAGCGTTGTACGGAACGCTTCCTCTACACTTCTGCCTTCGTTTACCAATTTTTCAATAAGCATAACAATGATTTCAGTGTCTGTATCACTCTTTAAAGTTACATCTTGCAAGTATTCGCGCTTTAGAGCTGAATAGTTTTCAATAACTCCGTTGTGAACAATTGTGAATCGTTCTGTTGTGCCTTGATGAGGGTGAGCATTCAACTTGCTTGGTGGTCCGTGTGTCGCCCAGCGTGTATGACCGATACCTGTGTTCGATAATACATTTTCATCAACATTTTCACGAAGGTCGGCAATGCGTCCCTTTTCTTTAAAAATGTGGACACCATCAGCATTCTTTACAGCAATTCCAGCTGAATCATAACCGCGGTACTCAAGCTTTTCAAGTCCTTTTAACAATATTTCTTTAGCATCCGTATTTCCAATATATCCTACGATACCACACATAATTAATAATCCTCCCTGATTGATAAGAGGGCAGGAAGCACGGGGGCCTCTTGCCCCCTTATCTCTGTTTAAATAATTTTTGCATTTTCTTTCCTTTGTCCACAGAGTTGCCTCGGTGATTTGAGAAAGAAATTGACGGCTCTGCTTAAAGCCGGGAGGCATCCGCCGAATAATCGATGAACCTCCACCTCGTCAACTAAACCTGCTTCGATCGCGGTTTAGTCCTGGCGCTTTTAAATCTTTATTAACCTCTATCCTCCTAAGCAGCATTGAATTATTCCTGATTCTCCCAAGAGAGAACCAAAAACAGGATAATCATACAACACCCCGAATGAATCCGTCAATAAAAACTTTTCAGCCCCTTAAATTCTGGAGACAAAATAAAACTTCCGGCACATGGATTCTGTTCTTTCCTATCCTGCTTTGGGGCCAGAAGAAAGAATGTTCCATACAGCCAGGAGATAGTTGAATGTCTTCTCATTTACGATGCTTACTTAATTTTCCCGAAATAAGGTTCATTAAACACTAAAACACTGATGGAAAGGGGTATAATTTAAAAATATGCATAAGAGGCCTCAGGGGTCCCTCTTATGCATGCTCATTTTTGCTTGATTATTTCAATCCCATCTCTTGATCTACTACATCGACAATTTCATCCACATACTTCACGCACAGCTCTTCTGTAGGTGCCTCAGCCATTACCCGTACAAGGGGCTCGGTGCCGGAAGGACGCACAAGGATTCTTCCATTGCCGTTCATTTCCGCTTCAACCTTCTCAATCACTTCTTTGACCTTGGCATTATCCGTCACGTGATGCTTATCCGTCACTTTAACATTGACTAGTCTTTGCGGGAATTTCTTCATTTCACCTGCAAGTTCTGATAATGTTTTGCCGGTCAACTTCATGATATTGACTAACTGGATGCCTGTCAGCAGGCCGTCACCCGTTGTATTGTAATCCAGGAAGATGATATGGCCGGACTGCTCGCCGCCCAGGGAATAGTTATTCTTGCGCATTTCTTCCACTACATAACGGTCACCTACAGCCGTTTGAAGGCTCTGGATATCGCTTGCTTCCATTCCTTTATGGAATCCAAGATTACTCATGACAGTTGAGACGACAGTGGACTGCTTCAAACGCCCTTCTGATTTCAAATGCTTAGCGCAGATGAACATAATCTGGTCTCCGTCTACAATATCTCCATTTTCATCTATCGCAATCAAGCGGTCACCGTCACCGTCAAAGGCTAGGCCAATATCCGCTCCCTTTTCTTTTAACAGTTTTGCAAGTTCTTCAGGATGAGTCGATCCGACGCCATCATTGATATTCAGTCCATTTGGAGATGCCCCCATCGTAATGAGATCTGCATCCAAGTCTGCAAATAGGTGCGGTGCCAATGAAGACGTAGCTCCATGAGCGCAGTCCAGAGCGATGGTAAGCCCCTCGAACTCCTCATCGACTGTTTGCTTCAAGTATTGCAGATACTTCTGTCCGCCTTCGAAATAATCGCTGACTTGTCCCAAATCAGCACCGATTGGACGAGGAAGTGAATCCTCCTCCTGGTCAAGAAGGTCCTCGATTTCTTTTTCCTGATCATCTGTCAGTTTAAATCCATCCGACCCAAAGAATTTAATTCCGTTATCTCCCACAGGGTTATGGGAAGCAGAGATCATGACCCCGGCTTGTGCATCAAGAGCTTTCGTCAAATAGGCAACACCAGGAGTTGATATGACTCCAAGGCGCATTACTTCAGCTCCGATTGAAAGCAGTCCAGCAACAAGTGCGCCTTCAAGCATATGGCCTGAAATTCTCGTATCACGGCCAATTAGAATTTTCGGTCTCTCAGCGTCTTTCGTCAGAACATAACCGCCGAAACGCCCCAATTTAAAAGCCAGCTCTGGAGTCAGCTCTGTATTAGCTATTCCTCTTACACCATCTGTCCCGAAATACTTTCCCATTGATATCGCTCCTTAAGTGGGCTTAAAGATCTAGTGATAAATTAAGCCGGTATTTTCTCTTGTATTTGGATTGTAACTGTATTGTTTGGTAATTTCCATTCGATGTCTTCAGGACCCTCGGCTTCCACCTCAATTTCATGTTCCCCGGGGGCCAGTCCTGTTACATTTGCAAACAGCGAGAATGATTGAGAGTCTACGGTATCGAGCCTCTCTTTAAAACCTGAAACTGTTATATCCACAGTCCCGGATTCCGGATCAAGGAACTCATACTCCAGATCCTCTTCAGCACCTTCAAGCGTAATGTTATTTCCCATGACGGTTTTCTCTTCAACGTCCTTTATATCTATCTCAACTTCAACCTTCTCCGGGGTGAGTTGATTTACGCCCTCGGGCAGTTCAAGCGATACTTCAATTGTCGTATCTTCATTAATTTCACTTAAGTTTACCTCAGCTGATAGCTCATTGATGGATCTAAGAAGTGCATCTCTTCCAAAAACGGTTACTTTTTCAGGGTTGACCGTGATCGATTCCAGCTCCAAGCCTTCCGGAAGTTCTCCTGTCGTGTTTACCGACACTGAAACCTCCTTGCTTGGATTGACTACCTCAATCGTCACATCAACCGTTACAGGTTCAATACTGACATCGAGTTTATTATAGTCGCTGTCGAGTACCTGGACTGTCGCCTCCCTGGTGATCGTGCTGTCAATACCACTATTCACATCGGGAATCGCAACAACATATACGATTTGCTCAATGATGTCCTTTGCCCCCGTTATTTCAACTTGCCGCGGCTCGACTGTCACACTCTCGGATTGGTATCCTTCAGCCAGCAAGGCTTCATTGAATTCCGGATCCACCGAAAACTCTTCTGTAACTTTCTCCTGTATGGACACATTCGCAAAGGATGGGTTCACCCTCACTTGCAATTTATCTGAAATTCCCTCAATTTTCAGTTGCACTTGGTGTTCTCCTATTCCGAGCTCGTTCAGGTCCGCATACACATGAAAGTCCCTCAAAGTCTTGGCAGAGGTAACCAGGTTCTTAGGACCCTCTACTTCAATATTAACTGTTTCAGGGACTCCGCTTACAAATAAATTCTCGCTGTCATAGAAAACCTCGACCGGGATATTCTCAATCGTTTCTATGTTTTCCTGTGGATTGCTGCTCTCACTTCTCTGCACAGCCATTTCATCAAAATTTACTGAAACGTAGAGTACAAAGGCTAACAATAATCCCACTATGCGCATAAACCAGCGGTTCTCAATGAATTTATCCATTGTCTCTCTTCCCCCTCCAGCTCCATTTTGTAGAGGAAGCATTTGCTTTATCACCTATCAGCTCATGCTCAAGGATCAGTTTCAAGTCATCCACCGAAACATTTCGTTTCAAGTCTCCATTTACCGTAACGGAAATGCTGCCGGTTTCTTCTGATACAACAATCGTAACACTGTCTGTCACTTCACTGATCCCTAACGCAGCCCGGTGCCTTGTTCCAAGTTCTTTCGAAATGAAAGGGCTCTCTGATAAAGGCAGGTAGCAGGCTGCCGCCGCAATACGCCTCTTCTGAAGAATGACAGCTCCATCATGTAAAGGTGTGTTGGGGATAAAAATATTAATCAGCAATTCTGACGTAATCTTGGAATGGATCGGAATACCCGTTTCTATGTATTCACTAAGTCCCGTTTCCTTTTCTATAGAGAGAAGTGCCCCTATTCGCCTTTTCGCCATATAACTGACGGCCTTGCCTATCGCTTCAATAATATGTCCCTGCTCTTCTTCCTCTTGATTTCCGCTTCTAGAGAACAACCTTCCCCTTCCAAGCTGCTCTAACGCTCTCCGCAGTTCGGGCTGGAAGATGATGATGATAGCGAGTATCCCCCAATCGATCGCCTGGTCTACCAAAGACCCTAAAGTATCCAAACCGAGAAGGCCGCTCAAACCTCTAACGATGATGATGACAAAGATCCCTTTTAGCAATTGAACGGCTTTGGTTCCTTTGATTAACATTATTAATTTGTAGATAACAAACCATACCAGAAGTATGTCAACAATATCTGACGCGTAATCCAGTACGGAGTAATTTGAGTAAACATCAAAAAACGGCATATAGTATCCTCCAATAGAAGTGATCTAAAGGGATAGCCGTGAAAATGGCTATGTAATTAGTAACTTCATTATTATATCACAAAGAGCCTTGACTTAATGAATAATAAGAATAAATGGAAATATATATAGGGTGCTATAGAGCCTGGCACGGAGGCTGACTGTCCTCTCCCCAGCTCACGTGTTGCGTAGTAAAGTCCTTTCCGTTTTAAAAAAGGACTGTTCCGGCATGAGCACCGGAACAAATCCATTTAATTCTTATATACCCTCAGGCTGCTCTTTAAACCAGTCCAAAGTTTCATTAAAACCCTTTTTCATCTGATACCATAGCCATTCAAAAGCTGCATCGATTTCTTGGATTTCACCCGACACATTCCCGGCAGAAGCCATGTACTGATTACCGTTAATAACAGTTATATTACCATTGACCTTTCCTTCTACCTTCACGTCGCCGTTCTTTACTGTAATATCTCCGTCAATCACTTTGCCCTCAGGAACGATCACCGTATGATCCTGCACAATGAGATCCGGCTGTTTTGTAAAAGAAAATTCATCACTTTCACGCCAAGTTGTAAAGAAACTGCCAATCATCAGTATGAAAAAGAGGGAGGCTGCCGTCATAAGAGGATGATGCCTCAGCCATCTCTGGACTCCGACCTTCTTCTTTTCCCGAGGCAGATTTGCCATCACCTTGCTTGTAAAATCCGCAGGTGCGTGTATATGGGATGTGCTCTGCACTAATGCGATTGATTTCTTCATTTCATGGAAAAACTGCTGACACTCTTCACACCTTTGAAGATGTTCTTTCAATTTTTTCTCATGCTCTTGTAAAATTTCTTCATCTAAATATTCATGAATATAGTCTTCATATTCTGTTGAACAACAAGATTTCAAAGGCTTCACACCCTTCCCTACATGTTTCTTAATTGCTTTCTGAGAGCTTCCCGCCCTCTATGTATCCTTGTTTTCACCGTCCCTAAAGGGAGATCCAGAATTCCACTGATTTCCTGCAGCGACAATTCTTCTATATACTTCAGAACTATCACTGATCTGTATTTATCCGGAAGTTTGAGGATCTGCCGTTGGATTTCTGCCTGAAGTTCCATCTCTTCCACTTCTTCTTCCGGCAGCTGCCCATCTGCGGCTATTTGAGAATACATCGTTAATCCTTCTGTCCCTTTCACTTCAGCATCGAGATAATAATCAGGTTTCTTTTTCCTGATTCTGTCGATACAGAGATTAGTGGCAATCCGGTAAAGCCAAGTGGAGAACTTTCGATTCTGGTTGAAGGTGTGTATATTCACATATGCCCTTATAAAGGCCTCCTGTGAGATATCCTCCGCTTCATGACGATTACCGAGCATACGGAAACAAATCTGGAATACTTTATCTTTATAAAGTTCTATTACCTCTGCAAATGCATCTTGATCGCCTTTGAGCACTTGCTTTATTCTTTTATTGACTAACGCATCCATTTTATACCTCCGCCCTATGCGGTTATACTTATATACGAACGTATAGCAAAAAGGTTTCATTTTTTTTCATCTACTATATCCTAACAAAAATTACAATAAAATGTTTACTTTTTTTGCATTATGGGTATAAAATAAATAAACCATGTCGGAAACGAGGTAATTAGTGTGGGGAGAGCTGAATTACTGAAACAAATAGAAGAACACCGAAGCAGAATGGTAGAGTTGGCACTGCAGTCATCCTTTGCAAACGAACAAGTCGTGGAAATTAGTTCAAAGCTTGATTGCCTGCTGAATACCTTCCATCAGAAAACAAAAGAACTATAAAAGCAGCTTCCTCAAAAGGAAGCTGCTTTGTTTATCTTATAATAATTTTTCTCCGAACAAAGATCCCATCAAAGCAACAGCGACAGAGGCCGTTCTGTTTTTGTCATCCAAAATCGGATTAACTTCAACAAACTCTGCTGAAGTAACCATATTGGATTCTGCAAGCATTTCCATAGCTAAATGGCTTTCCCGGTAGCTGATGCCACCCAGGACGGGAGTTCCTACACCAGGAGCATCGCTTGGATCCAAACCATCAAGGTCAAGTGATAGATGAACTCCATCGGTTTTATCTTTCAAATAGTTAATCGCTTCTTCCATCACTTTCGTCATACCCATACGATCAACCTCGTGCATTGTAAATACCTTAATACCTCGTTCTTTAATCAATTCCCTCTCCCCTTCGTCAAGTGAGCGGGCTCCGATGATTACAATGTTTTCAGGTTTCACTTTCGGGGAGTAGCCTCCAATGCTTGTCAGGCTCTCATCGCCTATTCCCAAGCTTACAGCCAGAGGCATTCCATGGATATTACCAGAAGGTGAAGTATCACTTGTATTCAAATCTCCATGAGCATCATACCAAATTACACCAAGGTTCTCATAATGTTTAGATACACCCGCAAGCGTTCCAATAGCGATACTGTGGTCACCGCCAAAAACAAGTGGAAAATCTTTGTTTTCAATTACCTTATCTACACTATCAGCCAGCTTTTGGTTTCCTTCTGCAACAGCTGTCAAATTCCTTAAGTGCGTATTAGAAGTGTGGACTCTCTCTGGCTGTGCAATTTCAACATTCCCTAAGTCATTTATAGTATGGCCAAGTCTCTCTAATCTCTCTGCCACCCCCGCATAACGGATAGCACTTGGTCCCATATCTACTCCACGGCGCATTTGCCCTAAATCCATAGGAACGCCAATAATTGATATATTCTTTTTCATAAACCAGTTCCTCCTCAACCTATTCTACTTCCATTGTAACGAACAACCCCACCATGACTCAACCGCACAAAGTGGTGTATATATATACAAAAGCGGAAGCGGCCGTTGAGGGACGTACGGATTTGAGCGCTGCCGTAACGAGATAAAGGAAACACGAAGAGCGCAGCGATTCGATGATGACTTATCGCAGAGGGGGCAGTGACAAATCCGCTAGTCCCTGGCCGCTGGAGCTGGACGAATCAAAAGCAGAAGCGGCCGTTGAGGGACGTACGGATTTGAGCGCTGCCGTATTGAGATAAAGGAAACACGAAGAGCGCAGCGATTCGATGATGACTTATCGCAGAGGAGGCAGTGACAAATCCGCTAGTCCCTGGCCGCTGGAGCTGGACGAGACAAAAGCGGAAGGGCCGCTCAGGGACGTACGGATTTGAGCGCTGCCGTAACGATAAAGGAAACACGAAGAGCGAAGCGATTCGATGATGACTTATCGCAGAGGAGGCAGTGACAAATCCGCTAGTCCCTGGCCGCTGGAGCTGGACGAGACAAAAGCGGAAGGGCCTGTTCAGAGGCGTACAAAATGATCAGGCCTCGCATGAGATAAAGGAATCACGAAGAGCGCAGCGATTCGATGATGACTTATCGCAAGGAGGGGACTGGCATTTTGCTAGCCTCTAGGCCCTGGAGCTGGACGGATCAAAAGCGGAAGCGGCCGGTAGGGACGTACGGATTTGAGCGCTGCCGTATTGAGATAAAGGAAACACGAAGAGCGCAGCGATTCGATGTTGACTTATCGCAGAGGAGGCAGTGACAAATCCGCTAGTCCCTGGCCGCTGGAGCTGGACGGATCAAAAGCGGAAGCGGCCGCTCAGGGACGTACGGATTTGAGCGCTGCCGTAACGAGATAAAGGAAACACGAAGAGCGCAGCGATTCGATGTTGACTTATCGCAGAGGAGGCAGTGACAAATCCGCTAGTCCCTGGCCGCTGGAGCTGGACGAGACAAAAGCGGAAGGGCCTGTTCAGAGGCGGACAAAATGAGCAGGCCTCGCATGAGATAAAGGAATCACGAAGAGCGAAGCGATTCGATGATGACTTATCGCAAGGAGGGGACTGGCATTTTGCTAGCCTCTAGGCCCTGGAGCTGGACGGATCAAAAGCGGAAGCGGCCGCTCAGGGACGTACGGGTTTGAGCGCTGCCATAATGAAATCTAGGAAACACAACGAACAAAAGAGTTGATGTTTATTCTCGTACAAGAAAAAGATTCTCTCACTCATAGATGTTTGATAAAAGAAAGGGTCCAGGACCCGACTTTTTCTTGGAACTTTATTAAACAGAATTTAGAATTGCTTTGTACTTATAAAATGGCATATCACTCTTATTCAATTTTTCTTTCCGGTGAAAAATCTTGTGAAATAAGGGGAGAAATTCCGCTTACTTGAGAAATATCAAAAGATACAGCTAAATTAGGCGGAAAAATTCCGCTTAATTGCTTGCAAGATGCGAAATTGGTTCATTTTGATGAGCTTAAGCGGAAAAATTCCGCTTATATCCCCAAAATCAAGTTCTCTTCTACAGCTTAACCGGAAATTTTCCGCTTATTTTAGATATAACTCGTTACCCAAAGACGAGTCATGTCATCTATAGGGCATGCCTTCTATAATGGTGGAATGAAGGTGATCGGGAAACCTATCATGAAGCTGAATTCTTTAAATACTATGCTTTATACTCTTTGGAATCCCCGGCATTTTCAGAGGTTTTCTAGAACATAAACAAAAAAGCTCCCAGATATAAATCTGGAAGCTTTTTGTAAAATGAGCCATGAAGGATTCGAACCTTCGACCCTCTGATTAAAAGTCAGATGCTCTACCAACTGAGCTAATGGCTCTAAATGGCTGGGCTAGCTGGATTCGAACCAACGCATGTCGCAGTCAAAGTGCGATGCCTTACCGCTTGGCTATAGCCCAATAATAGCAAAAATAAAAAGACATTAGTTAACATGTCCGTTTTTCACTTTATGTATTCAAAAAGATGGTGGAGGGGGGCAGATTCGAACTGCCGAACCCGAAGGAGCGGATTTACAGTCCGCCGCGTTTAGCCACTTCGCTACCCCTCCAAATAAAATGGTGCCGGCAAGAGGACTTGAACCCCCAACCTACTGATTACAAGTCAGTTGCTCTACCAGTTGAGCTACACCGGCATTTTATTGGTATGTTGAAAATTATATTTAGTTGTCAAAACCACGTAGGAATTAATGGTGGAGGATGACGGGATCGAACCGCCGACCCTCTGCTTGTAAGGCAGATGCTCTCCCAGCTGAGCTAATCCTCCATTAAATAACTTCCTAAAGTTTACTCGCTTTGATTCGCAAAAAACTTGGTGACCCGTACGGGATTCGAACCCGTGTTACCGCCGTGAAAGGGCGGTGTCTTAACCGCTTGACCAACGGGCCATTTTATATAAATCTAGTAAGCTTCCAACCGGATTCGAACCGGTGACCTCTTCCTTACCATGGAAGTGCTCTACCTGCTGAGCTATGGAAGCAAATGGCTCCGCAGGCAGGACTCGAACCTGCGACCGATCGGTTAACAGCCGATAGCTCTACCACTGAGCTACTGCGGAACGATAAGCCTGGCGACGTCCTACTCTCGCAGGGGGAGATCCCCCAACTACCATCGGCGCTGAAGAGCTTAACTTCCGTGTTCGGCATGGGAACGGGTGTGACCTCTTCGCCTTAATCACCAGACAAATGTATTTGCTTTCAATAAAGGACAGGTTTTATTATAACAACTTCCTTCGAAAAATCAAGTGTTATTTTAAACTTGTTCTTTCAAAACTAGATAAAGTATTAGAAGAAAGAAGAAAGTATTCCGAGTTTCGC
>JBNJJI010000016.1:0-70933 GCA_051750065.1 Bacillota bacterium
TAACCTTGCTGAACAATCGGCTGAATATAAAGCACAATTGAAAGAAGTGAAGGAAGCAGAAGATGCAGCAGTCATGGCGCTTCTGAAATTGGATTCAGCAGCAGACTGCCTTGATAGCGCTGGCAACTGGGGTATGGTTGACATGTTCGGTGGAGGGCTTATCTCCAGTGCTGCCAAACGTTCAAAGATGGATGATGCCCAAAGAGCGCTTCACGAAGCACAGAGGTACTTGAAAAAGCTTGAAAAAGAATTGGCGGATCTTAACATGAAATCAACACAAACTTTGGAGGTTTCAGGCTTTTTAAATATGACAGATCTGTTTTTTGACAATTTCTTTTCCGATATGATGGTCCAGGACAAAATCAGCCGCACAGCCGAAGGAGTTTCCGAAACAAGAGAAAAGCTTCGTGAACTTTATTCAAAACTGGGGCGAGAAGCAGAGGAATTGGCCAAGGAAATAGACGAAACAGAAGAAAAGAAGAAGAAGCATTTGGAAAATGCCTGAAACGAAAGGTGGACTGACTTTTTGAGTCAGTCCGCAATTTATATGCCGTATTCCTCTGTCAGTTTCCTTAATTGCAGAGATAATTTCATGAATTTCTTTCTATCTCGCTGATCCAGGGCGCTGTCTAATTCTTCTTTTAACTGGCGTTTTTGATTGGTTAAGTCAATTTCGTTTAAAATCATATCAACATAGATTTCAGTCAAAGTCATGTCGGTGGCTGTTTTCCGTGACATTGCACAAGCCTTCATCAATTCTGAATAAGTTTTCTTTTTATCCATTAAGATCACCTCTGAAGTCTTTTTTAAAAGCAGATTACACAGAACCTCATTATCACTTAACATTTGCACAATAATTTCTGGAAAATTCTAAGTTTTGCAGTGTATACGTTCGATTGCTGATTGAAGGGTCTAAGGAATTTACAGGATCTTTTACAGCGCATGCCCTATTGAAGGATGTTTGTCTTGCCTTTTTAATGTAACGCCAAGACTCAAGAACTTGCTGTGGTTTCCCTGTGAAGAGAACTTTTTTATATTATATGAGAAAAGTCATGAGAAAACAACGTAAATATTTTAATTTTCTGAATATTATTTTGCGGTTAAATTATGGAAAACAAGTGTTATATTTGGAATATTATGCTATTATAAAGTAGAAAAATGTAGAGGAGGCGAAGAAATGGTCGATAAATCTCGTATAATAGAAGAATATGAAATCAATCCTTATACGATGTTAATTAAGCCGATTGAATATGGAACCCGGACCTATACTGAGATCCATGAAGGAAATGAAACCTTAATATCCCCGTTTAGACCTTTCGAAATTATCAAGAAGAGCTGTGAGTTTTTCGGGTCTTCCTATCAAGGAAGGAAGGACGGAACGAAGCGTTTAACAGGCATCACCCATAAAGCCCCCATCATTGTAGATCCTCATTCGTCCATTTATTTGTTCCCAACCACTTCACCAGCCAAATCAGAATGTATTTGGATATCCCATGATCACGTACTTTCCTATACGAAATTAAACAACAAAGAAATAAGTGTGACATTCCGAAACCGCAGAAGTTTTACCCTTCCCATGTCATTTGCCAGTTTTGAGGCACAGATGATGAGAACGGCAATGCTGCGAATCAACTTTCAGCATCGAATATTGAATGCCGAAAGAAAATCTTCGTCACAGAATTTCGGAGCCTATCCAGGAAGGGCATCCGAGCATGTGCAGGTGTATGCCTGGGGGCAAAAAACCTCTGGGGAAGATGGATAACAGCTGGCTGCAATCGCCTTCTATCTAAAGAAGGCGGCTGCCAACAGCTTAAAGCGTGATTAGCCTCACGCTTTTTTGCTTTCTTGAGAATGGGTATTCAAGAAGCGCTGATACAAGTAATGCCTTAGCAAATCCTCGACTCTGTTGCGAAGCCGGGGATTGAAGTAGTTGTGATGCTCTTCGTATCCTTTGTAGAGAAATAAATACATCGTGAAGGCATCGTCCGACTTGATTCTTTCCACTTTCATTCCGTTGTGTTTCATGTGCTTCTTTACACTTGCAAGTTCACTTTGGATGATCTTCATTGTTTCCTCGATCAGTTCCAGGTAGGGCCTTTTCAGTTTGAAGGGACTCTTTTCCACGACCGTGAAATCCCTGTCCAGCACAGTCAAGACCATCGGCAGGTAAATCGCCTGCTCTAAGATGTTTCGATCTTCCTCAGATATCCTGGTCATAGTTATGCTCCTTCTTAATAGGGAATTAAAGAACGTGTGTTCGTATTTTCATTGTACGTACTTTTTACTGATTTATCAATATCCAATATTGAAGAATAAGGTCGAATCTCAATCTTTTTTTCTAGTATGGTTGATTAATTACAAATCTAATCAAGATGGAAGAGAACTGAATCGCTTGCTTAGCCGCGGAAACCCCCGGGAAATTTTAAAATACGAATACCCTTATAATGTGAGTCGTACATCTGGAGCGGAAATCAACAACTCTTTAAATAACTGCAGCCTTTTAAAAAGACAACCAAACACAGATCATAGAAAAGTCTCATCGTAAAAACCAAAAAATTTCACAGACAAAGGATTTGAGCCCGTCCTGTCGAATTTCTAAAAATAAGGGATACTATTACACTTGAAAGGGAGTTGGCATTTTGACAAACAAAAGAGGAATTACTGCAGAAGATTTATTTGCTTTGAAGTCGGTTTCCGACCCGAAGCTTTCACCTGAAGGAAACGAAGCTGTCTATGTGTTAACAGAAATGGACAAGGAGAAGAACGAGTACATATCCAATTTGTATCATCTGAATATTGAGAAGGGGACAAGCAGCCAATGGACCTTTGGAAAACACCGAAACACATTTCCAAGATGGTCTCCGGATAGAAAAGAACTTGTTTTTGTATCAGACCGTTCTGGCAAAAGCCAGCTGTACTTACTTTCAGGGAACGGCGGTGAAGCCCAGCAGCTCACACATTGCTCAAATGGTGCATCACAGCCAGTATGGTCACCGTGCGGTACGAAGATTGCTTTCTCGACAGCTTTAAAAGAAGGGGAGACTCTGACAGAAGAAGAGAAGGAAGATAAAGAAAAGCTTCCACAGCCGCTTGAAGTGAAGAAGATGAAATACAAATCCGATGACAGCGGATTTTTCAGCGGAAAGAGAAGTCATGTGGCGGTCTTGGACTTGAAGACCCATGAGATGAAGGAAATTACAGAAGGGGAAGTCGATTACTCCCTGCAATCCTGGTCGCCTGACGGCAAGTACATAGCGTATGGTGCTGACAAGAGCGCCGACTTGGATACATCATTTCAAACCGATTTGTTCTTATATGATGTGGAGAAAGGTACCGAGAAAAAGGTAACGGAAGGGAAGGGGTATTTTGGAAATGCTGCCTGGTCGCCTGACAGCAGAACAATCGCTCTTCTTGGACATGAAAAAGAGTATGCAAACGCTACACTGACGAAGGTGTGGTTGTATGAGATGGAGACAGAATCGTTAAGTTGCCTGACAAGTGAACTGGACAGCCCGGTTGGCGATTTCATGGTCATCGATTTTCAGCAAGGTGTCTCAAATCCGGGAATTCAATGGTCTTCGGATAATGAAAGCTTCTATTTCATGACATCAGACAACGGTAACACCGTGCTGTACTATGGAAATCGTGAGGGATCTTTGTATCCGGCATTATTGGATGATCAGCATATTTACGGATTTGATTTGGATCCCCACAACCAAAAAGCCATCGCGGCCATCAGTAACCCGATGCTTCCTGGCGACCTGTTCATGCTTGATATTCCTTCAGGCAGCTTGAAACAGCTTACGTCCGTCAATGAAGAATTTCTTTCTGGTATCGAGCTTTCAAGAACAGAAGCGCTCACTTTTAAAAGCAGTGATGGGTGGGAAGTGAATGGCTGGCTGATGAAGCCAACCGGCCTTAAAGAAGGAGAAAAATGCGGCTTGATTGTTGAAATTCATGGGGGTCCTCATATGATGTATGGGAATACTTATTATCAAGAGTTCCAGATGCTTGCAGCTGAAGGATACTCTGTTCTCTTCATCAATCCGCGGGGCAGCCACGGGTACGGGCAGACATTTGTTGATGCTGTAAGAGGAGACTATGGCGGCGGAGACTATGAAGATGTAATGGCAGCCGTGAATCATGTTATCGAAAAATATGATTTTATCGACAGAGATAGATTGGGTGTCACGGGCGGAAGCTACGGAGGTTTTATGACGAACTGGATTGTCGGCCGAACCGATTTATTCAAAGCTGCAGTCACGCAACGGTCGATTTCAAACTGGGTGAGCTTCTATGGTGTCAGTGACATCGGATACTATTTTTCCGAGTGGCAGATCGAAGCGGATCTGAATGACATTGAAAAGCTTTGGAAGCACTCACCTCTTGCTTATGCAAAAAATATCAATACGCCTCTTCTGATTCTTCACAGCGAAAAAGATTACCGCTGTCCGATAGAACAGGCAGAGCAGTTGTACATCGCTGTCAAAAGGCAGGGTAAGGAAACCGAGATGGTGCGGTTCCCTGAATCGAATCATAACCTTTCCAGAAACGGCAAGCCTAACTTGAGGGTGGCCAGATTGAATTATATTAAGGATTGGTTCGGAAAGTATATCTAAGGTCTTATCGAGATATCCGGTAGAAGTGGTAGAGTGCTTTTACCGGGTATTTTTCATTATTGTGGGATTTATAAAATCTATCTTTGTGGAAAACTTTAACTAAGTTATCCACGTCCAGTTTTAGCCCCTCGGGGTCGAATGTTCGAAGAGAATAAAAGGAAAGACCGACTTTTTTTCTCTTTGGAGCATTGGCCTGTCGGGGCTGATCAGGGCGCTGCGGTTTTGTTCTGCGGACAAGTGCAGTGTAAATGATATTTCATTTTCGTGACAATCTATAAGAGAGTAAAACCTTGTGATATACTTTTTATTAATACTCGGAATTACGTAATGCGGGGTATTTTTAAAGTGTTACAGCAATAAAAATTTCAAACAAGAAAATATGAAAAATGGGTTTTGTTCTGTGAATGTTTAGGGGAAAGATATAGTATGGATATTGAGATGATAAAAGCATGGTTCACACTTGAAAATATAATGAATTTAATAGAAGAATATCGTTCTTTCGGCCCTTTTGCCGGGATTCTACTGCCGATGCTGGAGGCTTTCCTGCCGTTTCTTCCGCTGTTTGTTTTTGTGATGGCAAATGTGAACGCCTTCGGATTATGGTTTGGGTTTTTATTTTCCTGGATTGGTGCATCTCTTGGGGCAATGATTGTGTTTTTGCTCGTGAGAAAATATGGCCAAGCCCGGCTATTCCGTTTTCTGAAAAACAACAAGCAGGTGCACCGCCTGACAGAATGGGTCGACCGCCACGGATTTGGACCGCTTTTCTTACTGTTGTGTTTTCCTTTTACACCATCTGCTCTGGTCAATATTGTCGCAGGCTTGTCGAGGATTAGTATTTTTCAATATATGCTTGCCGTCGCAACAGGGAAAATTGTGATGATTTTCACCATTAGCTTTATAGGGCACGATATTGTATCATTATTTCAACAACCATTGCGGACTGCATTGGTACTCGCAGGCATCTTCGTCCTTTGGCTGGCAGGTAAACGGGTGGAAGCCCGCATCAATAAGAAAGTAGAAAGAGATCACTCACGCGGGTAACCTGGGTAGGAGGAATTAGATTGAGAGACAGCATTAAAAGAGAGAGTCTTGAATGGATTAAAGCTTTAGGGATTGGTTTGATTATATTTGTTGTCATCAGGACTTTCCTGTTTTCAAACTATGTTGTTGAAGGAGAATCCATGATGCCTACTTTAGAGGATGGCAATAAGCTTGTTGTCAATAAAATAGGCTATCAGGTAGGAGAACTTCATCGCTATGACGTAGTTGTGTTTCATGCGGACGAAGATGAAGATTATGTCAAACGCATTATTGGATTGCCAGGGGATACCGTAGAATACAATGATGATACCTTATATGTAAATGGTGAAGAGCAGCCAGAGCCTTACTTGGAAAAGTTCAAGGAAGAAATGGTCGGCACCAAACTGACAGGTGACTTCACCTTGGAGGAAATCACAGGTGAACAAACCGTTCCGGAGGGAAAAGTGTTTGTGCTTGGTGATAACAGGCGCAGCAGCATGGACAGCCGCTACTTCGGATTTGTCGATCAAGAGCAGATAGTCGGAAAAGTGAATATGAGATACTGGCCGTTGAATGAATTCGATGTCCAGTTCGGCGATTAATGAGAAGGCGCTTGATTCATGTTGAATCAGGCGTTTTTTTGTGGTGTTGCAGTGGTGAATCTGCTGCAGGTTGGCGGGAGATGCCAGATATGAGGCGGGGAAGCAGGCAACGAAGCGGATAAGATTAGGGCGAGCGAAAATGTACCATGAAAAAGAGATTAGAAGAAGGATATGCTACGATTAACATGAAAACGTACCATGAAAAAGAGATTGTAAGAAGGAAATGCTATGATTAACATGAAAACGTACCATGAAAAAGGGATTAGAAGAAGGAAATGCTACGATTAACATGAAAATGTACCATGAAAAAGAGATTTAGAGAAGGAAATGGTACGATTAGCTTAAAACAAAAGATAATCCATAATGATAAAGGATTATTGCAAAATGACAATCAAAATAACGGTTGTAAAACACACATAAAGCTAAAATCGCACCATCAACTTGCTGACAAGAAATTGTATGATATCTCGGAAATCCAAGCAGCAGGCACTCACTTTGATTTATCAGTGAATGCAGCACTCAAACTTGTGAACCTTATTCTTCACCGTTCACTTCACCATCGCCTCTTCGTCTTTCCCCGCGCTTCAACGGATGCCGTCATAGTGGTGGCAACCATGACAGAAAGAAGTATATAAAACTCTGCTTTTATAACTTATCTCTTAATAGGTAGGTATTTTTTTCAAAACCCACTCATAAAGTGCACTACAACAGCAGGAATATCCTCAATTTAGTGATTCTGATTTATAAACTAAACATAAATTGATTTAGGGAAAGTTCCAAGCGCCGAATTTTCCCCTGGTTTCTACGGTAAGAGCAGCTCTTTTCTTTCTTGCTTAATCAGAGAATTACTGATGAAAGAAGGCAATATTTTTAAATTTCATATTAAATAGCAACAAAGATTACGAAAAGAGCCATTTAAAAAGAAAGACATTTCCCGGATAAATTTAAAGGAAATCTGGGGGTTATTGTCGAAATATTCTACCAGAAAGAAGTTTGTTAGGAGGATACATAATGAGGCTAAAGAATAAAACAGCTGTTATAACGGGCAGTGCGAATGGAATTGGACTCGCTGCGGCTAAAAAGTTTGCGAGCGAAGGCTGCAGAGTGGTAATGGTAGATTTTGATGAAGGTAAGGGGGCAGCTGAGGCTCAAGCATTGAGAGACGCAGGAAACAATGCTGCTTTTTTTCAAGTGGACATTGCCAATCGTGAAAGCGTTAACAGCTTGGCAGAGAAAGTAACCGAAGAATATGGAAGTATAGATATTTTAGTCAATAATGCCGGCATCACCAGGGATGGACTTATGTCAAAGTTGACGGAAGAAGATTTCCAAAAAGTTCTCGATGTCAATCTAACCGGAGTTTTTCACTGCACTCAGGCTTTTCTGCCGGCACTTGTAAGAAGCGGTAAGGGTAAGATCATCAATACAGCATCTGCCAGCGGACTTTTCGGTAATGTGGGGCAGACCAATTATGCTGCTTCGAAAGCAGCTGTAATTGGAATGACGAAAACCTGGGCAAAGGAGTTTGGATCGAAGGGAATCAATGTTAATGCTGTCGCCCCTGGAGTAATTGAAACAGATATGACTGCAAAGATTCCGGATAAAGTAAAAGCACAGATGAATGCTTTAATTCCATTGGGAAGGTTTGGGAAGGCTGAAGATGCAGCTAATGCCTATTTATTTTTAGCTTCTGATGAATCCGACTATGTTAATGGAATTGTTCTTCAGGTTGATGGCGGAATTATGATGTAAATGAGGAGATGAAGAAAATGAAAAATGTAGTGATAACGTCTGCGTTCAGGACACCCGTAGGAGCTTTTGGGGGAGCATTCAAAGATTTACTGCCCACGGATTTAATTGTGCCTGTTATGAAACGGGCTGCAGAAGAAAGCGGACTTGGTCCAGGAGATATTGATGAAGTCATACTGGGACATTGTATTCAGAGGACCGACCAGCCTAATACAGCAAGAACAGCGGCTCTTTTGGCAGGTTTTGCTGATACGACGACGGGTTACACGATTCAGAGACAGTGCGCCAGCGGAATGCAGGCGATCATTTCTGCTTTTATGCAGATTAGAACAGGCATGTCAGATATTGTGCTTGCCGGTGGAGTGGAGGCCATGAGTTCAAGCCCTTACATAATGAAGGGCCATCGCTGGGGTCAGCGGCTTCAACATGGAGAAATTCGTGATTCTGTATGGGAAGTCCTGGAGGATCCAATACATGGAATCATGATGGGAGAGACAGCAGAGAACCTTGCAGAAATCCATAATATAACCAAAGAAGAGCAGGATGAACTCGCACTTTTGAGTCATCAAAGAGCTGTTAAGGCGGCTGAAGAGGGATATTTTGATGATCAGATTGTTCCTATCACGGTAAAGTCCAGAAGAGAAACCAAAACGATATCTAGAGATGAAGGACCTCGCGCTGGGTTGTCAATGGAAAAACTATCTTCTCTCAAGCCTGCTTTTCGTCAGGAAGGATCCGTAACAGCAGGAAATTCTTCAAGTCTCAATGACGGCGGTGCAGCGTTGATTCTCATGTCAGAGGAAGAGGCAGAAAAGCGAGGTCTTAAGCCGCTTGCAAGAATCTCAGGATGTTCAGTGGCAGGGGTGGATCCGAAGCTGATGGGCAGAGGACCGGTGCCGGCAGTGGAAAAAACTCTCTCTCAAACAGGCTGGTCTCTTGAAGAGGCTGATCTTATCGAGGTGAATGAGGCTTTTGCTGCACAATACATTGCTGTCGAAAAAGAGCTTGGCCTTGACCGCAGCAAGACCAATGTAAATGGAAGCGGAATAAGCATCGGCCACCCTGTAGGCTGTACAGGTGCCCGAATTGTGGTGTCCCTGGTCCATGAATTAAATAGACAGAATCTGAAAAAAGGGATTGCGTCTCTATGTGTAGGCGGAGGCATGGGTGCGACCGTTTTTGTAGAAACATTATAAAGCAGCAGAGAGCCAGGGGTGCATCCAGGCTCTCTGTTTGATTATGATTCTTAAAGACTATGTCTCGCTCGTTTTTTTGTGGTTTTTATTGAATTGGTGAGTTGGCGGACCTCAAGAACACGCCGAATATCACCTGTATGCCGAACGCGCATAAAAGCAGAAACAGTGCCTGCTTATAAGAAAGCACCATGATGGCTAAAGGAGCAAAACTGGCCCCGATGAGGAGAAAAAAAGAGTACAAGCTCAAAGCTTTTCCTCTGTGGCCGCCTGCCCAATTGCCTATGAATGTAATGATGGTAGGAATCAGCAAAGAAATAGCCGACACCAATATAATGGAAGACAGAAGATGGATTGTGAAACCAGACAAGAAGAGGAGTGGCAGGATACTCATGATTCCCAGAAAAATTCCAAGAAACAAGGTTCTCGTTTCACCCAATTGCTTAATGAAGAAGTTGGTGAATAAGGATAGACCAGCACCCAGTAAACCGGCTGAACGAATGGCGAGTAATTCCCCGGAACTTCCAGGATAGTAACGGGACAAGGTGTCGTAGTATCCGACAAAGGTGAAGAGAAGAAGAAGAACAATGGCATAGCATATGAAGAGAGCCGGTTGTTTTAAAATGGAAATGTAAGCAGCAAGGGAAAAATCTTTCTTTTCGTTATTGACGGTTGGTGGAAGTTCACTGAGGCCGCACAGAAATAAGAAGCCATAAATCGCCGCAAAGAAATAAAATACAGTCTGCCAGCCAAACCAAGCTGAAAGAGAGCTGCTGATAATCTGCCCAAGTATGCCGGCAGCAAGAAACCCGGAATTAATCAAAGCAAGAAGAAGCGTACGCTTTTTTGTTTGGAACAGTTCATAAGTGTAAGCAAAAGCAACAGGTGCAAAACTGCCCAGAAAAAAGCCTTGTATGCCCCGGGTTGCGTACAAGCTCCATTGATCTCCGGAAAGAGCAACAGCTCCTGTTGCAACTGCAGAAATTCCCATGCCGAATACTATCACCGATTTCCGGCCAATCACATCGGAGATTCCACCAAAAAGGAACAGACCTCCAGCGTAGCAAAGTGTAAAAATACTTCCGGCGAACACCACTTGTTGGGCTGGAATGAAAATCGATTTCCCCACAGTTTCATATATTGGAATCAAGGTGTATATGTTACAGGCGACAAAAACAGCCATGATCACCAAAAGTGCTTCAACACGTAAAGAAGAGTGCTTCATTCTTCATCCCTCCCTATACACTAAAATATGTAAGGCAGCCTGTCGCCTTTACGGTCAATACAGTTCTCCGAAAAATTTCCACACTTTAAGAAACTGCGAATCCCGACAGAAGGAATTCAGTGTATTATAATAGACCTAGACAATTTTTTAGCATTAGTTAATGGGTTTCATAGGGCTGTTTTCGCATAAATTGCTTTCGGAGAAATCCCAAGTACCGGATTTTTCCCTTGGATACTAGGTGTTTTTCTCTCTGAACCGGAAGAGTAGCTCTTTTCTTTCTTGTTTATCAGGGTATTTCCGGTGAATAAAGGAGATATGATTCTCGATTTATATTTAATAGCAACAAAGTTTACGAAAAGGGCCTTTCATAAAATTAACCTGAATGGTGAATAGCATTCCAAAGCAACAATATTAAAGAAAGAGCCTTGCTAAAAGAGCATTTCAAAACTAAAACTAAAAACAAAAATTCCTCAATTATAAATAATAGAAAAAATAATCAACACAGGGAGTGGGAACATGTCGGTCAGATTCATTTTGGGACGTGCCGGGACAGGCAAAACTAATAGAATTTTAAATGAAATCAAAGAAAAACTAAGACAGGAGCCGAACGGAAGTCCTGTCATTTACCTTGTTCCGGACCAAATGACTTTTCTTTCAGAATACAATTTGGTCAATGAAGAAGGAATAAACGGGATGATTCGTGCGCAGGTGTACAGCTTTACACGCCTTGCCTGGAGAATTCTTCAGGAAACGGGAGGATTGAACCGATATCATCTATCCAGTGTCGGCCTTAATATGCTCATCCGGAAAATCATCGATGATAAAAAAGATAAGCTGAAATTATTTTCACGGGCAGCTGATAAAGCTGGTTTCATCCAACATGTAGAAGTGATGCTGACCGAGTTCAAGCGATATTGCATTTCTCCTGAAGAACTTTCTGTCAGCCGGGAGAGCCAGGGCGAAGACGGCCAGGAGTCAAAGGCTTTAGGGGACAAGCTGCATGATCTGCAGTTAATCTATGACAGTTTTGAAGAAAACCTATCAGGCAAGTATATTGATTCCGAAGATTATTTTACTTTATTGGAAGAGTCGATAGAGGGATCGGGTTTTCTCCAAGAAGCTGAGATCTTCATAGATGGATTTCATAGCTTCACTCCGCAGGAATATGCGGTGATTGGAAAATTGATGGATTACTGTCCAAGGGTTACGGTTGCGCTGACGGCGGAACCTCATTCTCATGAATTAGAACAGACTGATTTATTTAGAATGACATCCGAAACGTACGGAGCATTAGCTGAGTTAGCCCGTATGTCCAGAGGCGGCATGGAAGAAGAAATCGTATTGAAGAAAACCAGCCGATTTCAGGATAATGGCCTGAAGCATATAGAGGAAAGTTTTGAGAAGCGGCCGATACTGCCCTTTAAGGAAGAAGCAGGGTTGAATATACTTGAAGCTTCCAACCGGAGAGCGGAAGTTGAAGGAGTTGCCCGGGAAATCAGGAGGCTCGCGCGCAGCGGAAATTACCGTTATAAAGATATGGCGGTCCTTGTCCGTAACGGTCAGGAGTACCAGGATATCATCGAGACGGTGTTTTATGATTATGAAATTCCTTACTTTATTGACCAGAAGCGGAAGATGTTGAATCATCCGCTAATCGAACTGATTCGCTCCACGCTCGAAATCATGAACAGCAACTGGCGGTATGAACCTGTATTCAGGGCAGTCAAAACCGATTTGCTGTTTCCTTATGACCGGGATCCGGGATTGTTGAGGGAGAAGATGGACAGACTTGAAAACTATGTGCTTGCCTACGGAATCCAAGGAGATAAATGGACTAAGAGAGATAGATGGCTTTACCGCAGATTCCGCGGTCTTGAACATGCAGATATGCCTCAAACAGACAAGGAAAGAGAAAGAGAGAATGAAATTAATGAACTTCGTCTCTTTATTTCTGCACCTATCCTGCGTTTCGGCCGCCGGTTGAAAAAAGGCAGGACAGGCCAGGATTTGAGTGAAATCCTTTATCTTTATCTTGAAGAACTGGACATTCCTGCAAAACTGGAAAGGCTGCGCCTGGAAGCGGAGAGCAGGGGAGATATCATCTCGGCGAGGGAACATGACCAGGCATGGAATGCTGTTATGGATCTGCTTGATCAATTTGTAGAGATTTTGGGAGACGAAGAAGTGACTCTGAAGAAGTTTGCTTCCATCATGGATGCCGGAATCGATTCTATGAGATTTTCGTTAGTGCCTCCAGCGGTAGACCAAGTGATGATTGCCAATCTGGAACAATCGCGGCTGGCTGATTTGCGTGCGGCATTTGTTATAGGAGTAAATGATGGTGTTCTTCCAGCAAAAATTACAGAGGACGGGATATTTTCCGATGAAGACAGGGAGAAATTGAATTCATCAGGATTAAGTATTGCACCAGGAAGCAAAACCAGGCTGCTAGATGAAGAGTTCATCGCCTATAAGGCGTTCACCACACCATCAGAAAGGCTTTATGTATCGTATCCCATTGCGAATGAAGAAGGAAAGGCACTCCTGCCTTCTCCCTATATTAAGAGGTTATCAGAGCTATGCCCTCAGGCCGAAATCAGCTTGCTGATCAATGATCCGTCTGACTTGCCACAGACTGAACAGCTTGCTTATGTCAGTCATCCCAATGTGACCATCTCCTATCTGACATCAGGACTGCAAGCGAAGAAGAGAGGTTATCATCTGCAGGATTTCTGGTGGGATGTCTATAACTACTATATGGCCGATTTCAATTGGAAAACACGGGCCAGCCATATCCTTTCCAGTCTGTTTTATCAAAACAAAGGAAAGAAACTGACCGAGGGTACGAGTCAGGAATTATATGGTGATGAAATATTGGCGAGTGTATCAAGAATGGAGATGTTCCATGGATGTCCATTCTCTCACTTCGCCAATCATGGGCTGAAGCTTCGTGAACGGAATATCTACCGCCTGGAAGCACCAGATATTGGAGATATGTTTCATGCAGCACTTAAATGGATTTCAGAGGAAATCGATCGAAATGGATTTTCGTGGAAACAGCTGACCAAAACTCAGTGCCTTGAATTGGCCAGGGAAGCGGTCTTGTCACTTGCTCCTAAGCTGCAACATCAAATTCTGCTAAGTTCAAACCGGCATCATTATATAAAGAAAAAGCTTCAGGATGTAATCGGCAGGGCATCCTTGATTTTGAGCGAGCATGCCAAAGCGAGCGGGTTCTCGCCTGTAGGCCTTGAATTAGGGTTCGGCCCCGCAGCGGAACTTCCACCTTTTTCTTTCACACTTAAAAATGGAACCAAGATGGCCCTGCAAGGCAGAATTGATAGAGTGGATAAAGCCGAAAGCGACGAAGGAGTCTACTTGCGCATCATCGATTATAAATCAAGTGCAAGAGATTTAGATTTAACAGAAGTCTACTATGGCCTCTCCCTGCAGATGCTGACTTACCTGGATATCGTACTGACTCATTCACGGAAGTTGATTGGAACTGATGCAAGTCCTGCGGGAGTATTTTATTTTCATGTTCACAACCCAATGGTCAACAGCAAAAAAATCCTTACACTTGAGGAAATTGAAGAGGAAATCTTTAAAAGTTTTAAGATGAAGGGAATCGTGCTGGGACAAACTGATGTGGTCCGCATGATGGATCAGTCACTAGAATCCGGAAGTTCCAATATTATCTCTGCAGGATTGAAAAAAGACGGAACATTATCATCACGTACGAAATCAGCAGCCAGGGAAGAATTTGATGTGATGAGAACTCATGTGAGGAACTTGTATAAAAAGTCAGGCGACGACATCATGTCTGGAAGAACGGATATCACTCCATATAAATTAAAAGACCGGACTCCATGTCAATTCTGTTCATTCAAACCGGTATGTCAGTTCGATTCTTCTCTTGAAGAAAATGAATATCGTATTTTCACCGAAGGAAAACCGGCTGATATGCTGCAAAAGATGAAAGGAGAAGGAGATGCCCATGAATAATATTCCAATAAAACCCCAAGAGGCCACGTGGACAGATGATCAATGGAAAGCAATTTGGGCAAAAGGCAGGGATATCCTTGTTGCAGCCGCAGCTGGTTCTGGTAAAACGGCAGTCCTTGTCGAAAGAATCATTCAAAAGATGCTGAACAAAGAAGATGGAATCAATGTGGACGAGCTCCTTGTTGTGACGTTTACAAATGCTTCGGCGGCAGAAATGAGACACAGAATAGGAGAAGCGCTTGAGAAGGCGATCACTGCTGATCCCGGTTCCTATCATCTTCGCAAACAGCTCAGCCTGTTGAACCGTGCATCGATTTCCACTCTTCATTCATTCTGTCTTGAGGTCATCCGGAAATACTACTATCTCATCGACATCGATCCCGGATTCAGAATCTTAGATCAGACAGAAGGAGAACTTTTAAGAGATGAAGTTCTTGACGAGTTGTTTGAAGAGGAATATGGCAAAGAGAACAATGACTCTTTTTACAAACTTGTGGATACTTTTACGAACGACCGCAGTGACGCCGCTCTTCAGGATATGATCCGCAAGCTGTATGATTTTTCAAGATCTCACCCTGATCCAGATGCATGGCTTGGAAATCTTGTAGATATGTATGATGTGGAAGAAGAGGGAAGTATTGATGATCTACCCTTCATAGAAGCTTTGAAATTTGATGTGCTGCTGAGCTTGGAGGGAGCGCAGGCTTTGTTTCAACAGGCGTATGATTTAACGAAAGAGCCGGGAGGGCCTGCTCCAAGATCGGAAAACTTTTTGGACGACCTGGCGATAGCAGACCGGATCAGTTCTTCTTTTCAGCATTCATGGAGCGAAGGACATGCCGTGTTTCAAAACATCAAATTTTCAAGATTGAAGCCTTGTAAGGGTGATGAGTATGATCCAGACCTTGTGGAACAAGCAAAGGCTTTAAGAGATAAAGGCAAGAAAATGATTGAGAAGATTGCGGAGGATTTCTTTTCCCGCAAACCGGAAACCTATCTGAAGGATATGAAAAAAATGCGCGGGGTCGTTCGTTCCCTCGTCGAAGCTGTAAGAGGCTTCAGTCAAAAGTTCAATTCTTTGAAAAGTGAAAAGGGAGTTGTAGATTTTGCTGACCTTGAACATTTCTGCCTGGAAATACTGACAGAAGCTGAGAGTACTGAAGGGCTTCAGCCTTCTTTCGCAGCCGTTCAGTACAGGAAACAATTTAAAGAAGTGCTAGTGGATGAGTATCAGGATACCAATCTGGTTCAGGAATCCATCTTAGGACTCGTAACGGCAGACGAGGAATCGAACGGAAACCTATTTATGGTGGGAGACGTTAAACAGTCGATATACCGATTCCGCTTGGCAGAACCGAACCTGTTTTTAGGAAAGTATAACCGATTCACCCCTTCAGGCGGCGAAACTGGAATGAAGATAGACTTATCCAGGAATTTCCGCAGCAGGATGGAGATCCTTGAGGGAACTAACTTCTTATTCAAACAGATTATGGGTGTGAACGTAGGGGATATCGAGTATGACCATGAAGCCCTGCTTGTTAAAGGAGCGGCATACCCTGAAGATGAAACATATCCGATTGAAGTGGCCGTCATAGACCAATCTGATGGAGGAGCGGCTCAACCTGTTGATGCTCCTGAAATGGAAGGGTTGGTTTATGATGAAGCGGACCTGGAAAAGTCAGTGGTCGAGGCAAGGTATATGGCAGGAAAAATCAAAGAGCTGATAGGTGAAGGAAAGCAAATCTACGATCCAAAGGCAGGGCGCCACAGGCAAATGCAATACAGGGATATTGTTATCCTTCTTCGTTCGATGCCTTGGGCTCCGGAAATCATGGAAGAGTTTAAGAAACAAGGAATTCCGATCTATGCCAATCTTTCTGCAGGTTATTTTGAAGCAACAGAAGTGGCCATCATGCTTTCGTTATTGAAAGTGATCGATAACCCTTATCAGGATATCCCGCTTGTATCTGTGCTGAGATCTCCAATTGTCGGTATCGATGAAGAGGGGCTTGCCGAGGTCCGAATTCATTCAAAGACAGAATCCTTTTATGAAGCGCTTCAGAAATATATAAATAAAAAAACAGGTGCATTCAATGAAGAAGTGCATGAAAAGTTAAGCAGGTTTTTATCCAATTTGACCGTGTGGAGAACGAAAGCACGTCAAGGAGCATTGGCAGAGTTGGTGTGGCAGCTGTACCGTGATACAAGGTTTTATGATTTTGCCGGCGGAATGCCTGGGGGAAAACAGAGACAGGCCAATTTAAGAGCTCTCTACGACCGGGCCCGCCAATATGAAGAAACCTCATTTCGGGGATTATTCCGCTTCCTGCGTTTCATTGACCGTATGAGGGAGCGCGGAGATGATTTAGGAGCTGCAAGAGCATTAAGCGAGCAGGAAGATGTGGTAAGAATGATGACGATTCATTCCAGCAAAGGTCTTGAATTTCCAATCGTGTTCGTCGCAGGATTATCACGGCAGTTCAACCTGATGGACCTAAACCAGTCTTATTTACTCGATAAGGAGTATGGTTTTGCGTCGAAGTATCTTGATCCGGAAAAGAGAATCAGTTACCCTTCATTGCCTCAGCTTGCTTTTAAGAGGAAAAAAAGGCTGGAGACAATAGCCGAAGAAATGCGGGTGCTGTATGTTGCCCTCACCCGTGCGAAAGAAAAGCTATATCTGATTGGTACAGTGAAAGATGCGGAGAAGTCAATAAAACAATGGAATGCTGCGGCCCGCCACCAGGAATGGCTGCTCCCTGATTTTGACCGCGCCAAAGCATTGAGTTTCATGGACTGGGTGGGGCCGGCTCTTGTCAGGCACCGCGATTGCTCTGTCTTAAGTGAAGGAGAGTCTGCCGCTCATCCGCTTCATCCTGAAATAGGTAAGCATCCGTCTTGCTGGAAGCTTGACGTCATTCCAAAATCACAGTTTCTTGTACTCGAAGGAGAAGAAGATCCCCAGGAGACAGAGTGGCTGGAAAAGGTAAAAGAGGGGCTTCCTGTTGAAAAGAGCTCTTCTGATAAGGAGGAAGTCGCTGAAAGGCTGTCGTGGCGTTATCCATTTCCAGAAGCAGCAGTACTGCCTTCAAAGCAATCTGTATCTGAAATCAAAAGAATGTTTGAGATTTTTGACGAAGCGAGCAGTGACCGGATGTTGAGGAAAATTCAGAAGCCGGTCTTCCGGCGCCCTAAATTTCTACAAGAGAAAGAACTGACTCCCGCTGAAATTGGAACAGCCATGCATATGGTCATGCAGCATATTTCTTTTTCAGAAATGCCCAATGAGCAGTCGCTTGGAATGCTTCTTGAGGATTTGAAGCGAAAGGAACTGCTGACAGAGGAGCAGGCAGAAGCGATACATCAACAGAAAATTCTTGATTTCTTCAAAAGCGATTTGGGACAAAGAGTACTGAGTGCTGAGGAGGTTCACCGAGAGGTACCTTTTAGTATGGCTGTTCCCTTACAGGAAATCGATCCAAGGGCTTCTGCAAAAGATTCAGAAACGGTCCTAGTTCAAGGAATCATCGACCTGATTTTCAAAGATGAAAATGGCCTTGTGCTTGTAGATTACAAGACCGACGGCATCGAAGACCGCTATAAAGGCGGATTTGATCAAGCCGGGCCAATCCTGCTGGAACGTTACCGCGTACAGGTAGGGTTATATACCAAAGCCGTTGAACGAATTTGGAAAGAAACAATCGGTGAACGGTATCTGTATTTCTTTGACGGCAGTCATGTATTGAATGTAGAAAAAGAATAAAAATGAAAGCTCCGGGGAGATTTTTTCCGGAGCTTTTTGTGCCGCTGATCTAAATGGTCAGTTAGCTAGAGTGCATGATGTATGTTTAAGTAGGTGGAGGGTGAATATAACGTGATACGGAGTGAAATAGGATGGTTGGTATTGGTGATTGACCGGCGGGATCCTATTGTAAGACAGAGCTTACAGCGAAAATGGGAAAGCTCGAATAAGATGTATCTCGCTTCGTGGGCGGGGTCCATGAAATTCGTGAAAAACGAAAAATGATGTACCTCGCTTGGAGAGCAAGGTACAACAAAAGCGAAAAACCCAAACATGATGTACCTCGCTACATGAGCGAAGTACATCAAAAGCGAAAAAGCCAAATTTAATGTACCTCGCTACATGAGCGAGGTACATCAAAAGCGAAAAAACCAAACATAATGTACCTCGCTACATGAGCGAGGTACATCAAAAGCGAAAAAACCAAACATAATGTACCTCGCTTGGAGAGCAAGGTACATCAAAAGCGAAAAACCCAAACATGATGTACCTCGCTACATGAGCGAAGTACATCAAAAGCGAAAAAGCCAAACTTCATGTACCTCGCTACATGAGCGAAGTACATCAAAAGCGAAAAAGCCAAACTTCATGTACCTCGCTTCATGAGCGAGGTACAACAAAAGCGAAAAACCCAAACATAATATACCCCGCCTCGTGAGCGAGGTACATCAAAAGCTCGAAAAACGAAAATAATGTCCCCCGCAGCGTGAGCGAGGTACATCAAAAGCGTAAAAAACCCAAATGATGTCCCTCGCAACGTGAGCGAGGGACATCAAAAGTGAGAAAAACGAAAATGATGTCCCTTGCAACGTGAGCGAGGTACATCAAAAGCGTAAAAAACGAAAATGATGTCCCCCGCTTCATGGAAGTTAGGCTCCTTTGTAAAATGCAGCGAAGTTCAAGCGAGTAAAGCCTCCAGAATTATCTCCGCATAAACTACCCACAATACAAAAACAGGAGGTGAACAAGGTGGGAAAGAATTCAATTGGCACTTGTGAATTATGTATGAGGGAAGAAGTTGTGACAACCAGACACCATCTCACACCTAAGGAAGAAGGAGGAACTTTCCTGCCCACAGCACAACTTTGCAGAGCCTGCCACAAACAGATTCATTCAATTTATACAAACGAAGAGCTTGCTGCTAGATTAACGACGATTGAAAGCCTCAGGAAAGATGAGAAGATAAGCAAATTCGTAAAATGGATCAGAAAACAGCCGGCCACTAAAATGGTCAAATCAAAAAAATCGAAAGAAAGAAGACAAAAGGGAAGGTGATGTATACTCCATCAGCCTTCCCTTTAATTATTTCCAGCAATCGGCTGGTCAATCACGTTGCAATCGAATGTTGTATTCGCACTGAATACATTATACGTAAGCTGGAAAGGGCCTGTATTGAAACCACCGGAGCCCCCAGTTGTTTTTTGGCTGGACTTAGGAGAAATGATTCCGGCATCTCCGAACTGGACATTCCCTCCGCCTACACTCAGAATCTGGACAGGTCCTATAATAGCCGGCATGTGAAAACATCCTTTATCGTCAAATTGGCTTATAGAGGATGTTCAAAAAGTCCGGGAAAAATGACACTTCGAATTTCTTCGTTGGCTTGTTACTCCGTTCCTCACGTATTAGCAGCATACGTTCAGGTACTCAAAGCTGCGCCGACTCGAAATTCTCGGTCCTTTTTATCCTCTTTTTTGAACACGCACTGATAATATTACTTTATGAAAAAAAGCGGCAATTGTTCATTCTTCTCCGCGAGTTCGGAGCTGTCTGATATTTTTCACTCTCGCCTCCATATAAACATTTCCGGTTTGGCCAAGGTGGAGCACAGATGAAAAAGAAGAACCGGTGATATCAATTTTTTTCACTGAAATCGGGCATTCATCTATTTTACTAAAATTAATGGGAGCGGGAGGGGAAGGAAAAGGAATAGGTTCCTGAAAGACTGGGTATAAATCGAAGTTCCCTTCACTCGAGAAAAATAATTCCCGTTCCCTTTGGACAGCTAATGCCTTTTGCTGCGAGGTGATTTCTTTGGAATCACCGATTTGAAGTACAGCACTGAAGGAGAGTGTCCTTATTTTAAATTCATTAACAATGGTGTACCTATTACTCATGAACAATCATCCTTTTGGCGTCAACGGTACAAAGGGTCCGATGATGAGTGACTCAGGGGGAGTATCGAATGTAGAGGCAAGTTGTATGATGTTCGCGTCTCCAATCAGAAGTAAGGAGGAACTTGCTACGGCATCAACATTGAGAGTGTTTACGCAAAGTTCACGATTGATCACTTGAAGGTCCATCGTTTACAGCTCCTTTCAAATTTTCCGGAAGATTGGACATGAATGAATGAATAGCATTATTAATATCACTTTTGATTTTAATGAAAATTTTATCCTCCCAGACTGGTTCTTCTTGCTGTCTGTGTTGGTGCACCGGCATGGATTGGATGTAGAACTGAATTCTCTGAGGCATCTGCTTCTTTATGTCTTCTTTAATCAAATCATGGTAGGATTCATCCAGTGATGTTCCTAATTGCTGTTCGGTGTCAGAAATGATTCTGGGAACTTCTTTTTCAATATAATCATTCACCCTTGGCATAAGAGACTTTTGTATGTCTTCCATATCAACTTGTTTAAACGGGGGAATAGGAGCTGAGGGCTGTCCTTCAACCGCAAAGTCCTCGATTTTTTCGAGATCACTTGGATTCAAGCCGATATTGAGGGTGCCTTCAAGAGTTTCAACTTTGAGCTGATCAAAACGATATTCTATATTTTCTACATTGATTGATGGTTTTTCTTTGAGAGCAGAGACGTCTTGCTGCAGCTCTTGGATGAGTGTCTCGAGGTTTTTTATTCGATTATTCTGCTCGTTGATATATTGATAGATCTGTTGGTAAGTATAATACTGCTGCAAACTTAGTCACCACTTTCTTTGAGGATTTTTATATTCCGGGAGCACTCAGAGGAACCAACACATCTTGCTCTGGCGGAGGAGCTGGACCATTTTTTTTGGGTTCGGGAGCCGGTTCCGTAAAGCCTCCTGTGTTATATAGATAAGAAGTCGGAAGAATCTGGCCGGAAGTCCCTATCTGGAAAACAGATGAGTTGGACATTCCGCCGATTTTTATCATGTTTATATGAATGGACTGCTGAACATAGAGTTTCATTGGAATCACACTCACAAGTTAAAATTGATGCCCTGGTCAACTGTATCATCATCAATCGTGTAGGTAACAGAGTTCTCGTTGTATACAGAAACACCGTCGCCGGTAATGAATGAACCTGCTCCGGCAAATGTTTTAGCGGTGGAAATCGGCCTGATTTGAAAAACGTCACCGATATGGAAAACTCCGCTCGATCCTATACTGATTACTTGAACAGCTCCTACAAAAGCCGGCATACTGTTCACACCTTTTCTGCTGAATTAGTTAATGTATCTTATGACAGCGGGCAGTGGATGTGATAATCGCCTAAAGAATCGAAACAAGTTACAATAGTCTATATAGATGTTTAAAGAAGGAGATAGAATAATGCAGGTACTTTACCCGGTTAACCCAAAGGAAAGGCTGTTTTCGCTTGATGTGATTAGAGGCTTTTCGCTATTAGGAATATTTATTATTAATATGATTTCTTTTCATTCCCCATTTTTGTATGTTGATCATTATTCTTGGTGGAGCTCCCCGGCTGACCAGCAGCTGTTTCCATGGATAGATATCCTGGTTCAATCCAGCTTCTATCCGCTGTTTGCCATGCTATTTGGTTATGGATTAGCCATTCAGCAGGAAAGGTCTTTGGAGAAGGGGATGAATTTCTATCCGCTTGCAGTAAGACGTCTTCTCGTGCTCTTGCTCATAGGGGTTGTTCATGCCTTTCTGATCTGGTCTGGCGACATCCTGGTCAACTATGCATTGTTCGGTTTAATCTTACTGGCTTTTATGAGAATGTCCGGTAAAGCACTGCTTTGGACGGGTGCTTTGTTATTCTTAATTCCGCAAATGTTTTTCAGCATTTTACTTCTGCTGATTAGCATCACAGATCCAGCAGGTACCGCTTTTTACTCTGATTTAACGAATATCACGAATTCAATGGAAGCTTACGGCGGCGGAAGCTTTCAGGATATTTTTCTTCAGAGATTTGAAGATTGGTATAATGTCAATGGACCAGGTAATATCCTATTTCTGATGCTTTCGATTCTTCCCATGCTGATGATCGGGGCAGGTGCAGGAAAATTGAGTATACTTGAACGAATTCCTCAGAATAAGAAGTTCTGGATGTTGTTGCTGGCCATTTTTTCTACTATAGGTTTAATCCTTAAATCCCTGCCGTTCACTGTAGAAGCCAACATTGCTTCCGCTTATATACAAGATATGCTGGGAGCTCCATTCTTATCAGTATCATATGCGATCCTGCTGGCTTTATTATTGATTAACCGAAAAATTTCAATTGTTCTTAAGCCTTTGGCTGCGGCAGGAAGGATGTCCCTGACTAACTATCTGGCTCAGTCGCTCATTGGAACGTTGATTTTCTATAATTATGGACTGGGTTTATATGGAGAGGTTACCCTGGTGACGGGAACATGGCTGGCGATAGGAATCTTTTTCATTGGCGTGGTTTCTTCTGAATTATGGCTGTCCAAATTTCATCAGGGACCCATGGAAAAGCTCTGGAGAGTTCTTACTTATAAGAACGAACGAACTAAATCTACTAAATAAAAGAGATAAAGGCAGGGTGAATCATGAAGTTGATATCCTTCAAAGCAGAAACGAAAGAATGTTACGGTATTGTAAAAGAGTCTGGAAAATCCATTTGGAATTTGGTGGAACTAGAAAGGAAGTTTGATGGAAATGAAGTGCTTCCTTCCCTTTTGTTACACGTTATTCAAGGGGAAGGAAAGTATAGAAAACGTTTGCAGGAATTAATTGAATTCGGAGAGTCACTCGAGGACAAAACTTCAGTTATATATCTGTGGGAAGATGTCACTTTGCTTCCGCCAATTCCGAAACCTGTTAAAAATATTATGTGTGTGGGCAAGAATTACCGTGAACATGCCATTGAAATGGGCAGCGAGGCAGATATCCCAGAGCATATTATGATATTCACAAAGGCTCCTACCTCCGTCACCAGCACCATGGCTGTCGTTCACTCCCATGCGTCTCTGACTTCGCAGTTGGACTACGAAGGTGAACTTGCCGTCATCATCGGAAAAAAAGGCATTAATATATCAGAAGAAGAAGCCAATCACCATATTTTTGGATACACAATACTGAATGATATAACGGCCAGAGATCTGCAGAAACAGCATAAACAGTTTTTCCTGGGCAAAAGCCTTGATACGACTTGTCCAATCGGTCCTTATATCGTGACAGCGGATGAAATTGCTGACCCTAAATCACTTAGTATTAAAACGATAGTGAACGGGGAGGTACGTCAGAGTGCACCTGTCAGTGACATGATTTTTCCAATAGAGAGAATTATTGCAGAGTTGTCCGCAGGAATGACACTCGAACCAGGGGATATCATTGCAACCGGAACTCCATCGGGTGTGGGAAAAGGATTCACTCCTCCAAGATTTTTAAAATCAGGGGACACTATTGAGATTTCCATAAACAAGCTTGGAACGCTCATTAATACAGTTCAATAGAAGTTACAATTTATTGTCTAATCAGTAATTATTCGTGTTGATGAAGATGAATATGGTAAGATAATGAGGATATTAGTAATGTTCAAGGAGGATTAGTACATGTTTGATAATACTCATGCCCATATTACAACTTGGGTGATAGGGGTTATTTTGTTCTTTGCAGCACTGTACCTACATAACAGCAGTAAAAAGAAAGCGATGAAAATTGTTCATATGACATTGAGGCTCTTTTATTTATTGATTATCCTGACAGGAGTTCTTCTGTTCTGGAAACATCAAGGAGTCTTCCCAATGCAGTACGGTTTGAAGTTGCTGGCTGGACTATGGGTCATTGCCATGTTTGAAATGATTTTAGTCCGAACGAATAAAGGCAAGAATACGAAAATCTTTTGGATTCAACTTATTGTTGCCCTGCTTGTAACACTTTACCTTGGCTTCTGGCTTCCATTAGGTATTAACTTTTTAGGATAAAATTAGGTTGAACAAGACTGTTCTTAACAGAGCAGTCTTTTTTATATTAAGGAATTGATAATATTCACCCATATGGATAACTTTAACTAAGTTATCCACGTCCAGCTTCAGCTCCCAAGGGTTGATAGCCACCGAAACATTTGCCTGAGGGGACTGTTCAGTGCGCTTCCGTTTTTGTTCTGTCTGGAAAGGTGAAAAGCAAAAGTCGTTAAAAGGATCTTCATCTTCTAACGACTGAGCAGAACCATGAGTTTTAAGGAAAATCAACTTCTATTAAAATCAACCTAATTCCAAAAAAAATATAATAAGAACAATATATACAAAAAACGGCTCCATAACCTCGAAATTACACCTAAATGAGCAAAATTCCTCACTATTCCTCAAAAATAACAAAAATTCTACACATTATATCTGAAAATTATGGTATTTTTGATATATGAAGTAAGGAATTCAACCGATACTATACTTGTACATAATCTTTGCAAGATTTTTTCTAAAAGAGGATGTTCAAAAAGTCCGGTAAAAATGACATTCGAATTTCTTCGTCGGCTGGCTTTTTAGTTCCTCGCGTATTATTAGCATGCGTTACTGTACTCAAAGCTGAGCCGCCTCGAACTTTTCGGTTCTTTTTATCCTCCATTCTGATCACTCACTAAAAGGCAGTTATCTTAACAAAGTGGATTAAAGGGTATCAACTGGTATTTATAAGCACAATTTCTACCAATAAATCGTAAAAAATGCATGAAATAGAATGTTTTCAAGAGCGGTGGTGTGTCTGTGGCTAAATCATTCAATCATATTTATTCTTCTCAAGAAACGCTGGCTGAGTACATCAGCGGTAATACAATTGATCTGTATCCGACCATATTTGTGCAAATGTTTCTTGGACAGGTGCACATGGATGAGGCGAAACGAATTAGAGCTGAAGTTCTTTCCTGTCTGCCTCAGGCTGTAATTATCGGGTGCAGCACAGAAGAGCAGATTAATGATGGAGAAATTGTCAATGATTCTCCTGTTTTGTCTTTTACTGTTCTTGAGAAAACAGAAGCCGTTTCAAAGCTGGTGAAAGTCGAAGATCGCGATAATGGCTTTGAAACAGGCAGGCGTCTTTCTGAAGAGCTGGTCGATATGGAAACAAAGGTGGTCATTCTATTTGCCAGTCACCTGGATGTGAATCTGCACAGCATCCTTGAAGGATTTCATTCTGTAACTCCCCAGATTCCTGTCGGGGGCGGTGTATCAATAGATGTTCGCGGAAGAAAGCAATCAATTGTCTTGACAGAACATGCAGAAACAGAAAACGGAATTGTGGCGGCAGCCCTTAATAATTCTAATTTGCTTGTTCAGACATTTATTAATGAACAGTGGAAAGAAGTGGGCAGGCCTTTGACCGTTACGAAGTCTAAAGGAGCGGTTATTGAAAAGATAGACCATATGAAGCCGTTGGAAGTGTTAGAACATTATTTGGGAGAGAGCTTTGTCTCCCGGCTTCCGCATTCAGGAGTGGAATTCCCCTTTCTTATGAAAAGAAATGAAGCCGTATCTACTCTTTTTCCTTTAAGGGTCAATGGAAATGGTTCAATTGAAATGAGTAAAGAAGTGAAACAGGGCGCCAGTCTCACTTTTGCTTTTGCGGATCTTGAATCAATAGTGGACTGCTCAATGAGAGAATTAAATCGATTGAGAAGAAAGCCGGTCGAATCGCTTTTCATCTTTAACTGTGTTGCCCGCAGGCAGTTCATTACAGATTTCACAAAGACAGAGATGGAAATGTTGGCTGAGATATCAAACACATCAGGTTTTTTCTCACATGGAGAAATTTTAATGGGGAGCAATATCAAGCCGGATTTATACTCTCACTCTCTTACATATCTCGCTATCTCTGAAAATGATCATCTGCCTCCCCTGCATAGGGAAAGGTTTCAGTACACGCTAACTCCAGAAGGCAATACAAGGGTTTCTCTTACACAACTGATTAATGCTTCATCAAATGACATTCAGAAGTTGAATGAGAACATTCAACTTTCAGAAGAATATTACCGTTCTCTATTTGATAACAATACAGACTTTGTATACTCCACTGATTTAAAAGGAAGATTCAATTCTGTCAATCCTACCTTTCTGAAGACATTTGGATATTCCGAGAATGAGCTGATTGGCAAACTCTCCATTTCTTTTATATTTGAAGAGGATGTCCCTCGTATCAAAAGGCATTTTTTCAGAACACTATCGGGGAAAGAACAATTTTATGAACTATGGATTCCGTCCAAGTCCGGGGCAGTTCAATTATTTCATATAAAGAATATACCGATTACAGTTGATGGAAAATGCGTCGGTTTATTCGGAATCGGAAGGAATATTACGGAACAGAAGAAGACAGAAGAGAAAATCACCCAATTAGCTTATTATGATGCAGAAACCGGTCTTCCTAACAGGGTCAAATTCAGAGAATTGTCCGAAGAATTCATTGAACGGGCAAAAAATAAGAAGCGTCGTCTTGGTATTCTCTTTCTAGATATTGACCGGTTTAAACTGGTGAATGATACACTCGGCCATTCTGCTGGTGACCGAATATTAATCCAGCTGGCCGATAGGATTAAAAATGTTCTCCCTAAAGGGGCTTATCTTGGTCGGTTTGGCAGCGATAAATTCACGATATTGATCAGCAAGAATGTAACGGATGAAAAAATCAGGAAAGTCGGCGAAGTGATTGCCGAACATATCCAGATGCCGATTCTGCATGAAAATCAGGAATTTTACATTAAGGCAAGTATAGGAATAGCTGTGTATCCAGACCATGGATCCAACCTATCGGATTTGCTTAGAAATGCTGATACCTCCTTGAATTGGGCCAAATCGAATGGCGGCGATCAGATTATTTTCTACACGAATGAAATGAATGTCAATACACTGAAAAAAGTGAAGATGGAAAGCTATTTGCGTAAAGCTCTAGAAAGAGAAGAATTTACTATCTTTTATCAGCCTATTGTTGAGTTAAGCGGCAGGCAGGTTATTGGAGCTGAAGCTCTTATACGCTGGAATCATCCATATTTAGGACTTATCTCTCCGATGGAATTCATTCCTTTGGCAGAAGAAACTGGATTAATAGGCCCAATTGGAAACTGGGTGCTTCAAGAGGCTTGTCAACAGGCAAAAAAATGGCAGGAGAAAGGACTGGATGAGTTTTATATTTCAGTGAATGTTTCAGCCAATCAATTTCAACAGCCTTCCTTTATGAATCAAATCAATGAGGCATTAAAGTTGTCGGGGCTGTCTCCTGAACACCTGTGTCTTGAATTGACTGAAAGTGTGATGATAGGGCATTCTGTACATATCATTGACAGGATGGAAGAGCTGTCAGCCCTCGGAGTCAAAATTGCCATTGATGATTTTGGTACAGGGTACTCCTCTTTAAGTTATCTTAAACATCTTCCTCTTCATGTTCTGAAAATTGACAAATCATTTGTGCAGAATATTGAGGAAAGCAGTTCTGATTATGCAATTGTCCAAGCAGTTTCAATGATGGGAAAAGGGCTGGGAATGCAGGTGATCGTAGAAGGAATCGAAACCAGTGAGCAACTTGTCCTTCTTGATGACCTCAATTGTGACTTAGGGCAGGGGTACTTCATTTCAAGGCCTATACCCCCAGAGGAAATGGAAAAATGGATAATGGATTCCCGGGTATATCTCTAAAGCGCCATTATGCAGAAAAACTAAACACAAGTTTTATATGGAACTTAAAGACATGAAATCCCATATGATACAAAAAAGCTGCAGGCCTAGAGCTGCAGCTTTCTTTTAAAAAATCCCAGTGACGGACATTCTTGCCTGCGAAAATTTACTGGCTAGCTGTGAAAGTCCAAAAATAGGTTGAATTTTTTTATACAGAATTGATAGAATTATACACCTGGAACGGAAATCAACTACTCTATACATAGCAGTAAAGTTTACGAAAACAGTAAAAAAGAAACTGCCAAGCCTGCAGTTTCCTTTAATGCTTTCTTTATTCCAGCTTTTCAATAACGATCCTCTTACCGGTACTCAAGGTGAACTCAAATCGATCGCGTTGTTTTTTATAATAAGTAAAGTGATGCTGCACTGAACAAACTGTGTCTCCATTATCAAAAGTCAAAAAGTTCACCCCTTCTCTGATTTTTCTGTCTTTGAGAAAACAGAGGTGGTTATGGCAGAATATACAATCGTATAAAGAAAATTCAAGTGAGTTCAAGCTGGTCAGGAACTGGAAAAAAGAATCATCATTTAATTCCTCAATCAGCATTTCAAGAGAGTAAATCAGCGATTTCTTTATCCGGATTGTTTCTGTATCTTCGAGATTCATTTTATCATAAGCAGTTTTTACAATTCCTTCAGACTCTAATATCCCTCTTTCCCATCCTTGGTCCCGGTAAACTTCAACCTCCTGCTTTGTGTAAAATTCCAAGTCTGTCGCTTCATCCAGCTCATCATCAAAAAACACCCATTGATTGTGAATGAATTCTACAGTTCCTAGTGTGTAGGAGCGGTTTTGCCGCTGAAGGAGCTTCTTTCTGTACAGGTTATTCACCTATTTCCCCCCTTATCTGAAAATGTTATATCAACATTATCTACATTTTGGGCCTAATTTAGCATATTCATTTAAAGTAAAAGTGAAATAAGACAATTAACCATTTTCAGAAAAATGCATATGATAATTCATATTGCATCTAGCCCAATTTGCCTGAAACAGAAAGGATGACTGAAATGTGCGGAATAACAGGATGGATAAACTTTAGAAAAGATTTGAGGAAATCCGGAAAAGTTCTTGAATCAATGACTGATACACTATCTAAGAGGGGACCGGATGATTCGAATATATGGCTGGACACACATGCTGCGTTTGGGCATAAAAGGCTTACAGTCGTGGATCCTGAAGGCGGTAAACAGCCGATGGCAAAAGAAGCGGCGGGGCACAGATTTGTCATTTGTTATAACGGAGAGTTATATAATACTGAAGATATTAGAAAAGTCCTTCTCTCTAAGGGCTATACATTTAAGGGGCATTCAGATACTGAGGTGCTCTTGACAGCCTATATCGAATGGAGGGAGGAATGCGTTCAACATCTTAATGGAATCTTTGCATTCGCTGTATGGGACAGTGAAAAACAGCAAGTATTTATTGGAAGAGACCGGCTAGGTGTCAAACCATTCTTCTTTACAGAAAGAGAAAGTGGTCTTCTGTTCGGATCAGAGTTGAAAGCATTGCTTGCCCATCCCTCGATTTCAGCAGAGGTGGATAGAGAAGGATTGGCCGAAGTGCTCGGGCTGGGACCTTCCCGTTCACCAGGGTCCGGAGTTTTTAAAGATATCAAGGAATTGAGACCAGGTCATGCCATGGTTTTCTCAAGAGATGGATTGAAAGCCTGGAGATATTGGAATGTGAAAAGCAGGCAGCACAGAGATAGCTTTGATGAAACTGTGGAAAAAGTAGGCTTTTTAGTGAAAGACAGTATAACCAGGCAGTTGGTTTCAGATGTTCCTTTGTGCACATTTTTATCGGGCGGGCTGGATTCGAGCGCCATCACAGCCATTGCAGCTGGAGCCTATCAAAAAGAGGGGAAAGGACAGCTGCACACCTATTCTATCGATTATGAAGGCAATGATGAGCACTTTAAATCAAATAAGTTTCAACCCGACTCTGACAGCAAATATATCAACTTGATGTCAAAGACATTCAATACCGTTCATCATAACAGTATCATTACACAGGAAAAACTAAAGAATTACCTGACTGAAGCAGTACATGTCAGAGACTTGCCTGGAATGGCCGATGTAGACTCATCACTGCTATGGTTTTGCAAAGAAATTAAAAATGAATTCACCGTTGGGTTGTCGGGCGAATGTGCAGACGAAATATTCGGAGGATACCCGTGGTTCCATAATGAAGAGGACTTCAATCGTAAAGGATTTCCTTGGATGAGATCTGTGGAAGAAAGGCAGTCTCTGTTAAAAGCCGATCTGCGTAAAAAGTTAAATCTTGAAGAGTATGTACTTAATAAATATAACCAAACTGTCAGAGAAACTCCTGAGCTGGAAGGCGAACTTCCAATAGAAGCAAAAAGAAGAGAACTTTTTTATCTGAATATTATTTGGTTCATGACTACCCTGCTTGATCGAAAAGACAGGATGAGTATGGGAGCGAGCCTTGAGGTACGTGTGCCGTTTGCTGATCACCGCCTGGTTGAATATGTTTGGAACATTCCTTGGAAATGGAAAATGCATGAAGACAGGGAAAAGGGGATCTTGAGAAAAGCGCTTGAAGGAACCTTGCCTGATGAGGTACTCTACCGAAAGAAAAGCCCATACCCTAAAACCCACAATCCAGTTTATACCTCACTGGTTAAAAACTGGCTTGAAGAAATACTAGAAGACAAATCAAGTGCACTGTATGAACTCTTTGATCATGGCCGGCTGAAAACTCTTGTAGAAACAAACGGTGAAGCTTTTAAAACCCCTTGGTTCGGACAGTTGATGACAGGACCACAGCTCCTCGCTCATCTCGCGCAGATTCACGTATGGTTTAAAGATTACAATATTAATATTGTAGATAGATGATTTCTGAAAGCTCATACCGTTTATCGGTGTGAGCTTCTTTTATGTGGGATGCTCAGAATAGACTCTTGAAACTTCAGGAGCCTTCTCAGGCGTTAGCATTTAGTTCGATTACTCCTCCAGTGCCGCAGTGTATGGTTTAATAGTCTGGTTAGAAGAAGTGCATTGGATTGTAACATACAAAAATGAAATACCGCACAGACAGCATCGAATCTTCAAAAATCAAAATCGATGCAGCCAGAAAGCCCTGCAGCTAGCATCGAATCTTCAAAAACTAAGATCGATGCAGCCAGAACGCGCCGCAGCCAGCATCGAATCCTCAAAAACTAAAATTGGTGCAGCCAGAAAGCCCTGCAGCCAGCATCGAATCTTCAAAAATCAAAATCGATGCAGTCAGAACGCCGCACAGCCAGCACCGAATTTTCAAAATCTAAAATCGATGCAGCCAGAACGCCGCACAGCCAGCATCGAATCTTCAAAAACTAAAATCGAAGCAGCCAGAACGCCGCACAGCCAGCATCGAATCCAGCAATCCATTAATCTCTCTGCTGCTAGGTCAAATAAAAACCCCTTCCGCAACATGGAAGGGGTTTAAATCTATTTTTAATGATATTGCTTTTTTGAAGGAGGAACACTCAGACCATCCAGTTTTCTCACCAGTTCTTTACCGAAATCGGCATTCCGCTGGTTTGAGTGTGAAGTGAGTACGGTTTCGCTAAGTTCATAAGCAGTTGCGCCGTGCTCCGAGAAATCGAGACCAGCCAGTTCATCCTCACTGGAGACCCGGATACTGTCGGCTTTGTTGACAAGATATATGACTGCTCCGCTAGAAATGGAGACCCATAGAATAACAGCTAGCACTCCTAGTACCTGGGTGCCCAACAGAGATAGATTTCCTCCGTAGAATAGACCATTCGTCACATCGAAGAAACCGATTGCCAGCGTTCCCCAGATTCCACAAAGTCCGTGAACAGCAATGGCTCCCACAGGATCATCCACTTTAAGCTTTACTTCAATAAAGCGTACACCTTCGACCAACAGAATTCCGGCTACTAAGCCGATTACTATAGATCCGCCGATAGAAACGTTAGCACAGCCTGCCGTTATTCCCACCAAACCACCTAAAGCGCCGTTGAGTGTCAGGGATGGGTCGATGCGATTATAACGGAAAGCAGTGTAAAAGGCAGAAGACAGAACAGCTGCTGAAGCAGAAAGAAGTGTGACGGTGATTACACGCGGAACCAGATCGGGATCCGCTGCTAATGTGCTTCCACCATTAAACCCAAACCAGCCAAACCATAAGATGAAGACACCAAGAGCGCCGATGGGAATGTTATGGCCGGGAATGACATTTACTTTTGAGTTGGTATATTTTCCAATACGCGGTCCAAGAAATAGAACAGCTATGAAGGCAGCTACTGCACCGCTCAAGTGAACGACAGTTGACCCGGCAAAATCAATAAAGCCGAGTTCTGAGAGCCAGCCTCCGCCCCAAACCCAATGCCCGACAACAGGGTAAATAATTCCTGTTATGACTACAGTGATGAGCATATAGCTTCTAAGCTTCATTCGTTCAGCAACCGCACCGGATATGATTGTTGCACAAGTGGCTGCGAATACGGCTTGAAACACGAAGAATCCAATGTCTTCACGTCCTGCAAGCAGAAATCCGTCCGTACCGGCGAGTCCGTTTGCTGTGTTTCCAAACATTAAACCAAATCCGACAAGGAAATAAAGGATAGATGCGATGGATATAGTAAGAAAGTTTTTCATTAAAATATTTAGTGTGTTTTTAGAACGGGTAAAACCTGATTCGACCATTGCAAATCCAGCGTGCATGAAAAACACCAATAGAGCTGCTGTCATGACCCACATACCATCAACTGAACTTTGGACACTTTGAGCGGTAGGGGTCTGTGCGAAGGCGGGGGTGGCGGTCAGCAAAAGACAAGCAGATAAGCACGATACTTTTTTCAGCATTGAAATTGTTCCTCCTGATTTTTTTATTTGTGTAGAAGCAAAAGGCAGAGTAGTAAGTTAGGTCAGGTATTCTTGATGTGAAGAGTGTTTATGTTGTTACCAAAGTAATTGAATTATCATGATCAGAAATTCATATAAAGGCCTGTTTTCCGCGTTCTTTCGACCGAATCCGGACGACTTCGTGGATATCAGAAATGAAAATCTTACCGTCACCAACTTTTCCTGTTGAGCAATACTCACAAATCAGATCGACAATTTCTTCAGTTTCAGAATCCTCTACAATCATTTCAACTCGGACACGGGGGGAGAGAGCGACTTCGTACGTGTTTCCGCGAAACAATCCTTGTTTGCCTTTTTGCTTTCCGCAACCTGCAGCTTCAGAAACTGTCAACCCATTGAATCCACTGGCAGCCAAACCTTCCCTTAAAGATTGAAATGCTTCAGGACGGATAATCGCTTCGATTTTCTTCAAATTTATTCACTCCTTTTTTTGATGTGAGAAAACCTAACATCAATTAGTTATGTTTTATATCATATTCTGAATACTCGAAAAAATCAACTAATAAAAATTAATGTAAGCGTTTTAACTAAAAAAACTTTTTAAAACAGTGAAAATGCGCTTCACCCTGAAGGTTACCAACGTATTTTGCGTAAATTTAAAAATTCATGGATTCGAATCTTGTCCAACATATATGCTGTAGAAGTTTACCGCCTGCCCTATAGAGCTGTACACCTACAACATAATTAAAATAAAACAGCCTCCACTTCATTTAAGTGGAGGCTGCAGGAGTTCATCCTTTTCTTTCTTATTTTGCTTGTGCTTTGTCTATAAAACTTTTTTTCATCCATACCTTCGACTTCCAGCGGCGGAGCATAATTAAACCTCTCAGCCATTCATCAGCAATGAAGGAGATCCAGACGCCGATTAAGCCTAATCCAAACACGATGCCTAATAAATAGGACAGAAAAACACTGACTCCCCACATCGATAGAATGCCAACATATACGGGGAATTTAACATCACCGGCTGCACGAAGAGAACTGATGACGACTAAGTTAAAGCTTCTCCCCGGTTCGAGAATGATGGTCAGCCAGATCAGAATGCTGCCAAGGTAAATGATCTCTTCGTTACTGGTGAAAATTCTTAAAAGTGGATCTGAGAATATAGCAAAAATGACCGCCATCGATAAGGATATGATAATGGAAGTTTTCAAGCTTTTGATGCATCTTTCATAGGCTGAATTGAAATCTTGTCGTCCAACCATATGCCCAATCATAATTTGAGTTCCCTGGCTGATTGCGAGTGCAAACAAAAAGATGAACATCATAAGGTTTTGAGCGTAAACCTTTGTAGTCAAAGCTTCAGTTCCAAGAATAGCAATGAAGTAGGTGATAGCCATCTGAGAACCGTTATAAGACAAATGTTCTCCGGCAGAAGGAATACCAATCCTCAGCAGATCTTTAATATGCCCAATCGGGAAAAATTCCTTGACGGAAAAAATACCTGGAATCCGCTTTATTATTACAAATGTGATCGCAATAAGGCCGAGTGTCCGGCTGACTACTGTTGATATCGCAACACCTTCAACTCCTAAAACGGGGATGCCGAAAGGGCCGAAAATGAACAGATAGTTACCGATTACGTTCAGGATATTCATTCCAATTGTGATATACATGGCGTCTTTAGTGAATTCATAGCTTCGCAGAGTTGCGCCTGCCGTCATGATTAAAGCCTGAATAAAGGAGAACCCGCCAACTACGGTTAAGTAGGTGGAAGCCTCACCTCTTAATTCCTGAGGGATATCCATCAGGCTTAGAATCTGCCCGTTGAATATAAAGATGAGTGCACTTAACAGAAATCCAAATACCAGATTGGCTATTAACGAAACCACCGCTACTTCACGAGCTGTACCGATTTTATCTGCCCCTAAGTTTTGTGATACTAGTATGGAGGTTCCTGTTGCCACAAATCCAAACATAACAATGATCAAGGAAAGAACCTGATTGGAAACACCTACGGCTGCCACAGAGTCATCTGAATATTGACTCAGCATTAATGTATCAGCGTTTCCCATCAGCATATGTAAAAATATCTCTACGAAAATGGGCCACGTCAGTGCGTAAAGACTTAGCTTTTTCTTATCAAGGCTCATGGTGCTGGTCATCTCTTTTCCAACATAATTTTAGTGAACTGTGTGTTTCTATTGAAATAGTTCATTTCCCTGAATAGAAAGGAAATCGTACACTTGCAGCAGAACTTATTGTCAGTACAATAGTTAGAGAATACATGTGGAACATGTACTATAGCTATTTGGATTTCTATTAACTAATGATTAGAATTAGCAGGCTGCAGGATTAATAGATGTTTTTGAGTTATTTTAAAATCGAGTCTATAATTGATCCTCTTTTCATTTTGAGGAGTAAAGAGTAAGAGACAGTAGAAGACAAAAATTAATATCTATTTATATTAACTTCTCTTATATACCTGTGCAACAAAAAGCCTCCCGGTGGTGAAAGCTTTTACCGGGAGGAAGTAAGATTAAAATTGCAGGATGCTGAAGCCAAGTGGTTCTAATTCTACGCCTATTTCTTCAGAATCTGCAGCGAATTCTTGATTGTTCCATATATCAGCGATTTTCCTTCCTTTTAAATCGAATGGGAGAGGATAAACCACATGATTTTTCGTGGCATTCAAGATGATGACAATGGTATTGTTTCCGTCTGATTTGGTATAAGCTATGCAATCTTCGTTAATAACCGCAGGCAGGAAGGTGAAGGATCCTTCGTTGGCGAGAAGTTTATGTTCTTTTCGCAAAGAAATCAGTCTTTGAATATGCTGAAATAGTTCTCTGTCCTGCTTCTCGGTATCCCATTCCATGCATTTTCTACAGCCGGGATCTGCTCCTCCTGTCATCCCGATTTCATCTCCGTAATAAAGGCATGGAGAACCGATGAATGTAAGCATAAGGGTGAAGATCTGCTTTACTTTTTCTTTGTCATCCCCGCATTCAGTAAGGATCCGAGGTGTGTCATGGCTTCCAACTAGGTTGAAGGTATCTTCCATTACATTCTTTGGATACATATGCACAACTCGTGTCATACTTTCCGCAAATTCTTTTGGGGTGATCGTTTCCTTGGCAAATAGATTCAAGATGTTAGTTGTGAAAGGATAGTTCATGACAGCATCGAACTGATCACCTCTCAGCCAAGGCATTGAATCATGCCAGATTTCCCCAAGGATATATAGATCAGGTTTAATAGCTTTGGTCTCTTTGCGGAATTCTCTCCAAAAAGAGTGGTCTACTTCATTTGCAACATCTAGTCTCCAGCCGTCTATATCAAATTCTTTGATCCAGTAACGGCCAACTTCCAATAGATATTCCCTGACTTCAGGATTTTCGGTGTTGAGCTTAGGCATTGAAGGCTCAAAGGCGAAAGTATCATAATTAGGAAGAGGTTCCTTTGTTAAAGGAAATTCTCTGATATGAAACCAGTCTTTATACGAGGAGTTTTCTCCGTTTTTCAACACGTCCTGAAAATGTGGAAAGTATAATCCGCTGTGGTTGAACACGGCATCCAGCATAACTTTGATACCGTTATCATGGCAGGTTTTCACAAGGGATTTAAGCATCTCTTTATCCCCGAACTGCGGATCAAGTTCAAAATAATCGATGGTGTCATATTTATGGTTAGAATAAGCTTTGAATATTGGCGTAAAATAGATACCGTTAATGCCTAATTCTTTTAAATATGGAATGGCTTCCATGACGCCTTGAAGGTCGCCGCCGAAGAAGTTATCAGGTTTGGGTTCTGCGCTTCCCCACGGAAGAGCGCCTTCAGGATCCCAATCTTTGTTACCATTAGAGAATCTTTCAGGGAAAATTTGATACCAAACTGTATCCTTTACCCACGATGGTGCGCTGAATACATCAATAGCGTTGAGAAAAGGAAAACAAAAGTAATCACCGACATCATTTGATGGTTGTGTAAGAAACCCCTTGTCTCCATAGAAATGCGATTCACTATCATCCGCTAGCAGGAAACCGTATCGAAGCCTTTTGAAGCGAGGCTCAATGGAAGCAAACCAATAATCGAAAAGCTGGTCAGTGCCAGTATGTATCATTGGTGATGAAGAATATAACCATTTTCCATCTTCCCATTGATAAGGATCTCCGTGAAGTAAAGAGACGGTTTTGACATCATCTTTTTTAGTGCGGATACGAATATGTATTTCAGTATCTGTGCAAGCGTATGCATAATTATCTTTAGGTCGATGGTAGATAGCTTCTAATTGCATATTTCAGCCTCCTATTTCAAATTCCCTTAAAGGTTATTCCATATCTATAGTAATGTCAATGACGATGAATAGTCACAAATATAAAACGTTTTCAAAAAAAATTCAAAAAAGTATTGTCAAAATTAATATAAGCATTATAATAGGGGTAGGTTGTGCAATCGGTTTCACAGATATGAAAGCGGTATCTAAATACCTATATTTTTTTGTCGGTTTGTGCAAACGGTTGTTCAATTTATATTATGTATTCAGGAGGGGTCAAGATGAAGAAATCACTATCATTATTGATGGTAATCATGCTAGTTTTAGGCGCATTGGCTGCCTGCGGTCCTAATCGTGAAGAGGGCGCGGGGAATAATAACCAAGGCGGAGACGATAACGAAACACCTGAAACAAGCAAACCAGAGAAGCTTATTGTCTGGGAAGATGATAAAAAGTCAGGTTGGTTGGATGAAGTAGGTGCTAAGTTCACTGAAGAACATGGCATCGAAATTGAAGTCAAAGAAGTAGAAATGGCTACAAAAATGAAAGAACAGATTCGTTTAGATGGTCCGGCAGGTTCTGGTCCGGATGTACTTACACTACCTCATGACCAAATCGGGGAAATGGCTCTTGCAGGTCATATCGCAGAACTAGATGTTGAACAAGAGATTGTAGACCGTTTTGCTGAATCTTCTATTTTAGCTCAATCTTATGAAGGTGCTTTATACGGACTGCCTAAGTCTTCTGAAACACCTGTATTTATTTACAACAAAGAGTTGATGGAAGAAGCTCCATCTACTATGGATGAAGTATATGATTTCTCAACTGATTTCTCAAAAGATGGAAACTTTGGTTTCCTTGCACTATGGGATAACTTCTACTTTGCACATGCTCCAATAGGCGGTTACGGTGGATATGTTTTCGCTGAAAATGATGGCGCATTAAACCCTGCAGATCTTGGGTTGAACAATGACGGTGCTGTTGAAGGCGCTGAGTATATTCAAAAATGGTACGAAGAAGGTCTTTTCCCTAAAGGTATCGTCGGTGAAAACGGCGGAGCAGCAATGGATGGATTGTTCAATGAAGGCAAAGTTGCTTCTGTAATGAACGGACCATGGTCTTTCCAAAGCTATGAAGAAGCAGGGATTGATATCGGTGTATCTGCTATGCCAACTCTTCCAAATGGCGAACCAATGAAAACATTCATGGGTGTTAAAGGATGGCATGTATCCGGCTACTCAGAAAACCAAGAGTGGGCTCAAACATTCATTGAGTTTATCACTGAAGATGAAAATTCAAAACTTCGCTTTGAACAAACAAAAGAAGTTCCTACGAACACAGCACTTGTAGATGATCCTGCAATTGCTGAAAATGAAGGAGCAAAAGCTGTAGCTGAGCAGTCTCAGCATGCAGTTCCAATGCCGAACATCCCGGAAATGGGAGAAGTTTGGGATCCATTGGCAGATGCTTTGCAAACGGTAGTCACTGGTAAACAAGAGCCTAAAGCAGCCCTTGATTCAGCAGTAGACACAATCGAGCAAAATATCGAAGCTAATCATTCTAACTAAACAAAATAGAAGACTGACTCTGCCTTGAGTCAGTCTTCTATATTAAAGTGAATTTAATTCTTGGATAATTAAGACTCTTCAGGAATTTCATGAAGAAAGATGCTATCTTTCTTGATGAAGCTTCTGAAGCTTATAAAAAATATAAAGAGAAGAAGGGGGAATTTAGGATGGCTGAAAATTCCTATCAGACAAAACATCGAAAAACAGCGCTTGCCCTTTCCTTAATACCCGGGTTAGGTCAGTTCTACAACAACCAAAAATTAAAAGGCGGATTTTTCCTTATAATGGCTGCGGCCTTTATCTTCGTATTCCGTGATTTGATCGATTATGGTCTCTGGGGGATTTTTACACTTGGAGAAAGTACTGCTGCACCTTATAAAGATCATTCCATTTTCTTAATGGTGTATGGCATACTTGCAATCATCATCATTCTATTCGGTTTAGGCTTCTATGCCTTCAATCTCTATGATGCTTTTAGAAATGGAGAGAAAAGAGACCGAGGAGAGAAACTCAGCACAATCAGAGAGCAGTACCGCAACCTCGTAGATAACGGATTTCCGTATCTTATAATGTCTCCTGGTTTCTTACTGTTAGTGTTCGTAGTTATATTCCCGATTATCTTTGTTGTGCTCCTGGCATTTACAAACTATGATCTCTATCACTCTCCTCCCGCAAAGCTGGTGGATTGGGTAGGTATTCAAAACTTCATTGATATCTTCCAAATCGATATTTGGAGAAGCACGTTCTTCTCGGTATTATCATGGACGCTGGTTTGGACATTTGGTGCAACGACTACTCAGGTGGCACTCGGTATCTTCTTGGCTATCCTCGTCAACCAGAAGGATTTAAAAGGAAAAGCGCTCATCAGGACAGTTTTTATTTTACCTTGGGCAATCCCTGCATTCGTCTCAATCTTAATTTTTGCCGGAATGTTCAATGAATCCTTCGGGACGATTAATAATGATATTCTTGCATTTTTTGGAATCAGCGAGATTCCATGGATGACTGAAGCAATGTACACAAGAATCGCCTTGATTTTCATTCAGACGTGGCTTGGTTTTCCATTTATCTTTGCCATGACAACCGGAGTTCTTCAATCCATTCCAGATGAACTTTATGAAGCGGCCACGGTAGACGGAGCTTCCACTATACAGAAATTTAAGAATATCACGCTGCCGCTTGTTCTTTTTGCTACAGCGCCGATTTTAATCACTCAATACACATTCAACTTCAATAACTTTAATGTTATTTATCTGTTTAACGGCGGAGGTCCTGCTTTGACTGGCCAGAATGCTGGTGGAACGGATATCCTTATTTCGTGGATCTACAGCTTGACCATGACATCTGCTCAGTATTCTAAAGCAGCTGCCATCACTTTACTGTTATCGATCCTTGTAATCACAGTAGCGATATGGCAGTTCAGAAGAACAAAATCATTCCAAGAAGAGGATATGATGTGATATGAATATAAAAAAACAGAAACTCATCAGATTGACATTGTCGTATACAGCCATTGCCATTATGTTTGCCATCATCTTGTATCCGGTCGCATGGATCATCGGGTCTTCATTTAACCCAGGTCAGAGTTTATCCGGTTCAAGCATCATTCCAAAAAATCCAACGTTGGCACATTATAAAGAACTTTTCGATTTAGAACAAAGTAATTACCTGATTTGGTATTGGAATTCACTGAAAGTCAGCTTAGCAACTATGACACTCACTGTGTTGATGGTCAGCTTGACAGCTTTTGCTTTCTCCCGCTATCGTTTCGTGGGCAGGAAAAATGGATTGATGACTTTCTTGATTCTGCAAATGATTCCTAACTTTGCTGCTTTGATTGCTATATTCGTTTTGGCACTAGTAACAGACTTGCTTGATACTCACCTTGGGTTGATCCTTGTATATGTTGGAGGACAAATCCCAATGAATACCTGGTTGATGAAAGGGTATCTTGATACGATTCCTAAAGAGCTTGATGAATCAGCAAAAATGGACGGAGCAGGACATTTCCGGATATTCTTCCAAATCGTTATGCCTCTTGCTAAGCCGATCATCGCTGTAGTCGCTTTGTTTTCTTTCATTGCGCCGTTTGCAGACTTTATCATTGCCAGTATTCTATTAAGAACAGAAGAGAAGTTTACATTGCCGGTAGCTCTATATGATATGGTTGCAAAACAGTTTGGAGCGGAATTCACCACTTTCGCTGCGGGATCCGTATTAATCGCGATTCCGATTGCAATGCTGTTCCTTTACTTCCAAAAATACTTTGTTTCCGGATTGACGGCAGGGGGAACAAAAGGATAATCTTATAGGCGTAACTTATTAATTTTAAGGAGGAGCGGAGATGAAAAAAAGAGTATTTTCTCTTATTCTAATTCCGTTTCTTCTTTTTTACGCCCTCCCCGCAGGAGCTGCTGAAAAAGAAGAACGTACATGGCAAGATGAATCTATTTATTTTTTAATGATAGACAGATTCCACAATGGAGATCAGTCCAACGATTATGAAGTCAACAGAGATGACCCTAGAGCCTACCAGGGTGGTGACTTTCAAGGTGTTATCGATCAACTTGACTATATAAAAGATATGGGATTTACGAGCATTTGGCTTACGCCTGTATTTGATAACCAGGAAAAAGGCTATCATGGCTACTGGATTGAAGACTTTTATAATACAGACGAACATTTCGGTTCTCTTGAGAAATTCAAGGAACTAGTAGACGAGGCACATAAAAGAGATATGAAAATTATATTGGACTTTATTGTGAATCATGTAGGGCCGGATCACCAATGGCTGAATGATCCGCAAAAGGAAGATTGGTTTCATGAAAAACAGCCGATGAATATGAATGATGAAGAGAGCCTTCAAAATGCCTGGCTTTATGACCTGCCTGACTTGAATACCGAAAACCCTGAAGTGAGAGAGTATTTGCTCGATGCCGCCGCCTGGTGGATCCAAGAAACAAATATAGACGGGTATAGGCTGGATACTGTCAGGCATGTCCCTCAAGACTTTTGGGATGAATTTTCTGACAGGGTAAAAGCCGAAAAGGAAGACTTCTATTTATTGGGAGAGGTTTTTGATTACGACCCCCGCAATATTGCCAAGTATGAGGGCGTAGGAATCGATGGCTTTGCTGATTTCCCGCAGGCGCAGGAAATGAGAGATGTTTTTCAAAAGCCTGATACAGATATGGAAAGACTATTCAATTTTTGGCAGTATAACCAAACCTATTTTGAGAATCCGTACTTGATGGGGACGTTCATTGATAATCATGACATGGTACGATTTACTAATTTAATTACACAAAACAATCAGTTTCCTGGTACACGCTGGAAGCTGCCACTGGCGTATATGTTCACGGTTCCTGGTCTTCCCATTCTTTACTATGGCTCAGAAATCGCCCTTAGCGGAGGGGAAGATCCTGATAACCGCCGATTGATGGACTTCAGGACCGATGATGAGCTGATTCAATATATCACTAAGCTTGGTGAGGTGAGAAATAACCATAAAGCTCTTACTCGAGGGAGTATGGAATTATTGTATGAAGAAGATGGAATGGCCGTCTTTAAACGTGAACATGAGGACGAAACAATTATTGTTGCTATTAATAACACCAGTGAATCACAGAATGTTCAATTGAATTCACCTCAGCTGCCGGAAGGAATGGAACTTAGGGGGCTGATCGAAGGTGACCTTGTGCGCGCAGAAGGGGATAAGTATGAGATCATTCTCGACCGTGAAAAGGCTGAAATATATACACTGGAAGAAAGAAGCGGCTTGAATTATGGATTTATTGGGGCCCTTTCCGCTGTATATATTATTTTCCTGATATTCATTTACTATGTTTGGAAGAAAGGCCGAAGAGAGCGCAAGGCTGACTGAATAATGATGTAATCACTGTAAGGGTACGAGTTTCTGGGAAGGGGAGAAAGATATGGCTGTAACAATTAAAGATGTAGCAAAGATGGCTAATGTTGCTCCATCTACTGTTTCCAGAGTGATAGCCAATAATTCCCGTATAAGTGATGCTACCAAAATTAAAGTTAGAGAGGCAATGAAACAGCTTGGATATCATCCAAACTTCATTGCCAGGAGCCTGGCGAATCAATCGACCCGGGTACTTGGTCTTGTACTGCCGGGATCGGCTGATAAATTCTTTCAGAATCCGTTCTTCCCGACAGTACTCCGTGGTTTAAGTGAAGGTGCTCATGAAAAACAATATGCTCTGCAAATGACCACTGGACAAAGCGAACAGGAAATATACGATGGAATTGTTGGAATGGTACAAGGAGGAAGAGTCGACGGAATTGTACTTCTGTATTCTAAAGTCGAAGATGAAGTCATGATGTATCTGAAAGAAAGAGAATTTCCATTTGTCGTCATCGGTAAGCCGTTTAAGTACGCAGACGAAATTACTCATGTGGATAACGATAATTACAGGGCAACAAAAGAAGTGACAGACTACTTATTGAAAGCAGGTCATGACCGCATTGGATTTGTGGGCGGCGATTTAAATCTTGTCGTTACGGTTGAGCGTTTGCTCGGCTATGAAAAATCTCTCAGAAATGCGGGGATACCCCTTGAAGATAGATATATCGTTCATGAAGAATTTTTAAGAGAAGGCGGCCAGGAAGCAGTCAAGGAGTTAATGACTCTTGAAAATCCACCAACAGCTTTGGTAGTTGCCGATGACCTGATGTCTCTTGGAGTTCTGAACACATTGAATGAAATGGGAATTTCGGTGCCGGACGACATATCCATTATCAGTTTCAATAACGTCATGCTTGCTGAAATGTCGCGACCGCCACTTACGTCGGTAGATATCAACATATTTGACCTGGGTTATCAGGCTGCGAGAAATCTTATACAAAAAATAGAGAATCCGCGCGAACCTGTGAAGAGAATCACGATTCCTCACCAAATTGTTGAACGCTCTTCGTGCAGTCATGCGAAAGCGGCTGAGATGCCCAAATTCTAATATCAAGCTGGCCTTTTATGGCTGGCTTTTTTTCTGTTTAACCCGTTGGTAGTTACATAAGAAAAAACAGACAGCCCTTTATATGGAGCTGTCTGTTTCATTTTCTTATCCATTCACGATTTTTCCACCGTTTACGTGCATGACTTGTCCTGTAGTATATTGTGAATCATCGCTGGCTAGATAAACGTATGCTGGTGCAAGTTCGAATGGCTGTCCTGCTCTGCCAAGAGGTGTATCAGCACCAAATTTGGCTACCTTATCCTCAGGAAATGTTGAGGGAATCAATGGCGTCCAGATAGGTCCAGGTGCCACTCCGTTGACTCGGATGTTCTGTGAAGCGAGTGACTGGGAAAGAGATCGTGTGAAGGCAACGATGGCTCCTTTGGTAGATGAATAATCAAGAAGCTGCTCATTACCCGCATAAGCAGTAACAGATGTTGTATTAATGATAGAACTTCCGCTTTTAAGATGTGGAAGTGCTGCCTTGGTTAAATAGAAGAAAGAAAATACATTCGTGCGGAACGTTTTCTCCAGCTGTTCATCTGTAATATCCAGCAAACTTTGTTGTGGGTGCTGTTCTGCAGCATTATTCACAAGTATATCAAGCTGCCCAAAATGATCAACTGTTTGTTGTACTACATCTGCACTGTAGGAAGAACTGCCAAGGTCCCCTGAGAACAATAAGCACTTTCGGCCCTCTTTTTCAATCAGGCGCTTGGTGTCCTCGGCATCCTCGTCTTCTTCGAGGTACGCGATTGCGATATTGGCGCCTTCTTTGGCAAAATAAAGGGCAACCGCTTTACCGATTCCGCTGTCTCCACCCGTAATCAGGGCAACTTTTCCTTGAAGTTTGCCGCTTCCTTTATAATTGTCATCCATATATTTTGGCTGTGGATGCATTTCTTTTTCTGTACCTGGCTGATGGTCCTGGTGCTGAGGGGGGAAATTATTTTCTTGAGACATGCGTAACATCACTCCTTTGAATGAATTGGTTTTAAAAAAGCTTTGTTAGTCAATTTTGTTGTTAGTTAATTTAAATTCTGAGTTAAACAAGAAAGAAAAAAAAGCTATTCTTCCGTACCTATAGGAAATAATACAGGTAGTAGATTTTTGAAAATATAAATTGAGATCAAGCGTGTTTCTGAAAGATAGTTTCTTTTGACAGTTTTCCCCTTGCTCCCCCTTTAACCAGGAGGATTGTAGCGGAAGACGTATGACCTCCTATGGGACTAGCGGGACAGTAACCCCGCAGCCGAAGCCGAGGAGGCTCAATCCAGCTACAGCGGCCAGCAACTAGCAGATTTCGGTCTCTCCCCTTGCTAATCTAGCTGCAAGGCCTAAGGCGGCTAGCGGACTTCCCTGCCTCCTCCTTGCGATAAGTCAACTAGTTCATTTCCTCACGAGTTTCAAAGTGGTTATAGGAAAAAGTCGGGTCCTAGACTTTTTCGGTGATTAACCATTCTAGTTCAGGGTGTTTTCTCCATCACAGGGAAATGAACATCAACTCACTACGTTCGTTGTGTTTCCTTTATCTCATGCAGAGGCAGTACAGTCCGTACGCCGCTGAGCAGGGCCTTTTCACTTTATATAGATAAGTCATCATCGAATCGCTACCGCTCTCCGTGATTCCTTTATCTCGTACGAAAGCCCTAAAATCTGTACGTCGCTGAACGGCCGCTTCCGCTTTTTAGTTCACCACCCGCCCCACCGAAGTCATTCGCCTGGAGCGAAATCCTTTACTTTTCGACAGCGACAATCTTGCGAATACAAGCTTCTAAAAAGACCCTAAATAAGGTGGTGGAAGTTTCAAAATATCTTTACCCACTAATTTATTTTCTTAATCACCAGGCTTATCTTTTATCATACTTTCAGCTTTATACCCGATTATGTTTAATAAGTCTTTAGGCGAAGAATAGGGTGGTGAATAAGCTGTTTCAATTTCTTGCAGTCGATCTGCTGTTACATTTCCTTGTATACATGCTGCGATAACATCGATTCTTTTATCGACACCTTCACCCCCGGTAATCTGCGCTCCGAGTATTTTTCCTGTGTCTTTACTGAAATGGACCTTAATTTGGACTCTTTCTGCACCAGGGTAATAACCTGCATGAGATTTACCTGTATGTGTCACTGTATGAAAGGAAATATTTTCTTCTAACAGCTGTTTTTCATTTAAACCAGTAGACGCAGCGGTCAAACCAAAAATCTTTACAATTGAGGTTCCAAGTAGACCATTGAAACGAACGGGATTTCCTGAAATATGCTTTGCGGCAATATAGGATTGTCTATGAGCAGGCCATGCTAGTGGTATTCTGACAGGTCCTCCAGTAATAGCACTTTTGGTTTCAATGGCATCACCAACAGCATAGATGGATGGATCACTGGTCTGCATATACTCATTCACCACGATGCCCGCAGTCTTCCCGATAGAGAGCCCGGCTTCTTCAGCAAGCTTTGTCTGCGGTCTTACACCAGTCGCCAGTATGATAAAATCTGAATGAATTTCTTTTCCTTTCTCAGTAAAGATAGTATTCTTATCATCAATCTTCTGCACACCGTCACTGAGAATCACGTTAATTTTGTGGTCTCTTACTTCTGCCTCAATAACTTCGCTCATGTCTTCATCCAAAATGCCCATCAGGTGTGGTGACGCTTCTATTAGGTTCACATCCATTCCCAGGCCTGACATGTTTTCGGCCATTTCAACTCCTATAAAACCTCCACCGATTATGGAGCAGGAAGAGGGTTTATTGCTTTTGAGATACTGTTTGATTCTGTCCATGTCTTCTATGTTCCGCAGAACAAAATGGCTGCTCTCCTCCAGTCCTTTAACCGGAGGGATGAAAGGAGCAGCACCAGGTGCGAGCACAAGAAGGTCATAGTTTTCCTGGTATTCTTCTTCAGAACGCAAATCTTTCACAGTAATAATTTTCTGATTACGATCTATAGATAATACCTCGTTGAATATCCTGACATCGATATTAAGTTTTTCCTCCATAGATTGAGGGGTTGCCGCAAATAAATGATCTCTTTCTTCGATGACCTCTCCTAAATAATATGGCATGCCGCAGTTTCCGAAAGAAATATACTCATCCTTTTCGAACATGACGATTTCACATTCTTCGTCTAGTCTTCTAAGTTGAGCTGCAGTTGTCGCGCCACCAGCAACACCACCTACAATCAGTATTCGTCTTTTCATGTGTATTCCTCCTCAAGTCTTTCAGATTAAATTTTTGTGAAACTATAATAATGTTTGCTCATCGAACCTGAAGTCTGCTGACAAAATATTTAGATTTTTCCCCGGATACTAGGGGGTTTCTCTCTTATCGGGGAAAGCAGTTCTTTTCTTTTCATGATTACCAGGTTATTCCGGTGAATTATGGTAGTTTTTTTTTCGGAATTAGTATCAAATAGCAACAAAGTTTACGAAAAGAGCCTTACAGAAATAATAAAAAAGCCGGTTGAGTATATTTTACCCAGCCGGCTTTAATAAAAACGAAGCGTCCTCAGCGGAAATTCATAAACTGTACGTCTACAGACAAATCAGCTTCTCGGATGGCTGCCATAATTTGCTGCAGATCATCTCTGCTTTTCCCAGTTACGCGTATTTGATCATCTTGAATTTGGCTTTTTACTTTAATACCAGAATTCTTGATGAGCGTATTAATTTTTTTGGCATCTTCTTTGCCGATTCCCTGAACTAATTTCGCTCTTTGGCGGACAGTGCCCCCTGAAGCCCCTTCCATCTTTCCATAGTCAAGGTTCTTGACCGGGACTTCTCTTTTAATGAGTTTGCTGATCAAAACATCCTTCAGCTGATCCATTTTATAATCATCGTCGGAAACCAACACGATTTCTTCTTTGTCCAAAGAAATATCGCTTTTGCTTCCTTTAAAGTCATATCGTGTCTTGATTTCCTTTAGGGCTGCGCTGATCGCATTTTTCACCTCAGGAAAATCAACCTGTGAAACGACGTCAAATGAATTTTCTTTTGCCATGAAATAACCTCCTTATGTATCGCATCTAAGTCAAACTTTCCTTATGTCCGACCTGCTAATTACATTATAGACAACCAAATTAGACCGTACAACTTTTACGAGGGATGTTTGAATTTTTTTGAAGAACTTCTCCCTGAACACAGGAGAGCGGAGTAAAGGATTTCCAGCTAATGAACTTTTACTTATAACAGCTGTATACTTCAATTACCTCCGTATCAACAAATCGAGTTCAGACAAAAGGGACCGGCTCTGGTATAAATCCAAAGCCGGTCCCTTATTAATTAATAATCACAGATGATCTGTTTTTTTGGAATATTGACGTTTTCCTCTTTTGCGGTTCTTTTCTCTCATCATATTCTTCTCATGTTGAAGAGCGTTGTTGTCTTTTGCTTTTTTATCATTATCTGAAGTATGTGGCAAGATAGGATTCTCCCTTCTAAATCTTGATACAGATTTAGTTTTTCCTGAAAGGGAAATCGTTATTACTTTGAGGCAGGATATTTATTGGAAAAGAATATTGCCAAAGTTCCCGGTCCTGCATGTGAGCCAACTGCAGCTCCAATGATATTGATATAGACTTCTTTAGGCTGAAATCTATCCTGTATCATGTTCTTCATTTCGTTGGCGAGGTTCTCATCATCACCATGGCTGATGGCAACAACCTGTTGCTCTAAATTATCTCCTCGTTCTTCCATGAGATCCAGAATCCGTTTAAGAACTTTCTTCCTGCCACGGATTTTTTCAATCGGAACCAGTTTCCCATCTTCAACATGAAGCAGGGGTTTCACATTCAGTAAGCCGCCAAGAAATGCAGAAGCTTTTGATACTCGGCCTCCTTTGGCCAGGTAATCAAGATCTTCGACAGTGAATAGGTGTTCCATATGTTCGCACCTATTTCTGGCTGCACCTATAATTTCATCAGCAGAAGCACCGCTTTTCAATAGTTCGGCGGTTTCTTTGACGGCGAGGCCATATCCCAGGGAAGCACACTTGCTGTCAATGATTGTAAGGTCGAGTTCAGGATACTCATCTTTAATTTGATCCCTGATCATAACAGCTGTCTGATAAGTCCCTGATAGTTCAGAGGAGAAAGTGACATAAATGCCTTTATCCCCGCTTTTAGCCAAATCGGTAAAAATCTGTTGAAAAAACACTGGGGAAGCCTGAGAAGTCTTTGGCATTTTCCCTTCTTTAATTTTTCGAAACACTTCTTTGGGCTGGATAGTGACCATATCTTCATATTCATTTTCATCGATAAGGACACGAAGAGGGATCAGTGTTACATCAAATTCGTCATAAAAAACTTTCGGTAGATCAGATGCACTATCAGCAAATAAACGGATACTCATTGGACCATTCACCCTTTAGTATGTTTTTAGAAGACTGTCTTGGCACAAAGATGAAGAAGGATTTTCATATGTACATGTACACTGTGCACCAGCTTGTGCAAGACGGCCTAAACTTCAATCTTTAAATCCTTTTTTCTTCTGATGCTCTTTGATTTCCGCAGCAGGCACACGACTCTGCGATGCAAAACACAATCTTTTTGAATAAGCCTGCTAAAGCCTATTTATTATTCACTATGTTAAGCTGTATTTTGAGGAACATTACAACTCCCTAAAGTGAACTTCAATCACCAGATGTTTAAGATAACATTAGTTGATTTATGATAAAAGATAAGCTATATATACTAAGTCTAGCTATTTATAGAAAAAATGACAATCATTTGTTGTTTTTTTCATTTTTGGGATAAATAAAGAAAAGAGATATTTTTAAAAAGGAGGGTATACAATGTCTCGTGACTTTGTAGTATTAGAAACCAAAAAGGTGTTCATCGTATTATTCGGTGCCCTTTTAAATGCACTTGCCTTGAATCTATTTTTGATCCCCGCTAATGTTTATGCAAGCGGGTTCACCGGAATCGCACAGCTTCTTTCCAACGTTCTTTCAGATTACACACCATTTACAATATCTACTGGTATTTTACTGCTTGTATTAAATATTCCGGTGACGATTATTGGCTGGTTGAAGGTAGGCAAGTCCTTCACCTTTTATAGTTTCGTCTCTGTTTTTTTCACAACCATATTTTTGGGTTTCATCCCAATAACACAACTTTCTCCCGATATTCTGCTAAATGCAGTGTTCGGAGGTGTCATTGCGGCTGTAGGAGTAGGTATGACGTTAAAGTGGGGGGCATCCACTGGAGGAATGGATATCATCGCCATGATTCTTTCTCGATTGAAAGATAAGCCTGTCGGTACATACTTTTTCCTGATGAATTCAGTTATTATTATTACAGCCGGCCAGCTTTATGGGTGGGAGAAGGCCTTATATACTCTGGTCGCTCTGTATGTTTCAACCCGGGTAATCGATGCTATCCATACCAGACATGAAAAACTTACAGCGATGATTATTACGAAGAATCCCGGAATATTAAAAGAAGCGATTCACTCCAAGTTGGTGAGAGGGATTACGACTCTCCCTGCAAAAGGGGGATTTACCAATGAAGATAAAGAAATGCTCTTTATCGTTATTACACGCTATGAATTGTATGATCTGGAACATATTATCAAGGAAGTCGATCCAGGCGCCTTCACTAATATTGTTGAAACAGCGGGCATCTTCGGTTTCTTCAGAAAGGATTAAGACAATAAAATTGCAGATAATAAAGAGAAGAACCTTATTGAAAGGGGTACATCTCTTTGAAAAAAGCATTCGTAATACTATTCTTTGTCATCTCGGCAGCTTGTCTTCTGCCAGAAACAATGCAGGCAGGAAATCAACAGCCAGAATGGAATGTAGAGGTAAAGCAAGAAACAGGGAGTGTAGATATCAAACTAACGGTATCCAATAATACTCCTGACGAAATGACCTTAGAATTTCCATCCAGCCAGTTTTTTGAATACGAGGTAATTGACCCCGCGGGAGATATAATTTACAGATTCAGCGATAACAAAGCTTTTCTGCAGGCCATTCAGCAAATTACTTTAAATAGTGGCGAGAAAAAAGTCTGGCAGGACAGGTGGAATTACTCTGCCGCTGAAGGAAAGAAGGTCCCACCGGGAGAATATCTCATCTCAGCATCTCTTGCGGTTAAAGGGATCAATGGAAAGCCTGTTGAGAGAACAATTGGTAAAAAGGTCAAATTCACTATAGAGGAAGAGAGTCCCTCTTTTAGAAATGTTGAGTTGTCCTTCTCAGAGGGCGTCTATCACGTTAAGGGAGAAGCAAAAGTATCAGCTGGCTGTTTCTATTACACGGTGGAAGATGGTCATAATATCCTTAAAGAAGAAACATTGGTGAAAGTGAATAAGAAATCCCCGAATTGGAGTAGTTTTGAGTTGAACTTCAAGTTAAGCGAAGATCAGGCGGGGAAAAACCGACCTGTATTTTTGAATTTATATGAAAGAGATCTTAAAGAGGGAACAATTTATCATAATTATCCAGTGAAGATTAAAGAATCTGATTGAAGTCTTGGGTATACAGGAAAGGAGCTAGGAAAGGGACTGTGGAGATTCTGCAGCCCTTTTTTAGATTTAATTATAATTGGGAAGGATGCTGTAAGTTAGGGGGTGTCTCCAGTTAAGCGGGTGACTACTTGGTTATCGGATTCAGTACTAAGCATTTAGGAAGTTAGTGTAACTAGATATACGAGTGGTCGTGGTTCTGTAAAACGAAACATTAGTTTTGATGGTATGTTTTTTTGCTAAACGTACCATGATCTCAGTTTTTAATATGAGATGTGTATGAATTTATAACATCTATATACGCGAGTATCAGTTATGGGAAGAGATATGTAATTGGTGCACCAACAAACAAAAAGAAACATCCGGAACAAAGGCCGGATGTTTCTTCTCTTTTATTGTAATTGATTTAATTCGCTCTGTAATTCCCGAAGCTGCTGTTGTTCTGCTCTAGTCGTGTTGGCATAAGCAGAAGAAAGTGCGTTTTTTGCTCGTTGAATGGTTTGCTGGGTGTCTTCACTGCCTGTGGTGGATGCCTCTTTGGCTAATTGGACATATTGACGGGCTTCCTGAAACAATTGGTTACCCATTTTATATGCCTCCCAGCGAAGAGTTTTCAACGTTTTCTAATTTTTTCGCTTCCGCCTCAGCCAGTGTGGAGTGGTAAGGAATACGGTCATCATGTTTGGAAACCGCGTCTTTTCCTTGTTGAACAAATCTTTTAGATTTATTGCTTTTGCCCATCTTCAGCACCCCTTTAACTTTTTAAGCACAGAACCTTTGTGCTCAAATATAGTATGAACAAAACAGCAGGAGATTAGAGTACAGAATTTTTGCCAGTATTGTTAATGTTTTTTTAGCCTAAACGAAGGTGGCCATTTAGGAATGCAGCAATACCATCTTCTTCATTGCTGAGTGTGATGTCATCCGCTACGCTTTTCAAAGGTTCAATGGCATTGCCCATCGCTACACCTACGCCCGCATACTTAAGCATTTCAAGATCATTATCTTCATCTCCGAATGCAATGATGCGTTCCTGCGGAATTCCCAAGTGGCTTGCAACTTTTTCAATTCCGACTGCTTTGTTCAATCCGCTTTTGACGATTTCAATCACGTGCCAAGGAGCTGCCCAGCGGCGGTGGTCGATGACTTCTGCATGAACACTGCTCAGATGCTCCCGAATTTCTGTTACATGTTCCTCATCAGCATGAATCAACATCGAAGTAGGAGATTCAGTTAGATAGCTTCGCAAATCACCGGTTGTGATGGAAGGTTTTCCAAAATTGAATACATCTATTAATCGTTCATCATGATAGTGAAAATATACATCATCCATCACTTCTGCAATAATGTTCCGGAAATTAAAATCGAAATCATGGCAGGCTTGAACAATTTCCCTGGCCACTCCGACTTCCATCGGTTCATGGAAGGTTTTCCAGTTGTGATCAAGAGGATGATGCACAAATGCGCCGTTAAAATTGACAATCGGTGTATTCAAAACTAATTCCTTATAATACATTTCGCTCGCTCTATACGGTCTCCCTGTTGCGATCATAATTTCATGGCCATGCTCTTTTGCTGTATGTAAGGTGTGTTTCGTTTTCTCGGAAATTTTCTTTTCATCTGTCAGTAATGTACCATCAAGATCCAGAACGATTAAATGCTTATCCATACTCATCAAATCAATCTCCATTCTATTTTTAAGGCTGTTTTCGCATATATTGTTGCTTTCGGAAAAATCCCAAGAGCCGGATTTTTCCCCGGATACTAAGGATTTCTCTCTAATCGGGGAAAGTAGCTCTTTTCTTTTCATGATTACCAGGTTATTCCGGTTAATTCTGGTAGTTCTTTTCGGAATTAGTATCAAATAGCAACAAAGTTTACGAAAAGAGCCATTTTTAAATACAAGTATAGTGTATATGTTTCGTAAAACAGAAGTCCACCATGGTAAACTAATTTATGCAAACTTTTACAGTAGGTTAACCATGAATGTGGTAAAGGAGTAATGAAGATGATTTTCATAAAAAAAGAGCATGTTGAAAATATACCAGTATTGAATATCTGTATGGAAGATCGATCTCAGGAGAAGCTTCCGGCAATATTCTTTATCCATGGGTTTACAAGTGCAAAAGAACATAACCTGCATTATGCCTATTACTTAGCGGAAAAAGGATACAGGGTCTTGATGCCTGATTCCATGCTTCACGGAGAAAGAGGAGAAGGGTTAAGCGAAAACCGGCTGAGTGTCAGGTTTTGGGAAATTGTCATCACAACAATAGAGGAATTGGGCATCTTAAAGAATTATTATAGTGAACTGGGCCTCATTGAAGAACAACGAATTGGAGTAGGAGGAACCTCTATGGGAGGCATCGTCACATTGGGGGCACTGACAAAGTATCCATGGATTACTTCTGCAGTCAGCTTGATGGGCTGTCCTTCCTATGGTGCTTTGGCGAATGCCCAAATAAGTGCATTGAAAAGGAAAGGCTATCAGTTGCCATATTCTGAAGAAGAACTGAACTCGCTCCTGAAAATGCTTGATGGATATGACTTAACACTGAATCCTGAAGTTCTTGAAGGCAAGTCGCTATTCTGCTGGCATGGAAAACAGGATACAGTTGTACCATATCAGCCAGCCTATGATTTTTATAAAAATATAGAAGAAAAAGGCACACCTCATCTGAAGAATTTGCAATTTATTACCGATGAGTCAGAAGGGCATAAAGTATCACGTGAAGGTATCTTAAAAAGTGTGTCGTGGATTTCAGAGAACCTCTAGTTTCTAAAATCCTTCATTATTAAGGGAGTCAGAGAGACGTATCACTTTCTATACATAACATTCTTTGTTAAGATAAAAATATATAAAGGTTCAGATAAGGAGTGAGTTCAGATGGATCAAGATATGAAAGACAGTATGATGGGAACTCTTGAACAAGTAGAAGACCCGGAATTAGGAATAGATATCGTTAACCTAGGCTTAGTATATGATGTGGACTTGGATGAAGAAGGCAAAGCAACGGTGACCATGACTTTAACTTCCATGGGTTGTCCGCTGGCCGGGACAATCGTTGATCAGGTGAAAGCAGCCCTTTCTGATCTTCCAGAGGTAAAAGAAACAGAAGTGGATATTGTTTGGAACCCGCCTTGGAGCAAAGATAAGATGTCCCGATACGCAAAAATCGCATTAGGCATCAGATAGAAGCTTACAAACAAGATTTAATTGCAAGATAATAAAGAAGCAGAGTATATTCGCTTAAGAATGTATTCTGCTTCTTTAATTACTATTGACTCGGGGTAACTTAACCTCAAGAGAGTTTTTTGTAGGGCTTAGTGGTCCAATAAGATACTTTTCGCAAACATAACAGCCCGTTAATGCGATTAGCCGTCCAAAGTGATCGAGCTGCATTTTGGGTACAATTAGCAGAAAAACGTAGCATTAAACCGAAAAAATCCCAAGGGAATGCTACGATTAGCAGAAAAATGTAGCATCAAACTGAAAAAATCCCGAGGGAATGCTACGATTAGCCGAAAAACGTAACATCAAACCGAAAAAATCCCGAGGGAATGCTACAATTAGCAGAAAAACGTAGCATCAAACCGAAAAAATCCCGAGGGAATGCTACGATTAGCAAAAAACGTAGCATCAAACCGAAAAAATCCCGAGGAAATGCTACGATTAGCAAAAAAACGTAGCATCAAAATGAAAAAATCCCGAAGCATTGCTATGATTAGTAGAAAAACGTAGCATCAAACCGAGAAAATCCCGAGGGAATGCTATGATTAGCAGAAAAACGTAGCATCACAATGAAAAAATCCTGGGGGAATGCTACAATTAGCAGAAAAACGTAGCATCAAACCGAAAAAATCCCGAGGGAATGCTATAATTAGCAGAAAAACGTAGCATCAAACCGAAAAAATCCCGAGGGAATGCTACGATTAGCAGAAAACGTAGCATTAAACCGAAAAAAATCCCTAGGAAATGCTACGATTAGCAGAAAAACGTAGCATCAAACCGAGAAAATCCCGAGGAAATGCTACGATTAGCAGAAAAACGTAGCATCAAACCAAAAAAACCCCGAGGAAATGCTACGATTAGCAGAAAAACGTAGCATCAAACCGAAAAAATCCCGAGCGAATGCTATGATTAGCAGAAAAACGTAGCATCAAACCAAAAAAACCCGAGGCAATGCTACAATTAGCAGAAAAACGTAGCATCACAATGAGAAAATCCCGAGGGAATGCTATGATTAGCAGGAAAACGTAGCATTAAACCAAAAAAACCCCGAGGAAATGCTACGATTAGCAGAAAAACGTAGCATCAAACCGAGAAAATCCCGAGGAAATGCTACGATTAGCAGAAAAACGTAGCATCAAACCAAAAAAACCCCGAGGGAATGCTACGATTAGCAAAAAAACGTAGCATCAAACCAAAAAAATCCCGGACAAATGCAACGATTAGCAGAAAACGTAGCATCAAACCAAAAAAAACCCGAGGGAATGCTACGATTAGCAGAAAAACGTAGCATCACAATGAAAAAATCCCGAGTGAATACTACGATTAGCAGAAAAACATAGCATCAAACCAAAAAAACCTCGAGGGAATGCTACGATTAGCAGAAAAACGTAGCATCAAATCGAAAAAATCCCGGGTAAATGCTACGATTAGCAGAAAAACGTAGCATCACAATGAAAAAATCCTGGGGAAATGCTACGATTAGCAGAAAAACGTAGCATCAAAATGAAAAAATCCCGAGGGAATGCTACGATTAGCAAAAAAACGTAGCATCAAACCAAAAAAATCCCGGACAAATGCAACGATTAGCAGAAAAACGTAGCATCAAATCGAAAAAATCCCGGGTAAATGCTACGATTAGCAGAAAAACGTAGCATCAAACCGAAAAAATCCCGAGCGAATGCTATGATTAGCAGAAAAACGTAGCATCAAACCAAAAAAACCCGAGGCAATGCTACAATTAGCAGGAAAACGTCGAAAACAATCAAACAAAAAAAGAAACCGCCAACGCGATTTCCGTTACAAACATTTCTACTTAATCGTACAAACGTTAATAGGACAGTTTTCACAATCAATTTCCTCTTTAAGATAATTTAAATCATGCACAATCATTTTATTTTTTTCTACAGATAATATTTTTTCTTTTCTCAGCTCACTCAGCATACGGTTGACCACTTCTCTAGAGGTGCCGCAAAAATTGGCAAGCTCTTGGTTGGTCATAGGGTGATCTATCAAGATGCCTTCCTCTACAGATTTTCCATAGCTGTTTGTCAGTCTGATCAGAGTAGAGTAAAGAGCTCCCTTTTTTCCGTGAAGTATAAGATCGCGGAATTTTGTTTGATTTTTTCTGCTTTGAAGTTGGACCCATTTCAGCCATTCCACGGTCAACTGCGGCTTGTTAGAGAGGTTTTCTTCAAAAAGCTGCCTCGAAAGAATATAAACTTCAGAGTCCTCCATCACCTTGGCGTTTAGCATGTAAGTCGATTCGTCACAGAATAATGTCAGCTCTCCAATCACATCGCCACTAGAACAAATCCTTAAGCTCAGCTCCCTGCCATCGGGGATCACTTTTCCGATCTGGACCTTTCCGCTTTTTACCAGATATAATTCTTTTGCTGTCATGCCTTCTTGAAATAGATAGCTGCCTTTTGCAACCTTCTTTATTATTGCGTGGCTGGTGAACAGGTTCTCGATTTCGGAAAAAGGGTCTTTGGGTTCGTTCATCTCATCACCCCGTCATTTAACTAGTAACGTCATTATATCATATAGATTTTCAAGGTTTGGTTATTACAATAGAAAAGCCAACCTTTCAAATGTTTTTTCAATTAAGCAGAGCTAACCTGCTTCCAGCTGTTCCTTCTAATCACCATGTTATTTTTGAAAAAAATTGTTTCTGCTTCAATCAGTAATTCTTGGAAATTTGGGAAAACGTTCATTCACAATTAACAGATAAAATTTGTTGGTGGAAACTAAAAGAGAAACAACACGGAAATTAGTATTAGAATTTCCGCTCCGATCACATGCTTCAAAGCGGTGCGAACAGATAGTACTTTAACATCAGCGTTATTATGTTGTTTTCACTTCTCTCTTCCATTAGCCAATCCGTTACACAAAGAGCAAGTGCAATGCATTCAGACCTACAGAAATAAGTCTAAAATAGGCCAAAAAAAAGAACGGAAGAGATCCGTTCTTTTAAAAAATCAATACAGCTGCACCAACTATTACACAGTATATTGCGAAAATCTTTAAATTCCCTTTTGCCATGATATTCATAAACCATTTAAGTGAGAAGTAAGAAGCGACCAGAGAACCTAGAAAGGCAACACTGTAAGGCATGATCATTTCTTTTAAGTTTTCGTCATCCAGCAGATCTGTAATACCAAGCAGCATGCCTCCAAAACTGACAGGGATAAAAAGCAGGAAAGAATAACGCAGGGCTGTTTCCTGATTCATACCTCTCGCCATTGCGGCAACAATCGTTGCACCTGAACGGCTGATACCTGGAATCAGGGCAACTGCCTGTGCAAGTCCGACGATGATGGCATCCTTATAGGAGAGGTCGCCATCGTGTTTCCGGCCCCGTAAATTACGAATCATCCAAAGGGCGAAACCGGTAATAATCAATGTGATGGCGACTGTTTTGATACCAGAAAGCTCTTCAGAAATAAAATCACCAAACAATACACCTATAACACCCGCAGGGATAGTTCCGATAATCAAGTAAACAATAAACTGAAAATCACGTTTATTTTCGGGAGTTTTTTCTTTGAAATATCCCAAGCCGTTGATTACAAGCCGCATGATGTCACCGCGGTAGATAATTAGTACAGCAATTAAAGAGGCTGTATTGACAAGCAATTCAAAAGTTAATCCCGGAAGGTCTATGTCCAAGTAATGCTGAGCGAGCTGTAAATGTCCGCTTGAAGAGATGGGAATTGGTTCTGTAAAGCCTTGAAATAACCCAAGAAAAAGATACTTCAGCAGCTCGTAGGCAGTTTCTGTCATATAAGTTCCTCCATTGAAAAAATTCTTCACATCTATCTATTTAACAACAAAGAGGAAATACCTGCAACACTTAACTGATTACCTTTGCAAATCAAATCTCATGAAACCCTTTTCACTGCCAAACACCCGCATGTAAAAATTTAATATTTAATGGCAATAAAAGCCGGGAATCTTTTTAGGGAATGAATGTCATAGTAAGGGTAAGCGATTCATTGAGTCGCCAAACGATTCTGTCTGATTAAATATGGAAAATGAAATAAGGGAGGGACTGCCATGGGCCAGTCAAGACAATTCCGCTCAGGACAAAAAGCACCGAATAACGGTATTTATCTTGAGATAGGTGAAACAGGGAGCGGTGTCATGAACCCGAAGAAAGTCAAACTGAAAGCTGGAGACCGCTTCCCGGAAACCTCGAATCACAACCGTTATTGGACATATATGCCTAAAACTTAATAGTGAAAAAGTAAAGCCATCCTAAGCGGATGGCTTTACTTTTTTATGGAAATACTTATAATGAAATTAAAGGTCAGTATTGGTCAAGAAACAGAGGAGGCAGTGTATGAATATAGAAGGTTTTACCTATAAAGTTCAGGATGCCATCGTGTCAGCTGGACAAATCGCAAAGGATTTTCAGCATACCGATATAACGATACTGCATTTATGGAAAGCCCTGCTTTCACAAGAAGATGGGCTGCTTCGTTCGATATACAGCAAGGCCGGTATTGATATAGCTGAATTCATTTCTTTTATAAATAAAATGCTTTCCGAGAAGCCGGCAATATCTGGAGAGGGAGTCACCTATGGTCAATATGTCTCCCCGGACTTCAGCAAGCTTTTTCAGGATGGAGAAAAGATAAAAAACGAGATGGGGGACGGGTATTTATCAGTGGAGCACCTTGCACTAGGCCTGCAAAATCAAAAGCAGCACCCGTTTACTATTTATTTGGAAAAACTCATGACGGAAGATCAACTTTCTTTAATAATTAAGGAAATTAGAGGAGGAGAGAAAGTGAATACACAAAATCCTGAAGCGAAATATGAAGCTCTGAAGAAGTATGGAAGAGATTTAATAGAAGAAGTGAAAACAGGGAAGATGGATCCGGTTATCGGCAGAGACGGAGAAATCCGCCATGTAATCCGAATTCTTTCAAGAAAAACTAAAAATAATCCGGTTCTCATTGGTGAACCTGGTGTTGGAAAGACAGCAATAATTGAAGGACTTGCTCAACGGATTGTCAGAAAGGATGTACCTGAAGGGCTCAAGGATAAACAGATTTTCGAACTTGATATGGGATCACTTGTGGCAGGTGCAAAGTTCCGAGGAGAATTTGAAGAAAGGTTAAAGGCGGTCTTGAATGAAGTAAAACGCAGCAATGGCAATATACTTCTGTTTATAGACGAGCTTCATACAATAGTTGGAGCTGGAAAAACAGAAGGAGCAATGGATGCCGGAAACCTTTTGAAACCCATGCTTGCCAGGGGTGAACTTCACTGCATAGGGGCAACCACATTGAATGAATATAGAAAATATATAGAAAAGGACCCGGCTTTGGAGCGGAGATTTCAGCAAGTCATGGTCAAAGAACCCGATGTAGAAGATACGGTCTCCATTTTACGAGGCTTGAAAGAACGCTTTGAAATTCATCATGGCGTTAACATTCACGATAAGGCGATTGTGGCAGCCGCTGCGCTTTCCGACCGCTACATTACAGATAGGTTTTTGCCAGACAAGGCAATAGATCTGGTGGATGAAGCGTGCGCACTTATCCGGACAGAAATCGATTCCATGCCTTCTGAACTTGATGAAGTGACCCGTAAAATCATGCAGCTGGAGATTGAGGAAGCGGCTCTGCTGAAAGAAAAAGATGAAGCAAGCAAAAACCGGTTGTCACTGCTGCAGGAAGAACTTGCTAATTCCAAAGAAGAAGGCAATGCAATGAAGGCAAAGTGGCAGTTGGAAAAGGAAAAAATCAACACTCTTCAAGGTAAAAGGGAGGAGCTTGAACATTTCCGCCGCCAGCTTGAAGAAGCGGAAGGGAATTATGATTTAAACAAAGCCGCTGAACTTCGTCATGGGAAAATTCCTGCAGCAGAAAGGGAGTTGCAAGAGCTTGAAAAAGACATGATGAACGAGCAGGAAAACCGTCTGCTTCGTGAAGAGGTTACAGAAGAAGAAATCGCAGGCATTGTGGCGAGATGGACAGGAATTCCTGTCAGCAAGCTCGTGGAAGGTGAGCGTGAAAAGCTGCTTAAACTGGAAAGTATCCTCCACCAGCGGGTAATCGGCCAAGATGATGCTGTTCAGCTTGTCAGCGATGCCATATTAAGGGCAAGAGCTGGAATAAAAGATCCCGGCCGGCCGATCGGCTCTTTTATATTTCTTGGTCCTACAGGTGTTGGAAAGACCGAACTAGCCAAAACCCTTGCACATACCTTATTTGACAGCGAAGAACAAATGATCCGGATTGATATGTCTGAGTACATGGAAAAGCACGCTGTTTCAAGACTGATAGGTGCACCTCCAGGGTATGTCGGATATGAGGAAGGAGGCCAGCTTACTGAAGCAGTGAGAAGAAAGCCATATTCAGTTATTCTTCTTGATGAGATAGAAAAAGCACATAGCGAAGTATTTAATATTTTACTTCAAGTCCTCGACGATGGAAGAATCACTGACTCGCAAGGAAGAACGGTCGATTTTAAAAATACGGTCATCATCATGACTTCTAATATTGGTTCACAGTTTCTGCTGGACAGACAAGAAGGTTCAGAAGATATTGATGAAAAGACAAAAGACCTGGTACTTGGCAACCTGAGATCATCCTTCAGACCGGAATTCCTTAATCGAGTGGACGATATTGTTCTCTTTAAGCCACTTAGCATTACAAATATAAAAGGAATCGTTGAAAAGTCCGTGAAGGAGCTGCAAAATCGACTGCATGAACAAAATATTGCTATGAAAATCACTGATTCGGCAAAAGAATTCATAGCAAAAGGAGCTTATGATCCAGTATATGGTGCTCGTCCGCTGAAGCGATATATTCAAAAACACATTGAAACAAAATTGGCGAGGGAAATCATTGCCGGAAATTTTAAAGCGGATGATGAGGTTTTAATTGATATAAAAAGAGAACAAATAGTTTTTGAAAAGTAAAAAAGGAGAATCCGCAAAACGGATTCTCCTTTTTCTTGTAGTTTAGGAATTTATAAAATCCAACCTTGAGGAAAACTTTAACAAAGTTATCCACGTCCAGCTTCAGTACCCGAGGGTAGTACCCACTGGAACGAACTTAGCCCCTCGGGGTCAAATGTCCGAAGAGAATAAAAGGAAAGACCGCCAATACTCTCTTCGGAGAATTTGCCTGTCGGGGCTGATCAGGGCGCTTGCGCTTTTGTTCGTATTAATGATTTTCTACAGGTTCGTTAGGAATGACCATTGAAACGATAATTATCAGGATGGAGGAAACTACCCCCAGAATCAAGCCCGTCTGGAACTCGAAAGGAGCTCCGTTCATTGAACTGACAACATAAACAGTCATTTCTACCAGCAGAATAGTCCAAAAGAAAGTCCAAAAATATTTCAAAACATTCACCTCAATTCCTTGCATCTATGTATAACAGAATGTTATAAAGTCCGGCAGGGAAACTAGAATCCCTTAAATAAAACAATTTCTGTATTATAGTACCATAAGAAAGAGAAATAATAAATCATTTTAGAAGAAGGAATGTAAACCTTTTCTTAGTTATGACCTCTTTGTGTCAAGAAGGTTAAGTGTGAAGAGAATAACCCAAAATGCTATTTTCCAATAAGTTGTTTATGTGTGGATGCTATTCAAAGAGTTGTCTCTGCTTCAAGAAAACTAATCCGCGGGGAGTGCGGTGAACTAAAACCAAAAGGGCATGAGTAGCTTTGATAAGAACTAACCTGAGAGGCTGGCAATGAAACTGGATTACCGTATAACCCCGTAGAGCTAGTTTGCTCTCCGCTTCAATCAACGTTTCCTAAAAAGATATTAAAACCCATTATCAAAAAAATGCGCCTTTCAAAACAACCTATTAAAAAGAAATGCGGTTGAATCTTCTTAAATATAGGCTGTCTCCCATACATATAATTGATTTTTTCATAAACTATCATGACGAGTTATGTTCAGGTGAGCGCTGACATAAGAAGAAAATCAATAAAGCTTGGAAGAACAGCTTTTTAAAAGGAGAAATTTCTGATGAGCCACCGAATTTTCACCATTGACCAAGAACATTGCATTGTACATTATCCCAGCCGGCCAAACGGTTTTGCTGTGATGATTATTGGAGATATCAACCACTATGTTGATGGAAAGAGCAGTTTCTGGATGCAGCAGGAGACTAGAAGGTCGATTATCAACGAATTGACAGACAAAGGCTATATAGTCTTTTATTCAAATTTATATGGAGCAAACTGGGGAAGCGATAAAGCAGTGAACCTGGCGCAGCGACTTTATCATTATATAAAACGCAGAGAAATCATTAACGAAAAAATTCATATCCTTGCTGAAGGGATGGGAGGACTTTTTATTGAAAAGCTGCTTCCTTCATTTCAACCGCAAGTACGATCAGTAGTTTTGCTGACTCCATGCATCTCCCTTTATGAACATTTTTCACAAGAGAAAGAACAAAAGTTTTTTTATAAGAAACTTATGAAAGAAATCACCTCTGCCTATAACCTTGAAGAGCAGGAGTGCGAGGACTTGGTGAATGAGGGAATAACTGCAGGAGAAGACCTTAAAAAAACCGATAAACCTCTTTACACAATACAATCAATAAACGCATCTCGTTATAAAAAACAGTTTTCTCTCATAAATGATATATATAAAGAACGAAATCGAAATGGGCTCCCGGGAGAAATATATATCATTCTTCCAGAAAAGAAACATAAAGCTTCCTATAAGATCGTTTCCTATTTAACAGCTCATGAACAACTTTAATGAGGAAGTGAGGGGGGATTTTGAAGTATGGCTAAAACGATTGTAACAGGCGGTCTTGGTTTTTTAGGATTTGAATTGTGCCTGGCTCTGCTGGAGGAGGGCGTGGAAGTACTTGCTGCTGATTTCGCAAGTAGAGCTGGAGAAAGATGGCTGGAAGTGGGAAGGAATTCAAATATTACTTATCAATCTCTGAGCCAGCCAGTATCTGAGAAGGTCTCTGAGGGTTCCTTATATATCAATTTGTACGATTACTTTACGGGCAAACGGAAAGAAGAACACCTCAAGCATTTAAGAAGCTTCATTGAAAGAAACATATCTGTCATTGAAGATTCAGTTGTATTGCTTCCGACTGTTCTTTCGGATAGAAAAGAAGAGAAGGAGCTTTCTGATTTTCTTTCCTTTTTACAGAAACAATCCACCACAAACCGCAATTCTGTTTACCTTCCTTCTCTGTTGGGCCCATTCCAGCCGGAAACTTTTTTGTTTCAACAATTGATTTCAGAATCAGATATAGATACTGGATATGTAGATGATATGCGTTCTGCTATTTATGTCAAAGATGCAGCAAAGGCTATTCTCAGTAGGGGGGGAAGGAATTCAGATAACGTTCTTCTTCTTTCTGACACTCAGGACAGCTGGCAGAAAAGCCTGAAATTGCTGGGTAGGACAGAGAAAGAAAGAGAGGAGAAGCAGAACCAAATTAACATCCTTCCGGAAAAATTGAAGATTGTTAATGTGAAAGCATCAATTTCATTTGAAGACGTACTAACTCTTCAGAAGAAATCCTGAGAGCCTTAGTCAATTAAATTTTTCTTTTCTTCATCCATAAAGCAAGGTAAAATAGAAGGAAAAGCCCCTTGCCGGCATAATTGTTAATTTGCAGGGGATTCGCATGCTTGTTGCGAATTAAGATGTTAACACGAGAGTCTTTATCTGACAGTAGATGATAGGACTTGCTGCGTGACATCCTTAAGGAGTTGCTATAATGAAAAATTATTTATTTCTCATCCTGATTGTGATGCTTCTGCTTACAGGGTGTTCCGGGCAAGGAGAAAAGAAAAGCCTTGAAAATGTGGGTCTGCTTGTTCCGGACACCATAAGCGATCAGGTTTGGGGAACAAAAGGGTATAAAGGGTTATTAAAGATACAATCGAAATATGGAGTTGAAGTTTTTTATAAAGAAGGAATTATAACAAAGCAGGCAGTTGAAAAGGCTGTGGAGGAATATGAAGAAAATGGGGTCAATTTGATTTTTGGACATGGCCAGGAATATGCTCCTTTCTTTAATGAAATTGCCGCTGAATACCCGGACATTCATTTCGTGAGTTTTAATGGAAATGCAAGCCAGCCAAACACTACCAGCTTGACTTTCGAAGGATACGCAATGGGTTTTTTCGGTGGTATGACGGCCGCCAATGAGACTAACACCAAAAATATTGGCATTGTCGCTTCATATGCATGGCAGCCGGAAGTGGATGGGTTCATTAAAGGAGCTGAATACCAGGATAGCAGTGTCAATGTGATGGTGGATTATACTGATGATTGGAATAATACTGAAAAGGCAATGATACTTTTACATATTCAATTAAGAGAAGGTGTGGATATCGTATATCCAGCAGGCGATGGATATAATGTATCACTTATTGAAAGGATGAAGGATGAAGGAAAGCATGCGATTGGATATGTATCCGACCAATCTGACATGGGAGAGTCCACAGTCCTTACCAGCACAGTACAACATGTGGACAAACTATATGAAGTAGTTGCGGAAAAATTCTCAAATGATAAACTAAAATCGGGCAATATACCTTTTGACTTCCAGGACGGTGTTATATCCATGGGAAGATTCAGTCCTGTTGTAGATGAGCAGTTCCGAGAAGTTCTTGAGGAAGATATCAGGCACTACATTAAGACGGGGAAACTCCCCAATGAGAGGAAGGATGAGTAAAGATGCAAGATAAAAATATGGAATTCATGCAAATTGCAATGAAGCACATGCCTCAGGCAAAAGAACAATTAGAGCAGTCAGGGATTGAATTATCGGTTGAAATGATCCAGCCTTTCATGACCCTTTTCACACAAGTCATGGGTGAGGCCTACGAAATGGGTCGCAGAGACGCACTGGAAGAAAACAAATAAGAAGAACAGTTGAAGGACGAAATCCATTGGATTTCGTCCTTCATTCTTGTCAGGTGTTTTCTTAGTAATATTGGGTTTAATACCACGTTTCAGGGAGTGGAAATCATCTTTTCTTCTATCAGCAACAAAGTTTACGAAATCAGCCTTTAAGTAAGAAAATCCTTGAAATATAAAGGCGGCGGTTAAAGACATTCGAAAATTCGTGCTGTTAGATATATTAATAGTATTGTGCTTAAAAGACAAAAAAGCTGCAGTTAAAAGACTTGCCAACGAATCAATGTATTTAAAACAGAAATTTGGTACCTCAGGAATGCTAAATCCCTAAGGAACCTATCCAGGGTTACTCTGCTTAAGATTTTGTCCATTTGTTAATGAAGGGCATTACTTTGTAAACCAAAGGCTTCAAATCTGCGACTGCATTCATCAATGTTTCTATGTGTAACATCAAATCTCCGTTTTCCTGAGAAGCTTCTTCATCTTTTTTATCATCAATTTTACCCTCTGTTCCATCAACTGAAGTATCTTCTCGCCTCCCCATTACCATGAGATCAAAAGGGTGAGGACGATTCTGTTTCTGTTGCATAAGCAATTCTCCTTCCTGTCATTAGGACTTCATTACAAATAGACTATGTGGTTTTACCCGGGCCTGTATAGACAAACGCATAGAGTTCGAGAAATATAAATAGGTTGCATCAGAAAGTAAATTTCGTTAAAATTAGTACCAAGTCATATTAATTACTATCAATATTAGCTATAAGCTGGATTATCAGAATACATACGCAGCAGATCAATCTTTACTGTCAACTAGTGCTGCAACAAATAAATCGGAAAGTAGGGACTGTATATGAATGCTGGTGTTATCGGGATTGGAAGATATCTACCTGAGAAAGTTTTAACGAATGCCGATTTAGAAAAGATGGTAGATACAACAGATGAATGGATCCGGACGAGGACAGGCATAGAGGAAAGAAGAATTGCCAGTGAGGATATGGACACTTCTGATTTAAGCTATGAGGCAGCAAGAAATGCAATTAAGGATGCCGGTATTTCACCTGAAGAAATAGATTTAATTTTAGTTGCGACAGTTACTCCAGACAGCCCGTTTCCGTCGGTTGCAACCATTCTTCAGGAACGGCTGGGTGCCAATAAAGCAGCAGCAATGGACGTAAGTGCAGCGTGTGCTGGATTCATGTATGGAATGATCACCGCTAAACAGTTTATTGAAAACAAAGCATATAAGCATGTTCTGGTTATTGGAGTTGAAAAACTCTCCAAAATCACAGATTGGAATGACAGAAATACAGCAGTCCTTTTTGGTGACGGAGCAGGAGCAGTCGTTATGGGACCGGTTTCCGAGGGAAGAGGGATTCTTTCATTCGAACTGGGAGCAGATGGTTCTGGTGGAAAGCACTTGCTTCAGAATGGAGATTTTCTCTATATGAATGGCCGCGAAGTGTTTAAATTTGCTGTAAGACAAATGGGAGAATCCAGCATCAACGTTATAGAAAAAGCTGGCTTGAAAAAAGAAGATGTTGACTTCTTGATTCCGCATCAAGCGAACATCAGAATCATGGAAGCTTCAAGGCAGAGGCTGGAACTTCCCGAAGAAAGAATGTCTAAAACAGTTCATAAATATGGAAATACCTCGGCTGCTTCTATTCCGATTTCTTTGGTAGAAGAGCTGGAAGCTGGCAAGATAAAAGAGGACGATGTTCTTGTCATGGTAGGCTTCGGTGCCGGATTAACTTGGGGGGCCATTGCCCTCAGATGGGGACGGTAAAGTAATCAAAACAAAGCAGTTTATTAAATAAAGCATGTCTTCTACGACCAAAAAAAGGAGATGGATTGAAGTGGAAAAGCGCAGAGTAGTTGTAACAGGATTGGGAGCGGTAACTCCTCTAGGAAACGATGTTAACACCACATGGTCAGGTATTTTAGAAGGAAAGAGCGGCGTAGGCCCGTTGACTAGGCTGAATGCGGATGAGTATCCAGCGAAAGTAGCTGCGGAATTAAAAGATTTTGATCCTGAACAATATGTTGAACGAAAAGAAGCGAGGAAGATGGACCGCTTTACTCAATATGCAGTGGCAGCATCCATGATGGCAGTAAAGGATGCAAACCTTGAAATCACAGATGAAATCGCTAATCGTGTAGGAGTTTGGATTGGATCGGGAATTGGAGGAATGGAAACATTTGAAAATCAGTTCGAAACCTTCCAGAAGCGGGGCTACCGCCGTGTAAGTCCTTTCTTTGTTCCTATGATCATTCCTGATATGGCAGCCGGCCAGGTTTCGATCCTTCTTGGAGCAAAAGGCATCAACTCTTGTACAGTAACCGCATGTGCGACTGGAACAAATTCAATTGGTGATGCCTTTAAAGTGATTCAGCGCGGAGATGCAGATGTTATGGTGACAGGCGGAAGTGAAGCGCCGATTACGAAAATGTCGATGGCTGGGTTCTGTGCCAATACAGCTTTGTCTACGAATCATGACCCATCAAAAGCTTCCCGGCCTTTCGATGCAGATCGTGACGGTTTTGTAATGGGCGAAGGAGCAGGAATCATTGTTCTTGAAGACTTGGAGCATGCACTTGCACGCGGAGCAAATATTTATGCTGAAATTGTGGGTTACGGCTCAACAGGAGATGCTCATCATATTACAGCACCAGCACCTGGGGGAGAAGGCGGTGCAAGAGCAATGAAAATCGCCCTTGAAGATGGCGGCCTTTTGGCGGAAGATGTTGATTATATCAATGCGCATGGAACCTCCACTCCTTATAATGATAAATATGAAACAATGGCTATCAAGGAAGTGTTTCAGGATCATGCTTATAAGGTCGCGGTCAGTTCAACGAAATCCATGACCGGGCATTTGCTTGGAGCAGCGGGTGGAGTAGAGGCGATTTTCTCTGTCCTGGCACTGAAGGATAATGTTCTTCCACCAACAATCAACATTGAAACACCAGATCCCGATTGCGATTTGGACTACGTTGCAGAAGGAGCAAGAAAATCTGAAGTAAACGTGGCGATGAGCAACTCTCTTGGATTCGGCGGACATAACGCTACAATCGTTTTTAAAAAATACAAATAATTTTCAAGACTGTTTCATAAGGTTATAGAAAAATCCTTATGAAACAGTTTTTTTGTGAAAATAAAAATGTTTATTTCAGTTGGTTCTAATACAGGCGGCGCAATTAGAGACATATACCTTAGAAGATAAGGCTGAACTGGCAAGGTGTACTTTTTCGATATTAGAAGGTAGAAGAGGGAGGTTGGTTGATGGGAATTATAGAAACAAGTAAATGGCTGGATGAATATGCGCAGGAGCCTGAGAAATTACTTATGAAAAAAGGGATAACAGAGAATGACTCAGCTAAATTATATGAATATCTAAAATCATTTGGTATGTATTCGCCATCAGGTTATACGGAACAACTAGTTACTTCACTAAAGGAACGAGATGCTTGGAAAGTAATAAGTATATTTTATAGAAAGTACCGTTCACTTTGGAGGGGCCCCTCTGTTCCGGTGTATATCTTTCCAGTGCAAGTTTCGAGGGGGATTTTTTCTAGCGGGTTAAAGAAATCCGGGGTTTCCTTCAGAGATGAAATATACTTGTTTCTTTCTGAAGAAGAGGATGTAAAAGAATGGGAAGCTTTATTTGTCCATGAGTATCACCATTGTAAAAGGATGAATCTTTTAAAAAAGAACCCTGAACAATATACTCTTCTTGATTCCATCATCTTTGAGGGACTGGCAGAAGATGCCGTAAAAGAATACTGCGGTGAACAATATGTCAGCGGCTGGGCGAAGAAATATAGTGAGCACCTTCTTCAAAAGCTTTGGAACCAGCATATAAAAAATGAACTGGATTTAAGAAGAAAAGATTCTAAGCACGATCAGCTTCTGCTGGGTAGAGGAAGGTACCCAACCATGCTTGGATATGCGATCGGGTTTTATATAGTAGAAAAATTTAGAGAGAAACATGGAATGTCTTCAAAAGAAATGATGGAGCTTGATGCTGACTGTTTTATAGAAGATGAAAAGTTGTTTTAGAAATTAGAAGAGGGTGGGTACAATCCACATTTTTTTAAAAAGGCTCTGAATTGCGGAGCGAAGTGCCTCTCAAAAACGTTTTCAAAGATACTTCAGGGTGAAAAAGAGTTCTAAGTGTCACTCAAGCTTAGTCTCAAAGAAACCGCTTGCTAGTCCCACAGGAGGTCGAATTTCTTCCGCTACAAACAACGAATTTTAAAGTTTTAAAAACAATCTTCTAGAAATCAAATTCTAGAAGATTGTTTTTTATAAAAAATCAAACCTGCTGCTTGTATCTCATGTTGCTCCTCCATATGTTCATCTTTAAGTAATATTCATATATATCTTTTGCTCATCATAGAATGCTAGTACATGGACAAGCAGAAAAAGGTGAGAACATGAATGTATTGAAAATTTGGAGTGTAAAGGCGGAAGGAATGATGTTTCGAGTATTTATATTGCTGATAGGATTCGGGTTATCCGTTTCCGGCGGAGTGACTTTGATTATGTACCTTAACTTACTGGCAACAGGGTTGTCGTTTCAGGACTATTTTCTATTCATCATTGGAAGGATAGAATGCTATCTTCTCCTCGCAGGCATCTTTTTGATAACTCTCTCCATCTATTCTCCTTCTCGTAAGAACTAATTTCATTATAGATATCAGCTGAACACGCGTTTGCTAAGAACAGACAGTGTAGATTAAGGACATGAACCACCTCGTAAAGTAATCAACGGTGAAAAGCGATAATGTTTTTTAAGGAATTTTGAAGGAATAAATTGGTTATGGATTGCCTATACTGATTGACAAATAGGTGAAGCGAGGGGTCAATCATGCTATATCTTCATGATGTATGGGTAAATTGGTTTGAAGGCGAAGAAAACGGTTATAATGTTTGTCATTTCCATGAGTGGAGGAAAGAGGATGTTATTGAACTTCTTGATCAGGTTCCGCTTATCAAAGTAACTCCTGAATTCTTTCATTTCATAGAATATGATTTATCTGAACTGCCTCAGTCATTGCTTAATGAAATTTACCAAAAAGCATATTTGCGTAAAAACCATGAAAGAATTCAATTAGAATACTGCTTTATTGTTACCGACGGGACAGGCATATTGGCAGTTGATACGATAGGTTATTCGATTCCTATCAGAAAAAGCAGGATTATTCCGCGCCAGGAACAACTGGTCTATGAAATGACAGAAGACCAAGAACCTTACAGCTATAATTACCTTCAAGAAAAAACAGATAAAGATTATCATATCCTTTCTCCTAAACCAACTATCATGAGCGGTTTGACGAGGCGGGAAAGACAGCTGAAACAATTAATGTTCATGGCACTTGATCAACTGCGATCCTCTAAGAATACTGCGGAAATTCGTTACTGGTGCACAGAATGGGCACCGGAGAACTATGAAAGAATTCAGTCTCTGGAATTTAATGAAGCTTGGCAAAGCCTCTTCGAAGAAACGAAAAGCGGCTGGAGTGATAAGCACTTGTTGTTTTGTGAAAATCTGATAAAAGGTCAGCCGTTTTTTGAGAAACTATGGGAAATGGAAAATCGACCAAAGGTAAATTAAAAGGCAGCCATTTATGGCTGC
>JBNJJI010000017.1:0-65510 GCA_051750065.1 Bacillota bacterium
TACCAAACAAAAAGCCTTATATAAGTAGAGCAACACATACTTGTTGTGACTATTGCACAAATGTAAAAATCGGATTACAGAAAATAAAAGGTTTTTATGTGCAATGTTCTTACTGTGATAAACCTTATTGGACCAGTCCTTGTCTAGCCGGTATTACTAACTACTGCTCAAGGAAATGCCAAAATCTTGGGTACGAGATATTTGATAAGTACAACCGGAAAAATGAGGATGAAAAGTGGGCACAAAAATACTATGGGCCTAACTGGAGAAAGCAGAGGCGTAAAGCAAGAGAAAGAGACGGTTTCTGTTGTCAAATGTGCAGAATAAATGAGACCGAATACGGTATGGAATTATCAATTCATCATATAACTCCTTTCGTTTACTTTGACAACTATAAAAAAGCTAATAATCTTAGTAACTTAAAATCTCTTTGTGAGCCTTGCCACCGTAAAATCCATTCAGGTGAAAGTCACCCAGCATACTTCAGTAAGGATAAAATTATCGCAAAGAATGAGAATGGTAAAAGGTTTATTGAATTTAAGGAAAATGCTATAAAAGTCGTGGATTTATTATTTAATTCCGACCTTCCTTTAAACCAGATCGGTAAGGAAGTAGGTGTTTCACACACTACTGTCGTGAATATATACAATGGTAAGTCTTGGAAAGAATTGTACGAAGTTCCTTGTTGTAAAGTTAAACCTCGGTATAAATATAACGGGAAAAGTAAGTCTATGGTACAGTCTAGTCCGACTGGGTGAACTCAGTGTTAAAGTATCTCGAAAGAGACGGTATAAACGATCTACAAGCAGTTGCCCCGACAATGAGTTCGGCATCTATTTCCTTCTCAAGTGCTGGAATTGACCCTATCTACAAGCGAGAGTATTCCGAAGAGAAGAAAGATATGATGGTTCCGGTTACTGCTCCGGATTTATCACCGGAGACTTTCTGGTTCTACAAACCTTCTCACGAAATTGACCAGCATTGGTCAATCAAGCAGAATGCAGCTCGTCAAAGACACGTTGACCAGGGAATCTCTTTCAACCTATATGTCAGAAACGATATTAAGGCGAAAGACCTTCTTGATTTGCATTTAGATGCTTGGAGATCCCGCTTGAAATCAACTTACTATGTTCGTTCCACTTCTGTAGTTACCGAAGATTGTGAAGTCTGTCAATAATAAAAGCCACCGTCATTAGACGATGGCAATAATCAAAAATAGTCAAAAAATGACTAGACAAATATTGTAATACCCACTTACTACCTTTTCAAACATTCCTAACTTAGGGAGGCTTCGGCCTCTCTTTTTACATTCTTAAATTGGAGGAATCAATGATGACTGATAAAGAAATGATCTATGCCCGTCACACTAAACAATACACCGAAATGATTATGGAACAGCGTGGTCTTCCAAGAAAGGCAGCTCGTAAAATCGCTCGTAGTATCATCCAGAAACAAATCAGAGAAGCACAGAGAAGAATTATGCAACGTGAGAAGCGAGGTAAAGAGTATGGAGAAGCGTAAGTTATACGATGTTTCTGCTCCTAATAAAAGCACAAAGATCATCGAGGGTAATTCCTCTAATATCCTTAACTGGAACGATACTCGCTTCCCGTGGGCTTACCCAACTTATAAGAATCAACGTAATAAGTTCTGGATTCCCGATAGTATTTCAATGGTGCAGGACACAAAAGACTGGCCGAAGCTTTCTCCGGATGAACAAGATGCTTTCCTGAAGGTTATCGGACTGCTTGCGTTCCTGGATTCCGTTCAAACTGATTTCAGTTCGAAGGTTGCTGAGTATATTACAGACAGCTCCGTTAGTACAAACCTTGTCTTATTAAGTTATATGGAAGCGGTCCACAATGAATCGTATTCATACGTCCTCTCTTCTCTTGTACCGCTTGCTAAACAAAATGAAGTATTTGAATACTGGAAGCACAACGAAGTCCTTCGTGAAAGAAACGATTTCATTGCTAAAGGATACGAAGAGTTTACAGCTAACCCTACTCCTCAAACCTTCTACAAGGCAGTTGTTCTTGATGTGATACTCGAAGGTTTATTCTTCTATTCCGGTTTTGCTTTCTTTTACAATATCGGGCGAAGCGGAAGAATGCTGGGTACTACTCAAATGCTTAATTATATTAATCGTGATGAACAGATCCACGTTGGGTTATTCGCAAACATCTTTAAAGCACTTGTATCCGATTTCCCTGAATTAGATACAGAAGAGAATCGACAGTGGGCTGTTGAAACCATTCGAAAAGCAGCTGAACTTGAAATCAAGTGGTCAGAGTATATCATCGGAAGCAAATTCGATGGAATTGATAAGAGCGATATGTCTGAGTATGTTCGTTTTATTGCAAATCAGAGAGCGGTTCAACTCGGTCTGGAGCGTCCATTCTCAAGGTCTAACCGCAATCCGCTTCCGTGGATCAAAGCATATGAAGATGTAAACCAAATTAAATCGGATTTCTTTGAATCCAAACCAAGAACGTATTCCAAAGCGTCAGCAGATAATGGTTTCGATGAATTGTAAGGATTATGCACCAATAAGCGTTTTCGGGGTCTAAGTAAGTGAGGGGCTTATTCCCCACTTTACATTAGGAGGTCTTGATTTGATTACAAATCGAATGATTGAGTTAGCCAATGTCGTCATTGAACGAAATGGTGAACAATTCAAATTAAAGAAACACCGCTGGTATCTATGTCCTATGAAAATTTCCAAGCAAGCGGTCATCCATATCCTTGAGACTGAAACGAATGTGCTCATTATAGGTGAAGATTGATGATACGAGTAGCCACCGAAGAGGAACTTCTTCGCAAGGAATTAGAAGAGACACGATGTGAGCTTGATAGATACAAGAGACGGTATAAAGAGCTTACGGAAGAGAATCGGCAACTCTATCCGTACAAAGCTACCATCCAGACCATTATTAAGGAGCTGAAGAAATGAAGAAGCGTTTACAGTTACTCTTATTTTCGTTTGTGGTGGCTTTCGGGCTTACTGCTTGTGTTGAGTATGATGACAATGATTATGACGATGATGACCGCTACGAAGATCGTTATGAGGATGATGACGATGATGATTATGAAAGGGATGACGATTAATATGTGGAAACTGCTTCACATTTTTAACTTTTTAGCTTTTACAGTAGTTTTTATTCTTTATGTGTTCTTTGATTTGGAACTTAACCAAGCAGAAACCGCTCTAATGATCTTTCTCGTATGGTTGAGTACAGTCCGCTCTCTTCTATCCTCTAGCTCGGAGAATGCGAACAAATGAGAGTGACAGCTTTTTTAAATGACCTTATCGAAGATGTTCGTACCGTTTACGGATTAGCGGAATATTTCATTATGTCTCCGCAGATGTACAAACAAATGGTTCGGGAGTTTCAAGAACTCAATCCGGCCATTCGAAAAGTAGATGAATATAGAGGCATTCCGGTTACAGTATCCCCTTCAGTGAGGTTCGATACTGTTTTTTTAATGCCTTTCGATTTAACAGCAACCAATTTGGAGGATGAAAATGAACATCAAACTAACTAATGATTACGCAACTATTCCTTTTTACGCAACGGATGATAGTGCCGGCTTTGACCTTTCCTCGGTAGAGCACAAGATTATCGATCCTAATACTCACGAACTTATTAACACAGGTATTGCAATGTCAATCCCTAAAGGTTTCGTAGGGCTTCTTTTCCCTCGAAGCGGAAACGCAGTCAAACGGTCATTAAATCTAATTAATTGTGTAGGCGTAATTGACGCTGATTTCAGAGATTCCGTTAAGGTTCCTCTCCGAAACAACCAAGAGGAAGTTCAGGAGATTTACCGTGGAGATCGGATTGCTCAAATGGTTGTCGTGCCTTATGAAAAAGTAAAATTTCACATTGTTGATGATTTAGATGAAACAGAAAGAGGATTCGGTGGCTTCGGTTCCACTGGACTTGTAGGAGGAAAATTATAATGATAAACACACTTTTAAATGTTATCCCGATTATCGCTACTGTATTTTTGATCATCTGTTATTTACCGCAGCTTTTTAAAACGTATCAAACTAAGAACGTAGATGATATTTCATTCTCTTTCTTTTTGATGTTGAATATCGCTCTAACATTGCTTTTGATTAACTCTATCCTTCTTTTTACGCAAAACGGTAACTTCGGTTATGTCGTGACTTACCTTTTCAACGAAGGTTTGGCTTTCGTGATGTTGATGTTCATCATCAAATACCGAAAGAAAGCGGCTAAGTAATGTTTGCGGTAGCACTAGCAGAACCCGAAGAGTTTAAGAGTTTCGGAGAAGAAATGAACTACCGGAAAGAGTGGATCAAGCGGAAGTACGCAGGTCTTCCGAATACTCCACCAATCCGTCACGCAATGACAATCGACATTGAAGATATGTTGACAGACCTTATAGAAAAGTGGGGATTATGATGAAGAAGAAATTAGGACTTATCGCTGGTGGAATGCTTGCTATCGGTTTAATGACTGGTTGCGTTGCACCGCTTGAAAATATTTATTTTGAAGGCAAACAGTACGATGAACTTCGATTGGAAGAATTGATTGAGGATCGCCTTGAGCAAGAAAACGGGCTTGACCTTGAAGTGAACATTTACGAGGAGGCTGACGAGTAATGGTTAAAGTCAAAGGATACCTTCTTGGTGATGGGTTAAAAAAAGGGAATCAGATGCTCCGTAAAATGGAGAAAGATGCTATTAATAAGTTGGGTACGATTGAGCTATTCAATCCGTGGGATCAACCGATTAATGATAAAAGCAAAGCACCTACAGCTGAAATGATTTTCTCTACTGATACGAAAGCAATCCTTGATTCTGAAATCATCGTCTGTGACGCAGATAATAATTCTGTCGGAAGTACAACGGAAATTGGTCAAATTTGGGGTCTGAATTTTATGCTCGGAAAACTTCACGAAATCCTTTTGTCATCCGAAAGTGACAAGGAAGTAGCGGATAATCTCGAAGCATTATTACAAGAGATTCCGATGAAAAAACTTTACTGGCAGCACACTGATATTCGCCATACGGATATTAAAGAAAGCGGTATGAGAAGAAGCCACAGCATCAATCAGTACCTTTATGGTTGTTTACTAGATGTAGCAGGTGACGTAATGGATTTTGAGGATATTTTAGAAGAATTGAAGAAAGTTAAACCGGAGGAGACTAATTAAGTCTCTTCTTTTTTGTACCTTCTGCCTATTCTTACCTGCTGAACATCCTCAACCACCTGCATTACTAGAGCCAATCGTACTTGAATTAGAGGAAGAATCGACACCTTCTTTCATAGACGGTACTATTCCGAAAGTGTTCACGAAAGAAGAAGTAGATAACCCTGTTCCAGAACGCACAGAACCGCCCAAAGAAGAACCTTTACCTGTCTCCGAAGGTGTAAGTACCACAGAACCCGAAAAACGTCAGGAAGAGCCTGTATTGAACTATTACGAAGATGTTTTCGTGGTAACAGCGTACACCAACCGACCAGAAGAAGGAACTAATGGCATCACCGCATCAGGTAATCCTACCGTTGCTGGCCGGACGATTGCGGTTGATCCCGCTGTTATTCCGCTTGGTACGAAGGTTGAAATCAATGGAAACATCTATACTGCCGAAGATACCGGTGGTGCTATCGACAATAAGAGAATCGATATATTTATGGAAGACCTTGATGCTGCATTGCAATTCGGAAAACAATCATTAAATGTGAAGGTCTACAACGGGAGCTGAAAAGGCTCCCTCTTTTTTTTTTATGCTCCAAAATGGAAAACAGGGGTCACTATAAGTAAGGAGGTCGTAACTATGAAAATTGCTCTTATGGGTAAAATCCGCAGCGGCAAGGATACAATCGGCAAGTATCTTTTGGATAACTACGGAATGACCCGTTTCGCATTCGGAGATCCACTTAAACAATATGCTAAAGAAATGTTTCCTCAACGTTTTACACCAGGAAGAAAACCACGAGTTACCTTGCAGGTGTTCGGGCAGAAAATGAGGGAAATTGACCCTGATGTTTGGGTTAGACACACAATGAACAGCATCGAAGCGGCCGGCAACGTTTCCCCCTTAATAACAGACTGTCGCCAAAAAAATGAATATGACAGGCTGAAACGTGAAGGGTTCACTATGATACGTGTCAATGCTGATGATGGAGTAAGAATCCGTAGAATGCTAGATAACTGTGATGATTTCAATATCCACGATTTAACCCACGAAACAGAACTCGGTATTGACCAATTCAAACCGGATTATGAGATTTACAACGATGGAGAACTAGAATACACACACCAGCAGATAGAAGAAATAGTCCGTGACATATTGAACAGGAGTTGATGATTTGGGTGCTGTAAGTATCGATACTGACCGTAAAGCCCGTGCTTTAGAAGAGAAGTACATTTTGTACGAGGCAAAGGGAATCAAAAAGGTCATCAAAGAGTTTTATAACATCAAGACACGAATTGAAACCAAAGGTGATTTCGATGGTGTCATTTTATTAGTTGATTTGGAAAAAGCCATTAAGGAAGCGAACTTGGGAAATCGGCAATCGCAAGTTCTTGAGCTTAATAAAATCGGCTACAAACAAAAAGAGATCGCAGAAATGTTAGGAATTGACCGCAAGACCGTGACTGCAACGTTCAATCAGGCTTGCAAAAAAATCGCACAAGTATATCAGGATTGGGATTATCTCGGTTCTTTACTTCCAGGAGGACACAAATAATGAATCAAGTTATTGCTATTTTAGAAGAACGTATGAGATTGGCTACTTTCAGTCTTCAGCGTAAACAAGAAGAATATGATACGAAGTTTATCCCCTTCTACAATGACGTTGTGAAGGACAAAGAACTTCTTGAACAGCAGCTCGAAGTCGCTCAAGAGGAAGTAACCGAAATTAAAAATGCTATCACTCAACTCGGAGGAACAGTCTAATGCAGGCTGTTCTTTTTAATTTGTCCGGAGATTATAAAACAGAATTTCACGAGAAGGCATCCGCTTTAATCGAATTAAACATTGAAAACCGTGACGAGCGTATTCGCAGAATTGATGAATTGTGTGAGAGTTATACCGTTGCTACCCGTCAGAAACCGGATAGTTACCAACTGGTTCGTTTAGCTGATTACATTTTAAAAGAGGAATTAACGGATAAAGACAGCAATAAATCGAAAAAGGTCGAGTACAACTTCCATTCCGAAGATCAAGAATTGCGTAGGGACAAAAAGGAAACCGCTCTCGGTAAACTGGAACATTCGATAGATGTCGATGGCAAGCGGAGAGGTAATTCCACTCGCAATCGAAACAGCAATGAGAAAATGTAGTGAATGCGGTAAGGGAATGTCCGAAGGCTACTGTATTGACGGTGGGCTTGATTACTATTGTTCGGACGGTTGCCTCGAAAAGAATATGACACAAGAAGAATGGCTCGACCTTTACGATGAAGGTAATTCAAATTCGTATTGGACCGAGTGGGAAGATTAGGAGGTGATTGTCATTCCGTTTTATTCTTTCAAATGCTCAAAGTGCGGATTGGTAGCGGATTATCTGGTGAAGATGGACACACGGGAAACTGCCTGTAAATGCGGTCATACCGCTCACTATCAGCCCTCATACCGTTCAGCAGCTTTAGGTCTTCCGAATGGCTTCTCAGCTATCCGTAGCGGTACGAAGACACAAAAAGAATTTAATGTAAATAAAATGTAGTTTGCATTTTAACCTTGTTCACGTTAAGATTAAAGTGCTACTGTGGTGACAATGTTTTCATAAAAGAAGAACGTTAGTCGCTTCTATCAGCCTGGACCTTAGTGGTTCGGGCTTTTTTATTTTTAACTATCTTATTGATATTTTGGTAATTTAATGGTATAAAGTTAGTAATCTACGAGAACAATCGTTCCTTTTTAGGATTGAGAGGTGGTTGCAATGGAGAAGGAAAAGTTACCTAGTGCAAGTTTTAAGTTCATTTCCGGTACGGACTACCTGTATGTCTCTACATATAACGCAGACAAGAGTAGGGAAAACAGGATTCGTTTAAAAGAAGAAGGAAAGACAATCCAAGAGGTGTCAGACAGAGGTTCCGTTTATGATGTGCGGTGCATCGGACAGTGGAATTTAGAAGATCCCAGCGATAAGTTAGTCGCTTTCTTACACGACAAGCCGGAAGAGTACATTAAAAATCTTGACGATAAGTTCAAGAAAAGGCAGCGTGACAGGTTAATCAAAAAATTAAATAACATATGTAATAACGATTCCCTCCAACAGAGCGAGTAAAGTTCTGAGGAGGGATTTTTTTTTCGTTATAGCAATACAACCGCTTTGAACGATTCTTGGGTGCTTCCGTTATTGGTTAACGTAAGTTCTCCAGTAGTTACATTCTGGCTCCAAGATACGTTATTACCAGGAGTATTAGTAATTTGAGAACCGTTAATCACTATCTCATAAGGTTGCCAGCCATAGTACGTTCCACCATTGTTCTTCGAAGGTGATAAGCGGATTGCTTTTATACCCGCTTGTGCCACACTTAATGTGATGACATTAGAACCAAGTGTCAACGGAACACGTTCAGCTTCCGTAAAGTTAACGCCATCAGCCGATACAAGGACAGTAAGTTCCGTAGGTGTGTACGCATAACTGGTAGCGTGGTTTGTAATGACAAGATCCGTGACCGTTTGAGGAGAATCAAACGTGTACTGCCAATAACTCGACCCATCAATTTTTGGTGCGTCCGTATTTGCAGCTCTCCAATTAGTCGATAAACTACCGTCCATTGATTTCCAAGCGGCATTCGTCGTTGTACTGTACTCGCTACTTGCTGAAGCGTTAGCGTTTACCGTATTCAACTTAGTTGAAACTTTCGCTTCTTTGATGATGTTCACCAAAGGAAAATTGGACTTGACACCTTCCATTACCGCAGTACCACCAGCCGGAATAGTAAACCCTTGTACGAGCTTTTTAGGAACTTCGCCAACACTCGTTTTAAGAGCAAACTTTTCATCCGCTTCCACAACAGAGTAATGAGAAGGAAGGTATTCGACCTTCGCTTTCAACAGTTCCATTTCAATGATTTGATGATAAGCGTTTCCGCCATTAGACAATATATCAAGTTTCATATATCTAGCAGTAACAGCCCCGCTAGGGAACTCGAATAACTTCGGTGTCAGGCTTTCCCACGAAGTTTCTCCCGTAATGTCCAAAACGGAAGTCCAATCTACTCCGTTATCTGAAATCAGTACAGAAAAGTCTTTCGGCCCTCTATCTAGGAAGCTCTCGTTTTGTGGTGGCATAAGACTGATACCTGCAAATGATTTCGGTGTACCTAAATCTACTTGTACCCAAGCCGGTCCAGAGTTCGCCATCCATCCACTTGATCCGCCAATATCATCAGCAACCTTCCACGCCTCACTTGTTGAGTAATGCGAGCTTGCTGTGATCGTTGCCCCCTCGGTAGTTTGACCGGTCATCGCCGGTATAATGTCGCTTCCCAATCCGTTTAGTGCAGATTTATATAGTTTCCCTTCCGCAATGATGACAAGTCCGGCTTCGTTCGGTGCCAGCACTTCTGATAAGGTAGCGTAAACAGGGATATTCGAACCACCCGTTGAACCCGAACCTTCCGAAACAATCGGTGTACCATCGATAAGAAGTTGGGTTCCGTCAACTGAAACACCTAAACGATCCAATTCCGCTTTATTCGTGTGAGTATGAAGCTGGTCGTGAGTATGAGTAAGCGGGCTGTAATCCGTATCGTGACTATGAGTAGCTTCCGCTTTCTTCTTTAACTCATTTTCAATCTTACTTGCTGAATACGTGGTAGTGGTAGCAAGCGGGTTAGCGTCATTAATCTGCGTACCAGAATCACCAGTCGAACCAATCGGTGCATATAACGTATCAGCTGTCGATTTATCTAATTTTCCTGCTAATTCCGTTTTAGTTGCAAAGTTAGCGGAAATGTCAGACCAACTAATTCCGGTATCTTGCCATCCAGTCGAATTAAATACTACGAATACATCTTCATCTTTAACGAAAGCAATCGAATCAATCGTTGTGCTTGCTGGTAAATCCGCTCTACTTGCATAGTTAGGATAAGGCATCGTACCACTATCGGTAGGAGGTGTACTTCCGCCACCGGACGTTCCCATTACTTCTTGTGCAATTTGTTCAATTAATCTTCTTCTACTCAGCTGTAATCTCATTTGGTGCCTCCTTCCTTATTGTACAAATAGCAATACGATATTTTCTGAAGATGTCGCTTTCACATCTACTTCTATTGTTTGCAGCTCAATGAAATTTCCGAATTGATCTCCTTCATCGATAGGGAAATGATCACTTCCGTTTACACTGATTGTTGCATCCACTGGTGACCTTTTAATAGCAAACGAAAAAGAACCTTTCGGGACAGTTACTTGTACTTTTCCAGTTGTTGCAGCACTCACCGTGACAGGCGTTAAGGCATCGATTCCCTCCGCTACTGGACGATTGTTCGCATCTAATTTAATTGCGTACATTTACATTCCTCCTTAAAAATAAAGAAGCCCCGCTTTTACACGAGGCTGATTTTAAAACTATTTATTTTATATCTCGGAAACCTGTTCCTTCTTTTGGGTTACTCAGGATACCGGCCAGTATCAATACTTCCAGCAAGCGGTCAACAGCGGTTTCCCACACTCCTAGTTCAGTCGCATTGACTAATCCAGTATTAACGAGCACATAAAGCACAAGAGAAGTTACAGCAACCCATAATCCTTTATTTTGCCAACGATTATTTTCCATTCTTACGAAGCACCTCCGCTAGTTTTTTACGTGTTTCTGGACCATACACACCGTCAACGTCATAAGGCGTATAAACCATTTGGAATCGTTTCAAGGCATATTGGGTCTTCGCACCAAAAACACCGTCACAGCCATCGTTCTTAGCCCCTTTATCGGGATAAAAATAAGCACCGGCTAACCCTTTTTGGACTGTCAGAACACCGCTTCCTTTCGAACCTTTACGAAGAGTGGCAGTCGGAAGGCTTTCTGATAGCTTTTTAGGTTTCGGTGCTGGCTTTGGTTTTTCCGGTTGTTTCACTGAAGCTTTCGGGACTTTGATAACTTGTCCGATTTGAAGCGTCTTCGGATTTACCGTTGGGTTTGATTTTTCAATAGCCGCTACATCGACTTTATAGGCTTGAGCAATATCCCATAACGTGTCACCTTTTTTGATGGTGTGAAGAGTACCGGCAATATTGATTTTCTGTCCAATAGAGATAACCGAAGGATTAATTCCTGGGTTCAGTTCGATGATTTCTGCCGAAGTCATTCCGAACCTTTTTGAAATGCCCCACAAAGTATCTCCCTTAATTACGGTATAAACAGAAGATGAAGGCTTACTTACCGCTGTCACTTTCTGTCCAGTCTGTACCAGATACTCAGCGTAAACATCCGCAATCAAATCCTTGAAAGACTTGCCGATTGTCTTCAAAGCATTCGTTGGATCTGTTTTACGACCAGGATCTAGTGTTTCGTGACCTACAATTTTGGTGCGTGGGTCAAGACCGTATTTCTTACAAAGGTAAGCAAGATACCAAACGTATTTCGTATAGGCTTTCTTTGTATCGAACTTACCGCTAGTGGAATAACAAAGCTCAACACCAATGGCTACGTCATTCGCATCATCACCGAACATTTCATTGTCTTCCGGTCTCAAGTACCTAACGTGCCACGCCTTTTCATCAAGCGGTACACATTCGATAATGTCGTGTTCATCAATGAACGTATGAGCCGAAGCTTCCATCACATTTGCGGAATCCTTGTAATATTTCACATTTTGTTTAGCGGTGGAATTGTCATTTCCGGTATCGTGTCCAGTCAGAAATAAAATCTTTCCGATTCTGATACCAGCTCGCCTTAAACTTCCTTTTGGTAAATAGTCCTGTGTTATTGTGTAACCCATTCGCTATTCCTCCCTATTTTCCATTTAATTTCATCAGGGCATCTTTAAGAGGCTTCGGTATCTTAAACCCAAGCCGGCCCATATTTTCTAAAATTGAAATTCCTTCGTTTGCAATCAGAATCAGTAGCACAGCATTCCGAATGAATCCATCTGTATTTCCGGTTACAACGTCAATCCAATGTCCTACGATAATAAAGACAAAGATTAATAGTTTTCTCGCCAATCCCCAAAAACCTTTTCGGCTTGAGAGGGTTCCCTCCATAAATGAAGCTGATATTCCTGTCACATAATCGCAGACCATAAAAACAAGGAGAGCGGTAACAAGTTTGTCAACGCCCCCAATTAAAAATATTGTGATTGAACTAATTGAAAACCCCAGCAATAGATCAGTGAATTTCATCGGTTTTACCCCTCTCTTATTAACCGACAGAGTTCTCAAACGTATCACCGATCCAGTTATGCCTACGAACAATTTTGGTAGCATCAGTGTTTACGACTAATTTCCCTGCGACTGTGACGTTGTTTCCTTGCAGTGTTCCAGTAGTTGAGTTAACTACTTGCAGCGATTCGACAACGTTATTGGAGCACAAGAAGTTAGAAGTTTCAGTTGCCAAAGTGTTTACGCTTCCGATGGTAATATCGTTATTTCCGATACCATACCGGTTGTTCAATCGACAGTTATTGTTATTAACCTGAGACCAACGGGAGCCAAATAGGTTGATACCGTTATAACCGCAATAGGTGATGGTGTTTCCATCGATATTCGCATTGTCATTCCACTCTACCGAGATACCATTCCGTTCTAATTCGGAAATGTTATTTCCACGAACCGTAGCGAATGTTAAGCGGCCAAGTGTTTTAGATCCTTCAAGATAGATGGCACGAGAACCATACCCGACTTTGTTCCCTAAGCGGAGAACGTTGTTATCAATCTTGTAATAACCAATCTCACGGTACGTTCCGTCCACTCTTCCTAAAGAAGAAAGGTGAATCCCGATGTGGTAGTTATTGATATGGTTTTCGGTAATCTCAGCAAGTTCCCAGTTCTTACCGTTAACCGCTTCATACACATCATCGAATAGATTTCCTTTGATAATGACACGGGTATGGAGGTCAACTCCGACAACCCTAGAACCGATACCGTTTTGGATTCTTTCGAAGGTGTTATTCTTGATGATCGCCCAAGCACAAGCGGTTTCATCATAGAAGGTCAACCACGGATAAGCGGCAGCATTCTTCGGTGTGCTGATAAGGATTGCTTCCTTGATTTCCGCACCTGGTTGATAATCGGTGAATCGGCATCCTTCCACTTTCGGGTATAGACAGCCAGCGAATAGAATAAAGTTCCCATCGATACCGTTTTTGAACTTTGTTCCTCTTACCTCTACATAGCTTGTATGCGAGAAAGCCACAGGCGTACATTTAGAGGTGAATAACGCTTTGTTGACATCAATCGTACCTCCGACAATTTCGATGTCCTTAGAAGCGGTAAAACCACCCTTTGTGCCATCGTCATAATTTCGGATCATATTATCAATGTCCGCATTTCGTTGAAGAACCGCTCGGTCACTTAGAAGTAAAGTGGTGTTCGAATAGATTTTCAGTCCTTGCTTGATTTTCCAAGTCCCGAAAGGAACCGTGACAACACCGCCACCTAAATCACGAGCTTTGTTTAGTGCTGCCTGAATATAGCTGGCATTATCCTCGTGAAAGCGACTTGCACCGAACTCCAGAATAGAAATGTTCTCGGATTTAGAGCGGATAGCTTCTTCCCAAGAATCACCGTCCCAAATACGGAAAACACCTGGAGTTGTATTCGTATCAATCCATAGGAGGTTTGTATTTGTTGGGGGTACCAATCCTCTGTGGATACGGTCATCGTGTAGTCTTTTCATTTCTGTATCTACAATAGAAAAGGCTTCGTTCATTTGATCACGTTTGACGTAATCTGAACCAAGCCATTGCGGTAAATTGAAGTTTATTGTTTTATTGGTCGAACTCATTCATTACCCTCCCGATTATTGCCATATTTCTAATTCGTCCCACGTTAATCCTGTTCCATTGTGGGTTTCAATCATATCCCACGTTGCCATCTTTGCTTCGAGTTCATCCCACGTAAGCCAAGTGAACCGGAACATCAATGCCAAGTGAGCTGGAATTATATCCATAATCGCCTTTTTTATAGAATCTAAATTTGTCGGGATACCCTTCTTCCCTACAAACGTAATGATGACTTCATACTGAGGATTGTTTTCGGATACTTCCACTTCACCGTTTTTGTAGCTTTCTGCAACGGATTTAATCATTGCAATCGTAGAAGTACCTTGTCCTCTGATTTTACTCATTACTTGTGCTCTCCTGATTTCTATATCCAGGGATTCATTCGATTTAATTCCGCAGATTGTTTCCCACCGAGAGATCGCCCACGTAGCAGTCGGAACAAAGAATTGGTCAAGCAGGTCACTAACATCGTGATTTAACTTGTCTACTTCTTCCGATTGGCTGGTAATGATCGCATTTACTACCGCTGATTCTCGGTAATAATAAGGGAGCATATCCATCATTCTCTGATAGACATTCGGGTTAAGATTAGTTCCCAGCAACTAAGCTCACCGTCCCAACTACAGCCACATCCCCGTCCGTAATCAAGACATTTCCAGTTCCGGCATTTAACGTTAAATCGGAATAGTCCAGTACATACGGTGAATCAAGGATATGGTTTTGGATTTGGCTGATTCTCACCACGTTATCCCTGAAAGCCAAGTCTTGAAGATACGTTTTGAGAGCGGATTGAATGTCTTCAATCGCCTGTTCTATCGTGCTATTCGGTTCAAGGACAATCGTTCCACCAATGTTCATCGGAACCTCTGTGGCTGCTTCGTAAGTCACGGTAGCCCCAATAGGTCTTACTGATTCGATATACACTTGAACGTCTTCAATAATGGTCGGGTCCGGTGCTGTCTTTTCCGTGTCGATCATTCTTAGCTTGACCGTTCCATTTCCGTCCCAAAGCGGAAACACTTTGCAGTCACCGATTCCTTTGATGGATAACGCCCATTCTTTATACTGATGAACATTACCGCTCGTAGATGGTGTACGCATTCTCAAGTAGTACCGCTTCAGCAGGTCTTCATCGCTCTCCACATCGGAACCACCGTCAAATACAGTTTCATTGGTTACAGATGTGATACCGACCAAATAACGTGTAAGTGTTTTGATTTTTCCTGCTATGATATTTCCTCTAATTCCAGGAGTAACCGCAGTCACCGTTACTTGTGCTGTTCCCTCTTCGTTTATCTGTACTTCTTCGTCTGTCTCAAACTCAATCGGATTGGCACCGTCTGTTGAAACCAATGTTCCGAGCGGTACAATCTGATTGACGTATCCAGTGAATTTCACGGTTCCTACTGCTGGTGTTGCGTCCTTTCGGGTAATCCCGACTTCCTTACAACGCCTGTCCAGATAAGCACCATATGTGGTATCAGCGAAAGAAAAGTCCAGTACGTTTGCTAATTCTCCATATAAAAAAGCCATCTCCATAGCGGAAGGAGATAGCAAGTCGGCTACAATGGAACCTTCCCTTTTATCTATAGAAGGATCTACAAGGTCTAACATTCTCTTTTCGATGACTTCGTTTGTCTGGTCATCATACAGAACTCTTGAGTGAATATCCGTCATTAAACTGAAACCTCCTGACTAAATAAAAATCCCTCACTACTAAGGACAGTGAAGGTGATAAAAACCGTATCCAGTTCTTTAAAAAATTTTATATTTTGTATATCTTCAATTCGATCATCAAAAATCAGTGATTCTTTTACCATTCGAGGGATTTCAGCATTCAGGTATTCTTGGGTCACATCGTCACCAATTAAGTTCATCAGTTCGGAACCATAATCTGAAGAATAGATTAAATAGCGGAAACGTGGAGTTCTTAACGACTTTTCGATGAATTGGCGAAGTGCTGCTTCTCCACCTACCTTTTCATCTGTGATTTCGAAGGTGGTAAAATCAAGTCGGTATGTTTTCGAAGGTTTTACTTCTAATTGATTGTTTTCAGGTACATACAGGTTATCCGCTTGCTGTGGAGTTAACGCCATTAAATTACACCTACCTTATCGATTGCATAGAACATATCTCGTTCGTGGTCAGAGATGATAATAAGGAGATCCCCTATTTCCATCGGGCTTGTGACGGTCAATCTTTCTGCAACCGTTATATCATCGGCATCTAGTGTGATATTGCTCGATATATCAATAATTAAGGGAGAAACCGATTGGACTCTCCCTATTTCAACATCAATATTCTTGTTGTATCCGTGCCTTTTGATTAACCCGATAAATGCTGAAGCATCAGAACCATATTCCATATCGATTTCCCTCCTAAATTAGTAAATTACGAATGCCAAGCAACGTGAACGTGGTCCATATGCCCTCCGATATACGCACCGGTACGTTGGTCTTTGTTTCGCCAAATGACTTGTTTATACCCGCCTTCTCTCAAGATAGCGGCACAATACGCATCCATTTGAGACATTGTTCCGACCACATCATAAGCTTGTCCTCTTAAATGGTCAGAAGACTTTGAACCACCAATCCGGGCATTATGAGCGGGTGAGCGGTATCCACTCGTAATCCTGCAACCGCTGGCAATCGCAAGCTGGTACGCTTTATCGCTCTTATACGTCCTCTTAATTCCGTTTACCGCAACCGTTGGTAAACCGCTAAGATACGATTTTCCTCCGTTGCCACCGTTTGAAGGAGAAGACTTGGAAGGCTGTATCTTGTTTAAATAAGGAGCAATCTTATCTCCTGAATCGAAATGTCTCTTCAAGACAAGCGGATAATAGCCACTTCCCGAACCACTCCAAATACCGGTATAACTAGGGTGACCACTGTGTGAGGAAGTCCACTGAACAATTTGCCACTTCTTATCAGCACCACTGTAATTCGCATATTTCTTTACCGCATCCTGATACGCTTTGGCAATCGGAGGTAACCCGATTCTCAAGTTTGTCACCGGATCATACAGCTGTTCAGGTGTGTATCCTCTACCGTCACCGTGAAGTCGGTACAGCTGGAGCAATCCGTGTGACCAGTAAATACCGTTCTGTTTATCCCCATCAGCCCGTGGATTAAAGTTACTTTCCAGTTGGATGATAGGAGAAGCAACCCAAGTCGGTACTCCATATTGAGTACACATCTTAGCAATAATCGTCATTACATCGTCACCGTATTTAATCTGTAAATCCTCGTCTGTCAGTTCAGCATCCGCTTCTTTTTCAGGATCTTCATAGTCAATCGCTGGAAGTTCATCCGTATAGGAAAGTTTCACTTGCATCTTATGAGCACCCGCTTCAAAGGAATGGCTATCGGTCAAGACATAAAAAGAACCGTTCAGCTTCGTCATCGTGTCGATTGCATAGACACTTGAACCCGCTACAACGGTATCAATTCCGAATGAATCCAGATTTGCTTCATCGTGTACTTTTCCATTCTCCTTCAGCAGCTTATCGGCCAGCTTCTTTACGTCTTCTTCACTGGTCAACTTCGTATCGTAGTGAGAGAGCTGCATAATACCGTATTTGTCGATAAGTTCGGTGTTCTTTTTGACATACACAAATTCTCCGGTTGCTGTCTCTGAGGACTGAGAAGAAGCATCGTATCCCGGTGCGTACACGTTGTTCGTATCATTCGTGACAACCGTAGTTCCTTTTCCACTGTCTATCACACCAATATACTGAATATCTTTAGCATCAGGTGAGGATTGGCTGATTTCTTCTTCATTCGTCACAACCTTGCCATCCGGCATAACCCCAATATACTCAGCATCATCACTGATTTTTATACTATCACCACCGCCACCGCCAATGATCTTCACTTGTGTTACCAAGTCTTCGATACTTTGCGTGTAAGAAGTGGAAAGGAGGTTAACCCCATTTTCGATGACATACTGAGTGATTTGTTCGGAACGGAGATAAACTTCCAACTTGCCGCCCTTGTTCCCAATATAGTATTTCTTATTGGTTGCTTTAGAGGTTTCCGTTAGAGCGGTTATCATCATTTCCCATAAGGACTTATCACGGAAGATTAACTTAGGCATTACGTGGTCAGTCTTCGCTATGTTTCCGTAAGGGATCTTAAAATCCTTACATAATTGTTCAATGATTTCAGAAGCGGTCATATTCACGAATTTTCGTGTTTCTGTATTCTTCGTCAGATAGATGTTGGCATCATAACAAGTAAGGAACACCGAACCGCTCGAATCAGCAGTTTTGGAAAAGATGAATCCTCTGAATACTTCTTTATCGAAATTCGAAAACGTAATCATTTTACCGAGGTTGAACGGAACCATTTCCAACTTACCATCGTTTGTATTGATTAAGGATAATTCCAATTTTCGTACACCATTCGAAATATCACCCGACCAAGTTGCCGACTTAACAAGTTGGTTCAGATAATAAGTTTTGCCATCGTCATATAAAACATAATCCGGTTCCGCTTTTCCGACTAACGTACCCATTTATCTTCCCCTCCTTATTATTTGTTCGGCAGCACAAGTTTCATTCCAGGTACTATCAAATTACGGTTTGAGCCAATGGTTGATTTATTAGCCTGATAGATTTTCTCGTAGTAACTCATATCACCATAAATCTTCTTTGCAATCGTCCGAAGGTTCTCTCCTTTAACAACCGTGTGGGTTTTAGGTTGAACTGTCGTTGTGGGACGTTGGGTAGTCGGAGGCACCGAAATGGCTTTTCCATTCTCAACCGTCACTGTTCGGACATTGACCGTTTTGTATTCCTTTAAGGCAAGTGAGTAATAAATATCACCAGGGCTTCCGAACCGTTCAGCATCATAGCTTATATCACGAATGGTCACTGGAATATTAATCGGTGTACCTGTGATCGTAAGCTGAATTGGTTTTCTTGAATCCCGCCATTTTTCAATCATTTCAATAACAGTCCACGGTTCAGGAAGGTTCGTGTAATTACAATAAGGTGCATAGTGTTTAGGCAAAAAAGAAGAGAACGAGAAGTCCTGAGACCCCCGTTCCCCAAATAATGACACCGTACCAAGTTGACTTACATTTACTTCTTCATAACTGAAAGGACTGTTAACTTGAATGGATTCCGGATTAACTGGTAATCTGAACTTTTCAGCACCATTGTTATAACTAAGCCAAAATTGAATATCGGCCATTTTGTTCCTCCTTAACCAGCTAAGTCACCAGCTTCTCTCAATTTTTTCGTGACAATCTTCAGGAACTTATCGGCTAATTGCTCGGGATCGCCATTACCAGAGATATGAACATCACCGAAGTTAACAGTGACCGTACCTCCTGTTTTTGTCCGTCCAACCGTATATTCCTTGTTTTCTTTCTTCGTAAGGACACGTTCCCCTTTATGGAGATTGTAGATACCATCTGAACCGATAAAAGCAGAACCGAAGCGGTGTGAAGCTTTTGGTCTCTCACTCTTTTTCGTTTTCTCAGATGTTTTTTCCGTAGCTTTATCGAGTTTGCCTTTAGTGGAATCGATTAATCCGATCTTCTCAAGAAGCGTTTTTGCCTTCTCAGTTAGACCAGCGAACCAACCTTTCATCTTATCGACACTCTCTTTCACCCGATCTTTGGCGTATCCGATTGGGTCAGCGATAAAGTCTTCGAATTTAGCCCACTCTTCTTTGAGCCATTTTCCGAACCTTGTATCCATTATCCAGTCAGTAAATCCATCCCAAGCCTTTTTCATCCAACTTGTGATTTTATCCCAGTGTTTCCAGAGGAGATATACTACGGCTATTACCGCTGTGATAGCGAGTACAATCGGATTCATTAGGACTGCTCTACCGAGAGTAAGGAATGCTAATGCTACCCCTCTCAGGATTCCGATAAGGTGCTTCAATGGACCTGCTAGCATCTTTAACCCTTTCGTAGCCTTCTTACCATCTACTCCGAGGAAATTCAATGCACCACTGACAGCAGAGATGATTCCAATAACCCATCCGACACCTTTAAAGAGCATCATAGAGGCTACAATTCCCACGAGGATATTCGCAAAGGCTTTCGGGTGTTTCGTGATAAACTCGACAATCATTAGGAGAAGCGGGCTTACAGCTTTCCAGAAATGGGTTGCAGCAACACTTAGTGAACTGAAGAACTCACCGATTTCTTTCCGGTGCTCTACGATCCAGTCACCGACTTTCGTTAAGTTCGTGACCATTTTCGTTACACCATCGGAAACAGCATCGAACATCTTCTGTCCTTCTTCGCCTTCAAGCCAAGCGGACATTCTATCGAGTTGAGGCTTCGCTTTCTCTAACCCTTTGACACCGGCTTCTGATAACCCGATTTCGATTTGGTCTTGTAATTTCCACCATTTAGCCAATCCGGTTTCCGCTACTTTTCCGATATATTCATCACCGAAACCTCTGCTTGTCAGCACTTCATCTAAACGTTTCAAAAACTCATCGTTATTGTCTTTAGCCGCTTTAATGAAGTTTGCTTCTGTTCTACTGAACCTGAAACGTTCCACGATGGATTGAATGTCACCACTACGGAGTTCCGCTAATGCGTATGCTCCACCATTCATACCCTGTTCGGAATTGGAAGCACCTAAACGTTCGGTCAGATCCATTGCGTATTCCATATTCTTTATATCGTTTTTAAATTGAGGTGTTAGTACCTGTCCAGCTGTAAAGAAGTCTTCTCGTTTGAAAATGGATTCTTCCGCTCGTTTGTTCATAAAATTGAACATTCTTTCAGCGTCTTGTTCATTACCGAACATCGCACCCATTGAAATCCTCGTCATTTCCATTTTAGCGGCACCACCGATGGTTGCGTTAACACCCTTCATAGCACCCTGCAATGTCACGTAAGCGGCAGCTAAACGCAAGACAGTCCCTAACGCACTACTTGAGGCCGATTGGACACCCTGGAAAGCTTGTCTTTGTTTACTCAGTTGAGTATTGGTTTTACTTGCAGCTCTCGAATGTTCATTTAACCCGTTCGTGTTTTTCTTGACAGCACCGGTATTTTTATCGGTTGCTTTCGTCAACTTCTCTTGATTTTCTTTAAGTTGATTCGTGGTTTTACTGAACTTTTCGGCTGAGGAAGTGACCTTTTTCAACTTAGCAGTAAACTCGTCTTTCAACCGGATGACAGCTTTTAACTCCATATAGAACCCCCTTCCTCAAGTATTCCTAACTGTTCTTTTTATCCATCTTCTCTAATTCCTCGAAGTGAAGCAGACAACTAGCGTAGATGAACCGCTTCTGTTTCTCCGGAAGATTGAAGATGGTTGTCGGTAAAATACCTAATTCGTGCAAGCAGTAATGGAGGATGGCAGATTCACCACCCTCTTTTATTAGTTTTTTACTTCTTCAATCGCTTCTTCTTCGTCACCGAAACCGGAAATATCCATAATTTCAGATGACAATTTCGCAAGCTCACCAGCCAGCAATCGTCTTTCGATCACTTCGTATGGCTCAAATACTTTATATTTATCAAGAAGTGCCTGAGAACCGAAGTTCGGAACCACACACGCTTTTTCAATAATCATTGATTGGAATTTTTGTTCGTCCAATTCTTTATCGGATTTACCGTTCTTACCTTTTTTCATATACGTACATTGCTCTTGGATGGAGTTAAGAAGCTTACCATCAATCGCTCTGATAACGAAGTTTGCTTGGAAGCGGGACATATACACTTCTTTTTGTACTTCGTCTTCTGTGTCAAGTAATGCTTTCAAAATATCTTTTTCGTTTGTTAATACCGCCATTTGTTATTCCTCCTAAAGAATAAAAAGTTAATTTTTAATAAATAAAAAAGAGGCGGGATTAACCGCCCCTAATTTCTTTCACTTGCCGATTGTGAAAGATTAGAATGTGTCCAGAATCTCCGCATTTTCGAAAGTGAACTCAAGCTCCTCATTCAGAACAGAGTTTACTTCGTAGTTTAAGAGAGGGATGCTGTTAAAGGATACTTTGGAAAGACGTACCCGATACACCTTGCCACCCATTTCGGGATCTTCCAGCTTACCAATCAATTCAGTGTAGAATGGTCTTCCGGCATCCTTCGCACCTTCAAGAATCAGTTCCATAAAGCGAGAGTTCACACGGAATCCTGACATCGAGCCAGTACCGGTTGCACCCATTGTTTTATGAGAAGCGAACTTACGACCAGCAAGGAAAATCTCTTCTTTATTGAAGTCAATTTGAGCGGAGAAGTTCTGAACATTGCTCAGGAACTCTCCCTCGAAAAAGACGCTGCCATACGTACCATTAATGGTATTACGTCCATCGATCATTAGCCATTACCTCCCTTACAGATTAATTCCGAGGTTGATTTTTTCCATTGAATCGACTTCCACATACGAGACAACCAGATTCACAGTATCGTCCTTAGACGGGTTCTGTAAGTCCTCTGTGACCGCAATGGAAGTTAGTACATTGTCATCTTCCAAACGCTCAAGATACGCTTTAATGGAAGCCATAAGAGCCTTCCTGCTATCCGGAGTGTTGTTCAGTTTGCCAATATACTGACTGTTCACTGTCTTACGAATATCCGTAGATACCGCTTGACGAGATGACACCGCACGAATTTTCTTTGTGCTGGAAGTCACACCCGCTTCAACTCGTACAATCTCGCCATCGTGGAAGAATACTAGAGAGCCAACTTCCAACGCTGAAACGATTTCCGCTTTCTTGAAACGCTTCGTCACATCAATGAACGGAAGCTCAAGGTATGTGATCGATTGGTTCAAAGGAGTTTTCGCAATCAGGGAAGCTACATACGGTGCAATCTCTGCACTTGAGTAAGCTGTTCCATCAGTAGCGATACCGCCTGAAACCACGTTTACCACATAGTCATCAGAAAGGCGTTCGGTACGAGCATTACCTAACGTAATGTCCTGATCTTCCGCTACTGTTCCTCCAGCCACGTAAAATACGTGTTTTCCTTCTTCACGCTTTTCAGCAATCCATAACTTCGTGCTATCTTGGATGGTTTCAGAAACTTCCCCATCGAATGCCAACGCATTGAAAGTACGAGTTTCCAGTTCACCCAAAGCTTCTTGAATGGCCGCTTCCATCGTGACAGTTGCTCCGTCCACATTCGGAAGAGTGTAAACAAGAATATCTCTACAACCACCCAATAAAGCGAGTTTGATTGATTGGATATTGGTTTCACCGAATAACGCAACAGCTTCAGTCTCGGTTTTGACTGTGTAGAATGATTTCTCAGAAGCGGTTCCAGTATTGTAAGTCTTCAAAGGAATCGCTACAGTACCACGGACACCACCGGAAACCCTACGTTCCGCTGAATTAATGAACGTAATATATAATCCTGGTCTTTGAGCCACAGTTTGACCTCCTCTTATTTTCTGGTGTTAACTACTTGAATTAATGGTCCAACCACAGCAGGAGTTACCTCTTGTGTTCGGCTGGTTAATACAAAAATGACCCCTTTAAGGTTCGAACCTTCTTCATACTCGAAGGGTTCTGAATAACCTAAAGAAGTCACTCTAATGACATTTGTTGAATTGTTTAGAGGGATCACTTGCTTTTTAGCGTGCAAATCCTGTCTCAATGTTTCAATCGTATTGAAAAGTGTTAAATCATCTTCAGCGATATAAATGATCGAATAGGTTCGTTCGATGAAGATGTACTCTTGATGCTGCTCTGGATTCGTTTGATTCATCTTTACGACAAATGTGTGAGGCACCGGATTGGTGGGAACGTTTTGGCGTTCAACAGTCGCATCACTAAAAAGACCTGTCAAATAACTGACGAAGCTTTCCATTTCATCTATTAAATTAGCCATTCGTTCACCATCCTGCCTTTTCTAGTTCATCCAAAATTGCGTGTTCAATCTTTTCCTTGATTTTCGCTCTGGTTTCGTTGAAGCTGTCATCGATGAATTTATCAGGAATACCGCCTCTGCCTTTTATTTCGTGGATATAGTAAGCGTAGTTAAAGGGAGCACCTTTCCAGGGTTTAACCGCCCACGCTTCCGCTGATACCGTTCCCACTATGGTAGAGACTTGTGTTCCTGTTACTTTCGAATCGATTCCATCTTCCAAGTTACCGGCTCTATATGGGACATTTCGCATTACACGATTTCTCCAAAGGGTTACCGCTTGGTTCATCCCTTTACGAGCACCCTTGTTTACCGCTTCATCTACTTCACCTAGTTTCCTTAACTCTTTCAGAAAATCACTCAGATCAAGTTCGAACATTACAGATACACCACCGTATGAATGACTTTTCCACCGAAGTCCCTTGCCGGCTGGATCTTTTCCGGTTTTTTGCTAGTGGTCACACCCAATTCGTTTGTGTAGGTTATGGTGTCCTCGTAGCCAATGTCCGGAAGTTTGTCCAAAAATACCTTTAAGGAAACGACTGTTTCTTTGCCTTCCATATTCTCGATGGTCTCTGCCACTTCGTCTGCTCGACATTTCATCGGAATCTCAATTTCTTCTACTAACTTTTTTCCCCAACCATCGGATACAGCGGTAGATTTTTTAACTGTGATTACTTGTTTCATTGGAAAGAAAGCCATATAATCACCTACACATTGTATTTGAGAGTGGCTTTACCAGCTGTGTTGCCGGATAATTCAATGCCATTCTCTTTTGCAATCATTCGGATAGCGGATAGTGGAATCAATTCTTCAAGTGTCTTTTCTTGGTCAAAGTTAAATGACCCAACACCTTGAATTGAGAAGCTTGCGATGCCTTGTGAGTTAAGTTTGTTCGTGTCATTGAAGTAAGCGGCTAAGATAGGGCAGAACTCATATACAGCGGAATCGGGGATGATTAAATCAGAGTAAACATCGTTTATCACTCGAATGGCAACATTCAAGACACGGGTTTGTCTGTTTTCATCAGAATCGAGCCAATCATCAATGTCAATAACGTTCAGATTTATATAGTCGGAAGCTGATACAATATCAGGCACCTATTCCACCTCCATTACTTTTCGGAGGCTTTTTTACGTGCAGCTGGTGCTTTGCTCTCCGATTTCTTTTCTTGTTCAACCGCTTTTACATCAGCTAGTTTATCAAGGACTTCGATCTCTTCTTTACTTTCAGCGGTATATTGACCGCCAACAAATTGTCTCCGCTTACTTCCTACATAAAAAGAAAGTTCGGGATAACGAGTATTTGTATATTCCTTCATTTAGGTCACGCCTTTCTTGAATTTTTGATAATCAAAATAAAAAAGAGGACGATGTTACTCGTCCCCTAATTCACTCATTATCCAAGATTCTTGATGCGGCCCATTGCGGAACCTTGCTTAACTTCAAGCGTGTACTCACCAAGAACAGTACCCTTCACTCGGTCACCATCAACACCGTGATACGTGTGAGAGAATGAACGCTCTCCAAGAGGACGAAGCTTGATGCGGTTAAGGTCAACCAACATAACTTCATCAGCCGCTAGGTTTTGGTTCAAAGCAATCTGGAAGTTACCGAAGTCAGTAGCGATACCGTCAACGATGTCACCACGAACACGAGAACCTTGAGGGATCTCAATTTTCGCTTCCTGGATTTGACCGAAAGCACGTTTCTGTTTCGCACCAGCAAGAAGGACGAATTGACCGCCATTTGCAAACGCACCTTTAGAGTAAAGGTCTTGAGCAAGGTCATTAACGTGGTCAAGAGACAACGCTTGTCCAGAGCCATCAGCTACATTCTTGATGAAAGAGCGGATACCTTGAGATTGACGAACAACACCATTATCAAACTTAACGCCATTGATCAACATTTTTTCAAGTTGAAGAGCAAGCTCAGTTTGTTTCAGTTGTTTTTCGTTCTCGTAAAGGTCAGCAATACCGTAGTTCGCTACTTCCATAGCAGAACCAGTCAATTCTACAGATTCACTGAAGATTTGAGATACGTTGGAAACCGCTTTACGAGCTTTGCTACGAGCCTTAACGAAGTCAGCACCTTCTTCACCTTCACGGAAAAGAACTTCTAATTTCGCACCAGAAACATAGTCAGAAGCAGTTGTATCAGCATATCCACGAACAACCGTAAGTTTTTTCGTTGCAGCATCGATAGCGTCAATACGTACCAATTCTTCTCCAACTTTTACTACGTGTCCTACAGCGAATGGTTCAACGTCAGCAACCGTGATAGCAGTAGCCGCAGCAGTTACAGCACCAGTAGTAGCACCTTCGTATGGAATTACTTCATCTTCAAACCATTGGTGAGTAGTGTTATATACTGGCTCTGAAAAGCCGATCATTGAAAGCAATGGAGTAGTGTGCGGAGACAAAAGCATAAATTCGTCAACGACACTCTGCTTTTTGCCAATAAGGTCTTTATCAAAAATCATTATTGTATTTCCTCCCAAATAATAAAATATTTTTTATAAAGAGTAGAAAAATCTACTCATTACCGAATTAAATTCCAAATTCTCTTTTCAGCTTTGCGTAAGCTGTTCTATCTTCTTGACGGCCTGTTCGGATTGCTTTTTGTCTTGCTTCTTCAAGCAGCTGGTCTTTCGTTTTGTCTGTTTCTTTCTTTGGATTGCTTGGACCACCGAGATCCTTGTCCTGTTTAACAGACTTCGCTAAGAAAGGCTTGCTTTCCACAAGTGCCTTTACGACATCAGCCATTCCGGAAACATTGTACTCTTCGTCAACTACGATAGAGTTTAAATCTGCTAGTTTCATAGCATCATCGATATACTCGATATTTAATTTACGAGCCTCTTCGTTAAATGCTATCTTGACCGCTTGATTTTTAATCTTTTCTGAAAGAGCGGTATAATCGCTTTCCAGCTTGTCGGCACGTAGCTTTTCTGCTTCAGTCAGTTTGTGTGCCTTCTCAACTTCACCAAGTTCGTCCAGTTCTTTCTTTTCTTTTTCAGAGCGGAAAGTATCTAGTTCAGATTTGATGGTGTCGTAATCAGCGAATTTCTCAAGCTTCTTTTGCTCACGGGAAACACGTTGCTTTACGATTTCATCCAATTCTTCTTGAGTGAAAGTCTTAGGTTCATCCTTCTTCCCACCATCATCAGGTGTTCCAGGTTCATCGATCTTCTTAGCCGGATCATCGCCATCACCATCAGCAAAGAACTGAATATCTAAACGTAATGGAAACTTTGGCTTTTCTTCTTTAATCAATGTCATCTTGTACCTCCACCAGTTATAGTCCGTAAGACTGTTAATTTGCCGACAGCTTTTTTAACGTCATCATCGTATTGGACAAAGAAAAAAGACCCTACACTTTGTCAGGGTCAATTCCATTTCGGATTAACATTTCTCTTAACCGCTCTTTAGCCGGTGCTTTCGGTGTCCTGTCATCTTTGAATGCCGGAACACGTCCGTCCATTTTCTTTTCGAGCAGTTCCATTTTTGTGACCATTTTTCCGTTCTTCGAAAGAACGTTTAAGGCACGGTCACCTACAACCTGCTGTTTCTTTGCTGTCTCGTATTCATCCAATTCCAAATCGGATTCATCGGAGATGACCATTAAGCGGTGTCTACATCGAGGGTGAAAGATTTGTTCCTTTAAATCCATCCAATAAGGGTATTTAGGGTGCCCTTTCACCAAACTCACGATACGCCCTTGATGATAAAGGCAAGCATCTGTAGTACCCCGATAGGTTGAAATCACAGCGAGATTGCATTCAAGTTCTTCTGCACGGGCAACAGTATGCTCGTGGTGGGTGTTCATCTGGTGTGTCCTGGCTAACATATCCCCGTAATCGTCAATTCTCCAACGCTTCTTTCCGGTAGAGACATACGGTTCTTTTATGCTGTCCAGTTCCTTTCGCAATTCCTTAACCAATTCATCACGGACTGTTTTCTTGTTCACCATACCGGTTCCATACTGTTCCAGCATCACTTTAGCGGATACCTTCTGTATGGATTTCCGAATATGCTGATACGAAGCATCAATTCCTCGTAATATGTCATCTTTCACAATGAGGATTCTTCGTTTCGTCAAGTCTTCCCGCATTGTTGACAGCTTGGTTAACGTCCTTGCTTCATCCAGCGTTTTCACAATCCCTAAATCGACTAACACAGCGGCAGCACCGTTATTAGCGAATTGTGGGATAAATTCATCGACCCAGGCCGAAGCCTCGCCTCCTAAGTCCTTCATAATCTTATAGATTTCTGCAAGACGCATTTCAAGGAAGGCTTTCGACAAGCTGGGATCAGTTGGATCGATTGTTTTGAGTATTTTTTGAATCTCCCTAACCGCTCTTTTAAAGGCTTTGGTCAGGATTTTTACTTCTTTATCGGAGAGAGGTTGATTCATTTCCTATCCCCCTAATCTGCGAGTTCTTCGCCTTCACCGTCATTGAAAATGGAAGGAGCCGCTAGAGCAGTTCTCTTTTCATCTTCCTGAACTTCATCAAAGATTGTCTGAGCGGTTTCATCATCGCAATCATTAAACTCTTTGATGGATGACTTATGATCGAGTACCGGCTTACCACCGTTAGCAATCGCAAGACCTTCAGCCAATGCTTTTCTGTCCTTCGGAACTCCATCTTTCCAGTGAATGACCGGATAGACCGGCTTATAACTGGAGAAGCCTTCAAGACCATCTTTCGTGTAATTCTCCAATTCCATTGAGATCCAGAGAATCGTTCGAATGGCTTTATCAACGTGGTTTCTGATTGCTCTTACTTTTGCAAGAAGAGGCATAAACCGTGTGAGGTTCGAACCTTCCGTTGTATGGCTTGTCCCACCAGCTTGATTACCAGAACCCACGACATTACCGAATATCCATTGTGGTGTTTCAGCTGCTTGGAATACCATATTCACATAGTATTCAAGTAGCTTGAAGCTGTCTGATAAGCGACCATCCCAAACCATATAGTAAGGCTTGACCGCATTTTCATCGACTTCCAAAATACCACCGGTCATTTTCACCTCTTGACTGTTACCATCAATCGGAGGGGAAACGATAATCGGGTCCGTATGCTTTGCTAAGATATACGAGATACTTGTGAGCGTATCCTGAATACCGATGATATAATCCTTCACCCGTTTAACAAAGGATTCCCCATAAAAAGAATCAACCGTAGCTTTATAGGGAATGTGCTGTACGAGCGGATATTCCACTCCAGTAAACAACAAATCATTCTCCTTGCCGGTTGATACTTCTTCTTCTATAAGGAATGTGGTAAGCGGGACATTCTTAATCATCTGCACATTCGGTGTTGATAAGCGGAACTTCTTGTACTGGATCGCACCAGCAATGTGCCGCTCTACATATAAGAAAGGAACTTCTGTATAACCGTATTCTTCCCATTCAACATACGCAATGTTATAGGCTTTAACGATTTTCTGTGTTCCTTCTTTAAATTCAACGAAAACAATCCGAGGATTTACCGCTTCTAAGATAATCTCACGACTGATACGAGGGGGAATCTGACCGCCTAATTGAACCAGTTCTGAATAATCCTGGCGATAGGAATAGTACGTTTTAATGAATTGATCTCCGAGATAACCGTTAGAGACAGTCATTTCGTATATCATTTGGATTAGGTCATTGTTTTCAACCATTTCATCGAGGCGTTGTTGGACCACTGTTCCTTTTTGACCGCTCTCAAATATAGGTCTTTCCGCAATCAGCATATCAGCCGGCTTTTTACAAAGGATCTCGACCAATCCTACTGCTGTACGAAGTGTATCGATGTTTTTATAATGAGGTGTGTTCTTCAGTAAGACCGAAGCCTTCTCTACTACATCGTGACCTTCCGCATCATAAAACTTCTTACCAATTTCATATTCTGCCAGCCTATCAAGTTCTTCTTGTGGCGGATATTGCTTTCCTTCAGCAAATAACAATCAGTTCCCTCCTCTCTATTCAGCGTTTAGCAGCTCGTCCAACTCTTCCAACTCTTTTTCGAGTTCTTCGTTTGATTTATCTGCTGATTTCTCGATGTGTTCGACCACTTGCTTATCAACCAATAACCCTTGTGCTTGAAGGTACAATTTGATTGCGTTGACAGACGGTTGAGAACCACCGATTGCTTTAATTAGTTGTTTGTAAACGAATGTTCTTTGAGCCTTGAGGAATTGATCAGACAGTAAATTAACATACTCAATGAAAAGCGGTTCGTTCTCATAACGCCATAACGTCATTCTTGAGACACCGACCATTTCACCAATTTCTTCTTTCGTTAATTTCCGCTTCTCACCCGTTTCCTCGTCAAAGAACTCATTGAAATCGTTTTGTACGATTAGCAAGGCAGCACGTTTCTTCGTGTTATCAAGCTTTGCTTCAATCTGTTTTCTACTCAACAATTTGTATCATTCCTCTACTATATAGTGTGAGTTACAATGAAAAAGGCTTATTAAAAATAGAAAAAAGCGGATTTTTTATAAACCCGCTGGTTTTTGTTTAAATGTCGCCATACTGTAGTCGCTGATTTTTACGCATCCAGCCAGGGAATCCAAGAAGTCATCGTTTGCTGAAGCTGGGTAGGTTTCCATTTCATTCTCCAATGCAGAGCAATGATTGTTCAGTACCAAGTCGCCTTTCTCCAGTTGTGGTTGAAGAAGTTCGATTCTCAGTTCCTTCTTTTGCTTTTGATGGATACCTTTCATCCGTGTATAAGCTGGATAGCCTGCCGCTTGTAGGCGAGCCTTCAATTCCGAGTTCATATACTCCTGCCCGAAGTTACTCTCCGCACCGATGATTGTCGGGATATATTTCATCGTCATTTCAACGATAATATCCATAAAGTCGTTAGGTTTCATTCTTGCTCCGAACTGTTCGACCAAATAAAGCTTCTTCGTGATTTTGTGTTTTGCAAGAATCGTATAAACACTACTGTCACCGCTTTCGCTTTTTCCAGACAGTCCACCTAACGCCCAATCCACATACCCAAACAATTCGTATTCCCTCTTAGAAAAATGTTCAACATTATGCCTTCGATAATCCTGAGAGTTGAATATTCGGTTCTCTTCGTCAACAGCTGTATTCTGATACTCAGTCGCCCACGCTTTTGAACCGACTGACAGTTTAATCAGCATCAGTTTTTCCGTTGGGAAACGTGAAGGCCATATACTTTCTACCCTACCGTCCGTCTTATCAGGATCTTCCCCAATCAGCATTTCTTCTTTATTCGCATCAAAGAAGCGGAGTGCTGCTCGTTCATTCGGTGATGGCATTTGTTCTGTAGCTTTCGCAAACTTTTCGATTTCCTCTTTAGAAGGCTCATAGTTTTTAAATATCTCTTCAAACTTAGCCCATAGGTCTTTCCGCTTTGGTTCATTTAAAATAGCTGGGAAGCGGTTTCGAAGGAAATCCACTCGGTTTTGCAACACATACGCTAAAAGACACGAAATATGGACCATTGTTCCCATAAAGATTAAAGAACCTTTTGGATCTAATGCCGGCTCCAAATCCTGTGTAAGCCAGTCCAAGTTTTGTTGACGCAAGGTTGCGGTATTGTTCGAAGCCCTTGATTCTAAGTCATCCAGGAGACAAAGATCCGGACGTTGTGACCCATTTTTATAGCCTCGAATCTGTTTACCTAGTGAACTTGTAGCAAGCATTGTACCGCTTGTCGTAAGGAATTGTTCCTTACTATCAATCTCGTTTGCTTTCTGGTTAGGGTGCAACAGATGACCGAAATCTTCTCTCAATTTCTCGTTATATCTTAATTGTCCGCTAATCCAACGTAGGAATTTCTGTGAAGCAGAAGCGGTTTCCGAGATAATGAGAATCATCTTCCTCTTCCTAAAGCAAATTTCTCTTATTGGGTGAGCACCGGATAAGAATGTTGATTTTGCTGAACCACGAGCGGCAGACCAGCAGATACGAGCACCTGTGTTGAAATTTGAAGCAGAATCCAGTATTCCACATAGTTCTTTGTGGAAGTCCGGCATATTTTCAATGGTCGCACCTTTGGGGGCTTGGTTATCAGCGTTCCCAGGATTGTACTCTTCACCGAAATACTCATAGAAGAAATACGACATATCACGTTCTGCCTTATGGACACGCTTCAGCTTCTTTAGCTGCTCTTTATCATCCTGAAAAACTTCCATATGATATTCGGTGGCTTTACCGGATTTGATTAGTGCAGACAGTTTCTTCAACCGCTCTTTCACGATCTCAATACGTTCTGCTCTCTCTTCCCTATCAAGCCATTTCCCTGCAACGTAAGCTATAAGAATCCTCTCCTTCCCTCAATAGTCACTCCCTTCGTGATAAATTCGAATGTAATAAAAAATTAAAAATCTTTTACATTCGTTAAATAAATGATTATAATAGAAACATATAATATGAAACTTTTGGAAATAGGGAGTGATGTACAATGCCGAAGATAGTCCCCAACAAAGAATTAATTAATGCAGAATTAGGTATACCGTTTGAGGTGCTGGATTTGTTATCCGAGAGGGAATTGATCACCCAAACCAGTCAGGCGAAGAAGTTAAAAGCAAAGCGAGAAGGTACATATAAGGAATACCGAAACACCGGAGAAAAGACTACCGAACCCATCCGTAAGCAAATGTGGATTGAGCGGATCTATGATGCTCTTGAAACACCACGAGATAAAATATTGTTCCTTGCCGGCATCTTGCTGGGTATGCGTGTGAGCGATACCATTAAACTCACTTACGGTCAGTTAAAATCAAGAACATCGAACAATTCTTATGTTGTTGAGCAGAAGACTTCGAAAGGTAAGAAATTCTACGTCAATAAAATGCTTCGTGATGCTGTAGATGAACTCGGAAAGGAAAAAGGACTGAAAGATGAAGATTACTTATTCCTCAGCCGAAAATGGAAAGACCAGATAGCAGAAGGTAAGCCGCCTTATATCACTACTGTTCAGGCTTTTCGCATTCTAAAGAAAGCGGCCAAGAAAGTAAGATATTCCGGAAGCCTTTCTTGCCACTCATTGAGAAAAACGTTTGGTTACTGGAACTATAAAACGTACCAAGAGACAAACGGTAAACTCGGTGCCAGCTTAGAGCAGCTTCAAAAAATCTATAACCATTCGGATTCATCCGTCACACTGAAATACATCGGAATCACTGATAGAGAGATTAACGCTGTTTATCAGAATATGGACAAAATCTACGGTTTCCGGAACAGATGAAAAAGACCCGCTAATCCTTAATTGGACTGCGGGTTTTTCTCTGTGTAGTCATACGTGGTGATTTCGTTTATTTCCATAAAACTTATAATTGATCCCAGGCGATAATTAACTCTATCGGTCCGAGGCAATGGGACGTTTTTAATTAGAAACTTTCCGATTCTCACATCTGTTGTTTGTTCCAAATCAATACCTCCTCTACAAAATGTAGCCTAATTGAAGGGGAACCGAGCTAACCCCGATTCCCTCTTCACTTAGGAGGGATATTTTAATGCCATTTCGGGCAACATAGGAGGCGAAACCTATGTAATCTTACTTTAACTATGTTCACTCCGTAAAGTATATAGAAGATCGAATCACAGTTTGTAAGATGTCAAATTACCCATTCCGGAAGGGCGGCAGCTCCTTCATCTCTTGCTACCTTACGCAATTTGCAAGATACCTTTCGGTGATCTATTCCGTTGGTTGTCCGTAAGGCGTGTAGAACACCTTTTCTACTTCGAAATAGGTAATTTAAAATACCCGACCACTTTACCCCCTCAAGTTCGGAAAATATCCGGAAATTTTTTTAAGGTAGTGTTCGGGTATGTACAGAGAATAATCTGGAGAGGAAGGACGATGGTTACCGCCCAGGTTCCGAAAATTTTCTGATAGGTGTAATCACTAGATAGAGGGTCACGAAGGGTCCCACTTTGGGGGTCAAAACACCTTTGCAACTTTATGCGTTTGCGTGTATGTTTATTACTTCAGCTTCGAGATAATCAATGAAATATGGATGAAATCGACCAAAAAACAGCTAAATCTTAACCGTTTTGCAACTAAAAAAGCCTCAACCCTTTATCGCTCTAAGGTTGAAGCCTGTTTTTCGAATGTAATAGTATTTACAAGTAATACATACGTCTATTTTGCCTATTCATACTCTATACATCGTACCCCCTAAGTTTTTAAAGAGGAGACACACAGAAGCTTGTGCTAGATAAAATCGAAGTCATTCATTATCACTCGAAGTCAATCGTTATCTCTTGCAATCATATCGAATCCAATCGAAGCAATCCGGCCATTCTTTTCTGACCCCTACGAGTTCACTCTTTGTATCGATTTGTTACCAGCAATAACCGTTCATATATCGTTACTTATATTATAGAAGAAACTCGTCATATTGCAAAGAAATACTTCGATTAATCCGGTATCTTTCTATGTTACATTGCGTCCCTGATCGGTCACTTACGTTCCCTTTCGTATTCCTTCTTTACTACTTATATAAATATAGCTCGATAGTTCTCGTTATCTCTCGAACTCTCTTCGCAATTAGTATTACTTTCAATTACTCTTGCTATATTTAAAATATCTATATTATTACGTTATCTATCTTATTTACGTATTCTAATATGGACATTGCAAGTGTTAAATATGAACAGTGGGAAAGAAATGCTTACTTCTTTTTGCTTATTTGTGAGTAATCGTAATCACTTAGTAAATGACCGAACTCTCCAGTGAAAGCGGTAGTGCTCAGTAATGGCATCGGTTTGTATTCTTCTAAATGGTGGCCGCCTCTATAATTCGGTACTTCACGATGCTGGATCAGTTTGTACGTCTTCAGCAGCTCTATCGATTTGTTGAGTTTGCTTCGGCTCATTTTCAAGTCCTTACATATCCTCGTCTTTGTTCGGTAGCAATAACCCTTCTTATTGTTTCCGTTATCCTGGTTCTGCACATTCGCCATTATATAAGCAAATACGGACAGCTCGGCATAACTGAAGTCAGGTAGTTTCATATATTGATGAACGATACCCTTATCGAAGGTAAAAAAGCCAAAAGACGAAAAGTTCATTACTGATCGCCTTTAGCTGTATTGATTTCAAGTTCTTCGTTGATTTCTGCGATAGTAGCGGAGATTTCGTTGAATACCATATATCCACTCTTCTTCAGTTCAACCAGCGTTCTTAGATATGCTAATAAATAGTCTGCTCGATCCATCATCGTTCCTCCTAAATCTACTAGAGATACATTTCGTTACCTCTCTACTATATAGGTGAATACTCTTCAAAAAGGCTTACTTATCGTTGGATTTTCTTATCCATTTCTGTTTATAATAGTAAACGAGGAATAACCACCCTCTGAAACTATTCATTTATAGTGTCGAAGACTGAATCCCTTGTCCCAAGCAAGGGGTTCTTTTATTATGTGAAAAAAGACAGCGGATGCTGTCATAGTAGTTCGGCTTCTCTATGGATAATCACGTAGTTCTCGCACCTTGCTGCAAAGTAGGAATACCCTTTTTCTTGTATCATATAATCCGTATAGCAATCCATTTCCATATCGTTATGATAAACCTTAACGGTTGCACCACCTTCACACACAAACTTCACCGTTATTACCTCGTTAACTTCCACTTCATAAAACATTTTCATATCAATCACCTCGTATAAGAAAGGGAAACTTCATCGGTAGGTATCGTTCCTTCCTCCGCTTCTTACTTTATTTATACTCGTTTTTAACTATCTGTCAATAAAATAAAACATTATTTTCACTGGGTTTCAATATAAATAATTTAACTATCTGTTTGACTATATGAAAATATCGATTATAAAGTAAATAGAAAAGGGGTGATCGGTATGAGTAAGTTGAAGATTGATAACGTTGATTTTATCGGAGAGTGGAAGTTGTCTACTGATGAAAATGGTAATTCCGGTGGTATGCACATAATGGTTCGAGTGAAGATTCAGTATAAGGACAAAGATCCACTTCAAATACGGTATATGATGTACTTCTATCCAGGCTACGGGATCAAGCGGTCATTTGAATTGTTTGACTGGGATCCTGGTCGGTTTCCTCGGTGGGTATCACCAAACTTCGATAACATCTTGAAACTACTACAGCAATCGCATCCAGAAACGTTTGATGAAGCGGTACTTGAGGAGAAGTATCTACGTGAGTTCTCTTCTACCTACATCAAGGATGTTTTCGGAGCAAACTAAAAACGGGCATACAGCACCCGTTTTTTTTCGTTGTTATTTAAGTAGGTTTTTCATTTTATTGATTGAGAGAAGGATCGGATCATTCCGTGACAGCTTCACCTTACTGATTGTGAACTCCTTATCCTTAGTGGATTCCAATTCCTTTAAGAACTTCTGCTTGTACTCTTCTCTTTTCATTTTACGAAATGAGGAGCTGCTTTCTTTAATTCCTTCCAGTAAATATCCCGTGAGTGCTTCGGAATAAATTTGATAATCCAATCGGTGCCTCCATCTTTAATCGTTAGAGCAATATCTTTCTTCACAAGGTATTTCTTATATAGGGATCTCTTCACCATTCTTTTAATCATTATTTCCACCATCCTATTTTTATTGTTATTCCGAAACCTTTTTTCGATTGTATTTTCTGCTTACTTCTCAAATAGTTATTGATTGCGATTGTTGGTTTAATCCTTGCTGGTGAGCGGTTCAGTGACTTTCGAATCTCTTCCATTTCTTCGGGTGTCTTCTCTCTGTTGACCTCTCTTGCTGTCCGGAAGATCCGGTTCATTGATTCTTCGTTCATTCCCACCACCAACCGATTTTGATACCGAAGAACCGTCTTCTCGGTGTTCCTGCATTAGAGCGGTTCATTAGCTCTTGTATCTCTCTTCGGGTATTTTCTTTCATTCTCGGTGATAAGCCAGGATACTTTGGTTCCTTGTATATGGTCCGGAGTTCTTCTTCCGTTTTTGGCCGCAGCATTTCGTGTGCTCTTTCTATAATGTAATCTCTCGAAACACCGCCAATGAGATCGTCCTTCTTTTCTTCTGACACGCTTCTCACCTCTTTACTACTATTATAACCAGCTACAAGCTCTCAAGTGCCATCCTTCGTATCTCAGCCAACTCTTCATCGGTTATTTCGTAGAACTCCTTAATGGACTTCAATGCCTCTTCTACTTGTTCAGGAGGTGTGAATTTCAGCACCAACTTATACTTTGCAAGGACTTCATCTTTCTTTCGTTCATTTACCAGCTCTAAGATGAACTTATCCAGCAAGTCTTTATCGTCTTGCTCTTTCTTTTGTCGCTCAAGTATCAAGTCGATTACGTTATTCCGCTTCTCAAGTAAATCAACATCAGCGTAGACACGGACATATTCCGAATCTCCTCTATTCTTATATTGACTACTTATTTCAAGGCAATGAATACTGTTGTCCTGCTTCAATCTCGTAATGTATTCGGTGACCTCTTCTTCTGTACCGCTTATCCTTAGTTTGATCATTGCCTTTTCGATTCCTCCCATCTATGCTGCAACAGCTCGAAATCTGTTCTATCGGGAGAAAACATTGCTTGTATCATTAAACTATTCAATCCATCGTCATCTACCTGAAAAATCTCCTTTAATTGAACAGTAGTGATTCCCCTTTTCGCTACTTCTTCGTTTTCCATCATATTAATGAAGGTTTTCACTTTGTATTTCTCCGGATCATCTTCGATGCAAGCGTCAAATATCTCATAAATCGTCTCAACTGAAAGGTTCATTTTATTTTCTCGGTCAAAATGCTCCATATCTACACCACCATTATTATGTTGTTAATATCTTACTAATTTGTATTTTATCAGATGTTCATATCACTGTAAAATGATAACATTCGAATATTATTAAAATATTGTTTTGATATGGTAATGATATTATCTTGTTATTGTTATCATTTTATTATGTTATTACTATTTGTTTAGTATGTTAGCTTTATGTTGACCTATTCCTATTAATATGATAACTTTTAGATATTAAAACCAGAGCAGTCATACATTAATATCACCATAATATAATAAGAAGCGGGGTAAAATACTATGAGAACAGCGATTTTCAGCAACAAAGGTGGCGTAGGTAAAAGTAGTTTAGCAACAAACTTAGCTGGTGCGAATGCACTTCGGTTCAAAGAGCCGACATTAATCATTGACTTTGATGGTCAAGCGAATACCACATCATCTTTCTTAGATCCTACCGATATTACCGAAGGTACTTCACAGCTTATGCTCGGTAAAAAGAAATTACACGAGGTCGTTCGTAAGGTTTCTGACAATCTTTATATAGTACCGGCTGATTTAGAATTAAATGAGTTGGAATTTGATGTACTGGTGGAAGCGGATAAGTATAGTGACAATCTTCTTACTCTTATGAGCGGGATTGACACATCGGAGTTTGCAGAGTGCTTTTACGACCTGCCTCCGTCATTAGGACTTATTTCTACTAATGTAATGGCAGTATCCGATAGAGTGTGTATTCCTTACGTTCCAGAGCCTTTCAGTGTATGGGGATTGATGGGAGTTATCCGTATGATCAATGAGGTGAAGAAGAACACAAATCCGGACTTAACTCTTGCTGGTGTCATTGCTAACCGATATGATTCCCGTCTAAACGTTCACAAGCAGCTTCTAAAGGACTGTAAGGACTTCTGTGATAAAGAGGGTTACAACTTATTTAAAACGATCATCCGAAGCCACTCGATGTTTCCTTACGCTTTGTACAAACATAGTGTGCCGGCTGTTTACGCCGCTGAGAAGGATAGAAACTTCAATACACCGCAAGTTAAAGCGATTTATACCTTATTAGATGAAATCAAGGAGTGCTGATTATGACAAGCCTTTTCGATAAAGCGAACCGTTATAAAGATGGTAACAATGACAACACAACATCAAAAGAAAATGATAACAATAACAAAACAATAACATCTGATGATGGTGACAATAACAAAACAATAACAAAAGAACATCAAGATAATAACAATGCACCATCAAATCAAAATGATAACAATGAGGTAACAACACCAGAACAAAATGAAGATGATAAGAAATCAAAAAGACAGCTTGAGCAGGAGAAAAAGGAGAAAGAAAAGCAAGCACTCGCCTCTATCTTCGGTGAAGCCCCTCAACGTGGCAAACAGCACGGTATTTACCTCGATACAGACGTTGAATCGGTACTTGAGAAGGTTTTAGCCTCACCTATGGCAAAGTCTCGTAAGAAGGGCGTTAAGAGCGATATAGTGAATGATGCTCTCCGTATGTATTTCAAATCATTGGAGCTGATGTAATGGAAGAGGAATTACGTAAAGCGGAGGATAAGGGTAGGATCGAAGCAAAAGCGGTCATCTTCAATAACTTAGAGGAGTATGGTATCATCGATGACCACCGTTTGTCTGAAACAGATATACAAAAGATCCTGGATGCCAGTGACGATGAATACCGTGCTTTACAGTTGATGGCGACATTTAAAGCAAAAAATTACCGAGAAGCATAAGCCTCTCGGTTTTTTCGTGTATATAATTTTTGGTTATTGGGTATACAGTAGATAAGCAGTTATGAATGGGACCGGTACTTGAAGTGCTGCTGGTGAGATAGATACTAGTCAAAGCTCACAGGTGACAATAACCTGAACCGACCGCAAATCGGGTTTTCTAATTACGTAAGAAGATACTTAACTGTCTAGCGGATTGGATTATTCCTTTCCGCTATTTGTCATTGGCCGCTTAAACTTTTTAATGGTTTTAGTGGAAACTACACCAGCTTCATTCACTTGCTTTATTTCCCTCACATCAAATTTAGAATTAATCGGGATCTCTTTTTTAATCTTCAGTAGAGCTTCCCATTCTGTACTTTCAACCACAATGCTTTCGTGAATACCCGAATCATCTCGATAAGTGATTCTAAAGATCATCGTTTTCATTCCCTTTATACTTTTGTTTTAACCTTTCGTGATCCACCGTTTTAATCGGCATAGATATGGAAAGAGCCTCAAGTGCCTTAATAGCGTCAGAATCCGTTTCTTTCATTTGGTATAGCTTTTCGTAGGTGCTCAGTCTTTCTTCGTAGTCATTCAGTGTTAATTCCAGTTGAATGTCTATACCGAGTTCTTCCGCTTCTTTATTGGAATATCCCCTTAAAACAGTCACGAATTTGTCTAACACTTTTTTCGTTTCCAGTTGTGACAATCCAGATTCTTTAGCAGCAAGTAAAAAATATCCGATTACTTGTCTTTTATTCATCGGTATCACCATTCCCTTTACTTATCTTCCATCTCCTCAAGACTTAGCTGGTAGTCTCCTACATCATACGGAAATTGACTGTACAAAGCATCAAGAACAGCAATTCTACCGTGCTCACCACCGCCACCGAAGGCTAACTTACCTCTCTTCGTTGTCTGACCGCCATATTGCTTCCAGTATTCAATATCAATCTCCCAATTTACCTTTTCCAATGTCGCAAAGATTTCTTCATCCGGAACTCTTATTAATCGGTTATCGTGAATAAACTTAGCAATTCCTTTTAAAGCATAATGTTTTTCGAGGATGTATTTCCCTTTCGTCCCAAAATCACCAGGTAGATGTAGAAACATCTTATCGAAGGTATCGCCTATATATTTCTTGTAATAGTCATATCTTCCGGCTAAAGCGGTACTTCTACCTTTTCTGGTTTCATCCCACACCAGTCTTCTTGCAACCTCGTGAACTGTCGTAAGCAGAATACTATTTTCATTATTACCTGCAATACTGTTTTTATCCATTTCAACACCATAGTATTTCAAGTAGCGGTTTGATTCCGATAATTCACGAGATAACACGCTGAACAAGTCTGTCTGAGCTAATTTGATGGTAGCCGAGCGAGACGGACGTTGTGCGAGATTATTCGTATCGTGAAAGAGCTGTTTCTCCTCTGATTCTGTTAAATTATTAAATATCGTCATTGGCAGCATCATTTCTTTCAGTCTATCCAGGGATTCCTTGATTTTCTCTCTTTCCTCTGTATCTTTTATTTTATTTAATTTACCGTTAAGTACACGAATGGCTTCATTTACACCGTAAAAACGATGTTGGCCATCGTTGATCGAGAGTTTACTATTATTAGTGTCTATAGCAACCTGATTACGGAACTCATCGTAATAAATGTGACCACGAGCGGTTGCGGTGATTGCCGGAAAGAACCTCATCGCATTCTCTGGATCATCTAATCCGGTCAACACGTAATTCTTAATGCTTACCACTTTACGGTTATTCACATCACGCTGAACCTCTGGAAATACTTTCAGGAAGTCCATTAAATCCTTGAACTTAATTACTGTTGCAAATACTTCTTTTCCGAATTGCTTCCCCCTGATAGCTGCAATCGTAGCGAAGGTTCCCACATCTAAATCTTTTTGTTTGCTATTTTTTGCAAATTCTTCCGTTTCATTCTTGTTGTATTTATCGTTAAACATCTCCGAAAACCTTCCTTTTCTATATATTTTTGTAAAATTCCCCCACGTACCCTCATTACCACTAGGGGATTATACTAAAACCCGAATTGTAATAAAATCGTAAAATATTGGTATTATTCGTAAATTTGATAATTTTTTCCTAATTGGAACTTTGAATACGGTGACTTTCGTTTTATACTATTCTTTAAAAGGAGTGATTAAATGCTTAGAAGTTTAGAGCCGGTATTGTTCTCATTCTGTACGTTCTCCTTTCTCCATTTATCTTTTTCCTTTGTATTCGAAGATACTTATACCTTGAATTTAGGTACGTTCGTACTCCTGGCTTCTGTGGCCTTTATCGTAGGCATCAACTTAAACAAGGAAATATATAATTTCTTTCAAAGCAAAGCGGAGTGGAAACCGGCAAACAAGGTTGAACGTGTCCAGAATGAAGGGTTCGTTTTCATCGGAAAATTTACGCTTTATTATCTTTTTCAAATGTGTTTGATGGTCCTGTTTTTTCCTTCTTTCGAGAGCGGCAACTACCACTTAGCGTTCGTTATTACATCCACTCTGCTCTACATATTGTTCCGGTTTACTTCCAAGTCAGCCCTTTTGTAAATGTTTCGTTTTTAATGGTTTTCTCTCAAAAACATACGGAAATTACATTAAATGTTATCTATTTTCCACTATTGTACTACTTTTTGAAGTTATTTCAAAATATCTTTATATTCCCTTCTGTTTTTAAGGTTATTCTTCAGCCTCCTCTTCCCTATCGAGAGGGGGTACTGATGCAGTGATTCACTGATGCACTTTCAGCCTACGTAAAATCTACACTTTTTCGAAAAGAGGGGAGTTTGTTACGTGAAGAGGGGAGAGGTTTGTTTCATAAAACAGTTCTAAAGTTTTCTCTTCGAGAATAGTAATTTAGTAAACTATTCACTACACCAGTGATGTACCTTTATTCTGGAGGAGATAAAATGAAAACAGTTGAAACCCGCTCCCAATCGGCAAAAAAGAGAAGTCTCGGTGGCAAACGATGTGTTCGTTTTAGTGTATCAGTCACCAACGATTCTGACCGGAAATTAAGTAAGCTCGCAGTCAGTTGTGGGATGACAAAATCGGAACTGGCCGACCAATTAATTATCTTTGCTTTACACTCTCCGAATGTGATCGATCATCTGCAAAATAAATACAACAAAGTTGAAGAGTACAAAGTTCATCCTGTTGTCATCAATAACGATCTTTACTATTGATCTCCCTCACTGAGCGGAGATTTTTATTTTGACTTCGAATACTTCACGCCTTCTGCTACCCATTTCTTATCCCAGGAATAGCAGCTCGTACATAATCCCATTCTTTTCTTCAGTGTTTTCGTCTTTCTCAACGGTTTCTCACAGTATCTACATTTCACGTAAACTACCTCCCGAATATCTTTTTTATCTTTATTGACCAGAGTAGGGGAGTTTATACGTGAAAAAAGAGGCTCGGAGATTAAAAATCTCTGAATACCTCTTTGATATTGTTTCCGGAGTAGTCGAAGAACTCACTTACTGTGCAGTAGCGGATTAGATTAAATTTACCGTATGTCCTAATGAACTCTTCTACCAAATCATAGTGATATTGTGCGTGAGCATCAGAGAAAACGAAATATAGACCGCTTTGTTTACGTTTCGCCTTCATTAATTTGATAAAGAAATCTTGTTTCGGATGCCTACTTAATTCAAGTTCCAGAAACATATACTTCTGCCTTCCTCTTACGTTAACATCTTCCATTTGAACCAGTATATCCGGATGATATATAACACCTCTTTTTAAGTCTGCTCTTGGTATACCTAATTCCTCGTAAAGCTTTCTCCATCTTGCTCTCGTACCTCTGTTACTCAGTGTGAAAACTTGTCGGTCTCTATTCACAATCTTATTTCTGGTTTCCACCTCTACAGCATACCTCTTCCCATTACCTTCTAAAGCGAATACAGCAGCAATCTCTTCTATTACTAATTCCTCTTTTGTATAAGCGTTCTCGCCACGTTTCTTACGGTAGGAAATTTCAATGTTCTCCAAAAATACTCTTACTCGTTTCTCTTGGTTTATTTCGGATAACCTCAATATCTGTTTTCCGCTAATTAAATGGTTAACGTAGACCCTTTCCATTTCTTCGTCAAACACGAATAAAAAGTAATGCTGGTCTTTCGTTTCATTCACCATTCTCACCATAAACGTTTTGTTGTTATTGAACATTCCGAGCGTTATATGTGAAAAGTCTTTCTTTCCTTCATATGTATAGATACTGTCATATGATTTGTATTTTACTTTTGCTTCTTCCCAATTAAAGTTTTCAAAGTCCGCTTTCTCTTTTGTAAATTCTTTGTTGATAAATAAGTCCATAAAATCACCTCCAGTTAAATTTTAAAAAGTCTACAGTATAAATTCCTTTTTGTGAGAAAAAAAGAATAAAAAACTAACGCTCGTAATAGTTGAAATAATTAAAAGAACTCTTGCGTCTGTTCAACCCCTTGAAAACCGCTTAGATTCAGTTGGAAATCATTAAATGTTCAACCCGAAGATATGTTCACATTGAATGTTGCTATGTTCAACCCGAAGAGTATAATAAATGTGTACACTTCTTTTATAAACAAATAGCGAACTAAATGACCACTTTTTTTAAAGTTTTTATTCCATTTCCCTATTCTTGGACTATACTCTTTATATAATTTAAAATATAAGGAAAATAGTGGAGGAAAATGGAAGTAACCAACTGAACAGTAGGAGGGACTATGGAAACCAAGAAGAACATAAATAAGGAGCATTTATCCAGAATGAGTAATACAATCTTTCTGGAGTTGTTTAGTTTTGTGGAATTAGATAATGAAGTTGATTTATACCAATTTGATTACTATGAGAAAGAATTTTTAAGTTTGATTTCTACAATACCTTTAAAGAAATTCATAAAAACACCGCATACTTTGAGATTCAGAAAGTTAAGAAGAATAACTAATAATTACGAAGGATACTACAATAGAGAAAATAGAGAATTACTTATAGACATTAGAGCGAGCCATTCGTTTATACACGAACTTGCTCATATACTTGATTTTGAATTAAATATTTATAAGAGTAATACTACTAATATTAATAAACCGTATTCTTTAGAGAGTGATCGTAACTTTATAATGCTTTATAACCGATATGCCGATTATTTCTTAACCTATAATCAAATAGAAGATCCAAGATACATACTTTCTCCTCCGGAAACCTGGGCGAGATTATTCGAAATGTATATAGCATCTAAATTAGACTTGAGTAAGTTAGGTTATTTATTAGAGGAATTACCGATAGTTGCACAAGAATGTAATTATCCACTTCATTTATTAGACGATATAGTAAACTTTTTCGATAATTTATTAAACAAAAAAGACCTTCGAGATTAACCGGAGGTCTTTTCATATGGAAACATATTACAGGAACGTGCATTCCCATTTATTTTCTAAAAAATATATTTCCGCTCTCTCTATTTTTCTGCTATGATGGATGGTAGAATTACACTTGACAGATAGTTAAGTAAATTAGTATTCTGATAAAAACATAGGTTCCATCGCAATAAGCAACGGAACCCATTCACAACTACATATCCGATGGATACGAAAGTCGCCTCCCACAGCGATTTTGTTCCAACCCAACAAAAGCTTAATGCCTTCGCCTAATTACTTACTTTTATACTAGAGAAAAAAAAGGATTTGGACCTTCCCACTCCAGATCAGTAATTTTCCAACAAATTATATCTCTAGTATAAAATTAATTCTTAAAAAAGGCAAGGTATTAGGCGTAGTTTCCTGATGCCTTTTTTTGTTGAAGTTGGACATATTTCGGTATTCATCGCTTCGTGTTTCGACAACCTCACGAAGTGAATCAAAATTGGTTAGGTTTTGTGTAGCCGATGTTAGAAAATGCACTCGGATAACAGCTATTGTTGCATTTAGCTGTCTGACGTAAGCGAGGTAAAGGACGCAAGCCTCGCACAGAAAAAGCCTACGGGATCATATCGATCCTAACAGTGGGATAACCAAGACACTGGCGGTAAAGAGCGTTTACTTAATGGAGGGTCAAACAAGACATAACTGTACGTCTGGAGTTATCCAGTTACTCGTAAGCGGCGGTTATGACACTGTATCACGGAAGTTCCTGGCATTGTTTCAGGAATGGAGGGTCACATAGCGAATTTACCTGAAAAGGAACGGTGTCGGGCGTGGACACGCACCGTAGGGCAGCAAGCCTATAAGTTATGTTTATGTCTTTTGCAACGCTAACGAAGGCTCCTAGCGTTATGACGCTAGTATTTCGAGGCAGAATTGACTTCTTTTTCACCTTTCGCAAGGGGTCAGTCTGCCTTCCTCTCTCAACCTGCATTAATCTGCTAGTATGAAAACCCCGAACACACCTGTCAATGTTTTTGTATGTTTTCCTTCACTTTTTTCGGCTGATCGGCCGGATGCAGCAATCCTTAACCCACTTAACCCATAAAAATCACCAGCTTCTATAAGGCTTAACGGATAACCTATAAACTTAACGGAGTGAACATAGTTAACCCCGTAAAAAATAAATGCGTAAAATTAGAGTTTTTATTAGACAGATAGTTAAAAATGTGTAAAATAGAAGTAAGAGGATATTATTTCCTCTCTTACTAGTAGGTGGGTGATAGTGAATACACAAGCAGTTATCACGAGAATCAACGAAAGACTTACTGAATTAGAAGATGAAAAGCAGATTCATACGATTGCCTTACGGGAATGTCGGTACTTCATCCAAAAATACAGCAAGCAGAAACACAAAAAGAAAGAACTTGAGGCTTATGAGAACAAGCAGAAAATAAATGCTACGGTATTGTACCGGATTGCTCACGAGATGAAACACTTGAACGATATACTGGCTGATCTATCAGCTTCTGATAAAAAAATTAGTTAAGGAGGCAGCACAATGGATATTGAAAAAGCGATGAAACAAGCGGAAGCATCGAATAAGCTTGAAGGTATCAGCATCAAAGATTCCCAAAAGGAATTAGTAAGAGCACGATTGATGAACGAAATGACTGAGGAAGAGTTCTCCCAGCGAGTAAGTGAAATGGTGAAAAGGCATAATCGAAGCTGAGGAGGATTTTTCCGGTGATTAATCGAATAAGAATGTACCTGTTTGAGAAATTGATCATTCATTACTTAAAAAGAAAATACGAATTAGAATCCAAATAACCCTTAAAGGAGAAATGAAAAATGAAAAAACTATTCGAAATGGTGCGAAATGCTGTTACTAGATGTAGAGGTTGCGGAACAATGATTGATGCACACGATGATTACTGTGATTATTGCTACCGAAAGAGAAATTATTGATGTACGGTGATCCCTGGAGAAAACATCGGGAAATATGGGGGTTCATCAAAATCATCCCTTACTTACTTATTCCTGCCGCTTTCATATACTTTATCGTGACCGAGCAGAAGTTACCTGTTTTCATCGCTATGTGTTCGTTTATTGGTTACCACATCGTTAAAAATCATATCCAAACCTATAAGGAAAACAAAAGACCATCGGGATATTAAATCCTGACGGTCTTTTTCGTTTATATATCGGTGTTTCCTTGCAAGAAATCCTTTATCTCCTGTTCCGCTATTCCTACGTCTAGTGCTTCATTGATCAAATCCAACCATTCTCTCAATTCTGCTTTATTCATCTATTCTACTCCTTACGTTAGATATACGTGGACAGATTCTCTTTTGGCTTCTACTTCATCGGGTGTGTACCGATAGATGTTCGGGTGTTTTTGGCTATAGTATTTAAAGTTCTCAATCCCCCTGTTCGCAGCTTCTTTTTCTCCGCTTGCTACTACTGTGGTTACATATCGTTGATTATTTACTCCTAAAAACATAACAACACCGTACTCTTTCATTCTATCATTCCTTTCCATTTTTTGTATTATAGTATGAAAAATTAACTATCTGAGAAAAAACTTAAAATAATTTGTGCCACTTCATACTATGTGGGGTCTATTGTAGTGAAAGGGGTTGTTTAGATGGACGTAATCAAGATTCCACCGTACTTACTTGAAGATGAACAACTGGAATATACGCAAGTCCTCGATTTAAGAGGTAAAGAAAGAGTTCAAGTGGACCGGAATGTACTGGAAAATAACGAACACTTCAGCAAAGTTTACGACAAGATGGTTTATACAATGCTTTGTATGTACTCAAATTGGACTACCAGGCAATCTTATCCATCCATCAAGCGGTTAGCTTCCCTTTGCTTATGCTCCGAAAATACAGTGAGGCAATCCATTCGTCATTTAGAGAAGATTGGTTTGATCCGAACGGTTCCACGAAAGAAAAAGGATGGTTCTCAAACGAGCAACCTCTATATTCTTCTTCCTGTACCGGCTAATTGGGGTCAACCTACTTCATAACACGTTGGGGATACCCTTCACGATATGTTGGCAGCCCCTCCGTCATTTGAAGACGAAATAAATATAAGATTAACGAATGTCATTATTAAATAAAAAATATAGCAGCTCACTATCGTTTGCTGCGAATATTAGGAGTGATTACATTGGCAAGAGAAAAGCTACCTCACGCATCTAATTGGATGGAAAGACCGCTTGATAAATGGAATGTGACGACCTTCCATAGCTGGTTCGCTGAAATGTGTGAATCTCGCTATGGTGTTGAAAAATATATTCCCTTCCGTAACTGGTCTGCTGAAAAAGGAATGTTGAAGCGGTTGATCGCTGAACACGGTAATGTTGTAGTGAAAGAATTTCTGGAAGTTTGCCTGAAGACCTACAAAGCAAACGGTCAATACCTGCATCTTACGATTGGGTTCGCTATCTCCTATATGCAAAGTCCTCATTTACTGAAGATACTGGCGAAACATAAACATCCGGTTCAATCTAAAGCAGCCGCTTCACCACAGGATATTTCTAATCTGGAGGATTGGTTCTGATGAAAATGCTATTCAACCGTAATGGTTATAAATTGGGAAACACTATCGAGCAACCATCGGAAGAACTGGTCAAGAATACATTAGGTCTCTGGAATGCCAGTCTTGAGGACGCTATTAAATATGGTGGTGACCTTACGAAAGAATGCCTTTCTGCGATGGATCTTCGAATGGACAAGAAGTATGTCGTGGTAGATTCCCGTGTTACGATGTTACTTCCTGGGTTTTATCCAAGTATCCCTGGTTATCACGTTGATGGTACACCAAGAGGAAAAGAACTCCGGCCGGAAGTCAAAGCCAGCCCGAATATTCAGGCTCAAGAGGAAATGGATTCCCCTCGCTATCATTTAATTGTTACTGGTGAAGCCAGCTTAACCCGTTTCATCGATAAGAAAATCGAACTGAACGTGCCTGACGTTCCTTCTACGAAGCTGTTTAAGATGGTAGATGCTCAGACTAAAGAAATGATTGGAAACGGTCAGATTAAGCAAAATGAGATATTTACTGCACCTAGTTGTACAGCAGTCGAGTTTGATTGGTGGGAACTTCATTCCGCTGTTGCAGCTACGAAACCAGAATGGAGATTCCTGATCCGAGTGACCGAAACCGATTATCTGCAACCACAAAGGAATTTACGGAAGATTATCAGAACACAGCAAAATGTTTATGTACCGGAGAATTTTGGGTGGTAGAGCTGAACCCGTGGGAAGTCGTTAGGTTTAGCTGGGGAACTGCGGTAAGGCATCGAAAAGGCAAATGGGTAACAGCCTTCCTCTTTCCTTCCGCTCAAGAAATTGATTTAAGTGATGTCGATGTCATCCTTCACGATAACGGAATTGAGTTTTTAGATACTATTTGGGGGTAATTTGATGAATGAATATCTAGTTTTTGTCACAATGGGCGGCTTAATGGAAGATCCGGAATTTCACGATGAACACCATTTAATTGTTGCGGGGTATAACGAGGATGAAGCGGTGAATAATTGGGCTAAAGATAAAGGATTCACTAATCCAGCGTATCTCAAGAAACGTGGGAATAATTGGAGTTATTGGGGCTGGCGTATAAATGTTAGACAGATGGGAGTTGAACGGTAATGATTGATAAATTAACAGAGCTATTAAAAGAAAAACACGGTGACAGCCTTGATTTAAAGAATGATGTCTATTATTTATTCTTGAAAGGCGGATTGTTTTCGCTGTACTATGATGAAGATGAAAAGACTATCAAAGTAGATGTAGAGTTTTTACCAGAGGAAAACACATTTGTCTATTTTGATGACCAGGAACTAGAGAAATTGTTGGGATAATGGCGTGTATTGTGCAGGAAGGAGAATACCTTAAATGCTTGATATACTTTCCTTGATATTCCTTATTATTCTTTATTTATATGCGGTAGTTTATGTTATCAGATACCCAAAAAAGGAAAAAGAAAAGTTGTTAAAAAAGTGGAGAGAAAAATATTAGTGTGCCACATTTCGCTAATAGACCGACAGGAGGATAACAATGGATTTTTTAAGTAAATTAGTAGAATCAGAAGAAACTAAGAAATTGAGAAAAGAGAACTTACCCTTCTTCCGTTCAGGTATGGGTATGCAATCTTTCAATGGTATTGAGGTGTCAGGTGGTGTCCGGCTTTCCATTCAAGCCAGCTTCTATCATTACAGTACACCGAGAGCAACACTTCCTGTTGGCGTTTACACCGCTATGGAAATGGCAATCATCAAAGATGGCCGCTTTGCTAGTGCTAGTGAAGTATCCTCTAATCCGGAATTGTTCGGTCAGCTCGATGAATACTTCGATGGTTCTGTGTTCGGATATGTACCTGTTGAATTGATTGAGCAACTATACCAGGAATTGAAAGCGGAGTAGGAGGACGAATATGGCAACGAATGAGAAAAACTGTATATTAGGAGAAAATATATGTAATTTAGCTGGGGTAGACGGGAAATGTAACCGTATCTGCCCCTCTTTTATTTCCTTACACGGTGCGAGCGGTATCGGTGGTCGTATTGCAGCAAGCAATATTCCGCAGGATTACCGCTTATCCCACACGAAAAATACTCCGGTTCGGAAATCTGAACCCGAAATATATAAAATCATTGACCAATACGTGAAGAGTTTTGACCGTATGTTCGATGAAATCACTGATCCTGATAAGAAAATCAAGGGTCTTTTTTTATTCTCTGAAAACACCGGCAACGGTAAAACATCAAGCGGTTGTGCCATTTTGAATACGTGGATCATCAAGGATTTCCTTCTATCCGCAAAGGCTGGAAAGCACCCGACACAGCGACCAGCTTACTTTTTATCAATGATGGAGTTTCACACCTTGTATAACACGATGACAAGACCTGGTGTTCCAGAGCACATCAAAGAAGAAGCTTCAGAAAAGTATTATGACCAGATGGAGATTGCCAAGAATGTTCCGCTTTTAATGATGGATGATTTAGGTGTCCGTACAGATGTGTCAGATGCCTTCAGAGGCGATATTCATTCGATTGTGGAATACAGGGTATCGCAACTCAAACCGACCATCTATTCGTCCAATATACCCATTTCAGAGCTTAACAGTGTCTTCATAGGTGATAAAGGGAGACTAGCAGATCGAGTGAGAGAAGGAACGCTGGAAGTTCATTTCACTTCTGAATCCAAGAGAGGAATGAGAAGACCAAATGCGTGATATTCAAACAGTTACGGTAGAATCGGCAACTCCCGTAGCAAACCTATGGAGGTTTAACCTATGAACTATGGTGAATTGTTACTGAGTAAGATCGTTGAAAACGATTCTGCTCATATATTAAAGAAATTACGGATTGATGGCAGCCACTTCGCTACTTCGGCAGAGCGACAGGTTTACCAGTTCATCCAGCAATACGCAGAGCGTAATAATGGTGCTGTCCCTTCTCCTACTTTATTAGCTTCTGAAACGGAATTTGAATACATTCCTGGTGTTTCCGATAGTTACGACTATCTTTCGAAGCAACTAAAGGATTATTCAGCCAAAAAGAAAATCACCAATCTTATTGAAGACCAAGCCGGTGAGGTTTTCGATTCCTATAATGGTATCGAGTTTGTCAGCTGGGTAAAGGACAATGCGGAACGGATCATCCGTGAAAGCTCTACCATCGAAGCTTTCGGTACAGACCTGAAGAATGAGCGGGAGAAATTCCTTGAAGAGTACAGAAAACGTAAGTCTGGTGAATCCAATCGTATTTGGCCGAGTAAGTTTGCGACCATTAATACTGCTGTGGGTGGTCATAGCGTTGGTTCCCTGGTCACGATTTTCGGACGAAGTGGGAAAGGTAAGTCTGTTGTCGGAATCGAGGAGATCATCGAGGTTGCTATGAACGGTGGCAATGTCATTATCTGGTCACTTGAGATGGGATGGTTCGAAATGATGGTCCGTATCTTCTCTTCTGTTTCGGGACGATTAGGGTTATTCAAGGTGCAGCACGGTGACAGCAGTTATGACGGTGGATTTGAACAGCGTTCTCTTAATCAGGGTACGCTCTCAGACGAGTTTGAAGAGGCATTTGAGCTGTTCCTTGCCAACATTGATAAATATATCTCCGGTTCTATCACATTGCGATGTGTGGACGATACGGACTTCTATCAACGTGATTGTGACCAGTTGGAAGCGGACATTCTTGCAACCAAAGAAAAGTATGGTTCTTGTGATGCTGTATTGATTGATCCTATTTATCTGATGGACTATGAAAAAACGTTTTCTCGTACAGCTGGTGCCGAAGTTCAGGCTACTTCTCAAAGACTAAGAAGGATTGCTGGTCAATCGCAAGTCATTATGTTCCTAATTACGCAGGCCGATGAGGATAAAACCATTGAAGATAAAGATGGAAAACAAAAAGAGATACGCATTCCAGCAAGAGCATCCCTGAAAAAGTCAAAAGCTATCCTTGAAGACAGTTCGTTGGTCATCGGGATGGATTCTTTAGATGGTCGTGCCTTATTCTCTCTTTCGAAGTCCAGAACAGGGGGAAATGAAACACAAGCGGAACTCCTCTTTTTACCTGGGTACGGATTGGTTCGTGAGTTTTCACAGGAAGAAATCGACTACTCTCAATTTAATGACACGTTTTAAGTTTTCCTCTGTCATTCTTGTTTATAATATAAGTAAGGAGTGATAAACGTGGAAAAACTAAAGGAACAGGTTCTAAAACGTGCCGAAGCTATCCGAAAACCCGGTGAGCAAGATACGGTTTCTGCTTATGAACTGTACAGGTTTGAGAGACAGCGATTATCTGCTGAAGAGGGTCAGTATATCTCGAATATCAAAGCATTGGTGAACAGCTTGAAAACTTAATAAAGAGCATAATCAGGCGTGGCTTGCAGCTGCGTCTTTTTATTTTGCAAATTTATTTCAAAAAATATTGTGCGATATGCGATCTGTGTCGTATAGAGTAATAGAGAGGGGAATTTTATGAAGATCCGTGGTCGTGATGTGAAAGTCGATGTCCGCTACGAGTTATCTCAATTCAAATGGAATCAATCCAACTGGACAGATGATGGAATGAAACTGATATGCTGCTCTCCCTTCAGACCGGATGACAGCCGACCTTCCTTCTTCGTTCGGTTAAAATCAGAAGGTCCGTATGAAGCCGGCATTTGGTCAGATTCAGGCGGTATTGATAACGATTGGCAAAAGGGTGGCTTTGTTAAACTCTACTCATTCCTGCACGATGTGGACATTGAAACAGCTGAAGATATGCTGCTTGAAGCCTACCATTCCGAGCGGAAAGAATTGGTCTGGAGACCGCCTTCCTTTAACTTGAAAAAAGTGAAAAAATTTCTTCCCGATTCTTTCCTTTTTTCTTATAAAGATGATAATATATATTTACAAAATAGAAACATACGTTCGGAAATTGTCGATAGATTTGGTGTCGGTTACTCAAAAGAAACCAACTGTATTGCGATCCCGTGGCGTACCGCTGGTGGAAAACTAGCCAACGTCAAATACCGAAAAGCCTCTAAAAAAGAAAAACTCTTTTGGTATGCTCCGAATGGAGTTCCAATAAGAGAATTAATTTGGGGTCTCGATGAAATTTACAAAAACCGAACCACTACCGCAGTTCTTTGTGAAAGTGAAATTGACGCTTTGCAATCTTATTCTTTCGGAGTGCCGGCCATTGCCATCGGTGGAGGTGCTTTTTCAACTGATCGTGCTGAGAAAATCATTCGCAGTCCTATCGAGCATATTGTCATTGCTACTGATAATGATGACGTTGGCAGAAGGATTCGGAAAGCGGTCGAAAGCAAGCTGGAACATTATATGAAAATATCACATCTGTACATTCCAAACCCTTACAAGGATATAAATGATGTTCCGGCCAAAGAGGAGTTCCAATTTCTTTTCGACAAAGCGGTAAATAAACCCAGGAAATTTTCTTTTAAAAAAAGTTCATAAAAAAATGCACCACTAGAAAAAAGTGGGGTCTATGTAAGAGAGAGGCGAAGTTCCTACTACTTCCCTCTCAATCTATTGTTGTCTGCTGCTTTGTCTTAATTTGTCGAACGTTTTATATTGCAAAAATAATTAATGTAAACCTACTTGTTTTTTGCTTCGACAACAGAATATAATATTTTTGCCTATTCATTATCGGGAATAAAAATACAAATGAGAAGCGGGTTACCGCACATCTGAGGAGGAAAACAGAATTGTTTAAAGCGGAACATTCGAAGGCAGTCGCTGATTTAGTCAAAACTTACATAGAGCGTGAGGACAACACGAAGTATGATGCCTTCAATCGTCTCTATAACCTATTTACAAAAAATTATCGTGCTGATATGGCTCAGTTCGAGCGGACAACCCTTGAGCTTGATCGCTGGCAGGTACGAGCACTTTTCGAAGATGTTTTTATGAAAGTGCTTTTCAAAACTGAAGGCGGAGCTTATACTCCTGATAATTTCATCAAGGTGTTGAACACCAGTCTTCGAAACCAGATGCAACAGAAAACAGTTCGTGATCTAATGCGTCAGAGAAAACGTAATGAAGCCGCATTTGGTGGTAAACTTCTCTCTTTGGACAAGTCCTACCAAGACAAAAAAGGCGATGGTTCAGAAACTACGCTTGATGCAAGAGATTTAGCCGCTCTTCCGGATGTTCAAGTTATGGCGAAACTTGATAATCGTCAGAAGACGGATACACAGAAAAAAGCGTTAGTGGGTCTCCTTCTGAAACGAACTTCAGAGAAAGCGAGAACTTACGCTGAAACGTTAGCTGACTGTGATTTCAACTATCGTAAAGCTGCTCGCAAACTAGACACTCACCACACAACGGTTAAACGTGTTGTTGAACGTATAGGTGTAGAATATGATTCTACTAAATTTGGAGATATTCGAGATTGGTTAACACCTGCTCAATAATATACTTCGGCATTGTATACTATTAAAGGGATTCGCTAATACACTTCGGCATTGTGTACTAGCGGATCTCTCGTATTAATATCCCCTTTATATGGGTTATTAAACCTTAAATCGAAAATTTAACTATTAAATGAATATAGGTTCGTTAAACAATGGGTGGTAGATTATTCTACGACCTTTTTTTAACCTATTTCCATTCCATCCTAGTACAGCTATTATCTATTGTCAACAGTTAAAGTTCGACAGTTAGTTAGAAAATCCTGCTGAAAGGAGTAAAAATTTGTATGTTAAAAAGAATCTTTAGAGGCGAGATTTACTTATGTAAGTTCAGTAAAGGTTCAGGTTCGGAGCAGTCCGGAAACCGTCCTGTGTTAGTAATATCTAACAACATAGGTAATAAAAACTCCCCTACTTTCATTGGTGCTGTAGTAACCAGTAAACCTAAAAAGAAATATCCGATGCACGTAGATATACCTCGAAATGTTGCGGGGTTAACTGAAGATAGTATCGTTTTAACCGAACAACTCTTCACTATCGATAAATCGAGGTTACTTCGTTATATGGGTGATCTTAATCAATACCCACTCATTATGAACGAAGTTGATTCGGCACTTCAACTTTCTATAGGTTTGTAAATTTAAGAGGCTGTTTTTAGTCTCCATAAGGGCTTTCCGGAATCTCCTTCCCCCTCAAATTTTTCGGAATGTCCTTATGGGTGTTAAAGACACTCTCTTTTTATTTTATTACATTCCTAGAAAGGGGATAATCTATGTCTTATTTAACTAATGTTGGTGCAGATGTTGATACTTCCATCGAAAATTCCGATAAGGATTTCAGTAAAGCACTAAAGTCTTTCAAATCAGGTACTTCTTACAAGGTGCGTCTACTCGGTATCCTGGACAGAGCGGAATACTTTAGCCACTCGGCATACAAGGTGTTCTACACTACTATCCACACTCCGGAAGACCTTTATTGTAAGGCACGAGCGATTCTTTTCCAAGATGCTAACGCAATCGAGGACGAAGAAGCTAAAAAGCCTATTCTTGAAATGGCGAAAGCATTAAAACCACAACCTCGTTACCTTTTCGGTTTTGCAAGTATTGCTGGTGAAACTGCTGGCGAGCAAATCGTTCTTGACTTAACAAAAGCTCAAGCGAAAATTGTTATCGCTGCAATCAACAAAAATGCAAACAAAATCGGTAAGAAAGCATTCGAACTTGAGAAAACAGGTGCTTCCACTAATACGGTTGTTTCCTTCTCCGCTCTCGATCTTGAAGACTTGAACGAGAAAGAACTTGCAGCTTTCGAAGGATTCGAAGGTCAAGAGTTTGATAAAGAAGTATTCGGTAACATCTTCAGACCAAATACAGAGGCACAGCAGCTTCAGGATTTAACAAAGCTTGGTTTCGATGTAAAACGTCTGAACGGTGATTCTTCACAATCGGCAAGTGAAGAAGGTAAGAAAGAAGAATACGACTTTTAATCAGGGGGGCTTTATGCCCTCTTATTAAGTCTGGAGGTTTTCAATGTTTTCGACATCAGAAATAGGTACTCATTCTGAACTTTTAAGTGCTGTCGGATTGGTTGCTAATCATTTCGTTGTGGCACGACCACTTTCGGTTGAGAGCTATGACCTTGTTATTTTAGATCCTCGTGACAATCGGTGGAAAACCGCTCAAGTGAAAACCGCTTATGAGCGAACTGATAGACCTACACCAGCTGTTGTAGTCTTCGCTAAGAAGAAAGATGGTACTCCGTATGGTCCTGAAGTTGATGTATTCCTCGCTGTCTACAAAAACCAAATCTTTATGTTTGATAACAAATATCAGACAGAATATTGGGCTACGCCGGACAACATACACGAAAAGTGGGAATTGTTGAGCCACAAGCTGGAACGTTAGGAGTTGTTTCAATGAAGTATCCCAAACTGCAATTAAAGGCTGATTTCAAGAATCGCCTTGAAAAAGCTGAATCATCTAAGAAAGAACGTGTCAAAAAGACAAAAGAAAAAGTCATTCAGCAAATAGAGACTATCGAAGAAGCCTGGGTTCGGGTACTGAATATGAAAAACTCAGAAGCAGACAAGGAAAAATTACTCAAAGTAAAATTCCGGATGGAACGGGGTCTTATCGGCAGAGATCCCGCTACTGCTTCAAAAAAATTCAGTAAGGCAGAAGCCCTTCGCCTTCACAAAATCATTGAAGATGAAGAACGACAGGCAAAACTCGAACAAATGGTCAAGGAAACCCCTGATAATTACATTTTGGTTGAGGACGATGACACCTTCAAGCTACTGCTAAAGGAAATGGATGACAACGAACTATTAGCGGTGGACTGTGAGACTTTCGCAACAAATGAAAATGAATCCGCTCTTGATCCGTGGACTGGTCAGATGGCCGGCTTCACTATATCCAGTCGTAATTATCATTTCTATTGCCCATTGCGTCATACAGAGGAAACTAAGCTTATTTTAGAACGTGGTGAGAAGTTCATCCTTGAGCGGCTTAAACCTCGATTAGAAAAGCCTGGTAAGAAGTTAGTTCTGCATAATGCTCCGTTTGATGCTAAATGGTTCTTTGTTTTTCACGGTATCGATTTCATTGACAACATTTATCTAGATACCCGTGTTGCCGCTTTTATGATGGATGAAAACCGAAGTCACGCATTGAAAGACCTTGCTACCGATTGGCTTAAAATTGGTTCGGACAAGTTCTCTTCCCTCTTTACTGAAGGAGAGTTCCATAAGGTTCCGCTGAAATATGCGAAGGCTTATGGTGCCAAAGATGGTGACTTGACTATCAAGGTAGTTGATTTCTGTGAGCATTGGTTAAATAAGCGTGAAGACCTGAAGAAAATCCGTGAGCTTCTATATGAAGTCGAAATGCCCGTGTTAAGACAGATGATTCGTTCTGATATTCGTGGTATTCATTTTGATCCTGAAGAAGCGGTTGAAGTCGATAAGAAGTTAGAAGAACACGAAAAAGCTATCGAAAAAGAAGTTAAGGATATGCTGGGCGTTGGACCGGAATTTAATCTTGGTTCACCTATTCAATTATCTAAGAAACTCTTTAAAGATATGAAAATAACGGATTTAAAGGATGGTAGTACCTCCTCTAAAGTTCTTAAAAAGATTAAAAGTGAACATACTGTTATTCCTAAGATTCTTGAATACAGGGAAGTTAGTAAATTAAGAAACTCTTTCACTGTCAAACTTCCAAAAGAGATTAAGAGTGACGGAAAGATTCATCCGTGGCATAACAGTTTAGGGGCAAAGACCGGAAGAAAAACGTGCTCAAATCCTAACAGCCAGCAATTGCCGAGTATGACCAAGAACCCGCTTATCAGACCACTTTTCAAACCAAGCAAAGGGTTCATCTTTGCCTCAATCGATTTCAGTCAGATTGAATTACGAGTATTGGCACACGTTGCTCAAGAAGAGATTATGATTCGTGCTTTCAAAGAAGGTAAGGATCTTCACTCAACTACCGCAGCTCGTGTATTCCTTTCTGAACTACCTTTCGATGAAGGGTACGCAAGGATTGAGGAATTTAAAGATGTCGATGATAAGCCGGAAGCCAAATATCGTAAGCAATCAAAGAATGTTAACTTCGGGGCTGTTTACGGAATTACAGGTAAAGGATTGGCGGATATGCTTGGTTCCTCTGAGGCTGAAGCGAATCTAATCATCAGAGGTTACTTTGCTGGTTATCCAGGGATTAAAACCTATATGGACGAGCAGAAACTATTCCTTCATCGTCACGGTTACGTTGTCGATATGTTCGGACGTAAACGAAGGTTGAAAGACAAGCTGAATGGTCAATGGTGGGAAACCGGTTCTGCCGAACGTCAAAGTGGTAACTTCGGTATCCAATCAGCTGCCGGTGTCATCCTTAAAATAGCGATCAAGCACCTGAAACCTGTTCTTGAAGAGATTGGCGGGTATATCCTTCTCTCTATTCACGATGAATTGTTGTTTGAACTACCTGAAACGGTAACCAAAGAGCAACTATACAGGCTAAGAGACACGATGGAAAATGTCGTGAAATTAACGGTGCCATTGCGTTCCGATATTGAAATCAACCCTAATGCTTGGGGAATCAAAGTTTCCGAAGAAGAGTTTTTTAAAATAGCTTAATGAAAAGTGAGGACGATGAATGATGATGTTTCAAAGACCGATTGTAGTATTTGATGTGGAAACGACAGGTTTGAACCCAGGTTTTCAGCAAAATATCGAAATTGCTGCTGTCCGTATTGGACTAGATGGCACAGAGGATACCTTCCACGAACTGATTGCGTTAGAGCCTGGTAGTGAACTTCCACCGTTTATTACCGAATTAACTGGAATCACTCCTCAACATTTAGAGGGGAAACGTTCTGAAGCCGAAGTATTGGAATCTTTCCGTGAGTTTGCAGAAGGATGTATCTTCATTGCTCAAAACGCTGGTTTCGATTTAGGGTTCATTGCCCGTGGTCATATCTTTCCGGAAGAGTTCTATTGCACACGTTATATGACACGCTTCTTAGAAATGGAAAAATCCGCTTCCCTGAAAGAAGTGACGAAGAGGCGTGACATTAAACTGGAAGGTCATCATAGAGCGATGAATGATGTTAGAGCTACTATCGAAGTGCTCAACACTAATATCGACTTAATGATTGAACAGATGCAGCACCTTCACCGTTTCAAAAATCGAGTATTACAAGAGGCTGATCGTCCTGTTCACTTTAAACCTCGCCATTCACAGCAGGAATTTGTGTACAAGGTACAGCTAACTACAAGTGAAATCAGCGAAATCCACTCTCTTCTGAAAGATTCAGAAATCAAGAGCAGACTTTCGTGGTTGATGAACCGTTAGGAGGAATACCAATGAAATTTCCTAAAGAAGATATGCTGATGGTCGTTGATGGTGACGCTCCTGATGACCATTACTCTATCATTGATCAAGGCGACTGGATTAACGATGGCAAGTATCAGAACCGTGAAACCATTTTCCGCTATAAAGGTAAATTCTATAGTATCGATGAAGGTCGAAGCGGTTCGTATTTCACGGAATACTACTATGATTCAGAAGATTGGCCGGAAGAAGTTGAAGCTACTGAAGTTATGCAAGTACCTGTTACTAAATATGAATGGAGAGCGATATAATGAACCAGTTTAAAAAACAAACAGACAAAGCATTAGGATTATTTAAAAAAGCTCAAGCGGAATTGGTTGCGGTGAATAAGCAAATCCGTGAGAAACAAACCAAGAATATTGTAGAGATTGATAAACTACACCAGGAAAACGCTGAAATGACTTCCCTGCTTACTCAAAACGATGCAGCAGTAGAAGAACTAAGTAAGTTCATTCCTAAAACTGAACAGGCTTAATAGCCATCCGAGAGGGAGCATACCGCTTCCTCTTTTTCTATTTTAAGGAGGTGTTTTTGATGATCGAGTTAAACGAAGAAGGCGTTATCAACCTATTAAAAAGCGGTGAGAAAGTCCTTTTGGATTTTTACACACCATCTTGCGGAGGCTGTAAGGTTCTCGCATACCAGCTGGAAGAAGCGGATGCTCATACCCTTACTCCAATCGTGAAGGTTGATGCCACTACAAACGAATCACTTGCCGCTCGTTTCGGGATTATGAAGGTTCCCCAATTAGTTCTCGTAAAGAACAATATGGAGATTGACCGTCACCCAGGATTTTTACCAGCTGACCAGATTCTTGAGTTTATCAATAAGGAGGAACAATCGAATGAATAACCAAAAACCGACCATTGAACAAGTGATCCTTCTCCTTCTTTTGATTATCGGGACTACTTTTGCTCAAGCGGCTGTATTCGCCATTCTTTTTAATTGGTTTGTTGCGGATACGTTCGGCATACCTTCCATTTCTTACGCTGAATCTTTCGGTGGGATGCTTATCGTTGCCTTTGTTAAGTACCGCTATTCCAAAGAAGTAAGAACACCAGCCGAAACATTAAATGCGATTGGACAGCTTTATTGCTTCTACTTTTTGACGCTGGTTATCGGATATGTCGTAACTCTGTTTTAGTTCGGGCTGAACTTTTTTTACTTTTTTCTCCAAATCATAGAGATCGCTATTACAATCTAAAAAATTTTTAGAGAAGTGAGGTGATCTCTTATGAAAGAGATTTGGAAACCGATTAAGGGTTATGAAGGCTACTACGAAGTTAGTAATAAGGGGAATGTGCGTAGTTTAGACAGGACGATAACCATTAATTATAAAAGCGGTATTGTTAGTACGCAAAAGTTAAAAGGGTTACTTCTAAAACCTACAAAGGATAGGGACGGTTATTTAAGGGTTGGTCTACGAACAGGCGGTAAAAGATGGACCATCCGTGTCCATAGATTGGTTGCCATTGCGTTTATACCAAACCCTGGTAACAAACCTGACGTTAACCATATTGATAACAATTTAGAAAATTGCTGTGTTTCAAACTTGGAATGGGTCACTCAAAGAGAAAACAGGCAACATTCCGTTCAAACAAATAGGAATCTAAACAAGTTTTGGGGGAAACGGCCTGTGTTTCAAATTGATATTAACACTGGAACCATCTTAGCTGAATTTGATTCTGTGAGTAGTGCTGCTCGAAGTATTAATTGTACTCATCAACAAATTAGTAAAGTGTGTCAAGGTCTAGCCTATACAACAAGGGGTTATATATGGGTTTACCAAGACAGATATTCTAACTCTCAGGTTGAGAAACTTATTGAACATATTAAGTTCGTTTATCCTAACCTTTCGAGTTAACAAAAACACTAAATAAGGGCTTATGCTCTTTTTAGTTGGGAGGAATCAGATGGAAAACTATTCAAAACAGTTCATTGATTTCCTGAATACTTTTTATTCGCACAAGGAAATTTGGGATGATGATTTAAAAATCGAAATCCTACAGCAAGAAATCGATATTACCAAAAACCCTAAAATCAAGTATCCACCAAGAGGCGTGACGTACTTTTCACCGAGTTCTGCAAACAGCTGCAACCGTGAACTGTATCTGAAATGTAAGAGAGCAACAAAGGACGTAAACCTCCGCTCTCCTATTCAGTCTCGTTGGACAGAGATTGGCGGTCTTGTCGGGGATACCGTTCAGAAAACGATCTTAAAGGCTGAAAAGCATTGGGAGAAAATTGCCGGTGGTCAATCGCCTTTCACCGCTCTCAGAACTGAAGAAGGATTTCCTTTTTGGGAGGATTTCGTAAAGCGGTTTGTCTCGGTCAAATACAAAGGAAGAGACATTAACTTCTTCGGTAAGCCTGATGGTGCGATCCGTCATACTGAAACCGGAGCATTACTAGGATTAGAGGTTAAGAGTAAATCAACTACACCTGCACAAACAAGCTATTTTTCTATGAAAGGTCCGAAAGAAGACCATTCCCTTCAAACAGCAGCATATGAGTTGATGTACCCTGAAATTAACTTTGAAACTTATCTCATCCTTTACTGGAATGTTGCGAAAAAAGCCTGGGACGCAGACTTTGAAAAAGATCCAGACCTTCGCTGTTTCACTCAAGATAACACGGAAGATATGAAACTGGAATTACTGGAAAAGTTTCATTACGTGCTGGAATGTGTTGATAATGGCACACCGCCACCGCTCGAATTGGACAAGTTTAATTTCAATAACTTTAAGGTTCCTTGTTCGTTAGACCTTTCCCTCGAAGAAGTGAATGATTTGAAGCAGCAAGTCCGTGACATCAAAGCTTCAGGATTACCAAATTATATTAAAAATAATTATTTTGAAGCGATGAAATTTATCGTTGATACTCGTAGGGCTTACGGTATGGAAGTGTGATGAATCAAATCGGCAATGATTCCTCCTTCTATCTTGGCTGTGATGTTTCACTCCGTGGTAGCGGTTTTGCTATCATCGGGCTGAAAAATCGCAGTCCTTTTTATGTTAAGTCAACAACCATCCGGACAGACAACAAGATGACCAACGGTGAAGCCCTTTATAAGATTGCCAGTGAATTACAGGAGTTCATCAAAGGTTACACCTTCGAATCAGTCATTCGTGAGAAAGGATTTACTCGCTTTAATATCAGTACCCAGCAGATTTTTATGAGTTTGGGATTGGTTCACTATATCCTTCACGAACACGATCTTTTCGAAGTTTCTCCGACCACCATCAAAAAGGTCATCGGAGGTCACGGTGCCTGTGAAAAGCGGGAGGTTTTAAACGAGGCTTGCAGATTGTTGAACATTCCTGTTGAAACCTTCGAGATCCCTCCGACTGGAAGAAGAAAGAAAACGATTTATTTAGAAGATGAATCGGATGCTTGTGGTGCTGTACTCACTCATTTAATCCAGAAGAAAATCATTTAAAGATTGGAATGAATGTTATGGATCAGATCGATTATGTAGCGATGAAATCTAAGATAGATGAACTCACTTTACAGAATATCCGGTTGCAAAAAGATAATCGAAATATGATTAAATCCATTCTTCACTACAAGCGTATCATCAAGAGCTACAAACAGAAGCTCGAAGAGAAAGAGAAAAAGAAAGAATCCCAGCATTATCGCAATGGACAGAAAAGAGGAAGAAGCGGCCGGAATGGTTAATCTATCCTTTTCCGCACCAATTCGATAAATCGGGGTCAAAACAGGTAGAGGGCATTTCCTTCTACCTTTTTATTTTTATATCAGGAGGAAACAAGATGACAATTATCACCAAGCAAGACGGTAAACGTCAGCTAGTCTTCGATGAACCACGGTTACTCCGCTTCATTCAAGAAGCTACGAAAGAGCACCCGAACATTGAAGGTTTAGAGGATTACACCGCAAAAGTTCTTAGGACTGTCAGCAGTAAAGAAACATATAAAGCTTCGCAAATTACAAATCTATTAATTATGCAAGCGTTGGACCGTGTTGGTTCAAACCCTGGTCAAGATCCTAAATGGACATTTGTTGCAGCATATGTGTATTTGAAAGATTTATATAAGCAAGCAAGCCGGAATCGTGTCTATGATGCAAGTTCCAAATATGGCTCTCTGTATGCTCTAATTCGGACTTTAACTGAAAAAGGCATCTATACACCCGATTTACTGAAACACTACTCAAAAGAGGAAATACAGGCTTTAGAGAAGATGATTGATCCCGAACGTGACCGTTTACTCTCTTATCTAGGTGTAAGAACGTTGAAGGAACGTTATATTGCGACTGATCACGATAAAAACATTTACGAGCTGCCGCAAGAACGCTGGTTGGTTATCGCAATGACTTTGATGATGTTGGAAGACAAATCGAAGCGTTTGGATTTAATCGCTGAATCCTATTGGGCTTTATCCAATCTCTTTATGACCGTAGCAACTCCGACAATGGCAAACAGCGGTAAAACGGTAGGTCAATTAAGTTCTTGCTTCATTTCCACACCGGATGATGATTTAAGAAGCATTTATGACGATACCGTTGATGCAGCTCTCCTTAGTAAAGGTGCTGGTGGAATCGGAACTTACTACGGTAAAGTTCGTTCAAGAGGCAGTAATATCAAACATTTTAAAGGTGTTGCCAGTGGAACCGCTCCATTCATACGTTCTTTGGAATCTGTTGCTTCTGCTGTCGATCAGTTAGGAACCCGTAAAGGCAGTATAGCGGTCTATCAGGATTCGTGGCACAAAGATATTTTTCTTCACCTTGACGCACGACTTAATAACGGGGATGACCGCTTTAAGTACAAAGATATTTTCACTGGTATCTGTATCCCTGATTTATTTATGGAAAAGGTTGAGAAACGTGAAGATTGGTATTTATTCGATCCTCACGAAATCCGTCAGGTTATGGGTTTCTCTCTTGAAGATTATTACGATGAAGAGTTCGGGAATGGAACGTTCAGACGTAAATACCAGGAATGTGTAGACCACCCTCTTCTATCCCGTGAAAGAGTATCAGCTATCGAAGTTATGAAGGCTGTTATGAAATCACAGTTAGAAACCGGTACACCTTATATGTTCTATCGTGATGAAGCGAACAGAATGAACCCTAACAAGAAATATCACGAAGATGGTACTGCTAAGACTTCTATTTATTGCAGTAACTTATGTTCGGAAATTTTTCAGGCAATGTCTCCCACTACGATTGTGGAGGAAGTCATTGAAGGCGATATGATCATCACGTACAAAAAAGCGGGTGATTTTGTTGTATGTAATTTAAGTTCAATCTCAACTTCAAAAGCAGTTGGCAGAAAAGGACTGAAAGAGAGCGTCCTTCCTCGATTGATTAAAATTCAAGTTCGTATGTTGGATAACGTTATTGACTTGAATGAGACACGAATCCCTGTTAAACAAGCGATTATCACTAACCGTAAGTACAGAGCTGTAGGTCTTGGTCAGTCTGGATGGCATCAACTTCTTGCTATTCGCGGGATCAAATGGGAATCGGAAGAAGCGGTACAGTTCTCGGATGAATTGAACGACTTCATTTCCTTCCACACGATTAAAGCTTCTATGGAATTATCGAAGGAAAAGGGTTCTTATCCTCTCTTCCCTGAATCCGATTGGGCTAACGGAGATTATTTCAGTCTTCGAGGATATGATTCTGATGAATGGCTATGGTTAGCGGAAGAAGTACGTCAGAACGGTATTCGTAATGGGTTAATTGCTTAGCCCCTTATACAAGTGATTGTATACAGAAAATCTCTTAAATTGCTGGAAAGCCTTTAGAGCCGACTAAACTACAACGTAACTGGTAACGGTAAGCGTGAATGTTTGAGAATTAGTTGGATTAGGTAATCAGCAGCGAAATCCCTTTTTACAGAGGGAGACGTTCAACGACTGTAATAGAGAAGACTTAACTATTTCGGGAATTTCTCCAAAAACTTGAAAACACCGCTATAAACATAGCGGAGGTGATTTCTGTGAAAGTAGAAAGAGATCTATTTCAAGTTTATATATACGATTTAAAACAATTTCCTAATCAGATAAACGTTCAATGCGTTATTTGTGATAAATATTTCAATA
>JBNJJI010000018.1:0-64633 GCA_051750065.1 Bacillota bacterium
ACTCTTTTTTTGTATTTAAAAAAGGGGGAGATCCCCAAGCAGATTTTCATTCAACGCAGGAGCGAGGATGGGGAGGAGCAAGAAGGTCGAGGACACGAGGGAGAGAACACCGGAGTGGGCTCTGCCCATGAGGATGTGAACGAGCGAAGCGGACGAAGAGATTCGCCGCTCATCGCCGTCCTCGCCTTCAGCGCCGATGGTAGTTGGGGCTCCCCCTGCGAGAGTAGGACGTCGCCAGGCGACCAAAAGAGTACCCGAAGTGGTGCTCTTTTTTGTATTGAAAAGAACAAGAGGGAGATTCCTTTCCCTCCGCAAATTCATAAGACGCAGGAGCGAGGGATGGGGAGGAGCAAGAAGGTCGAGGACACGAGGGAGAGAACACCGGAGTGGGCAACCGCCCATGAGGATGTGAGCGAGCGAAGCGGACGAAGAGATTCGCCGCTCATCGCCGTCCTCGCCTTAAGCGCCGATGGTAGTTGGGGCTCCCCCTGTGAGAGTAGGACGTCGCCAGGCAAATTAAAAGAGTACCCAAGGGGTGCTCTTTTTTGTATTGAAAAGAATAAGAGGGAGATCCCCAAGCAGATTTTCATTTAACGCAGGTGCGAGGATGGGGAGGAGCAAGAAGGTCGAGGACACCGGAGTGGGCTCTGCCTATGAGGATGTGAGCGAGCGAAGCGGACGAAGAGATCCGCCGCTCATAATGTATGATAATAAAAGGGAATTTATTTCCAAGTGTGTGGAAACCCATGATAAACTTAGAATATCTTAGTTTAAAGTATAAATTTTGTTAACCGAAACAGGTAGAGGAGTTGAACTAAGGTATAAGGAGGAATAAAACTATGAAAAGGACCGTTTCTATAATACTGGTTATCATCATTCTAGTCTTCATATTGGCAAATATACCGTACATAGTGGCTCAAGCTAAACTGTATTCATTTAATAATAAAAAACAAGTTACAACTGAAACAAGAGTCATAACTTTTGACGAAATATATGAGACGTTGCATCACCAAAGAGGATTGGCTGAAGAATTACGGCACTCTAGAACATATACATTGATAGGGGATGAAGTGCAAAAAGGTCTTGATGAGGCTACTGATTACGAAATGTTTTTAAATAAGCACCCACAAATCAGTTCTTTCAAAGTTCAGCTGCCAATAACCACATACAAAGATGACGATAGGACAATAGAATTTATATCAGGAAAAGGTGAAGTGTTAGAAATGCAAGAGAACGGTCAGTGGAAAGTATTTAATGGTTCTTGGGAAGAATTATGGAATGATTTAATTGAACAGAATAATATTTGAAATCGGGAATTATCCAGTTCAATTAATTTGGAAGAAAGTAAAATAAAACCCATTATCCAAAGAGATGCTCTATTTAAAAGGATGTTTTCGCAAAGATGATTATTGAAAGGATGCTGTTCACCATGCAAAAGGTCTCAAGATTCAAACCAGAGTATATAACCATATCCTTATTGTTTTTAGTAAGCATCATTTTTCTTCTAACATTATTTACAGGGCTGACTTCAATAGAAGAAGCGCTTACTTATACTTTGCTCATTGTACTGCTTTCTTTTTTGACGGCAGATATTAAAAATAATTTTACCAAGGAGAAATCATCAAGTTTTCCTTATAAGTATCTTCTATTGATATGCTTGTTCTCTTTTTTAGCATTCTTTTAGGATTCTTTTTTTCACTTTGCTTTCCGGACAAAGAACTTCTGCCCGGAAGCCCTCTTTTAAGGAGCTGATTTTCTTTAAAAATCCATCCAATACAAACATGTGTGACCGCTTAAAAGAGTTGAAACAGTTTTTACTTGATAAAATAAAACACTTTTTTTAGTTGTACTTCCATTTTTTACTGTGAAGGGTTTGGTGGTCTTAACGATAATGTAACCACTGATTGTCTTTGTATTACTAATGCTCATAAAAAGTGTATTGGTTCGTATTAATACTAGGGTGTCTGCTGAGGTTAATGACTGGTTAGATGATAAGTCTAAGCGTTCTGGAATACCTAACTAACGGAGCAGGATACTTCAACAAGGGGTGTCATTAAACGATAAAATTTGTAGTATATCTATTTAATAGGGAAGTGATTAATTGAAAGCTAACACAGATTAGAAAAAGGTGCCTAAAAACTATGCGAGGTGTCCCATGATTAATATACCATTTCGAATAAGATTAAAAGAATTGCTCATTGATTATCTGGTCATACTTGCTTATTTACTCATGTTGTTGATTGTCAACCTCGGAATCATTTTTTTTATTTTAAACAGAGTTCCAGAATATACAGAAATGCAAACACAATTGATAGCCGCATTTAGGTCCGTAATTCCAATCATCCTTCTATTTTCATATTTAGATTACTTCAAAAATGGATCTGTCGGAAAAAGGGTCTCTGGACTAAAGTTGATATACAAAAGGCGTAAATTCAGTTCAAGTTTAACAAGAAACATCATCAAGTTCTTGCCTTGGCAGTTAGGACATATAGGGGTTATTCATGGGATGTATAGTGATTTTTCCATCACTGCTATTGTCATCATGAACAGTGGCATCCTACTTGGATTAATATTGCTGTTTATGGGATTATCCAGAAAAGATAAACGACATTTGGGAGATCTGATAGCAGGCACAAAGGTAGAGTTGCATTAAGCTTTTTTATACATTTACTGATTTGAATTGGAATCCAGGTATTTAGTATGGGAGTGTTATCACATAATATAGTTATTAATGAACACGAACCGATAATTACTGAGATTTTCTTGTGGTAGATTATAAAATTTTTTTGCTGTACAGATAACAACTTACTAAACTAATGGGAGCTTTACTTAAACAAAGATATAGCTTAAAGAGCCTAAATTATACAAGTATTTATAGATTACTTGTTAAATAGGCTTTTTTTATTTTTTCAAAAACACTGTTTGTATGAAATTATTCATTATATGGATCACGTTAGGTTTAGAATCAAATTTCTAATTAATTGTGTCATCTTACTTGACGGTCACAACAAGCCTGTTCTTTTTTAAACAAATTCCCATCAGACATACACAGACAGGAATTTGCTCACATAGTATAGCAGCATGAGACAATTCGCTTTATTTAAATTTTGAGAAAGTGTGTATATTTGACCGGCTTCGGGACAGAATAGGTGTATGGAGGTGGAGAGACTGGTGTTGAATACAGAGAAAAGGTTAGGGGAAATATGTATTGTCTGCAGTCAGGAAAAGAGAACAGGGATACATCTGTACACATCGTTTATCTGCATAGATTGTGAGAAAGATATGATTGCTACTGAAACAAATCATCCTCAGTACAAGTATTTCTTGGAAAAATTAAAGAAAGTCAATACACCGCAAATATATTCATAGACGAAGCCGGGAGTGAGTCCCCGGTTTTTTATTGTTTAGCGGAGTTTATAAAATCCATCTTTGTCGAAAACTTTAACTAAGTTATCCACGTCCAGCTTCAGTGCCCTTCCCCTTTTCTTCCTGCTCCAGACCGGATTGATTTGTGCAATACCAGTGCTTTGCAACGGTGTGATAAAATAAAGACATAATTAAAGGGCAGGAAGGATTGCTTTTATATGAGAGATCAAAACAGGATGCCTTTAGTTGAGGCCCTGCAAAAGCATATAGATAAAGATTCAGTGTCTTTTCACGTTCCAGGACATAAGAATGGAGCACTGGTGAAAGGATTGGCAGGCAGAACCCTGCGTTATGATGTAACGGAGTTGAATGGACTGGATGATCTGCATGCCCCGGAGGATGCCATCAGGGAAGCTCAGGAGCTGCTGACAGAACATTATGAAACGCAGCAGAGCTACTTTCTTGTCAATGGAAGCACGGTTGGAAATCTGGCAATGATAATGGGAGTTTGCGAGGAGGGGGATGTTGTATTTGTCCAAAGAAACTGCCATAAGTCAGTTATAAATGGACTGGAGCTTGCCAATGTACAGCCGGTGTTTCTTCATCCTGAATTTGATGAACAAAAGACAGTATCAGGAGGTATTTCCCAGGCAACATTCATGGAAGCTTTGAAGTTTTATCCTAACCCCAAAGCCTTAATTTTAACCTATCCTACATACTATGGAACTGTATACGATATAAAGAGTTTGATAGAACTTGCTCATGAGAATGGTATTAAAGTACTTGTGGATGAGGCACATGGGGCCCATTTCTCTTGCGGTGATCCATTTCCTCCGTCTTCTTTGAAATTGGGAGCAGATGTCATTGTTCAATCAGCTCATAAGACACTGCCGGCCATGACGATGGGGTCTTTTTTGCATATAGGGAATGAGAGGGTGGATAAGAAAAGGATCGAGCACTACTTAGGGATGCTGCAGTCAAGCAGTCCTTCTTATCCAATAATGGGGTCACTTGATTATGCCAGGCATTATATTGCTGCTTATTCTAGTGAGGACTCGAAATTTCTTATGGAAAAAAGAAAGGATTTTATAGAGGAGCTTCGAAATTCAGGATATGAAGTCATTGAAAGTGCTGACCCGATAAAAATTATGGTCAGACTCAGCGGACTTTCAGGTTATCAACTTCAGGAGCAGCTGGAGAAAAGAGGCGTTTTTGCTGAGCTTGCTGATCCATATCAAGTCCTTTTCATATTGCCATTAATCAAAAGTGGAATATCCTTTCCTTTTGAAAAAGCATTGATGAGTATGAGAGAGATCGCACCCTCAGAAGACAGTCCCCATCGCATTTTTTTAGGGAAGTATAGGAAGGTCACCACTCTCCGCCATTCTTTTATAGAGATGAGAAAGAAAAAAAAGATATGGGTTTCGGTAGATGAGGCAGCAGGAAAGACAGCAGGAGAAATGTTGATTCCTTACCCGCCTGGTATACCTTTGTTTTATCCAGGAGAAGAAATCACAGAAGAGAGTATCTCTGAACTGAAGAGGCTTTGGGAGCAGGGAGGAAAGTTTCAAGGAGAGCACATGCTTGAAGATGGGAAAATCAGCATCTTTGCCTAAATCTGCAAATGGCTGATGATATAAGTTATAATGTAACAATCAGCTTTTGGAGGTTAAATGATGAGACAGGGATTATTTATAACAGTTGAGGGTCCTGAGGGGGCCGGAAAATCAACGATCATTAAAAAGATGGCCGAAGAACTTGAAGGAAAAGGCCAGAGAGTCGTCCTCACCAGAGAGCCAGGCGGCATTTCAATTGCAGAGGAAATTCGCAAGGTTATTCTCGACCCTGAGAATACAGCTATGGATGAGAGAACGGAAGCTTTGTTATATGCTGCTGCAAGAAGGCAGCATTTGGCGGAAAAAGTCATCCCTTCACTTGAGAATGGAAGCATTGTTCTATGTGACCGTTTCTTGGACAGTTCACTTGCTTATCAGGGTCATGCCAGAGGAATTGGAATGGAGGAAGTCTACAGCATCAATAAATTTGCGATTGGTGATACGATGCCGGATATCACTCTTTATTTCGATGTGGAACCTCAAGTCGGCTTAGAGCGGATCGAGAAACATAAGGGGAGAGAAGTGAATCGCCTGGACCTGGAAGCAATCGGCTTTCACGAACGGGTAAGAGAAGGCTATCTGATGCTGCTGGAGAAATTTCCAGAGCGAATCAAGAAAATTAATGCGGGCATGACTTTTGATGAAGTGTATGAACAAGCATTAGAAGTCGTTGAGAATTATATAAGAGAGCAGAGGCCAGTCGTATAGCAGACTGGTTTTCTTTTACTAAGGCTGTTTTCACAGATGTTGTTGCTTTTGGAAAAATCCCTGAATACTAAGGTTTTTCTCTCTAACTGGAGAGAGCAGCTCTTTTCTTCCTTGCTTACCAGGATATATTCGGTAAAAATTTGACGTTATCTACGGAATTTTATATTAAATAGCAACAAAGTTTACGAAAAGAGCCTTTACTAAAAAAGGTCATATTGCCCTGGTTTGATAAGGAGAAAGAATTTTTTAAAATAATTAATCCCATTTGAAGAAATTCCCATCATTTATTTAAAAGTTTGAACAGGAACAGATATTATGAAGGATATATTCTTGCTATAATGGTATATATACAGATTTACGGAAAGTTATAATAGGGAGGATGTGGAAGAGATGAAAATGATTATGGCAGTAGTTCAGGATCAGGATAGCAACCGTCTTTCCAATGCACTGATGGAGCATAATTTCAGGTCAACAAAGCTTGCCAGCACTGGTGGTTTTCTACGCTCGGGAAACACGACTTTTCTAATTGGTGTGGATGATATTAGAGTTGAAAAGGCTCTTCAGGTCATCAGGGACAGCTGCAAGTCAAGGGATCAAATGGTGGCTCCAGTTTCGCCGATGGGGGGCAATGCCGATTCTTATGTTCCCTATCCAGTAGAAGTGGAAGTTGGCGGCGCAACCGTTTTTGTTCTGCCAGTTGAACAGTTTCATCATTTTTAGAAGTGAGGGAATAGGAAATGAAAATCAACCAAGATCTCCGCATGGGGCTCGATAAAGTACGTACAGAGCAGAAAGCGACTGCCGGAGGATCAAATAAATTCGGTATGCTCGTCAGCAAGCAGGATCAAAAGATGCAGATGGAACAACTCGGCAAGCTGATGGGCGATATCAATACTGCGGGAGAGAGGCTGTCCCGATCGAGAACGTTCAAGGATCTCGCCAAATATAAATCCTTGGTGAAGAAGTTCGTGAAAGAAGCGGTTGATTACGGCATGAATCTTAAACAGTCTCATACGTGGAATCAATATGGTGAGGGCAGGAAACTGAACACCGTGGAGAGTGTGGACCAAAGATTGATGGAACTGACCGAAGATATATTAGATGAAGAAAAACAATCGATTGATATTTTAGGTAAAATAGGTGAGATAAGAGGCCTATTAATTAATTTATATACGTAAGTGAGTTGATCGTGTTGTCCATGACCTGGGAAGAACTTAATGAAATACAGCCAGTTGTCCTGCAGATGCTTGCCAACAGCATCAACAGAGAGAGAGTAGCACATGCTTATCTCTTTGAGGGAGAAAGAGGAACAAGGAAGAAAGAAATTGCGGTCCTCTTTGCCAAATCGCTGCTATGTAATCGTCCAGTGAATGGTAAGGCGTGTGACCAATGCAATAACTGTAAAAGAATCAATCATCATAATCATCCGGATGTTCATGCGATTGAACCCGATGGACTTTCTATTAAAAAGGAACAAATCAGAACACTTCAGAGTGAGTTCAGTAAGATGGGAGTAGAATCCAAAAAGAAAATTTATATTATTTCTCATGCTGATAAGATGACACCCAATGCAGCAAACAGCTTGCTGAAATTTCTTGAGGAACCTTCTTCAGAAACAACAGCCATTCTGATCACAGAGCAGGTTCATCGTATTCTTCCGACCATCATTTCTCGATGCCAGGTGGTATCCTTTCAGCCGCTTCCCAAGGAATTGATAAAGGAAAGACTGATTTCTGAAGGCATAAATGTCAATATGGCTGCACTGACCGCCAGTTTAACTAATAATTACCAAGAGGCATTTGAATTAAGCAGCGAAGAGTGGTTTGCACAAGCGAGAATAATAGTGTTAAAATTGTATGAAGTCCTCCGCAAAAGTCCATTTCAGGCAATGATCAGTTTGCAGGAGGATTTTAACGAGCATTTTAAAGAGAAACATCAATTAGATCGTGCGTTGGATCTAATACTTCTCATATATAAAGATCTGCTGTATATACAGATAGGTCAAGTAGATAAGCTGGTGTACCCGGATAAGAGGCAGGAATGGGAGTCAGTTGCGCTTCAGGTTTCCACTAACAGTTTGTCTGATAAGATGACGGCTGTGCTTGAAGCAAAACGAAAGTTGAACGCAAATATGAATACTCAGCTGTTATTGGAGCAGCTTGTGCTAAAATTACAGGGGTGATTTCCTTTGTACGATGTTGTAGGAGTACGCTTTAAAAAAGCGGGAAAAATATATTATTTCGACCCAGGTGAACTGGGAATCGAGAAAAACGACTATGTAATCGTAGAAACAGTCAGAGGAGTGGAATACGGTAAAGTGGTTGTTGACCGTAAGCAGGTTGGCGAAAACGACGTGGTTCTTCCTTTGAAAAAAGTGATAAGATTGGCCGATCATAAGGATCAAATGGCCGTCAAGGAAAATAAAGATGCTGCAGAAGAAGCTTACGAGGTCTGCTGCAAAAAAATTACAGAGCATCAGCTGGATATGAAGCTGGTTGATGTCGAATATACATTTGATAGAAATAAAGTAATCTTTTACTTCACGGCTGACGGCAGAGTGGACTTCCGTGAATTAGTTAAGGATTTGGCATCCATCTTCCGTACACGTATTGAACTTCGCCAGATCGGTGTCAGGGACGAAGCGAAGATGCTGGGCGGAATCGGTCCTTGTGGCAGGATGCTTTGCTGTTCGACATACCTGGGAGATTTTGAACCAGTATCAATCAAAATGGCAAAAGATCAAAACCTTTCCCTTAATCCAACGAAGATTTCCGGACTTTGTGGTCGCCTCATGTGCTGCCTGAAGTATGAAAATGATGAGTATGAAGCGGCGAAAGAAGAACTTCCGGATGTAGGGGAGATAATCAGTACGCCACAGGGTAAGGGCAGAGTGGTCGGCCTTAATATTTTGGAACGTGTCATCAAGGTGGATATTAAAGAAGTCGAACGTGTTCTTGAATTTACATTAGAGGAAATCTCAAGCGAAAGTGCCGTCTCAATTCAAGCCACAGAGTAACGGGGTGGAGTTAGTGGATAAAAAGGAGCTCTTTGATTCAGTCAGTAATATGGAGCAGCAAATAGGACAGCTTTACCAGCAGCTGGGTGAATTAAAGCAGGTTTTAGCGGAGATTTTAGAAGAGAATCATTCTCTGCAGCTGGAGAATGATCATTTGCGCAGAAGACTGGAGCAAACAGGAAATTCATCAAAAGGCGCTGCACGTAAAGGAAAGAAAGGGGAAAAACAGACTCATTTAGAAGATAAGTCAATGGATGTAGGTGAAGGATACGATAACCTTGCACGGTTGTACCAAGAAGGCTTTCATATCTGTAATATCCACTTTGGCAGTCCCCGTAAAGATGAAGACTGTTTGTTCTGCTTATCTTTCCTTAATAAAAAATAGCTTCAATAGTAGCCTTCCTGATATCAGGAAGGCTACGTTTTTACATACGGTTGTTTTCGCATTAAATGCTGCTTTCGGAAACATAACTAACAGTTACAGAGAGTATCTGATGGAGGAAAAGAAATGGTTGAATTAAGAGAAGATGAAAGACTGGATTACTTACTTGCCGAAAACTTAAGAATCATTCAAAGCTCAGCGGTATTTTCTTTTTCCCTTGATGCGGTCCTGCTCGCCAACTTTGCTCATATTCCAAAACGGAAAGGGAAGATCATTGACTTATGTGCAGGAAACGGTGTAATTCCCCTGATGCTGAGCAATAGGACGAGCGTGCCGATTACGGGAGTAGAGATACAGGAAAGATTATTTGAGATGGCCGGCCGCAGCATTGAATATAACCAGTTAGAAGATAGAATCTCTATGATTCATGGTGATATCAAGGATATGCCGGCATACTTTGGTAACGATAAATTTGATGTGGTGACTTGTAATCCTCCTTATTTTTCTGAAGGTGAAAAAGTGAAAATCAACAGTAATGAACACTATGCGATTGCACGCCATGAATTATTGTGTACGCTTGAAGATGTCGTAAGGTCAGTCAGCTTCCTTCTCAAACAAGGGGGAAAGGCAGCATTTGTACACCGGCCAGGCAGAGGGGTGGATTTGCTCACTCTTATGAGAGAGTATCGCATCGAACCAAAAAGGATCCGTTTTGTTTATCCAAACAAGCTTAAAGAAGCTAACACTGTATTGGTAGAAGGGATTAAAGACGGCAGTCCTGATTTAAAGGTCTTGCAGCCACTGGTTGTTTACAATGAAGACGGCAGTTATGGAAGTGAAGTCCATCGCATGCTGTATGGGCAAGATAACTAATATAAGTTTACCTAACAGAAAGAAGGTGAAGAGCTTGCAAACACAGAAAAGCTTTCAGGAAACAGGGGCAGGGGTCCTTTACCTGGTTCCTACACCAATAGGAAATCTTGAGGATATGTCTTTTCGGGCAGTAAGAATTCTTAAAGAATGTAACGTGATTGCCGCTGAGGATACAAGGAATACAAAGAAATTATGTAATTACTTTGAAATAGATACCTTCGTAGTCAGTTATCATGAGCATAATAAAGAGAGCAGCGGGGAAAAATTGCTCGAAAGGATTGAAAACGGGGAGACAGTTGCCCTTGTCAGTGATGCCGGTATGCCATGTATATCAGATCCAGGCTATGAAATTGTCAGGGAAGCGGTGGATAGAGGTATCGCGGTGATTCCCCTGCCAGGAGCGAATGCAGCTCTGACTGCCTTAATAGCCTCGGGGATAGTACCTCAGCCATTTTACTTTTATGGCTTTCTTGCACGCAGCAAGAAAGGGAAACGAAAGGAATTGGAAGTCCTTGCAAGACAGAACAGTACTTTGATTTTTTATGAATCACCTCACAGGTTGAAAGAGACGCTTAAGGAAATGAAAGAAATCCTCGGTAACCGTTCAATCGTTTTATCAAGAGAGTTAACTAAGAAGTTTGAAGAGTTCATACGAGGGTCTCTTGAGGAGGTCATTGAATGGTGCAGTGAAGGAGAGGTGCGAGGAGAGTTCTGTCTTATTGTTGAGGGCAGTACTGACACTCAAGAGCCCGATGTGGAGGAGCAATGGTGGACAAACTTTTCGACAGCAGAACATGTGCAGCACTATATAGAAGAAAAAGGAATCTCTTCAAAAGAAGCGATTAAAATAGTTTCAAAAGAAAGAGAACTCCCTAAGCGCGATGTCTATCAGGCATTTCATGTGGAATGATGCACTAGTACCGGATGAGATTAACCCAGCCTCCAAAACCATCAACAAGAAAACAGATTAGTAAAACTTAAATGCAACGAGCATCCAAAGGAGTTACCATATGACAAAGAATAGTAAAGAAGAACTCTATAGAGCATTAATTGAAAATCAGACAGCACTTGCTGATCAATGGTTAAAGCTCAGAACAAAAAAAGCAAATTCTATTTATTCCGTAGATGCAGATGATTCGTATGAGGAGCTCTTGAGGAAGCAGAATGCTTTAACGACAAAGACCATCGCCAGTTCGCTGCTGGATGATAAACAAGAATACCATCAGAACCGCGAAGAGTGGGCAATGATGGTGGCTAAAAGCCGTGCGGATCTGGGAACCCCTATATATGAAGTAATTGAAGCTGTTCACAATTTCCGGACCGTCATAATGGAGTTTTTAGATGCATATGTAGCGGAACAAGAAGACCTTATAACAAAGAAAGAGATATTGGATTGCAATCAATCCATCCACTCTGCCTTTGACAAGCTGATCCAGGAATTTTCTAAAATGTACTATAATATCACAAGAGATAGAATGAAAGCTCAGCATGAATTGATCGCAGAATTAGGAGCTCCTATCATACCTGTTGGAGAAAAAATAGCGGTACTTCCCTTGATCGGTGATATTGATACTGAAAGAGCAAGGATGATAATGGAGATAGTACCAATAAAATGTATAGAGAAGAAAGTAGATAAGTTATGCATCGATTTATCCGGAGTCCCACTTGTGGATACCATGGTGGCTCAGCAGATCTATTCCATCATACAGGCTCTTTCTCTTCTGGGCATTGAGACATCTCTTTCAGGCATAAAGCCCAGTGTCGCCATGACCTCTGTTCAGCTTGGAATTAATTTCAAAGAGATCAATACATTTAGCACATTAAAACAAGCTCTTCAAAAGAATGGATTAAATTATCGTTCATAGAAGGAAGATAAAGACTTGGTTGTTTATGCAGAATAACGCCCGATTCAAGGTAAAAGGCTTGGCACTTATAGAGGCAATAAAAAAGTACCCTGAGAAACCTCTTTATAAAGAGGCTGTTCTGCAGGGTACTTTTTATTTATTATTTTTCAAGTTGAAACGAGTTTTGTATTTCTTTGATAACCTTTTCTGCACCTTCGCGGCTTAAGATTAATTTTCCATCTGCCAGCTTGATGTTGTCATCAGATACTTCACCAGTCACATGACAAGTCATGCTCGGTTTGTATTTTTTCAAGATGATTCTCTCATCATCCACATAAATCTCTAAAGAGTCTTTTTCAGCAATTCCCAGTGTACGGCGCAATTCTATAGGTATAACTACACGTCCAAGTTCATCGACCTTACGTACAATTCCAGTTGATTTCATTATTATTTATCCCCTCTCGAAAAAATGTTCTATTTATATTCGTCATTTTTCGACATATTTTTGATTATGAATCTATAATAACAGCGATTCCAAAATTCGTCAATAATAAAAATTGTAAATTTTTATATTTTAATTTTCAAAAAATAGCTGATATAGTAAGGTTTGAAAAGCTTTCAAATTAGAATAATTACCAATTCAATATTATTCAACGCATAAAATAATTGTAAACTAATGTCGAATTTAAAGTTAACACTTCTTCCTTATTCGACATATTTCGACAAGAAGGCAGCTTGTTTGTCGAAACTGCTTCTTCTCTGCCCTCAGGTAGTTGCAGAATCAACTTATATTAGGTATATTTTGAGGATACAAGAGGTTATGATGTATGTATTGTAGTGATTAAATGACAGGTTTCATTCTTGTTGAAACGACTGTAAGTCAGATAAAATATACAAGAAATTGATAGTTATAAGGGAGGACATTTAAAATGAAGGAAAAGTTGAAAACCTTCTATCTCACCACGCCAATTTATTATCCCAGCGGAAATTTACATATTGGACATGCCTATACCACTGTAGCAGGAGATGCCATGGCCCGTTACAAAAGGATGCGCGGATTTGATGTTATGTATCTTACTGGTACTGATGAACATGGGCAGAAAATCCAGAGAAAAGCAGAAGAGAGCGGCATTACTCCACAGCAATATGTGGATGGCATTGTCTCCGGCATTCAAGACTTATGGAGCAAGCTTGATATTTCTTATGATGACTTTATCCGCACGACTGAGAAACGCCATAAAGATATTGTCGAGAAGATTTTCAGCCGGCTGCTTGAGCAGGGAGATATTTATCTTGACCAATATGAGGGTTGGTACTGCACACCTTGTGAATCCTTCTTTACTGAGCGCCAGCTTGAAGGAGGAAACTGCCCGGATTGTGGTCGCCCTGTTGAAAAAGTAAAAGAAGAATCCTATTTCTTCAAAATGAGTAAATACGCAGACAGACTTGTCCAATACTATAATGAAAATCCGGAATTTATCCAGCCTGAATCACGGAAGAATGAAATGATCAATAACTTCATTAAGCCTGGACTTGAAGACCTCGCTGTTTCCAGAACCACATTTGATTGGGGTGTCAAGGTTCCCGGAGATCCTAAACACGTTATATATGTCTGGATCGATGCACTTTCCAACTATATCACCTCACTTGGATATGGTACTGAAGAAGACACAAAGTACCTTAAATACTGGCCAGCGGATGTACACTTAGTCGGAAAAGAAATTGTCCGCTTCCATACCATTTACTGGCCGATCATGCTTATGGCTTTGGACCTTCCTCTTCCGAAAAAGGTGTTCGCTCATGGATGGCTGCTAATGAAAGATGGAAAGATGTCGAAATCAAAAGGCAATGTGGTTGATCCTGTCACACTGATTGACCGCTATGGTTTAGATTCTTTGCGCTATTACCTGCTCCGTGAAGTTCCATTTGGTGCTGATGGTGTCTTTACTCCTGAGGGATTTGTCGAAAGAATCAACTTTGATCTGGCAAATGATCTAGGGAACCTGCTAAACCGTACGGTAGCTATGATCAATAAGTATTTCAATGGTGAAATTCCAGAATACAAAGGATCTCGAGGACCATTTGACAAAGAGCTTTTAGCCGTGAATGAAGAAACAGTGAAACAATACGAGGAAGCCATGGAGAATATGGAATTCTCTGTTGCATTATCGAGTCTCTGGCAGCTAATCAGCCGCTCGAATAAGTATATAGATGAAACACAGCCGTGGGTACTTGCCAAGGATGATGAGAAGAAAGAGGAACTTGGAAATGTGATGGTCCACTTAGCAGAAACGCTGCGCCGTTCAGCTGTTATGCTGCAACCATTCCTGACAAGAACGCCAAAGAAAATCTTTGAACAATTGAATTCAGTGCAGGAAGAATTGACTACGTGGGAAAGCCTCGAACAGTTCGGTATGATACCAGCTGGCACGAAGGTTGTTAAAAAGGGAGAGCCGATCTTCCCTCGCTTGGATATTGCTGAAGAGGTTGAATTTATTCAAGAAAAGATGCGCGGAACAGCTCCTCAACCGGCAGAAGAAGAAAAAGCAAAAAAAGAAAAAGCAAAAGAAGAAAAAGCACCGGAAGCCGAGGAAATCACAATTGATGATTTCCTGAAGGTTGATTTAAGGGTAGCGACAGTCACTCATGCGGAGCCGGTGAAGAAAGCAGATAAACTGCTGAAAATCCAGCTTGACCTGGGCTATGAAAAACGCCAGGTGGTGTCTGGCATCGCGAAGTTCTACTCGCCGGAAGCCTTGGTTGGAAAGAAAGTCATATGTGTGACTAACCTTAAGCCAGTCAAACTGCGCGGTGAATTATCACAAGGCATGATTCTGGCAGGCGAAAAAGACGGTGTGCTTGCATTGGCAAGCGTGGACGAAACTTTGGCCAACGGAGCAAAAGTGAAGTAACCCCTCTAAGAGAGTGTTTCACGTGAAACACTCTCTTTCTCTTTCTAAAGATTTATAGTTTGCCCTGAGTAACAAGGTGGGCTATAGAGAGTAGCCAGTCTTTCGCAGAAAGTTTTTCAGGTGGATTAGTTTGGATAATTTCCTCAAAGGTTTTTTAGAAGCGGAGATTAACTAACCGTGAAATAGCATTATTTTTATTTAAAACGCTTTTTAAATCACAACAAGCTTACTACAAAGATGCTAAGGAACTCCTAACAACACTTCCAATAAATGTTTAATGTGTAAAGTATAGGGTAACAATAACTTTGCTTGGTGGTGCGCCTTTTATATTTTCGTTTACAGGAAAAGTTAACTTGAATTGGAATTTGTTAGAAAAACGTTACATAAGTGAGAAGCTTGTCATAAAAGAATATTGTAAAATAATATTAATAAAAGGAGTCACAATTATGTTGTTTGATACCCATGTTCACTTGAATGCTGAACAATTTAGTGAAGATTTAGTGCAAGTCATCGAGAGAGCTAAGAATGCAGGTGTGGAGAATATGGTGGTTGTGGGTTTTGACCGCCCTACGATCAATAAGGCAATGGAACTTGTCGAGCAGTATGATTTTCTCTACGCTGCCATAGGATGGCACCCGGTTGATGCAATTGATATGACCGATGAGGATTTAAGATGGATTGAAGAATTGTCATCTCACGAGAAAGTAGTTGCGATTGGTGAAACGGGCCTGGATTATCATTGGGATAAATCGCCGAAGGAAATACAGCAGGAAGCATTTCGTAAACAGATTAGGCTTGCTAAGAAAGTGCGTCTGCCAATCATCATACATAACAGAGAAGCCACCCAAGATATCGTGGACATATTGCATGAAGAAGACGCTAAAGAGGTTGGCGGCATTATGCATTGCTTTAGTGGCAGCCCAGAAACGGCACGTGAATGCGTGGATATGAACTTCCTTATTTCACTTGGCGGACCGGTGACATTCAAGAATGCCAAGAAACCTAAGGAGGTAGCAGAAGAGATACCCCTTGAAAAGCTGCTGATCGAGACAGATTGTCCGTATCTTGCTCCACACCCATACAGGGGAAAACGGAATGAACCCTCTTATGTCAAGTTGGTTGCTGAGCAAATTGCTGAGCTGAAAGGTGTCTCTTTTGAAAAGGTTGCAGAAGAAACAACCCGAAATGCAAAAAAAATATTCGGCATAGATTGATAACTGATTTTGTCGAGGTTTGGGAAAGCTTGTCCTACAAAGGATAAAAAAACGAAAGTTCTACATTTATCAGCTCTATCATAGGATAACCATGTCGAGAAGTTATCCTTCCTTTTTTCTATAAGTTTAAGCATAATGGCGATACGTTCCCAAAATTGCTAGACTCATAAACTAAGGGGGTAGGCTTGACAAGTGTGTAACTAGTCTAATATAATCACTCCGAGAAAAGGAGGCGTTTTTCATGAGTGATGAGAACATGAAAAACCTGTTTTCCAAGTCGATGAAAAAAAGGAAATGGGCCATTCTGACCGTGAGTATAATAGCCTTTGCGGCAGTATTCAGTTACCTTCTGTTTGAAGGAACAAAGAAGTCGGTCGCTCTGACTTTGAATGGCGAAGAACAAGAAGTTAGGACACACGCAAAAACCATACAAGATATTTTGCAAGATTTAGAGATTCCTTTTCAATCAGAAGACTATTTGTACCCTACAGAAGCAACCGAGGTTACGAATAACATGAAAGTAGTTTGGGAACCAGCGAAGCAAGTGGAAATCAAGATTGGAAATGAAACGAAAAAGATCTGGACGACAGCTGGAACGGTCAAGGAACTGTTGACAGATGAGAAGATTGAAATTGGCGAACATGACAAGATCAATGTAAGCCTTGACGAAGAAGTGACGGAGAAAACAAAAGTTGAGATTGCACCGGCATTCCCTGTAAAAGTAGTAGATGGGGGAAGCGAAAAGGCTGCATGGTCAACTTCGACTACGGTCGCTGACTTTTTAAAGCAACAAGGAATCATACTTACGGATGAAGACCGGGTGGAACCCAATTTAGACAGCACTGTTAAAGCAAATGATGTCATAAATGTCGTTCGAGTTGAAAAAGTCACCGATGTAGTGGAAGAACCAAAAGATTTTGCTGTAGTGACCCGCCAGGACTCTGACCTTACCAAAGGCAAAGAAGAAGTAGTTCAAGCTGGACAGCAGGGATTGATCGAAAAGAAGTATGAAGTTGTGAAAGAAAATGGCAAAGAGGTTTCCCGGAAGCTTCTCAGTGAGAAGACCGTTAAGGAAAGCCAGGATAAAATTGTCAGCGTTGGAACAAAGGTATTGGTTGCCCAAGTTTCCCGCGGCAGTTCATCGAGTGCTGCAACAAGTTCCTCAACAAGTTCAGCTCCCAGCAGTGGAGGTAATGAGTTTTATGTGAGCTCCACGGCCTACACAGCGGGCTGTAACGGGTGTTCAGGTATTACGGCTACTGGAATCAATCTTAGAGCAAATCCTGGAGTGAAAGTAATCGCTGTAGATCCATCTGTCATTCCATTGGGGACAAAAGTATATGTAGACGGCTATGGATATGCAGTTGCTGCTGATACAGGAGGAGCAATTAAAGGAAACAAAATTGACGTATTTTTCCCTTCCAAGTCCGATGCTTACCGCTGGGGCAGGAAACAAGTGAAAATCAAGATATTGAACTAATAGATATTTGTAAGGCAGGGGGAAATCCTCCTGCTTTTTTTGTTATTAAGGAATTTTTTGAATCCATTCTTAATGGAGAACTTTAACTAATGTATCCACGCTAATCTTCAAATCACGAGGATCTCTCCTCTGGGAACCTTTGCCTCTTGTAGCTGAATAGGGTGTTGCGCTTGCGCTTTTCTTAAGTGCCAATAGCAGTAATTACACAACTTTCTTTTCTCTTTAGGAGGGAAAGCGATATAATAATCTTTATAAGCAAAATTCATTGTTACTAATTAGACGAATATGACTACAAAAATGTTTCAATTATTTTGGAGGAAATATGAAAATTAAAGAAATAATTGTGGTGGAGGGAAGGGACGACACCACTGCCATACAGCGCGCTGTTGCTGCAGACACTATTGAAACGAATGGATCAGCGGTTTCTAAGGAAACTTTATTAAAAATTAAACATGCTCAGGAAAAGAGGGGGATCATTATTTTTACTGATCCTGATTATCCTGGTGAACGTATAAGGAAAATTGTGAACGACCATGTGCCCGGATGCAAGCATGCCTTCATCACCAAAAGTGATGCCCTGCCAAAAAGAGGAAGAGGGATAGGGGTGGAGCATGCTTCACCTGCTGTCATTCAAGAGGCTTTAAAAGAAGCTCACTTAATGAATGAATCTTATGAAGAAGAGATCAGTGTAGATGATTTGATTACTGCGGGATTGATCGGTGGACACAGGGCGAAAGAAAGAAGAGAGCGGCTGGGAGAATTGTTGCGAATTGGATATACCAATGGTAAACAGCTTCATAAGAGATTAAAAATGTTTGAAATTAAGCAAGAGGAGTTTGCAGAAGCAATTCAAACCATATTACAGGAGGAAACACATGCATAAAGATATTGCTACGCCAATACGAACGAAAGAGATACTGAAAAAGTATGGCTTTGCTTTTAAAAAAAGCCTCGGTCAAAACTTCTTGATTGACCCCAATATATTAAGAAATATCACTGATTATGCAGGGGTTACAGAAAAAACAGCTGCTATTGAAATCGGTCCCGGAATTGGTGCACTTACGGAGCATTTGGCAAGGAAGGCTGGAAAAGTCCTGGCGTTTGAAATCGATCATAGGCTTCTGCCAATCCTGGCTGATACGTTGTCTCCCTATGATAATGTAACGATCGTAAACGAAGATATTTTAAAGGCGGATGTACAGGGAATGATTGAGAAGGAATTGGCCGGCTTCGAAGAAATCATGGTGGTTGCCAATCTGCCGTATTATGTTACGACACCTATCATTTTAAAGCTGTTAACAGAAGGGCTGCCAATCAAGGGGATTTGTGTGATGCTTCAGAAGGAAGTCGGAGACAGGATAGCGGCTAAACCAGGGACTAAGGAGTATGGCTCGCTTTCCATCGCGATACAGTACTATACAGAAGCAGAGACGGTCATGATCGTTCCAAAAACGGTATTCATGCCGCAGCCTAACGTCGACTCTGCTGTTATCAGACTGATGAAGAGAGACAAGCCTGCAGCCCAAGTGGATAATGAAGAGTTTTTCTTCAAAGTGACCAGATCTTCTTTTGCTCAAAGGCGGAAGACGATTCTTAATAATCTCACAAGCCAGCTTCCTGATGGAAAACAGAAAAAAGAAGAGATTATAGCCTGCCTGGAAAAAGCAGGGGTTGACCCAGGGAGAAGGGGAGAGACTCTCAGTATTCAAGAATTTGCAGATCTCAGTAACGAGCTTCTTCCTCATTTTCAATAAGGCTGTTTAGGTATACTGCTTATTTCCAAAAATCCTAAGAAGTGGATTTTCCCCGGATACTTAGATTTTTAACTCGAAGGAAATAGCTCTTTTCTTTTATGTGCTTACCAGGATATTTTCAGTGAGTTATGACGGTATCTTTCGAATTTTAGATTAAATAGCAGCAATTTTCACGAAAGAGTCTCAACAAAGAACAAAGGTCCGGTTATCTGCCGGTCCTTTGTTCTTTTGTTACCAACTTTTGAATAGGCTGTGTAAGAGAGGTGGTGTTCATTCGCTCTTCTCGAAAGAATGTGGCTGCTTTAAGAGTGATGGATTTCCGCACCAATCGTGCGGCTTCACGACGCTGAATGTGGCGCTTGCCCTTTTGTTATTGTCCTTTATGTAATACGTTGGTTGCACTTAAATGATTTCCATCAGGATCCTTGAATCCAAATCCCCCATATCCATGCTCAGTTTCGATATTTAAAGGACCTGTTTCGATGTTCTTGTCTTGCAGCCAGTTGTGAAATCCTTGTAAGTCGGCTGTATAGAAATCAATGATACTGTGCTCAATGTCATTATTAGAATTTCTGAAGAATAAACGGTTCGTTTCATTGGTTTCAACCAGGAAAATGGTCGGCACCCCTTTTTTTCCAAATGTCAGCATAGCATTTCTCTCGCCTTTGAACTCAACTTCTGCGCCTGCGACTTCTACATAGAATGGAATAGCTGTTTCAAGGCTTCTGACCGGAATTTCCAGTGTTGCTATGTGTGAAATAAATTCAGACATCTGTTTTCCCCCTTTAAAGGTAATATCTAATATTTTCGATAATGCTTTTAGATTTCCTTCTATGTTCTACATCATTTTATAAAGCTCTTTTCTAAGAGATTGTTGCTTTTGAATGTTATATACCCCTCCTCCCCTTTCGCTGCAATCCTTTACTTTTAAACAGCCACAATCTTTGCGGAAAGAGCGTTTTATAAAGACACAGATTTCGGGCGGATGCATAGGTTACTAAAGGAAGATTTATTTAAAGGATGCACTATCCAATGGAGTTGACGCCAGTGAAATTAGAGGTCAATGCCATCGTCGGCCGGAGGTCTCATCAATGTGATATTTTGTTTCGCATAATTGACATCATGGAGTCAGACGGCTGTAAAACGGCGATACTATATGGAGAAGATTACAGGCTGGTTGCAGATGCGCCGCTTGAAGACTTAGAGCTTATCGACCCCCGTGAATATAAGCGCAGGACTTTGGAGTTTAGATCAATGGAAGAGCAATCGCTGGAGTTATTTCAGCAGGATATTGATCTGCAGAAACAGAAGCAGGAGTACTATTCAACGAATGCTTACCGTGAGGAGTACAATTACTTCCAGATTCCAGGGAAAGTGCTCCACCTTGATGGAGATCAGTCATATCTTCAAAAGTGCTTGGATTTATATGAGAAAATAGGTGTTCCCGTCACAGGGGTTCATTGCAATGAAAAGGAAATGCCCGAAAAGATCGGGGCTCTTATTGACAGATACCGACCGGACATCCTTGTCATCACCGGCCACGACGCGTATACAAAAGCGAAGGGCAAAAAATCTGATATAAATGCCTACCGTCACTCCCGTTACTTCGTCAATACAGTGAAGGAAGCAAGGAGACGGGTTCCGCATCTCGATCAGCTGGTGATCTTTGCAGGTGCCTGCCAATCACATTTTGAATCTCTAATCCATGCGGGAGCCAACTTTGCAAGTTCTCCGCTGCGGGTCAATATACATGCCCTGGATCCAGTATATATTGTGGCCAAAATCAGCTTTACGGCATTTACAGAGCCGGTCAACGTATGGGACATTTTAAGAAATACTCTGACAGGAGATAAAGGGCTTGGCGGGATAGAGACCCGTGGTGTGCTGAGAACAGGCATGCCTTATAAGCCGGTGGAAGAGGAGTAAGAATAGACAGCCGTATGAACAACCTTCATTACGGCTTCTTTCTATTAGGCTCATTCCAAAAAGGAAGTATTGCCTTCACTACCTTTTCTGAATCGAGAAATGTGTAAATTTATTATGTTTAGGGTATATAGATAAGCACGATTTTTTAGCGGGAAATTAGTAAAGTAAATAACGCAGGCAGTTCCTTAGATAGCAATAATTATTGCGAAGATGACTTACTGGAAAGACTTTTCGACAAGTTCTTTGGAAATAATAGCGAAAAGGCGGGAGAAAAACACTTACATATTATGTTATCTTTCAGGTAATGCTAAACTTGTTGAAAAAAAAAGCATTTTGTTGATTGAAAAGCATTGACAGGGATTAAAAGTTATTGATAAAATTATAAATTTATTTGACTTTAGATACATACCGTGTTATACTATCTATAGTGAGGTGGAAGCGTAATGCCAAAAACATTAGCCGACATAAAAAAATCCCTTGATTCTAATTTAGGAAAACGCTTGATGCTTAAAGCCAATGGCGGACGTCGTAAAACAATCGAACGGTCAGGTGTCTTAGCGGAAACTTACCCTTCAGTATTCGTCGTTCAATTAGATCAAGATGAAAATGCGTTTGAAAGAGTTTCTTACAGCTATGCAGATGTACTCACAGATACAGTTGAGTTGACTTTCTATGATGAAACAGCAGGAGCAATGATCCTCGAGCAGTAAACGACACGTTTACTGCTTTTTTATTTGCCTTAAAATCAGTCTATCGACGGACGTCTGCAGGGACTCTGAAATACATAAAAAAATAACGTTGCGAGATACATCAAAAGAAAAACAGCCCTTAAGATGTATCTCGCAACGGAAAAAGCAATCCCCAATAATCGAACAAATTAACTAACCCAGCCCCCCGTCATCAGGAATTTTTCTTAAAGTATGCTATATCCAAGCGTTTATAATTTTAGAATTCTAAGCAAGTGACCGGCACACAAGGCGGAGTGAAACCGCTTTTATTGGTATTTCAGGAGATAATCTCCTCGTAACAAACACCCATCTACTGCTCATGCTAAATATACGGCCCTTAAAATAAGGAGGAATTTAATATGAGCAGAAATCGAGGTATGATGTCAGAGCATCTGAAGGAAGAGATTGCAAAGGAGCTCGGATTTTATGATACTGTCCAGCAGGAAGGTTGGGGAGGCATAAAATCTAAGGATGCCGGTAATATGGTAAAAAGAGCTGTCGAACTTGCGCAAAGAGGAATGATCAATAAGAATTCCTGAACTGCTGATAAAATAATTTGCTAATTTGCCGTAGAGAGACTGGACAGAAGATATTTCTTCTGTCCAGTCCTTTTTCCACATACTGATTGGAAATGCCTACATATCTGAAATTTTCCTCTGAAATAATTAGTCAGTATGAATTATCTTTCTTATAAAAGGCTAGCATGAAACTAACAATACAAAAAAGTGAGGGTTTTGCAGCATGCCAAAGAAGTAATATGCTAAAATAGTTTCCATAGATATTTCCATGGAAAGCATAAAACGAACGAATCGGACATTGAATTCTCAATCATGGGTGTTTAACAATGAGAAGAGAATGTTCATTGAATTGGTTTGTATAAAAGTAGGTGAATATTTTTGAGAACGTTAGTAAAAGCACCAGCCAAAATTAACCTTACTCTTGACGTCCTTCACAAACGTCCGGATGGATATCACGAGGTCGAGATGGTCATGACCACAATAGATTTGGCTGATCGCATTGAATTGACAGAGGTAAAGGAAGACAGAATCACCATTCTGTCACATAATCGATTTGTCCCGGATGACCAGCGGAATTTGGCGTATCAAGCGGCTCATTTATTAAAGAAGAGACTTGGGATCAAAAAAGGAGTTTCCATCTCCATTGATAAGTTGATTCCTGTAGCTGCCGGGCTTGCAGGCGGAAGCAGTGATGCTGCGGCGACCCTTAGGGGACTGAATGATTTGTGGAAGCTGGGTCTGACCTTGGATGAACTTGCAGAGCTTGGCTCAGAAATCGGTTCAGATGTATCTTTTTGTGTCTACGGCGGAACGGCGCTGGCAACAGGAAGAGGAGAACAAATCCAGCATATAAAAGCACCGCCAAACTGCTGGGTAATCCTAGCCAAGCCTTCCATAGGAGTTTCCACAGGTGATGTATATAAAAATCTTAACCTGAATGAAGTTCGCCATCCTGATACTCAGGGGATGCTGTCTTCCCTTGATAAGGGTGATTATGATTCTATGTGTAACAGCTTAGGAAATGCATTAGAATCTGTGACTTTGAAGATGCACCCTGAAGTGCAGCATATTAAAGAACAAATGGAGCGGTTCGGAGCGGATGCAGTACTAATGAGTGGAAGCGGACCGACTGTATTTGGCCTAGTTCAATATGAGTCAAGGCTGCCGAGGATATACAACGGGCTTCGTGGTTTTTGTGATCAGGTTTTTGCAGTCAGGATGCAAGGTGATCGAGGCCCTCTTGATTAAATCCGTATATTAATGATATATTTAGCATATAATATTCGGATTTGAAGGAGATTGAACAAGTGAAATTTAAAAGAAGTGAACGGTTAATTGACATGACGCACTATATGCTTGAACGTCCGCATCAATTAGTGCCCCTCACGTTCTTTTCTGAGCGTTACAGTTCTGCCAAATCATCCATTAGTGAAGACCTTGGAATCATTAAGGAAACCTTCGAGACAAGGGGGATTGGTTTGGTACAGACTGTCCCGGGTGCAGCGGGCGGGGTAAGATATATCCCAAAAGTAAGATCATTTGATGCTGAAGAGGTCATAGGGGATTTGTGCAAACACTTAGCTAATCCTGAGCGTCTGCTGCCAGGCGGTTATTTATATATGACTGACCTGCTGGGAAATCCCAGGGCGATGGACAAAGTCGGAAAACTCTTTGCTTCTGCGTTTAGTGACCGTGATATTGATGTCATCATGACGGTGGCAACAAAAGGCATCCCGATTGCGCATGCCATTGCCAGTCATATGAATGTCCCAGTCGTTATCGTAAGAAGAGACAGCAAAGTGACGGAGGGCTCAACAGTAAGTATTAACTATGTATCAGGCTCTACTAAACGTATCCAGACAATGGTCCTTTCTAAGAGAAGTTTAAAGGAAGGTTCAAAAGTCCTGATCGTTGATGACTTCATGAAAGCTGGGGGAACAGTGAATGGGATGAAAAATCTCCTAGATGAGTTCTCTGCTGAGTTATCAGGTATCGCTGTCCTTGTAGAAGCAGAAAATGCAGATGAGCGCCTGGTAGATGAGTATATTTCACTGGTTAAATTGTCCGATGTGGATGTAAAAGAAAAACAAATAAATGTTTCACAAGGAAATTATTTTAATTCAAATATCTCATTTCTTGAACTGGGAGGAAATTAATATGAGAAGCATTTCCACTTCAAAAGCACCTGCTGCAATTGGTCCTTATTCACAAGGAATCATTGTCAACAATTTGTTCTACAGTTCAGGACAAATCCCTTTGACTGCAGAAGGTGTAATGATTGAAGGATCAGTAGAGGATCAGACTCATCAGGTTTTTAAAAATCTGACAGCTGTTTTGGAAGAAGCAGGATCCTCGCTCGATACCGTAGTAAAGGCAACGGTATTTATTAAAGATATGAACGATTTTGGGGCAATCAATGAAGTGTATGGACAGTATTTTGATATCCATAAACCGGCAAGGTCTTGTGTAGAAGTTGCACGGCTGCCGAAAGACGCCCTAGTTGAAATTGAAGTAATAGCACTGGTTAAATAGTAATTTTAATAGGGAAAACAGGTGGTGCACAGAGGCAGCGCCTGTTTTTTGTTTGTTTATTTTCAAAAGACTGCTTAGAATCATGTGCATTGAACGGAAAAACAAAATTTTTATTCTGGTAATATTCCCGATAAATCAGCGGTTAAACCACCTCTTTAATGAAAAATTCAAAAAAAACGGAACTTTTTCAAAAAAATTTACAAATTAAGAAGGAATTGAGAGATTTTCGTTGAATATTTTAAGTAGATTTCATCTAGGGAAAAAGGTGGTGAACACAGTGGAAGTAACAGATGTCAGATTACGCAGAGTGAATACCGATGGTCGAATGAGAGCCATTGCTTCCATTACACTGGACAATGAATTTGTCGTGCATGATATTCGTGTAATTGACGGTAATAACGGATTGTTTGTGGCAATGCCGAGCAAAAGAACTCCTGATGGAGAATTCCGTGATATCGCTCATCCTATCAATTCAGGGACACGTGGAAAGATACAGGAAGCCGTTCTTACAGAGTATCATCGTTTAGGAGAAATGGAAGAAGTGGAACTAGAAGAAGCTGGAAGTGCTTCTTAAAAAAATATTGACAGCAGGAGCCTACTTCTAAAGTAAGGCTCTTTTTTTTGTATAAGAAAATAGATCCCATCCCCGTCTAAACCATCTCCTTACTCCCTAAATTTTAGAATATCACTGATCCACCATTGTCAATTATGTGTATTTTATAGAGATTCCTTGAATTATATAGGTTTTTAGGATATATTCGTAATGGAAAAAAGGATAATGGAGGGCCCTAAATTTATGACTAATAGATATGCAGTAATCTTAGCAGCAGGACAGGGAACCAGAATGAAATCCAAATTATATAAAGTGCTGCACCCGGTTTGTGATAAACCGATGGTAGAACATGTAGTTGATCAAATTACGACTCTTGATATAAATAAGACGGTTACAATCGTTGGGCATGGTGCTGAACTTGTTCAGACCCACCTCGAAGGAAAAAGCGAATTTGCATTGCAAGAGGAGCAGCTCGGTACTGCTCATGCTGTCATGCAGGCAGAAGGTGAGCTGAGTGGTCTCGAAGGCACGACCTTGGTTATCTGCGGAGATACACCGCTTATCAAAGCTGAAACTATGCAAGCGCTTTTAAAACATCATGACGAATTGCAGGCTAAAGCAACCATTTTGACAGGGAAACCGGAAAATGCTGCAGGCTATGGCAGGATCATCCGCAATGAAGAGGGTCTTGTGGAAAAGATTGTAGAGCACAAGGATGCTTCCGAAGAGGAACGTCAGGTGAGGGAAATCAACACAGGAACATACTGCTTTGATAACTTAGCTCTTTTTAAGGCATTAAAAAAAGTATCTAATGATAATAGCCAAGGTGAGTACTACTTACCGGATGTCATCGAGATCCTGAAAGCAGAAGGCGAAGTTGTAAGTGCCTACCAAACGGATGACTTTGAAGAAACACTGGGTGTAAATGATCGTGTTGCTTTGTCACAAGCTGAGCAAATCATGAAAAAACGCATTAACGAAAAGCATATGAGAAACGGCGTCACATTCGTTGATGAGAATACCACCTATATCGGAGCGGATGTACAAATCGGCCGCGATACAGTCATTCAGCCGGGGACAGTGATCAAAGGCAGTACCGTAATCGGTGAAGATAACGAAATTGGCCCTCATACCGAGATCAAAGACTGCACAATCGGTAATAATACAGTGATCAAACAATCTGTTGCTCATGACAGTGAAATTGGATCAGATGTGAATATTGGGCCATACGCTCATATCCGTCCTCAGTCGCAGATTATGGACGAAGTGAAAATCGGCAACTTTGTCGAGCTGAAGAAAGTGACATTCGGAAAAGGCAGTAAAGCTTCCCACTTAAGCTATATTGGTGATGCTGAAGTTGGAGAAGACGTCAATATCGGCTGTGGATCCATTACGGTCAACTATGACGGAAAGAACAAACATCTCACTAAGATTGAAGACGGTGTTTTTGTCGGCTGCAACTCAAACCTTGTTGCCCCTGTGAACATTGGAAAAGGCGCCTATGTTGCTGCCGGCTCCACAATTACACAGGATGTGCCGGGAGAATCCCTTTCCATTGCCAGAGCCCGTCAAGTGAATAAAGAGAACTATGTCAATAAATTAAATCTTAACAACAACTAATTTGGAGGTTGTCATGCCTAACAGTTACTCTAATTCTAAATTGAAAATCTTTTCTTTGAATTCAAACCCTGCACTAGCGGAAGAAATTGCGAAAGAAGTAGGGGTCCCGCTTGGCCAATGTACAGTAAATCAATTCAGCGACGGAGAAATCCAAATCAACATTGATGAAAGTATCCGCGGCTGTGACGTATTTGTCATCCAGTCCACTAGTTCTCCTGTTAACGAAAACCTGATGGAACTGCTGATTATGGTGGATGCCCTTAAGAGAGCTTCTGCTAGAACAATTAACATTGTTATGCCGTACTATGGGTACGCCAGACAAGATCGTAAAGCGCGCGCTCGTGAACCAATCACAGCTAAGCTTGTGGCAAACCTTTTAGAAACAGCTGGTGCTACGCGTGTCATCACCCTTGATCTTCATGCACCGCAAATTCAAGGTTTCTTTGATATTCTGATCGACCATCTTATGGGTGTACCTATCCTCGGTGACTACTTCCTAGAAAAAGGATTGAAGTCAGAGGATGTGGTCATTGTATCCCCTGACCATGGCGGAGTGACAAGAGCCCGCAAGTTGGCGGATAGATTGAAAGCACCGATTGCGATCATTGATAAGCGCCGTCCAAAGCCAAACGTTTCAGAGGTCATGAACATTGTTGGTAATATTGATGGTAAGATTGCCATCCTGATCGATGATATTATCGACACAGCTGGTACGATCACGCTTGGAGCCAATGCCTTGATAGAAAATGGTGCAAGAGAAGTTTACGCTTGCTGTACACATCCGGTTCTTTCAGGACCTGCTATCGAAAGAATTCAAAACTCAAAAATTAAAGAATTGATTGTAACGAACTCCATTAGTCTGCCTGAAGAAAAATTGATTGATAAAATTACACTGCTTTCAGTAGCTCCTCTTATCGGTGAAGCTATCATCCGTGTTTATGAGCAAAAATCTGTAAGTACATTATTCGATTGATCATTATTGGATAACTTGGCGTGGTGAACGCTAAATACTAAACAACAAGAACTATTATTGAAAAGTAGTGTGATTCGTTTATCCGAATTCACGCTGCTTTTTCTTATGTTAAGGTATTTATAAAATCCATCCTTGAGGAAAGCTTAAACTAAGATATTCGTGTCCAGCTTCAGCGCACCAGGGTCCGACCCCGCCGGGTCAAGTGTTCTTGAAGAGAATAAAGGGAAAGACCGCCTTTTATCTCTTCAAAAAAACTTGCCTGTCGGGCTGATCAAGGTGCTCATGTTCTGTGCAGTACACGGCTAGTTAAAAGCAGTAAGTGGTTTGGCGAGCTATGTCATTTTTTATGGCGTGCTACTTGTTCCCGGGAGGAACAAAAGCCGACTATCCCAACAAATAGAGTACAATTTAAGAAGAACCTGTTTAATATTCCCTAATTTAGGGTATTTTTTATATAGAGACTATTATAGAAAACTGAGGAAGGGGTTTTATTCATGGCTGTACAATTGAAAGCTAGTGGCCGCAAAGGCGACAAGAGATCTGATTTAACTAAACTTCGACATCAAGGGAGTATTCCTGCAGTAGTGTACGGATATAAAGTCGACAATACACCGATTTCCATTGACTCCATCGCATTTATTAAAACGATGAGAGAGGCAGGACGAAACGGGATTATCTCTCTGGATATTGATGGAAAGAAACAAAATGTGGTGCTGAGTGACTATCAGCAGGATCATATCAAGGATGCTGTCATCCATGCAGACTTCCTTGCTGTTAATATGTCAACTGAAATGGATGCGGATGTACGTGTTGAGCTTGTTGGTGAATCAGCAGGCGTGAAGGATGGCGGAGTGCTGCAGCAGCCGCTGCATGATGTTTCCGTAACAGCTAAACCGTCTGATATCCCTGATAGCGTGCAAGTTGATATTTCTGAGCTGCAAGTCGGAGATACCATTACAGTCGGCGATATCAAAGCCAACTACTCTTTCACGATCAATACAGAAGATGAGCAGACGATTGCCTCAGTCCTTGCTCCTCGCCAGGAGGAAGAAATCAGTTCCGGTGAAGAACAGGAACCAGGTACTCCTGACAATGAGGAAGGTCGTGAGACAGAAGCAAGCAGCGAGAGTGAAGGAAAAGAAGAATAAAATAAATTTTCAGGCGCAGCCTTTTGCGGGTTGCGTCTTTTATAGTTTATACTTAGAGTATTGAAAGTGCAGTAGAATGAGGTGGAAACTATGAAGTTAATCGTTGGACTTGGAAACCCTGGGTCGCAATATGATCGCACAAGACATAATATTGGCTTTGAAATAATAGATGAATTGGCGAAAAGGTTGGGCAGTCCCTTGAATACATCAAAATTTAAAGGGGTCTTCACTAGCATCCATCATAATGGAGAAAAGGTCATATTATTAAAACCTCTTACATATATGAACTTATCGGGTGAAAGCATCATTCCTCTGATGAATTACTTTGATATTAATGAAGAGGACCTGCTGGTGATTTATGATGACCTGGATTTGCCAGTAGGGAAAGTCAGACTGCGCCAAAAAGGGAGTCCCGGTGGTCATAATGGCATGAAGTCCATCATTGCACACTTAGGAACTCAGCAGTTTAACAGAATAAGGGTGGGCATAGACCGTCCGCCGAGCGGTATGAAGGTACCTGATTATGTTTTGGGGAAATTCACAGGGGAAGAGTGGGAAATAATGCAGGATGTCATTGCTTCTAGTGCTGATGCATGTGAAGAATGGCTTGGAAAGCCTTTCCTTGAGGTCATGAATAAGTTTAACTGAATCTGTCTTTGTATAACTCCTTCCTAACACGTTCATAATAATAGCAGTAGTGTTATTGAAGGAGGATGAAGATGGCGATTCATTATCTTTGCCGCCATTGCGGTTATAAAGTTGGAAGCTTGAATCAAGTGTCTGTGCATTCTGAGCAGATCGGTCTGCATACACTTTCAGATGAGGACCGAATGGATATGGTATCATATGAACAAAATGGAGACATCCGTATCAAGACGATTTGCGAGGACTGCCAGGAGTCGCTGAATCGCAATCCGGATTACCACCAATCCGATTATCTGATCCACTAATGGGCTTTGGTCTATACCAAAGCATTTTTCTATTGTGAAAGACAGGTTCCTGATAAAGCAGCTGATTTCGCAAGAGTTTTACTCATTCCTCAGGATGGTGAACAACTGCAGCTGCGGTTATCCCTGCGAAAAGCAAAGTGAAGTCAGTTAGCGCAACACAGCAATCTTTTAAAAGTGGTGTGCAATTAAGTTGATTCCATAGATTCTATCCATTTGCTGTCAGCTTTATTGATAGACTATTAGCTGTTTGAGTAGACAGTTCTTTAACATAATTACGCAGAGTGTCATGGTATGCATAATAAATAGAAAAGCAAATAGAGGGGAGGCTGCTCCGTGAAAAGTATTTTAGGATTTATTGGACAAAATGAAGAATTGCAGGCCCTGGCTGCAGGTGTGGAAGAGGGACTGGAAGAACAGCTTGTTGCAGGGTTGTCTGGATCTTCAAGAAGCGTGTTCATTGCCTCTATGTTTCGCAGAACAGGGAAACCGGCGATTGTTCTTACCCACAATCTGCTGCAGGCACAAAAAATTTATGACGATCTTCTTCAGTTCTTATCTGACGAAGAAGTTTTCCTATATCCAGCCAATGAGCTGATTGCGGCTGAACTCAGCGTGGCCAGCCCGGAGCTGAAGTCGCAAAGAATTGAAGTTCTGAACAAGCTTGCTATGGAGAAGAGTGGAGTGTATGTTGTGCCGGCAGCAGGATTGAGGAAAATACTGCCGCCGAAATCATTATGGAAATCGCTTCAGCTGTCCTTTACGCTGGGAGAAGATGTCCAGTTGGACAAACTACTGGATCAATTATTATTGATGGGCTACCAGCGAAATGAAATGGTCGGTACACCAGGCGAATTCAGCTTGCGTGGCGGAATTCTTGATATTTTCCCCCATACATTGGAGACACCGGTCAGAATCGAGTTATTTGATACAGAGATTGATTCAATTCGTTCGTTTTCATTGGAAGATCAAAGATCCATAGAAAAGCTGAAGGAAGTGCACATTGGTCCTGCATCAGAAACCATCATGAAGGAACAACACCTGGAAAATATCATCGACCGGCTGGAAACAGGACTTTCCAAAAGTTTAAAAAAAGTTAAAAGTGATCTGGTGAAAGAACGTCTCTCACAGAATATCGGCTATGAATTAGAACAGTTGAGAAACGGCCAAAAACCTCAAGCTATTTATAAATATCTATCGTTTGCCTATGACGAAGCTGATAGCTTACTAGACTATCTTCCAGAAGGGGGAATGTTTTTCCTAGATGAGTTGGGAAGAGTCCAGGAAATGGGAGAATCGTTGGAGAAAGAAGAAGCGGACTGGCATACGTCTCTTTTATCAGAAGGCGAAATCGTCCATGATGCTAAAGTCTCACACAACCTTTCGAAGCTGCTGGTTCAATCCAGTCTGCCGAAGGTCTATTTCTCATTGTTCCTGCGGCATATCCCTAACACCAGTCCGCAGAACATTTTTAATCTTTCAAGCAAGCCAATGCAAAGCTTCCATGGACAGATGCATGTATTGAAAGCGGAATTGGACCGATGGAAAAAAGGAAACTTCACTATCATTCTGTTAGGCCCTGATGAGGAGCGGAAGTTGAAGCTTCAGCGGGTGTTGAATGATTATGATATTGAGGTAGCGGTGACATCGGATAATGATAAGCTTTTAATTGGGCAGTCGCAGATTATCAGTGGACATCTTACTAACGGATTTGAACTTCCGATGATGAAAATAGCGGTTCTTACTGAAGAAGAGCTTTTTAATAAAAAGACAAAGAAAGCTCCCCGCAAACAAAAGCTTTCCAATGCGGAGAGAATCAAGAGTTATTCCGAGTTAAAAATCGGTGACCATGTTGTTCATGTCAATCATGGAATCGGTAAGTATCTGGGAATTGAAACCCTTGAAATCAATGGGGTTCATAAGGATTACTTGCATATTAAGTATCAGGGTACTGACAAGCTGTATGTACCGGTTGAACAGTTTGACCTTGTTCAAAAGTATGTGGCTTCCGAAAGCAAGGAGCCGAAGCTTTATAAACTTGGCGGAACTGAATGGAAGAAAGTCAAGAATAAAGTCGAATCTTCTGTACAGGATATCGCGGATGATCTTATCAAACTTTATGCGGAAAGAGAAGCTTCCAAAGGGTATGCGTTCTCGCCTGATGGCGACATGCAGAGGGAATTTGAGACATCCTTTCCTTATCAGGAAACAGAGGATCAAATACGATCCATTCATGAGATCAAGATGGATATGGAAAGAGAAAGACCGATGGACCGCCTGCTTTGCGGTGATGTTGGTTATGGAAAAACAGAAGTGGCAATCAGAGCTGCCTTCAAAGCTGTGGCGGATGGAAAGCAAGTGGCTTTGCTCGTGCCGACAACTATTTTGGCACAGCAGCATTTCGAAACGATGAAAGAAAGATTTCAGGATTTCGGACTAGAAGTAGGTCTTCTGAGCCGCTTCCGCACGAAGAAACAGCAAACAGAAACAATCAAAGGAATCAAGGCGGGAACAGTTGACGTGGTGATTGGAACACACAGGATCCTGTCTAAAGATATTGAGTACCGAGACCTTGGTCTGTTAATCATCGATGAAGAACAAAGGTTCGGAGTCACTCATAAAGAAAAGATCAAGCAGTTGAAAACGAATGTCGATGTCCTTACTTTAACAGCGACACCGATTCCAAGAACTCTTCATATGTCCATGCTTGGTGTCAGGGATTTATCTGTCATTGAAACGCCGCCGGAAAATCGATTCCCGGTCCAGACGTATGTTATGGAATATAACGGTGCCCTGATCAAAGAAGCGATCGAGAGGGAGCTTGCGAGGGACGGACAGGTATACTTCCTTTATAACCGCGTGGAGGACATAGAAAGGAAGGCGGAGGAAATCTCCATGCTTGTCCCGGATGCCAGGGTTGCTTTCGCTCATGGAAAAATGAACGAAAATGAACTGGAATCAATCATCCTTAGCTTTCTTGATGGTGAATATGACGTTCTCGTCACGACGACCATCATTGAAACAGGTGTAGATATTCCGAATGTCAATACACTGATTGTGTTCGATGCAGACCGAATGGGACTTTCACAGCTGTATCAATTAAGAGGAAGGGTCGGCCGTTCCAACAGGGTTGCTTACTCTTACTTCACGTACCGTAAAGATAAAGTCCTCACAGAGGTAGCAGAGAAAAGACTGCAGTCTATTAAAGAATTCACAGAGCTCGGATCTGGTTTCAAAATCGCGATGCGCGACTTGACCATTCGAGGAGCGGGCAATATCCTAGGTGCTCAGCAGCATGGGTTCATTGATTCTGTCGGATTCGATCTTTACTCGCAAATGCTGAAAGAGGCTATAGAAGAAAGAAAAGATGATCTTCCGAAAGAGAAGCCTTACTCTTTTGAAGTAGATATGGAAGTGGATGCATACATTCCCGATACCTATATCCAGGATGGCCATCAGAAGATTGAAATGTATAAAAGGTTCCGTTCAGTTTCAACACTTAAAGAAACAGCTGAACTGCAGGATGAAATGCTGGATCGTTTCGGGGAATATCCTGAAGAGACGGCGTATCTGTTCCAAATAGCTGAAATGAAGGTGTATGCCCGCCAGGCGAAGCTGGAAAGTATCAAGCAGAACAAAAAAGAGATCTCAATTTATATGTCGCCTGAAGGTACACAGGAAATTGACGGCAGCAAGGTCTTTGACATCTGTGATAAACACGGGCGGGCAGTAGGACTTGGCATGGAAGAGAATAAACTTAAAATCACCATCAATACAAACAAAATGAAAACATCTCAATGGTTCAATATTGCCTTTGATATTGTAAAGAACATCCAACTCGCAAGGAAGGATGCAGAAGTTCATTCTTGATAAGTAGGATCTTTTTGTAACTACTAGTATCCAGAGAGAACACCGGCTCTTGGGATTTTTCCGAAGCAATAATTAATTTGAATACATCCTAAGTAAAAGACCACCTGTCCAATGACTAACCCGTTCGATTGGATGAGGAGAGAAATGTCATTTGCAACTAAAATAGAATCCTTTTTAAGACGTCAAGTAACCTAAAGAAGAGCAGACTAAATGATGAAATTTTGGGTCTGCTCTTCTTTTTAATTGTAACGCCAGATCAACGGAAGTGTTAGTTGGAAGCCGCCATAAGATGAGTTCCTATGTTAAAGATTTATAATCTGGATTTTCAGGACTAATAATTGGTTGATATACCATTAACGTGGCAGTTTAACTTCAAATCAGCCTGTTTTACATCTATCTTCCAGTTCGCTAAACTGAAACAAAATACTTAAACTGAGGTGAGTATGATTAATTCTAATCTAAACGGTAAAATTGCACTCGTAACAGGCGGCTCAAGAGGGCTTGGTAAAGTAATCAGCATTACATTAGCTGAAGCAGGAGCAACCGTCGTTGTCAACTATGCGAATAATCAAGAAGCAGCACAACAAACGGTGGATGAAATAAAAGCGAATGGTGGCAAAACGTTCTCCATTCAAGGGGATATTACAGATGAACAAGCTGTAGAAAAGCTTGTCAAAGATGCTGAAGCACAGTGCGGCGGAAATATTGATATTTTAGTCAATAATGCAACTGGTCCTCAACCTGAATTATCGATTGAGGAAAGTACATGGAACGACTATTTAGATCAGCTTGTATTCTTTGTGAAAGCGCCTCTTCTACTAACAAAAGCAGTTCTGCCGGGAATGAAGAAAAAAGGCGAAGGGAGAATCATCAATATTGGAAGTGAAGTAATTCAGCTAGGGAATGCGAACTTTGCTAATTATGTGACAGCAAAATCCTCGCAGCTTGGTATGACACGCTCTTGGGCTAATGAGTTAGGGCCTTACGGGATTACCGTTAATTTGGTGAATCCTGGCTTTATCCCTGTTGAAAGACACGAGGGAACCAATCAAGCTACCTTTGAAAAATATGCAGAAGGGGTTCCTCTCAAGAAGATGGGAGAACCGCGTGACATTGGAGCCACAGTCACTTTTTTAGCGTCAAGCGAAGCTAAATTTATAACAGGCCAATCTTTATCAGTTAACGGTGGAAAAACGTTTGGCATATAAAAGGTGCCCACAGATCAGTCCAGACATCCTGATTAAACTTTTTTAGACTGAGCAAAAGGAAGCAGCTTGGGACTGCCTGTTAATCAGATAAACCAAAAGACGAACCTAATTTCTTGAAGAAATAAGTGATCTAATTTCCATTAAAGCGCAAAAGGACAATTCCTCTTCGTGCGGTGCAGTAGGTAAGAAACCAGTAAATAAGAATGAATCCTCTTCCTGTTTGCAAACGTATATAGATGAAGGGGGTGATTAGGTTGAAATGCAGAAATTGTAACGGAGAATCTTTTGTGCAGGCATCGGATTATATCAATCTCCGACCGCTGAACAAGAGGATGTCGCTTGGTTCTGAAAAAGTCTATACTGTCTGTACGGATTGTGGAGAAGTTGCCTCCATCAGAATCGAAAATACCGAAAAACTAAAATAAATGCTGAATAAGTAAAAAGAGTGAAGCAGCTGAAATAAGCAGCTTCTTTTTTTGACTCCAATTTAATTCTGCTTTTTATTAAATGGAGGTTCTTGTTTAGGTTAAACTGAATTACAGAGCTCTCCTTGCTCAATTAGAAGTTTCACCAATACTTATGTAATGACAAAAGAGAGCTGTAACTTAAATGTAATAACTAAATATTGTTTAATTTAGGACAGTCAGGGTATTTAATTTAATGCAGCTGCCGTTTTGGTAAAAAAAGCCTTAACTAGTATAAAAACGAAATTACAGAAAAAATAGTGGTTTGTGCATAGAAGTTTCCTCTTGAAGGATACTAAAGTCAACTTTGGTAATGAAAACAACAGTAATTACCGAAAAAAATCATCTGATGAAAGTGAGGCAACTATAGATGAAAGCAACTGGTATTGTTCGTCGTATTGATGATTTAGGTCGTGTCGTAATTCCAAAGGAAATTCGCAGAACTCTAAGAATTCGCGAAGGTGATCCATTGGAGATTTTCGTTGATAGAGACGGCGAGGTCATCTTGAAGAAATACTCACCGATTAGTGAGTTAAGTGATTTTGCAAAAGAATATGCTGAAGCATTGTATGACAGTCTTGGGAGCTCTGTCCTAATCTCAGACAGAGACGCGGTGATTACCATCGCAGGCGCCTCTAAAAAAGAGTATCTAAATAAAAATGTCGGTGAGCTCATTGAAAAACAAATGGGAGAACGCAATTCATTAATTCATACACAACAAGGAAAAATTGAACTTGTGGATGGTATGGAAGAGGATGTAACTTCCTACACGATTGCACCGATTATCGCCAATGGCGACCCAATCGGTTCAGTAACAATTTTCTCTAAGGAAAAGACAATTGGTGAAGTTGAACAAAAGGCAGTAGAAACGGCAGCTGGCTTTTTAGCAAGACAAATGGAATCATAAATCAGAAGCGGTTGATGCCGCTTCTTTTTTTTGCTTTCCTCAGAGTAAAGGACTGAAATTTAAAGAGAGATTTGTGTTATAATACAGTACAATAATTCGCAAAAGGAAGGCAGGAAACAGCGGTTGCCTTACGAAAATATGTCTGCAAAATTAATGAAGGGAACCTTTATCCTCACGGCGGCAGCACTGATTACGAAAATTCTCAGCGCTGTCTACAGGGTTCCATTCCAAAATATCGTTGGCGATATCGGATTTTATATTTATCAGCAGGTCTATCCCTTTTATGGAATTGCCCTTGCTCTTTCTACATATGGATTTCCAGTAATCATTTCAAAAATGATTGCCGAACGGCAGGAAGAAAAGAATGAGCAAGAAGTGCAGGCTGTCCTGCGCTCTTCTTTTCTCTTTTTAACCATAACCGGAGTGCTGTGGTTTCTGCTCATTTATTATGGGGCAGAAGCTATTGCTTCCCTAATGGGAGATCCCCAATTGAAGGAGCTGATTGAATTAATCAGTGTCACCTTTTTACTGCTTCCATTTATCTCAGGTCTCAGAGGTTTTTATCAAGGCACAGGCAATATGGTTCCCACCGCTTATTCGCAAGTGGGAGAACAATTTATCCGTGTTGCCACTATCCTGGTGTTCTCGTCCATCCTGGTATCAAACGGCTACTCCCTCTATATGGCTGGTGCAGGGGCACTATTTGGTTCCATTACAGGAGGGCTGGTCTGTATTCTTATACTGATTACGTTCGGTTGGAGAAATCAAAAGTCTTTCTCCCTCGCTTTCTTCAGCACAGAAAAAACCAATCACAGGGAGATTTGGTCCAGACTTATAAAGCATGGAACAGCAATTTGTGTGAGTGGGATGCTGCTAGTACTCCTTCAGTTAATTGATGCCTTGAATGTGTACTCTCTTTTAGTACAAACCGGGCTTTCGGAGGCAGAGTCGAAACAGCTGAAAGGAATCTATGACAGGGGACAGCCCTTCATCCAGCTGGGCACGGTTGTCAGCACCTCCCTTTCATTGACGCTGGTTCCAGTCATTACAGCAGCATTCCGTAAAGGTGAGACAGCTGAGATGAACGATAAGATCAGGCTCGCGCTGAAGCTCGGAGTTCTTGCTGGGTTTGCAGCTTCTCTCGGATTAATTAACATTATCGAACCTACAAATACTATGTTGTTTCAAAACAGCCTCGGTTCAAGTGTCATTGCTGTCTTTTGTTTATCAATCCTATTTAGTTCCATCATACTAACAATTTCAGGCATCCTGCAGGGAATACAGCTGATTTATTTTCCTGCATTGACAATCATAGGCGGGCTCGCCATAAAGTATTTTTTGAATATATTGCTTGTGAGCAAATACGGTACGATGGGCTCATCAATCTCTACAGTCATTGCTTTAGGAATCATATCCGCCCTTATGATATTTCGTCTTAAAAAACAATTTAACGCATCATTTTTAAAAGCGCAGTTTTATATTGTAGCGGGATTAGCGGGAATTTTCATGACAGCGGTGCTGCAAATTCATTCTTACTTCTTTTCGATGATGACAATGAATCCCCCCCGCATGCTGGCCGCGATAGAATCTTTGACAGGAGCGGCCATTGGAGCTGTAGTATTTATAGTGATTATATTAAAAGGGAGATTATTCTCTTCAGAAGAATTGAAGCAGCTGCCGGGGGGCGGTAAATGGAGTTCCTTGTCTGAGCGTTTAAAATAGGGGGGAGTCACCGACGGGGGGTGCGGCATTTGCCTTCCTCGAAGTCATGAAGCGAGAGCCTTAAAATCTGTACGTCGCTGAACGGCCGCTTATGCTTTTTATGAAGCCTTAAGGAAAGTGTATTCAATCATAACAATAGGAGGTTCGCCATGAATAAAATTACAGTAGCCGGTCTGGGAGCAGGTGAACTAGATCAAATGCCACTCGGCGTGTATAAAAAGCTGAAAGGAGAAAGACCAACCTTTCTTCGTACGGAAAATCACCCAGTGGTGTCAGAGCTGAAAGAAGAAGGCTTTGTTTATCAGTCATTTGATTACATATATGAACAACATGACAGCTTTGAAAATGTCTATAGTGAGATCGTTGAAGTGCTAAAAGCGGAGGCACAAAAAGGAGAGATCCTGTATGCAGTCCCTGGGCATCCCTTGGTGGCTGAAAAGACAGTTCAACTGTTAATTAAGGCATCCCAAGAAGAAGGATTTGAACTAGAAATCATAGGCGGGCAAAGCTTTCTTGACCCATTGTTCGCAGCGGTAAAAGCAGACCCCATTGAAGGATTTCAGCTTCTGGATGGAACGGATTTAAAGCTCGAGGATATCAAGATGGATCAGCATTTAATCATCGGCCAGGTCTATGATGCATTTACAGCATCAGATGTGAAGCTGACCTTGATGGAGCTGTATCCCTATGATTATACTGTGAAGATTGTGACAGCGGCGGGAACGAAAGAAGAGCTTGTGAAAACGATACCGCTTGTTGAACTGGATCGTGAAGTAGAATTAAATAACTTAACGAGCCTGTATGTACCTCCCGCAGCAGAAATGGAGATAAGGTATAAGCAATTTTCGACGTTCAGACATATTATTGCACGCCTGCGCGGGCCGGGTGGCTGTCCGTGGGATATTGAACAGACCCACCACTCGCTGAAGAAGTATCTAATAGAAGAAACCTATGAACTGTTAGAGGCCATAGAGGAAGAAGATATTGATCATATGATTGAAGAGCTGGGAGATGTGCTTCTTCAAATCATGCTTCATGCTCAAATCGGCGAGGATGAAGGGATGTTCACGATTAATGAGGTAATCGGAACGGTCTCGGAAAAAATGGTACGCCGCCATCCCCATGTGTTCGGTGATGTGACAGTGGAAAACTCAGATGAGGTAAAGGCTAATTGGGAGAACATCAAAAAAGCAGAAAAAGACAACGAAGTAAAACCTCTTTTGAGCGGTGCTGCAAAAGGGTATCCTTCTTTAATGAAAGCATATGAATATCAGAAAAAGGCAGCCAAAGCCGGATTTGACTGGGAATTTGCAGACGGTGCATGGGAGAAAGTTCATGAAGAAATAGAGGAATTCCGCGTTGAAGCAGCGAATGGAGATAAACACACCCAAACCAGTGAATTCGGTGACCTGCTGTTTTCACTGGTCAATATTTCCCGCTTCTATAAGATTCATCCCGAAGAAGCGCTGGCCATGGCGAATACGAAATTCTTTAACCGCTTTTCCTATGTAGAACAGAGGGTAAAGGAAAGCGGAAAGGATTTTGATGATTTTTCACTGAATGAACTAGATGAGTTCTGGAATGAAGCGAAAATGAGGGGAATCAACTAATTACAGCTGAATTAATCATTGTATCAGCAGCCCCTGCTTGAACCAGCTCGCTCTCTACGGTGTGAAAATTCAGCCAACCCGGAACATAATATAAAGGAGAGATGTAATTATGGCAACAATGCGTTTAGATAAGTTTTTGAAAGTATCTCGTTTAATAAAAAGAAGAACACTCGCTAAGGAAGTGGCCGACAAAGGCAGAATTACTATAAATGGACTGCAAGCCAAAGCAAGTTCGAATGTAAAAGTTGGCGATGAGTTGAAAGTCCGCTTCGGCCAGAAAGTAGTCACTGCAACAGTGGACCGCTTGCAAGAGTCAACCCGTAAGGAAGATGCGGGCACGATGTATACGATTGTCAGTGAAGAACGCGTTTCAGAAGGATCCGAAGAGTAAGGTGACAGCTTGTTCTATTTTCCTTCCTTCCGCATACATATAGTTACAAAGCCTGTACTTTGTGAATGTGGGGGATGAAAATGAATCAGTATCATGAAAGCGTAAATAACAAAGGAACAACACCGGATCACGACGTTATGATGAGAGGCAGACGCTTGTTGGACATCACAGGAGTCAAACAGGTGGAAAGCTTCGACAATGAGGAATTCCTGCTTGAGACCGTTATGGGATTTCTGTCTATTAGAGGGCAGAATCTTCAGATGAAGAACCTGGATGTGGATAAAGGGATTGTCTCCATTAAAGGCAAGGTGTTTGATATCGTTTATTTAGACGAACAAACCGGAGAAAAAGCTAAAGGGCTCTTTAGCAAGCTGTTCCGATGACGCTCTCAGTACAGTTTTACACCATGCTGGCCATGGTCGGCATGGGCAGTGTTTTTGGAGCTGCCCTTGATACGTATAACCGTTTTCTGAATAGAAATGAGAGAAAACGCTGGCTTGTTTTCCTTAACGATGTCTTGTTTTGGATTGTGCAAGCCCTTTTTATTTTCTACATCCTTTTTTCAGTGAATTTTGGTGAAGTTCGTTTTTATATTTTCATTGCGTTGCTGTGTGGATTTGCAGGCTATCAGGCCCTTCTGAAAGAGTTATATAAGAAATTCCTGGAGAGTATCATTCAGGGGTTCCTTTCTCTTTACCGTTTTCTCGTAAAGATGGTAATGAATCTGCTATACTCGCCAGTCAAGTGGATGGTCCTTCTTCTATTGTCCGTAATCTTAGGACTCTTGAAGGGAGTGTGGGTGATCTCAGTTTTCCTTTTCAAAGCAATTCTTTCCATCTTGAAAATTGTGTTTACTCCAGTCCTCTGGGTGGTAAAAATTATTTCAAGGCTTTTGCCGAAAAAAGTTAAAAAATTAGTCGAGAAGTTATATAATAAATTAGCAGGATATTTATTTCCATTTGTTAAAGTTATAAGGACAAAGCTAAAAAAATGGCTTAAGAGATAAAGGAGGTGCAAGAGATGAGCCGGGAACGAAATATCCGTTCAATGGAAAATGCTTATGTACGCCAGCAAGAACACAAAAAGAAAGTCAATCATCACAGAAAAAAGAGGCTTTTTCGCCGCTTGGCCCTTCTATTAATCCTCGCCTTGACGATAAGCGGTTTTCTCGTCTCGACTCTCATCTCACGCGCTTCCGTTCTTGATGAGAAGGAAGCTCAGAAAGTAAAGCTGGAAGCAAAACTGGAAAAACTCGAAAGGCAGCAGGCGATTCTCGAAGAAGAAATCATCAAGCTGAACGATGATGAGTACATTGCCAAATTGGCCAGAAGAGATTATTTTCTTTCGGACGATGGCGAAATCATTTTTAACATTCCAGAGCCAGAATCGAAAAAAGAAGAAGAAGAGTAGTCTTATTGACACTCTTTTTTTTTATTGGATATAATATATAGTAAGTTTTATTTTTTATCATTTTAAGGAGGAGCATTCTTTTTATGTCAATTGAAGTAGGCAGCAAGGTTCAGGGTAAAGTTACAGGGATTACAAATTTTGGAGCGTTCGTAGCATTGCCGGATGGTGCAACAGGTCTTGTCCACATTAGTGAAGTTGCCGACAATTATGTTAAGGATATCAATGAGCATCTTAAAGTCGGTGAAGAAGTGACAGTTAAAATCATGAATGTTGAGAAGGACGGAAAGATCGGTTTATCCATCCGGAAGGCAGTAGACCAGCCGGAACGCCCCCATCGCCCGCAGCGTCCTCAGCGTCCACGCAGCAACAAAATGATCGACGCCCGCCCACAAGAAAATTTCGAGCAGAAGATGGCGCGTTTCTTGAAGGATAGCGAAGATCGTTTAACTTCTTTAAAGCGTCATACAGAATCAAAACGCGGCGGCCGAGGAGCAAAAAAAGGATAACTTGCTGTCTATTTATATAGCAGGTTTATAGAGGGTTCTGTGAGAGAACCATAGGGAAAACAACTAACTGCCTTTCAACCCTGGAAAGCGGTCGGTTGTTTTTTGTTTTCCCGGTTTTTGATTATGGGCTCGCTTCGGGGACTTCAGGAGTTCACTGGCAACTCCTATTTGATGATGCTTCGTCAGGTTCCGGTCGACATTGCCTTATATAATAACAAAATTGGTGTCGGCAGATCTGTTATCGGCAGCACCGATTTGGCGAAACAGAAATCGGTGCAGCCAGTTAGCTCATCAGACCACATCGAATAGATGAAACCAAGAATCGATGCAGTCAGAAGGGGCATCAGGCAGCACCGATTTGGCGAAAATAGAAATCGGTGCAGTCAGTTAGCTCATCAGACCACATCGAATAGACGAAACCAAGAATCGATGCAGTTAGATGAGTCATCTTACACCAATGATTCTGAGAAGCCAAAACTTCTACGCAGTCAAGTGGTGTCGCCGCCACTACTGCTCATACATAAAATCAACTTAACAGACCGCATCACCCTATTACCTTACCACTCGCAAGTCCTCCCCCTCAGATGATCCCTCAAGAAAAGACTGGTTTTTGAGCAACCTAGACAAATAAAAAAACCACGACAAAACTTGTCGTGGTTTTCCAATATGACCCATACGGGATTCGAACCCGTGTTACCGCCGTGAAAGGGCGGTGTCTTAACCGCTTGACCAATGGGCCGATATAATATGGTAGCGGCGGAGGGGATCGAACCCCCGACCTCACGGGTATGAACCGTACGCTCTAGCCAGCTGAGCTACACCGCCATATCAATAAGTTGTTTTAAGACACAAGTAATATAATACATAGAATTAAAAAAATTGTCAACAGATTATTTAAGAAAAATGTCAGTTTATAATATTGCAAGGTGTTGGTTTTAACCATGAGCTTCCAAGAATACCGATAGTTCAGCTATTTATCGGTCATCTGCTCTTTCGCAGAAAGAAGTCGAACTTTTCTTTCAATTGAGGTACCCGTTTTGACAAACTTTTAAGCTTGTCCGCTTTATAATGACAACAAGGAATAAGATCAGGGGAGAGGATAAGTATGGAAAAAGCTGAGCAAAGTGTCATAGAACCGGGGAGAAATGTAGACATCGAGCAAACTAAATCAGCGTTCTCGATGGGAGTGAAAGTATTACTGCAGAAAGTGGAGTGGTTTTTCATTCAAAAAGGATTTATTCTCTTCGGTTTGGGATTTCTTTTAGGCCGTGCGTTGATCCTGTCACATTTGACACCTTTTGCCATACCTTTTTTCGCGGCGGTCTATATGGTGCGGAGAGACAGAGCTCCTGTTGCTCTGATGGGTCTGCTGGCTGGATCAATGACACTATCCATATCTAATATTACGTATACGTTTGCCAGTTCACTATTATTCCTGATTCTTTTTAGGATAACGAGAAAATTTCAAAAAAGTGAGCTGAGGGCAGTACCATTCTTTGTTTTTTTTACGACAATAGTCGCCAGTCTTGCCTTTGATTACATAGTCAATGGAGGAATCCTAACTATATATGATGGAGCGATGGCTGGTGTGGAAGCAACGCTTTCCTTTATTTTAACGTTGATTTTTATCCAGAGTGTCCCGCTGTTTTCGATCAGCAAACGAAAGAAATCTCTTAAGACAGAAGAGGTGGTCAGCCTCATCATCCTTCTGGCTTCAGTAATGACTGGAACTATTGGGTGGTCTGTTTATGACCTTTCTGTTGAACATATCTTATCGCGATATCTTGTTCTGCTGTTTTCATTTGTTGCGGGAGCTACTGTGGGCTCCACTGTCGGGGTCGTAACCGGCTTGATATTCAGTCTTGCGAATGTAGCCAGCTTTCATCAGATGAGCCTCCTGGCATTTTCTGGTCTTCTGGGAGGATTGTTAAAAGAAGGGAAGAAAACAGGAGCGGCCATCGGTCTGCTTATCGCAACACTGCTGATTGGGATGTACGGTGAAAGTGATACCTCAATGGCCAAAACACTGTATGAGTCGGGTGCCGCCATCTTTCTATTATTTCTGACACCGCCGGCACTAACGGGTAAACTGGCAAAACATATCCCAGGAACAGCTGAATACAATCAGGAACAGCAGCAGTATATAAGAAAAATCCGGGATGTGACAGCAAGCAGGGTAGAACAATTTTCATCCGTTTTTCAAGCGCTTTCAAACAGTTTTTCCGGCTTAGAGGACAAGCTGAATAATGAAGAAGAGGATGAGAAGGAATTTGATCAATTTTTGAGTAATGTTACTGAAAAAACATGCCAAACCTGCTTTAAAAAAGAACAATGCTGGGCCCGGAACTTCAATCAAACGTATGATCTTATGAAAGATGTCATGTACGAAATAGATCAGGGGCATGTCCCGGTGAATGGAAAAACAGGAAGAGAACTCGAAAAACATTGTGTCCGCTCCAAAAAGGTTCAGGATGTCATTTCTCATGAGTTAACCTATTATCAGGCAAATCTTAAATTGAAGAAACAGGTACAAGAAAGCAGGAAGCTTGTGGCGGACCAATTGCTGGGTGTGTCTGAAGTGATGGGGGACTTTGCCCGCGAAATTCAAAGAGAAAGAGAAAATCATCAGCAGCAAGAGGAGCAGATTCTGGAATCGCTTCAGGATTTCGGTATGGAAATTGAAAACATTGAGATCTATTCACTGGATAAAGGAAATGTAGACATTGAGATGGCCCTGCCAAATGGAAATGGACACGGAGAAGGTGAAAAGCTGATTGCGCCGATGCTCTCGGACATACTTGGAGAAAACATCATTGTCCTGCGTGAAGAGCCCGCTGCTTTCCCTAGTGGTCATTGTCAATTAACATTCGGCTCTGCAAAAGCATATATGGTAGATACCGGAGTAGCCCATGCGGCTAAAGGAGGCGGACTTATTTCTGGAGACAGCTATTCGATGATTGAACTAAGTGCAAGCAAATACGCTGTGGCAATCAGTGACGGCATGGGAAATGGGGAGAGGGCACATTATGAAAGCAATGAAACGTTGAGTCTCCTGCAGAAAATCTTACAATCTGGAATAGAAGAAAAGGTGGCGATTAAAGCGGTCAATTCGATTCTCTCATTAAGGACGAATGATGAAATATTTTCGACTCTGGATTTGGCAATGATTGATCTACAAGATGCATCTTCAAGGTTTTTAAAAATTGGTTCTACACCAAGCTTTATAAAAAGGGGAGATAAGGTGGTGAAAGTGGAAGCTGGAAACCTTCCAATGGGAATCTTTTATGAATTCGATGTTGACGTGGTGAGTGAGCAATTAAAGGCAGGGGATCTTCTGATCATGATGAGTGACGGAGTATTTGAAGGACCTAAACATGTAGAGAACTATGATATCTGGATGAAACGGAAGATTAAAGAGGTGGATTCAGACGATCCACAAACAATGGCTGATATTATTATGGAGGAAGTGATAAGAACAAGATCTGGAGAAATAGAAGACGACATGACAATTGTTGTTTCAAAAATAAAACATAATATCCCGAAGTGGAGCTCTATTCCCGTTCAAAGATATAAAAGAAAGGAAAAGATATCGTAAAGTAAAATTGAATCCCTTTACAGCAGTTTGCTAGAATCGTTGATCTCATGAACAAACTTCAAAAACAGGGAGTTTCAGTGAACTCATTATAAGAATCACACTCGGGGTTGGGCAGTGAAACTAGACGACCGCTAGTTCCGCAGGAGGTAGCACGCCTCGCGCTCCAATGCCCCTGTGTGAAAGGGGAGGAATGGAAAATAACATTCAAAGCAACAATCTTATAGAAAAGAGCCAAAATGTATATAGGTAAGGGGTGAGTATCGATTCATTTTTGTATCTTTCCCGATAGAACTTCACATAAGGGTTCTTCATTTTCAGGTGTCTATGAAAATAGTGACTATAGCGGCATATCAATAGTTTGAAGTATATTTCCCTCCCAAACAGGCGAAGATGGTAACAAACAATGTTAGAGGAGGGGAAACTGTTGAAGACAGGTACACTTCGACAAGTACTATTAATAACTGATGGCTGCTCCAATCAAGGTGAAGACCCAGTGGCAATGGCTGCATTGGCGAAAGAACAAGGTATAACAGTGAATGTAATTGGTGTGATGGAAAATGATTCTATTGATGAAAGAGGCATGGAGGAAATTGAAGGCATCGCCATGTCAGGCGGCGGCGTAAGCCAGATTGTGTATGCTCAGCAGTTGTCACAGACAGTTCAAATGGTTACGAGAAAAGCAATGACCCAAACCCTGCAGGGGGTCGTCAATAAGGAATTAAAGCAAATATTAGGGAAAAACACTTCTATGGAAGAACTTCCGCCGGAACAGCGGGGCGAAGTAATGGAAGTGGTCGATGAATTGGGCGAGTCGGCAGATCTTGAAGTGTTGATTCTTGTCGATACTTCAGCGAGTATGAAGCACAAGCTTCCAACTGTTAAAGAAGCTTTATTGGACCTGTCCCTTAGTATGAATGCAAGAATGGGAGATAATATGTTTTCAGTTTTTGTATTTCCCGGGAAAAGAAAAGATGTCGAAAAATTGCTGGACTGGACCCCGAAGCTGGAATCGCTGACGAGCGTCTTTTCTAAACTTTCTTCAGGAGGTATAACGCCAACAGGGCCGGCATTGAGTGAAGCGATTTCTTCTTTCAAGAAAAAACGTTCATTAAGGAGTTTGCTCTCACGTGATGATGAACAATACTTTGAAGAAACAATATAAATTTTCTTCAGGAACGAGAATTACCGGCAAGTGGCACAAGCAGCATTATACGATCATTAAAGAACTTGGATATGGAGCAAATGGAATCGTCTACCTTGCTCAGATTGGAACAGACTATGCAGCACTTAAAATGAGTGACAGCTCGATGTCTGTCACTTCAGAAGTAAATGTTTTAAGAGCTTTTGCCAAGGTTCAAGGGGCGCCTCTTGGACCGGCATTGCTTGATGTGGATGATTGGGAGACCGGGGGCAGAAAAATCCCTTTCTATGTAATGGAATATATCCAAGGGCCGGACCTGCTGAAATTTGTACATGCGAAGGGCTTTTCGTGGACGGGTGTACTGATCGTGCAGCTGTTGAATGACCTGCACCGCATCCACCAGGAAGGCTGGGTCTTCGGGGATTTGAAACCCGATAATCTTATTGTGACGGGACCGCCGTATAAAATCCGCTGTATTGATGTCGGAGGAACAACGATGCAGGGCCGTGCCATCAAAGAATTCACTGAGTTCTTTGACAGAGGATACTGGCTCGGGCATTCTAGAAAAGCAGAACCATCATATGATCTATTCTCAGCTGCGATGATTCTAATTAACCTCTCCTACCCTAAAAGGTTTACCAAGAGCGAGGGCGGGGGAATAGAGCAATTAAAGAGTGCCGTAGTAGCAAAACCAGAGCTGAATAAAATCAAGGAGCCAATCATGGGAGCACTTGAAGGAAGGTACACGTCTGCTCTTGAAATGCGTCAGGCGTTATTGGACACATTATCTGGGAGAACTGCTACGGGCAATAGCAGGGTATCTGCCGCAAATCCTCAAAGGAAGCCTGTGACGGCCAGCCGTAGCCAGCACAAGAACAAGAAGTCTGGAGGAGGTTTTCTCGAGACAGTGTTGGTCGTTCTCGTCGTTTCTCTTTTGTATTTCTTATATATCTATGGTGAACTTCTATAATCACAGCGGATTTCATTCCGAAAGAACATCTCTCAAGGTGTAATGGGGATGAAAAGTTGTTAATATAGAAGAAAACATTGTTGAGGATGGGAAGAATGCTCAATTATGAAAGAAAAGTCATAGACTTTATAAGGAAACACGACTTAATTCAAGAAGGTGACTACATACTTGCTGCTGTGTCAGGAGGACCTGACTCGTTATCGCTCCTTCATCTATTGAACAAATACAAAGCACCTTGGAAGATTAGAGTGGCGGCTGTGTGTGTGGATCATATGTTCAGGGGTGAAGAATCGCTTGAGGAGTTCCTTTTTGTCCAAAAGTCCTGCGAGGAGATGGACATTCCTTTTTATGGTGAAAGGGTGGATGTGCAGGAAGTTTTGGAGAAACGGAATGAAGGGCTGCAGGAAGGTGCGCGGAATGTCAGGTATGAACTATTTGCCAGGCTAGTAAAAGATGAAGGATTTACAAAGCTTGCCTTCGGACACCATGGGGACGATCAAGTGGAAACCATCCTGATGAGGTTGACAAGAGGCAGCAGCATGGCCCGCAGCGGGATGCCGGTCAAAAGAGAATTTCATGGAGCGCAGATCATTCGCCCCCTTCTAAGTCTGGCCAAAACGGAAATCCTGACCTACTGTTCTGAAAGCGGGCTGGAGCCGAAGTATGACCCTAGTAATGAAAAAAGGGATTATACTAGAAACAGGTTCCGGCATGAGGTACTGCCGTTCTTGAAGGGTGAAAACCCACTGGTCCATAAGAAATTTCAACAATTCAGTGAAGAATCAGCAGAAGATGAGGCGTTTTTACTGAATCTTGCCCAAGAACAAATGAATAGTTTCCTTACTAAAGGCAAGGATCAGGTCATTGTTGATATTAAAGGTTTCCGGCTGATGCCTCTGCCTTTACAAAGAAGAGTGATTCATCTAATATTAAATTATCTTTACAAAGATAGGCCTTCATCATTATCATCTATACATATTCAAGATGTCTTAGCAATAATAATGAAAGACAGCCCCTCACTGAGTCTTGACCTTCCGGGAAACCTTAAGGCAATTCGTTCCTATAATCAATGTTTATTTGCATTTGATGGAAGAGAAGGGGGCAGCGGCGATTTTTGTTATACATTGAACATAGGTGAGAAAATTGAATTGCCTGATCATCGAGCATTTATACTTCAGGAGGCTGAAGACCTGAACATCCATGGTGATTCCGTCATTTTCCAGAAGGGGAGTATCGCTTTTCCTCTTAGGATTCGGACAAGGAAGCCTGGGGACCGGATGAAAGTTAAAGGGTTGAATGGTACCAAAAAGGTAAAAGATATATTTATCGATGAAAAGATACCAGTCCGACTTAGAGACAGCTGGCCGGTTATTGAGGATGATAACGGCGTGGTTCTCTGGATCCCCAACCTGAGGAAATCAGTCCTTGCCTGTAATGAAACAGAACTGTGTGATCCGGGTGAACATGTTAGGTTAATCTTTTCACAGCAAACATCTTCTTAGGAGGCAGACCAAGTGTTAAACAAAGATATCGAGAAAGTGCTTATTACTGAAGAAGAGCTTCAAGAGAAAGTCAAGAAACTGGGCGCTGAGCTTACAGAGGAATATAAAGATGCTTTTCCTTTGGCTATAGGGGTATTAAAAGGTGCAATGCCTTTTATGGGTGACCTGCTTAAGCGCATGGATACATATTTAGAAATGGACTTCATGGATGTTTCCAGCTATGGAAACTCTACCGTTTCTTCTGGTGAAGTCAAGATTGTTAAAGACCTTGACACAAAGGTGGAGGGCAGGGATATCCTGATTATCGAGGATATCATCGACAGCGGATTAACTCTCAGTTACCTGGTAGAGCTGTTCCGTTACCGTAAAGCAAAGTCCATCAAGATCGTAACGCTTTTGGATAAGCCATCCGGAAGAATAGCGGATATCAAGGCTGACTATGTCGGCTTCATCGTACCTGATGCGTTTGTTGTAGGGTACGGACTTGATTACGCTGAAAAGTACCGCAACCTGCCGTATATCGGCGTATTGAAACCTGAAGTGTATAGCAGTAACGATTAAGTACAATCTAATGGTAAACGTATAATTATCAAGAACTATCTAAGGGTAAAGCTAATTGTTGTAATACCATGATTTTCTATGATACTATTTTATATAGCTTTTTACCGTGGGAGGAGGTAAGGGATGAACCGGATCTTTCGTAACACCATATTCTACTTACTAGTATTTCTCGTCATAATAGGTGTGGTGAGTTACTTTAATGACAGCAGCGAGCCAACAGAAAATATTAAATATAACGAATTCATCACTCACTTGGAAGATGGTGAGGTAGAGTCGTTTTCCATCCAGCCTGAAAGAGGAGTCTATCAGGTAAGGGGACAACTGACTGGATATGAAGAAGAACAATATTTCCTTACGAATGTTTTAGGAAATGACTCTGAAATATTAGAACGAATTAATACAGCAGCTGATGAAAGTGGTATCGAAGTCGATGTCCTTATGGCAGAAGAAACAAGCGGCTGGGTGTCTTTCTTTACAACGATTATACCGTTCATCATCATCTTTATTCTTTTCTTCTTCTTGCTGAATCAGGCACAGGGCGGCGGAAGCCGGGTTATGAACTTCGGCAAAAGCAAAGCCAAGCTTTACAGTGAGGAAAAGAAGAAAGTACGATTCACTGATGTTGCTGGAGCGGATGAAGAGAAAAATGAACTTGTCGAGGTCGTGGAATTCCTTAAAGACCCGAGAAAATTTGCAGAAGTCGGTGCGCGTATTCCAAAAGGGGTCCTTCTTGTAGGTCCTCCAGGTACAGGTAAAACATTGCTGGCCCGTGCTGTTGCAGGGGAAGCCGGAGTACCTTTCTTCTCCATCAGTGGTTCCGACTTCGTGGAAATGTTTGTCGGTGTCGGTGCATCCCGTGTGCGCGACTTGTTTGAAAACGCTAAGAAGAATGCCCCTTGTATCATCTTTATTGATGAGATCGATGCAGTGGGACGCCAGCGTGGAGCAGGACTTGGCGGAGGTCACGATGAACGTGAACAAACTCTGAACCAATTGCTTGTTGAAATGGATGGGTTCGGGGCAAACGAAGGAATTATCATCGTTGCTGCGACCAACCGTCCTGACATTCTTGATCCTGCCTTATTGCGTCCGGGACGTTTTGACCGTCAAATTACGGTTGACAGACCAGATGTCAGAGGGCGTGAAGCAGTACTTGGTGTTCATGCCAGAAATAAACCGCTTGATGAGTCGGTTGACTTAAAAGCCATTGCGGCAAGAACACCTGGATTCTCCGGTGCAGACCTGGAGAACTTGTTGAACGAAGCGGCACTTGTGGCTGCCCGTGATAACAAAAAGAAAATCGATATGGGCGATATTGATGAAGCGACAGACCGTGTCATTGCGGGGCCTGCCAAAAAGAGCAAAGTCGTCTCCCAAAAAGAACGCAAGATTGTGGCATTCCACGAAGCCGGCCATACCGTTATAGGCCTTGTGCTGGATGAAGCGGAAATGGTCCACAAAGTTACCATCGTACCACGCGGCCAAGCAGGCGGTTATGCTGTAATGCTTCCTAAAGAAGATCGTTACTTCATGACAAAGCCTGAGCTTCTGGATAAGATTACTGGCCTTCTTGGAGGACGAGTAGCGGAAGAAGTTATCTTCGGTGAAGTTTCTACAGGTGCCCATAATGACTTCCAGCGTGCCACAGGTATTGCCCGCAGAATGGTTACTGAATTTGGGATGAGTGATAAGCTTGGACCAATGCAATTCGGTTCTACTTCACAGGGACAGGTATTCCTTGGCAGAGACATAAACAATGAACAAAACTATTCAGATGCAATCGCATATGAAATCGATCAAGAAATGCAAAGCTTGATAAAGGGTTGTTATGAAAGAGCTAAAACAATTCTTACAGAGCATAAAGATAAACTGGAACTTGTCGCCAACACATTATTGGATGTGGAAACATTGGATGCTAAGCAAATCAAGCATTTGATGGATCACGGCAAACTCCCTGAAACTGTTTATCCAAAACCTGAAACAACTGACAAAGATGATGTCAAAGTGAACATCCAAAAGAAGGATGATACAGTTAAATCATCTGATGAGTCAGCTGAAGATGATAAAAAAGAATAATGTTATAAACGAAGACACCGGCTGCGATGCCGGTGTCTTTTGTTTATATTAAGGAATTTATAAAATCCATCCTAGTGGAAATTTTTAACTAAGTTATCCATGTCGAGCTTCTGCGCCCTAGGGTTCGTACTTACCGGACTGAACTTAGCCCCTCAGGGTCAAATGCTCCTAAAGAGAATAAAAGGAAAGAACGCCTTTTTTCTCTTCTTCGGAGAATTTGCCTGTCGGGGATGACCAGGGCGCTTGAGCTTTTGCTCTGGGATAAGAACTCCTGAAACAGAAATTGACGGCCTTTTAAAAAGCAGCCCTTCATAAGACAACAGCTTTCACCAAACTTAATCAATTGTGGTATGATGTTGGCAGAATGAAATCAATGTTTAGTGGGTGAAAAAAGTGATTTTTGTCTTGGATGTAGGGAATACCAATATTGTACTTGGAGTGTATGAAGGCGAAGATTTAAAATATCACTGGCGGATGGGGACAAACCGCCATAGGACAGAAGACGAATATGGCATGATTGTTAAAAATCTATTTCAACATGTGAAATTATCGCTGGATTCTGTGGAGGGAATTATTATTTCATCTGTTGTGCCTCCCATTATGTTTTCCTTGGAAAGAATGTGCGAAAAATATTTTAACATCACACCGTTGGTTGTCGGACCAGGAATTAAAACTGGCTTGAATATTAAATATGAAAATCCGCGTGAAGTGGGCGCTGACCGTATCGTCAATGCAGTAGCAGGCATCAAGGAGTACGGTGGACCCTTAATAATCGTCGATTTTGGTACGGCAACAACCTACTGTTATATCAATGATGAAAAACAATATATGGGCGGCGCGATCGCTCCTGGGATCGGAATTTCAACAGAAGCTCTTTATTCCAAAGCTGCAAAACTGCCGAGAATTGAAATCGGAAGACCTGAACATATCATAGGCAAGAATACGGTTTCTGCCATGCAGTCTGGTATTCTTTACGGTTATGTAGGGCAGGTAGAAGGCATTGTGAAAAGAATGAAAGCTACAAGTTCGAGTGAGCCGATGGTCATTGCTACTGGGGGGCTTGCACAATTAATATCAAATGAATCAGATGTCATTGACATCGTGGATCCATTTTTAACATTAAAAGGTCTGAAACTCATTTATGAGAGAAACAGCATAGCATAGGAGGAAGAATATGAGCGATTACTTAGTGAAAGCATTAGCCTTTGATGGACAAGTCAGAGCATATGCAGTCAGAAGTACAGATACAGTAAATGAGGCACAAAGAAGGCATGGTACATGGCCTACGGCATCGGCTGCAATTGGAAGATCAATGAGCGCTGGTGTCATTATGGGTGCCATGTTGAAAGGTGAAGAGAAACTGACCATTAAGGTCGAAGGTGACGGTCCTCTTGGCGCCATCATCGTAGACAGTGATGCAAAAGGAAACGTCAGGGGATATGTAACAAACCCTCACGTTCACTTTGATTTGAATGAACATGGTAAGCTGGATGTCAGAAGAGCGGTTGGTACTTCAGGAACACTTTCTGTTGTCAAAGACATTGGCATGCGGGATCACTTCACTGGTCAAGTGCCAATCGTGTCAGGTGAGCTCGGAGAAGATTTCACTTATTACTTTGTTACATCAGAACAGGTTCCTTCTTCGGTTGGAGTAGGAGTGCTGGTAAATCCAGATAATACTATCTTGGCAGCGGGCGGCTTCATCCTTCAATTAATGCCAGGAACAGCAGACGAAACTATTACTGAAATAGAGAACAGGCTGAAGACAATTCCCCCTGTATCCAAATTGATCGAAAAAGGTCTCACTCCGGAAGAGCTTCTTCATGAGCTGCTGGGTGAAGATAATGTCAAGGTTCTTGAGAAGATGCCTGTCCAATTTGAATGCCGCTGTTCCAAAGATCGATTCGGAGATGCTATTGCCAGCTTAGGTGCAGTTGAAATTCAGGAAATGATTGATGAAGACGGAAGTGCTGAAACTCAATGTCACTTCTGCAACGAAACGTATCATTATTCAGTAGAAGAATTGACGGTTTTGAAGAATGAAGGAGAGAAACAGTAGTAACATCTAAGGGGATGGATGCGAAGGTGAGATTGAAGAGATCGGTTTTAATAGGGTTGATCTTTATTTTGGGTGCAGCCAATGCGTTTACACTGCTTCTTTATTTTACAAAAGCAGATGCGGATGCCGGTCCTGCCAAGCTAGCTGGAACTGAAACGGCAGCCTCCGTTGGCGGAGAAACCATCAGCAGAGAGTCATGGATGTATGAAATGGAACAGCGTTACGGAAAAGAGGTCCTCAGGGAACTGATTAATCAAAAGGTCATGGACCAGCTCGCAGCCGAGTATGATATAAAGGTGACTGACGAGGAACTCGACAAAGAAATTACGCTGATAAAAAGTGTTTATAATCCTTTTGATAAGGATTTGACGGCAAATGAAGAAATATTGCGGGAGAGAGTAAGGATGGAGCTTCTTCTGGAGAAGGTTGTCACTAAGGACGTTGAGATCCCTGCTGAAGAGATCGAAAGGTACTATGAAGAAAATCAAGAGCAATACTCCATACCAGAAATGTATAACCTCTCGCAGATTGTTGCAGGAACCCGTGAAGAAGCCGAACAGATAGCCAATGAAATAAAAGATGGGTCCAGCTTTCAGGCCTTGGCTATGGAGCGTTCCATTGATGACTCTTCAGCTGTGCAGGGAGGAAATATAGGATATATTCCCTCAGGTTCGCATATATTAGCAGGGGATACGGCAGACAGTATAGAATCACTGAATTCAGGTGAGCTTACGAAGGTCATTGATATGGATGGAAGTTTTTATATCTTCCTGCTCAATAATAAGCTTGAAGCCCAGCAGTACTCCCTAGATGATGTAAAAGAGCAAATTCACAGAAGGCTTGCAATGGAGCGAGTGGAGAAGTCGCTAAAGCCCGAGAACTTCTGGGAAGAACTTGAAGTCGAATGGTTTTATGAAGGCAGCCTTTAAAGAGGTTATATATAAGCTGTTTTAAAAAAGTTTATTTTTAACAGTAAGACAGAAGTGGAATATAGAATTTTTCAGCAGCCAGGAAATGTGAGAAGAAATCTAATAAAGAAGTCCGGTATTCGCCGTGCTTCTTTTTTGTAAGTGTTTGTTGCTGAGTCGGGTGGCGGCAGTGGCTAACCAACTCCTTCATCTAAGTAATCTCTTTAAAATGGCCTGTCTTTCCATCAAGAAAAACTCAGAAAGTGATATGCACTCAATCCAAATGATTGACATATTAACAGAAAATTGATAATTTTAGTGAAAACCAATCAAACTACTTGGAATTAGGAGTGATAGTATGGCAAGAATAGCAAACTCAATCACCGACTTAGTGGGACAGACACCGATTGTAAAACTAAACCGCCTCGTGGAAGAAGATAGCGCTGAGGTTTATTTGAAATTAGAATATATGAACCCAGGGAGCAGTGTGAAAGACAGAATCGCCTTGGCGATGATTGAAGCTGCAGAGGAGACCGGGAATTTAAAATCTGGGGAAACAATTGTGGAGCCGACAAGTGGAAACACTGGAATCGGGCTTGCGATGGTTGCGGCGGCAAAAGGGTATAAAGCAGTGCTTGTTATGCCGGACACGATGAGTACGGAAAGAAGAAACCTTCTCAGGGCTTATGGTGCAGAACTGGTGCTGACACCCGGATCTGAAGGCATGGGCGGTGCTATACGTAAGGCTGAGGAACTTGCTAAGCAAAAAGGATACTTCATGCCTCAGCAATTTAAAAATGAGGCAAATCCTGAAGTTCACCGCAGAACGACAGGCAAGGAAATCGTCGAGCAGATGGACAGCCTGGATGCTTTCATTTCAGGAATCGGCACCGGGGGTACAATTACAGGTGCAGGGCAAGTGTTAAAGGAGAACTTCCCGAATGTGAAGATCTATGCTGTTGAACCTTCTGACTCTCCTGTTTTGTCCGGAGGCAGTCCAGGACCTCATAAAATACAGGGAATAGGCGCTGGTTTCGTACCTGACATACTGAACACAAATGTTTACGATGAAGTCATCACTATACAAAATGAGGAAGCATTTGATTTTGCCCGTCGTGCGGCTAAAGAGGAAGGAATCCTTGGAGGGATATCTTCTGGTGCTGCCATCAGTGCTGCGCTGAAAGTAGCAAAACAGCTTGGCAAAGGTAAGAAAGTGCTTGCCGTAATCCCTAGTAATGGTGAAAGATATCTAAGCACCCCGCTATACCAATTTGAAGATTAAATCTTTAAAGATCAGGAAGTTTCTTTCCTGGTCTTTTTTTTAGGCTGTTTTCTAAAAGATTGTGGTTTTTACACCCCTATGTTGAGATGTTGATTGGAGTGGAAGGCGTACGATCTCCTGCGGGACTAGCGGGCAGGTGAGACCCCGCAGGCGAAGGCGAGGAGGCTCACCGCACGCCCCGCGGAGTCGGGCGCCTGAAGCGGAAATCAACTTCTCTTCAATCAGCAACAATATTTACGAAAAGAGCCTTTTTTTATAATTTCAATGGGTATGATCAACTGGTGAAGTTTATTGAGTATTCTTGGATTGGAGCCTGGCCTGGTTAACAAATTTCGGAGAGAACACAGAGAGACACTCGAGCAATCAGAACAAGAAAAAAGTTGCCGGTGCCATCGTGAGAAATTAGAGGAAGAGGCGATGCCATTAAATCGAACGATCTACCTCTTCCTTCATGAATGTTCTCCTTATTAGCATATTAAGCCTTGTAAGGAAACCTATCGGAAACAAAATAGAAATGGCAGCAGGTATTGCCCAGCCATTCGGAACGATGCTGCCATAGGTTAAACCAATAGCGAAGGATAAGAATGGTGATATGACTATCATAAGAGTGATACTCCACACTGAATTTTCTTTTGAAGAACTTGTCGTTACTTACATTATAAGCTAGAAGAGCCCCCGCTACAGCTACTCCGTATTCTATAAGAAAAGCCATTTCAACACACCTTCATTTCTTGAGACTGTATCCTGACCAAAATAGCTTTTCATACTTGTTAACATATTTTCACATTTATTTAGTGTGTAAATAATCAATTGACTACATAACTTCCGGTAATTAAATAGAGTGTTCTTCAGATAGATGATAACAATTTGTCTCACTCAATCCTGTGTGAGTACGAAAGCTAGTAGTTTCATACCGTGCATTTTGACTATGAAACATTACGGAGATTCATGTATGATGGAGGAAGAGAAAAACTAGGAGAGTGAACCATCCGTGGATACTAAACAACTTCATTACGAAAAAATACGATCCTCGAAAGTAGATTTTTTTCATGCTTATGAATCACTGACGGCTGAAATTGATCATCATATCCTTCTTGAAAGCGGTCGGGGCGGAAAATACAGTATTGCCGGGTTCAACCCGGTATCAATTCTAAGCGCAAAGGATAATAGAGTGGAAATCTGTGAAAATGGAAGCACGGAGGTCGTAAATGGAGATCCATTGGATGTGTTGTACAGCCGGCTTCAAAAACGGCATATGGAAAGAAACCCGGCGCTTCCTGATTTTCAAGGAGGGGCTATGGGTTTCATCAGTTATGACTATGCGCGCCAGATTGAGAAACTGGGCAATAGCAGCAGTGATGATTTAAAAATACCGGACCTTTATTATATGGTGTTTACCCAATGGGCTGTCTATGATCATGAAACCGAACAAATATGGCTGATGGCGGATGAAGAGGGAGCACAAACGTTTGATTCTTTTGTGAGTGCTTGGAAGCAAGGGTTGGAGACTTCATCACTTGAAAAGAGTGTAAGCCACGGCTCTGTATCGGCTGATCGCTCTGTTTCCATGAATGAAGAGGAGTTCATCGCAGCTGTCGAGAAGATTCAGTCCTATATCAAGGAAGGCGATGTGTTCCAAGTCAACCTCTCTGTGAGACAGTCACAGGAGTTGTCTGCCTCTCCGTATGCTATCTATAAAAAGCTGAGACAATTGAATCCATCCCCTTATATGAGTTATGTTCATACACCTCATTTTCAAATTGCATCAGGATCTCCTGAACTTCTTGTGAAAAAGAAAGGAGCAGAGGTTAGTACCAGGCCGATTGCCGGTACCAGGTCCCGCGGGGAGAATGAGATGGAAGACAAAATGCTGGCGGATGAGTTGATTCACGATGAAAAAGAACGGGCCGAACATGTCATGCTGGTAGACCTTGAAAGAAATGACCTTGGCAGAGTCTGTCAGTACGGCACAGTCGAAGTCAATGAGTTTATGGTCATAGAAAAGTATTCACATGTCATGCATATTGTCTCCAATGTAAGAGGCACATTAGCCAAAAATAAAAGCGGCAAGGATTTAATCAGGTCTGTATTCCCCGGGGGCACCATAACGGGAGCACCCAAAGTGAGAACCATGGAAATTATAGAAGAGCTCGAACCAGTTAGAAGAGGAATCTATACAGGATCCATCGGCTGGATCGGATTTAATGGAGATATGGAATTGAACATTGTCATCCGGACGTTGTTTGCTCAAAATGGACAAGCTCATATTCAGGCAGGAGCTGGAGTTGTCATTGATTCCAACCCAAAGCAGGAATATAAGGAGTCATTGAAAAAAGCAAAAGCCGTATGGAGAGCAAAAGAAATGGCAGAGGGTGCAGACAAATGATTTTAATGATAGATAACTTTGATTCCTTCACATATAACATCGTTCAATATTTAGGAGAACTAGGCGAAGAGATCGTTGTCAAAAGAAATAATGAAATCAATATTGCCGAAATTGAGCTGCTTGCTCCTGATTATCTCATGATTTCACCTGGTCCATGTACACCCAATGAAGCGGGAATAAGCCTCGAGGCAATTAAATATTTCGCTGGGAAGATACCGATTTTCGGGGTGTGTCTTGGTCACCAGGCGATAGCCCAGGTGTTTGGCGGGGAGGTTGTGAAAGCGGAAAAGCTGATGCATGGAAAGACGTCCTCGGTGAACCATAATGGCAAGACCCTCTTCGAAGGAATTTCCAATCCGTTTCAAGCGGGACGTTATCATTCTCTTATAGTACGAAAGGAAACGCTGCCGGATTGTCTGGAAATCACAGCTGAGACAAAGGATGAAGAAATTATGGCCATCCGCCATAAACACCTTCCAATTGAAGGAGTCCAGTTTCACCCTGAATCCATCATTACAGAAGAAGGAAGGGAGCTTCTTGCCAATTACCTCAATATCTATAAGAGAGTTCCGGTAACTGTTTAGGAGGAACCACAGTGTACGTATTTTTTAATGGTAAAATAATCCACGAGGAAGAAGCGAGAATTTCTCCATTTGACCATGGCTTTCTGTATGGGATGGGCCTGTTTGAAACTATGAGGACATATGGCGGCCACCCTTTTTTGTTAAATGATCATTTAGACAGGCTTCAAAGAGGGCTGGATATATTCAATATTAGTTTAGATTTAAAGACACTTGATATCCCCGGCATGATTGCTTCCCTATCAGATAAGAACCGCATGGAGGACTCTTATCTCCGTCTGAACATATCGGCAGGAGATGGAGAAATAGGACTGAGAACGAAGCCTTATGATCAACCAAACATTCTGCTTATGCAGAAAGAGCTTCCTCCTCTGCTGCCGCTCAGGGAAAAAGAGGCGGTGTTGCTCCAGTTGAGGAGAAACACCCCGGAAACACCGGTAAGACTTAAATCGCATCATTACTTCAATAACATTGCAGCCAAAAGAGAGATTGGCGACGACCCGGATAAAGAAGGACTGTTTTTGACAAACGAAGGCTATATCGCTGAGGGCGTGACATCCAATGTCTTCTGGATCTCGAATGGAAAGCTCTATACGCCTGCACTGGAGACTGGAGTATTGAATGGGATTACCAGGGAATATATCATCGAGCTGGCAGCCACAATGGGAATGCCTAGTGAGACCGGATTATACCGGCCGGAAGTCATGCTTCATTCCGAAGAAGCTTTTTTTACAAACTCCGTCCAGGAAATCATCCCCATCCGTTCTTTTGAAGAGCAGAAATTTCCGGGTAAACAAGGTGAATTAACAAAGAAGCTATACACTCACTATAAGCGGGATGCCAGAGTGCTATTTTCTAAAAATGAACTGCATGGGAGTTGATGTATCTTGAATTCCTCAATTATTAAAGCGGGACCTTATCAGCTGGACTATCAAGAAAGAACATTAGTCATGGGAATCCTGAATGTCACTCCTGACTCATTCTCTGATGGCGGACGGTTCAATGCGTTAGAAGAAGCAGTCCGCCGCGCAGAGGAAATGGTCAAGCAAGGTGCTGATATCATTGATATTGGAGGAGAATCAACAAGGCCTGGTCACGAACCAGTCTCAGAAGAAGAAGAAATAGAGAGAGTCTGCCCTATCATAGAAGCTGTTTCAAAAGAAGTGAAGGTACCAATCTCGATCGATACCTATAAAGCGGGGACAGCAAGAAAAGCCCTGGAAGCAGGTGCCCATATCATCAATGATGTATGGGGAGCAAAGAGGGAAAGAGAGATTGCCCGGGTGGCCGCCGAATTTAAGGCTCCTATTATCCTCATGCACAATCGCGATAACATGGACTACCAAGACTTTATAAATGAGGCTCTGCAAGATATCCATGAAAGTGTTCATATCGCATTGAAAGCGGGTGTCCCGAGTGAGAATATCATCCTCGATCCCGGGATCGGATTTGCCAAAGACTTAAAGCTCAATCTTGTAATGATGAGAAATCTTGATAGGTTTACCTCCTTAGGGTTTCCGGTCCTTCTGGGCACCTCAAGAAAAAGAATGATCGGCACCATCCTGGATCTGCCGGTGGGTGAAAGAATGGAAGGGACAGGAGCTACTGTCTGCTTCGGCGTACAAAAGGGCTGTCAGATTGTTCGTGTTCATGATGTGAAAGAAATTAAAAGGATGACCGTCATGATGGATGCCATGATTGGAAAGGGAGAGTATGATGGATAAAATTAAGTTGAAAGATATGGAGTTCTACGGATATCATGGTGTGTTCCCTGAAGAAACAAAGCTCGGGCAAAGGTTCAGGATCAGCCTCTCACTGGAGATGGACCTCTCCATAGCGGGAAAAAGCGACGATATCGATGACTCTGTCAATTATGGAGAAGTATACTCTGTTTGCAAAGAAATTATCGAAGGTGATCCATACAAGCTGCTTGAAGCCGTAGCGGAAAAACTTTCCCAACGGATTCTTCATGACTTTCCAAGAGTCAAGAGCTGCACGATAGAGGTCATCAAACCAGATCCGCCGATTCCGGGTCATTACCGTGAAGTGTCCGTTGAAATCACCAGGGGGCGCTGATATGAAGAAGACGGCCTATCTATCTTTGGGATCCAACGTCGGAGACAGAGAACAATACTTGCAAGAAGCCATTAAACTGTTGAATGATCACCACGATATAGCAGTAACAAGAACTTCCTCCATCTATGAAACTGATCCTGTAGGGTTTACAGAACAAGGTGAGTTTTTGAATTTAGTTTTGGAAATCCAAACATCACTACCGCCTCAAACCCTTCTGAACCAATGTCTTCAAGTAGAAAAAGACCTTGGAAGGGAACGTGAATTCCGGTGGGGGCCGAGAATAATAGACCTTGACATTCTACTCTATAATCAAGAAAATATTGAAACAGAAGAACTTATTGTTCCTCATCCTCGGATGCATGAAAGAGCTTTTGTGCTTGTGCCTCTGCTGGAATTGTCCCAAACAATCAAACATCCTGAGTTTAATACCCCTATGAAGGCTCTTTTAGACGAAATACCTGATAAAGAAGGAGTTCGGTTATGGAAACAGACAAGTGGGGAAGACGTATACGTGCATTCAGAAAGCTCAAGGGCCTAACGCAGGAAGGTCTGGCCAAAAAACTGGGTATCTCCGTATCTGTCCTTGGTGAAATAGAAAGAGGCAGCCGTCTGCCTGGAGAGGAATTTCTGCAAAGTGTGGCAGAGATCCTCGGTATCCAGCGGGAAGACCTTGAACCATCGGATGATAGATAGGTTTACCTCTTGAGGAGTCAAGACTAGTTAAAAGTTGAATAAGATAAATATAGATGAACATGGCCAGCTGCTGACACATGAAAATTTGCTCTCGAGAAAAGATTCATGACGGGAAAGAGATCGTGTGAACTTGAAAGTAAACTAAATAATCTTCAATCTGTACGCTGAACGCTGCTTAGTACTAAAGATCACTCAGCAAACGGGAGAGCGGGAACACGACCATTGATTCTAAAACAAGATAGAAGCTGCTGGTGAAACGTAGTCAAAAAGAAAACAAAATTAAATTGCCGAGGGACTGAAGTGCTGCAGAGCATCAGTCCCATTCTTTTTATAGCCACATATTTACGAATACAGCTTTTTGAAAGAGCTCACAAGTTAAAAAATCAGCCTTTTTCAATTAAAGAGACCTTTAGGGGTGTTCGAATTACATATATTGTGTAAAATAGTATGGTATAAAATCATATAGGCGATGGATAAGGCTCTTCTTACAAAAAATCATTGAAAGTAAGCACTATAAAAAGCTCTGCTTTTAAGAGATAAACTTTCTATTGTAAAAAGACTTGCAATTATGGAATCGGCTTTATTTAAATTAATAGACAGAACAGGAGTGAAAGTAATGAGTCACGAAGAAATTAATGATCAGCTGCGGGTGAGACGCGAAAAGATGGACAACCTTCGCCAAAAAGGGATGGATCCATTCGGAAAACGTTTCGATCGTTCACATACTTCAGAAGAAATTAAAGAACAATTTGATTCTTTTACTAAAGAGGAACTCGAAGAAAAAGAAGTTACTGTTACTATCGCAGGAAGAATCATGACTAAAAGAGGAAAAGGAAAAGCAGGATTTGCCCACATCCAGGACCTTGCTGGCCAAGTGCAAATCTATGTGCGTAAAGATGCTGTTGGTGATGACGAATATGAAATCTTCAACACGGCAGATCTGGGAGACCTTGTTGGGATCACAGGAACAGTCTTCAAAACTAAAGTTGGGGAACTGTCCATTAAAGCGAAACAGTTTATCCTTCTTACTAAGGCACTAAGACCTCTTCCTGAAAAGTTTCATGGTCTGAAAGATGTTGAGCAGCGCTACCGACAAAGATATCTTGATCTGATAACGAGCCAGGAAAGCAAGCAGACTTTTATTGCTCGAAGCAGAATCATTCAATCGATGAGAAGGTACCTGGACAACAATGGATACCTGGAAGTTGAAACACCAATGATGCACGGAATTGCCGGCGGAGCATCAGCCCGTCCTTTCATTACTCACCATAATGCCCTTGATATGCAGTTGTATATGCGTATCGCCATTGAGCTTCACCTGAAAAGACTGATTGTCGGCGGTTTGGAAAAAGTATATGAAATCGGACGCGTATTCCGTAATGAGGGAGTATCTACTCGCCACAACCCGGAATTCACCATGATTGAACTGTATGAAGCATACGCTGACTATCGTGATATCATGGCGCTTACGGAAAATCTGGTTGCACATATTGCTAAAGAAGTCTTCGGTTCTACTTCCGTTCAGTACGGGGAGTACGAAGTGAACCTTGAGCCGCAGTGGACACGACTTCACATGGTAGACGCAGTAAAAGAGCACACAGGAGCTGACTTCTGGAAAGAAATGAGCGATGAAGAGGCACATGCCCTTGCGAAAGAACATGGTATAGAAGTGAAACCTACTATGCAATACGGCCACATCCTTAACGAATTCTTCGAGCAAAAAGTAGAGGATAAACTGATTCAGCCGACATTCATTTACGGCCATCCAGTTGAAATCTCCCCTCTTGCCAAGAAGAATGATGAAGACGGACGATTCACTGATCGATTTGAATTGTTTATCGTCGGCCGTGAACACGCAAACGCATTTACGGAACTTAATGATCCTATCGATCAGAGAGAAAGATTCGAAGCCCAATTGAAAGAAAGAGAAGAAGGTAATGATGAAGCGCATATGATGGATGATGATTTCATTGAAGCACTTGAATATGGAATGCCTCCAACTGGAGGGCTTGGCATCGGGATTGACCGTCTCGTAATGCTCCTAACAAACTCTCCTTCCATCCGTGACGTGCTGTTATTTCCATTAATGCGTCATAGAGATTAATATTTTAAAGCTCTGGCTGTCAGCAGCCGGAGCTTTTTCTTTTCATTTATTTTATAAAAGTGTTGCATGGTCAGCTGATTGGTGGTATATTATTATCTGTTGCCGCGAAACACGGCAGCCGAAACAAATAACTTTTTCAAAAAAAGTTATTGACTCAACTTCATGAAAATGTTAAGATAATCAAGTCGCTAAAAACGAGCGACGCAGATTGAACCTTGAAAACTGAACAAAACAAACAAAACGTCAACGTTAATCTAGTAAGAACTTCTTTCTTACAAAGTTGCTAACACTTTAATTAGCAAATGAGCAAGTCAAACATCTATCGGAGAGTTTGATCCTGGCTCAGGACGAACGCTGGCGGCGTGCCTAATACATGCAAGTCGAGCGGATTTCAGGGAGCTTGCTCCCTGGAATTAGCGGCGGACGGGTGAGTAACACGTGGGTAACCTGCCTGTAAGACTGGGATAACTCCGGGAAACCGGGGCTAATACCGGATAGTTT
>JBNJJI010000019.1:0-57994 GCA_051750065.1 Bacillota bacterium
GCCGCTTCCGCTTTTTATAAAGCCGAGGAGGCTCACCGCCCGCCCCGCGGAGTCGCGCACCTGGAACGGAAATCAATATTTTTTCATAAAACAGAAAATGAATAAGGCAGAATCGTCCTTTGAAGTGAACGATCCTGCCATTTAGGTCTTTATGAGACTTTTATTGTGTCCTAGCTTTCATTTGGGGTTTTTTACTTTTTATTCGATTATTTTGTAGCTATTAAATAACAGCACTATTGACTAACAGAGCCTTTTAAAAACAGAGTTGAATGGCGAGGTAATCAACAACTCTGTAAATTGCAGAAAAATTCATTGAATCTCAAAACACTTTTTATAATTCAATCTGAAACAATTGCAATATGAACATCGTCTAAATATGTAGTGATTTACTTGTAGTTTTATTTAGTTAGAATGTCCGACGATAAAAAAAGTAATTGATACAAGGCACTGATATACCCTATAACTAGATTCGAGGTGCTAGATTGGATTCGTTTACGTATAACATAGAAACAGAACGGCTGATTGTTAGGCCGTTAACAAAAGAGGACTATATTGTGTGGCTGAAAGGGTTTAATGACAGAATGCCTTCACAGTACAGACATGATCAAGGAAAGCTTAATATGATTGATTGCACCGAAAGCTGGTTTGCTCACCTTGTTGAAAAGCATCAATCTCTGGCAATGGAAGATACCGCCTATGTGTTCGGTGTGTTTCATAAAATGGATGGAAAACATCTGGGCATGATTGACTTTTCAACGTTGGCGAGGCAGGATTTCCAATGGGGAAGAATAGGTTACACTATACATAATCAATTTTGGGGCCAAGGGTTTGGAAAGGAAGCAGTCAAAGGAGCATTGACTATGGCTTTTTCTGATATGAACTATCACCGCATTGAAGCACATATCAACCTTGATAACCAAAACTCCATCCGATTAGCTGAAAGCGTGGGAATGGAATTCGAGTGCATAAGAAAAAGGTTCATTTTTGAGTTTGGAGAGTGGACGGATAACCTGATTTATTTCTCGAATGCCCAAAATTAAGGAATTCTTCGATAGAGCCACCTTGTGCTTAAGATCAAACAGAATAGTAAAAGTCTGAAAAGAAAGAGGTTTAAAAATGAAATGGAAAGATCTCTTCCGACGAAATGACGAATTAAGTAACCTGACTTTACAGAATATCGAAGATCAAATGATACATAGCGAATTTGATGAGGATTTCAGAAAAGAAATAATGTCTTTGTTAATAAATAGACATTTTCAGTATGGTGAAGAAGGTTTTCAAGAGTGGCTGTATCAGTTGCACTTTCAGCTTCCTGCTGAATTAGAAAATGAGGGGTATTCTCTTAGTATTTATCAAAGAAGCAAGAATTGGTTCGAGACGGAGATTAAAAAACTTCAGATTGAAACTGGGCTTTCGTGGGAGAAACAGGCAGAGGACCTTCGAACACTGGACCATAGGGTAAGAAAAGTGCAATTAGTAACCCGCCACAGGCTTGCCGAAGTGGTTCTGGATTTAATGAGTTGATTTTGTAAGGATAGATATGAAAACCTGATGAGGAAGTAAACAGCCCCCTGTATGGTTGAAAAAGTGAAAAACTTCTGATCTATTGAAAGGAGTATCTGTCACATAAATCTTTAACTAGATTAAAGCGTGGCCGTTTATTGAAGAAAAGTGGAATACGAGCTTCATTTATTGTTGCATAGCTTACAGTTACTTATGGTTAGGTTTCCATTTCTTCTGTATTGAGTCTCAGACTTCTTGGAGAAATTGGGTGTCCTTTTAACTGTGTCAGAGCTGGGTTGTTTATTTCTGTTTGTTAACGTTGCAGAAATCACAAAACATTTTTTAAAAAGTTCTTGCCTCAAGCAATATAAAGGAGGGTTTTACGTTGGCAAAAGCCTCAGAGAAGATGGAAAGGGTGGAAATGGGACAATTCAAAATAGTAGGATTCAGAGTGCTTTGTCCTGGAGATCAATATATCAAGGAGATTGAAAGAGCATCTTATTTGTTGGAGAAAGGTATGTCAGAAATTAAACACATCGAGACTCCACATCTGCAGGTCGGCGCATTTCAGGTAGAGGAAAGTACGGAAGAGGAAGATGGGTACTGGATAGGTATGAAAGTGAGCGAATATGAGGATGTACCGGAAAATATGGATACATTAACAATACCAGCTCAAGCATATGCGGTTTTACATTACCAGGGATCTAACGGAGAAATAAGGCAGGCATATAAAGAGCTGCATACGTGGATTGAAGCGAACGGCCTTAAAAGGTTGAAAGAGAAATGGCATCTTGAACTTTATCATAGTTGGAAAGACAACGACAGCCTTTCCATATCACTGTGCGACACGGTTGAATGAATGGGTAGTCTGCCTGTCCTTGATCAATTATTTCTTAGTCATGTCGACTGAGTTGATTCATCATTCATTTCTTTATTGAACTCACACAGAATATATTCAGAATAAATCCAACCTGAATTAACTGTCAAATTAGAATATTCTTTACATATGCTGCATATCCTTTTAAACTGTGGAAGGAGAAGTAAGATTTTCCAACTCATAAAGAAAAGGAGGAGATGGTGATGATTAAAATCATCGATGCAGTTCAACAGAGTAACAAAAGAGAGGTTAGATCGCTAAAAACGTAGTTCAGGAGGATCTCTATGAAAACAACAGCAGAACAATTAATCATCGTGGAATATCATGAAGGTTTGGCAAAAGGCATAGCAAAGATGTGGAACGAAAGCCGTGAGAACTGGGGAGGAGATTCGGTGGTGACGACCGAATCCGATGTTATTGAGAAAGAATCCAACTCTACGAATCTTCATTTATTCCTGGCTTTAGCTGGTGAAGAAGTTGTGGGGTATTGCGGGCTTTCGCAATACAGGGAAGATACCGGGGCCCTGTATATACCGTTACTTAATGTCCACCCTTCTTATCAGGGTTTGAAGATTGGCAAGCAGCTGGTATTGAAGGCACTGGAGAGAACAATAGAGATGGGATGGCCAAGGTTAGATTTGTTCACGTGGGCGGGCAATACAAAAGCAGTTCCACTTTACAAGAAGTGTGGTTTCTTCTGGGAAGAGAGAGATGATAGTACTCATCTTATGAACTTCATCCCGCTTGTTTTGAGTATCGACTGTCTTCGTCCCTTTTTCGAAAAACATGACTGGTATTCGACAAGTGAGCGGGTAATAGAAGTAAAACCCGATGGAGTCAAAGACAATGATTATACGTATTTTGAATACAACTGGAGAGCAGGCGAGGAGTTCGTCCGTGTTCAGGTGGAACGTACTGGACGAGGTATACGCCTCATTGAGACACAGGATTTCCTTGTAGAGATCAGCTTAGAAAACTTTAAGCTTTTGGAAAAAGAAACTCATTCTGCAACATACAGAATAGTAAACAAAACCAACGAACCCTTGGATGTTTCTCTCACTGGAGAAGCGAATGAGGTTGTGAATCATTCCTTTTACCATTCATGCAAGGTTGAAAATGAATGGACCGGGAAGTTTCCGGTAAAGGTGGCAATTCCTGACCGAGAACCAAGTCCTTGGAAAACACATCCTGCTGTTAATGCTGAAGTTACAATTGAAGGCTCCATTATTCCTTTGAAAATGGGAGTTTTCCCAAAACAAGCAGGAAAAGTGCACGTTCGAACAAAGGGAAAGAACTGGAGAGCGAATCAAAAGGGATTGGTTCATCTGGACATTGAGAGCCAACTGGATGAAGACTGCACATTTCACATTAATTTGCCGGAAAACCCGATTTTGGAATGGGATCGGAAAGAAGTAGCTGGTGAAATTTCAAGAAAAAGAAGAACATCCTTTCCGATTTCAGTTACACTTCTTAAAAATGGATTTTTATCAGAAGAAATAGAAGTGAAAGTGTTACGTAAGAATAAGGAGCCCATTACATTCCGAACAAAATTGTCACTCGCATTTCCTGGTTATGGAAGTAAATTCGGCGGAGAAACTGAAGAGCACTGGTATGGATATAATGGTCCATTTTATGTGGAAGTTGAAAAGCGGAACCATATTGTTAAAGCAGGATCTATCTATTCTTCAGTTGAAGCAATGGTCCTTTTCTCACCTAAGCTGGGAAAACCGTTCAGCGAAGAATTTTCCAAAAAAGAAGCAAGTCATGTAGAATACATTGAGCTTGTCGAAGGGCTTGTGATGAAAACTTCCCTGGAATCAGAGGCTTTTCCTCAGCTGACACTGAATACCTATTTTAAAATTTTTGGTGACGGTTTGATTGAAATTAATCATGAGATTATCAATAAGGGAACTCAGCCAAAAGAGAATATTTTCCTGTTACAGCCAGTTTATCCAGAGTTGAAAGGCATGGCGATTCCTCAAAAAGATGGAGTCATGATCGGATCGGAAGCTCTGATTCCCTTTATGGATTACATCAAGGATAAGGACATCTCCGAAAATTGGCTCTTTCTATCTGGAAATAAGGGAGATACGGCAGGTTTATCCTGGCCGTTTGGAGCTAAAGGGAGAAAAGATGAATGGCGATTCGGTATTGAGTATGCAGTGAACACCATTTTGCCTCAAGAGGAAATCTGCTTGGGTCCACTAGCTATTGGGATCAATACGGCACCCACCTGGAAACAGTGGCGTGAATTTGTGGCAGGTGAAGAAGCTTTGGATGTAAGTGAGCTGCCTCTGTATGCCTTGGAGACAGCAAGCGGTGATTTTATTTCTGAAGAAGGCGAAACGGTAGAGTATTCTTTCCGTTCCATGCTGACACCTTATATTCATGGAAGTTTGAGGCTGAAAAGTGAGGGTGAGCTCTTTGAGCGATTTGCCGAAAAGAAAGATGAAGTAACCAAGATAAACGTCCAGGCAGAACATAGCACAACAGGAGTGAAACGCATCACTGGTCAGTTCAATGCTCCTGGACAAAGAGCGGTTCTGGAATCCATCCAGCTGGTAAAAGGGAAGAAGGAAGTGAAGGTGGAAGAAGCCAAGGGTACCTGGTCTGTTGATAATGGCGTGCTCTCCTTCAAGGCGTCGCCAGCTTATTATCCGGGTGTTTACTCTTTAACCTATAATGGCAACGAAGCCCTTCACCATCAATACCCTGAAGCAGGACCTAAAGCCTGGTGGAATCCATGGGGAGGGGGAATTCGGTACTTCCTGCAGAGTGTCAATTCTTATTCAATGATGAAGGAAAAAACAACGGCTGAACCGATAACAAGAATCGATCAAAACGGTCACACATGGACTGGACTGTGCCTGACGACCGAGTTCAAAGAGCATGAGAAGATGAAGGGGATCATCCTGAAACAATATGCTTTGACTCTTCCTGAAGTCGGGGTACTTGCCTGTTATAGTGAAGTCCACCAAAATACCGGCCGAACATTCAAAGGGGAACTTCTCGATATGGAAGCCTTCTTTAAACCCGGAGAAGAACTGAACACCTGCTATGCCAAGATACCGTCAGAAGGAGTTTTTGACAGGTATTATGCAGGTGTAGAGGAATTCATGCTGGGAGATTCGGAGTATGTGACAGTAGGATCGGATGATTGGAAAGACAAAATGATCCTCATCCATTCAGACTCACGAAAACTTTCCGAACTCTATATGAACCAGGAAGTGTTCGTGGCTGCCTCGACAGAAGAGTTTTCTGCCTCAAGTGGAGAAACAATTACTGTCAAACCGACCATTATTTTGATGGGTGAGGAAGAACTTTCTAATAACATTCATCCTCTAAAAGGGATTACTTTTCGATAATGGATGTCTTTCAAGAGAGACAATGTCCTGCTGGTTAGAGCAGCAGGGCATTGTCTCTTATTTCATGTAGTTTGGTTTCTAACAACAGGACAATGGGGATTAGAAAAATAACTCAGTACAAGGCAGATAGCGTTTCTGACTTATTACAGAAGAAAACCATTTATAAACAAGGCTCTGTTAAAGAACGTTGTTGGTTTTAAAATGAATAACTTGACTTCCAATCCACTTGTGCGACTCCAGTTACCCTCTTAGATAAGCTAGGAGTCATATTATGACCATATAAATTAGTGTTCCCTGGTCTTGAGAGAACTCCCCTTTTTACTCAGGGGGATTGTAGCGGAAGGCGTACGACCTCCTGCGGGATTAGCGGGACAGGTGAGACCCCGCAGGCAAAGCCGAGGAGGCTCATCCAGCTCCAGCGGCCAGCGACTAGCAGATTTCGGTCTCTCTCCTTGCGAATCTAGCTGCATTGCCCCAACGGCTAGCGGACTTCCCTGCCTCCTCCTTGCGATAAGTCAACATCAACTCACTGTGTTCGTTGTGTTTCCTTTATCTCATGCGGAGTCAGTCCAGTCCGTACGCCGCTGAACGGGGCCATTCCACTTTATATAGATAAGTCATCATCGAATCGCTAAAGCTCTTCGTGATTCCTTTATCTCATTCGAGAGCCCTAAAATCTGTACGTCGCTGAACGGCCGCTTCCGCTTTTGCTTCACCGCCCGCCCCGCGGAGTCGTACGCCTGAAGCGGAAATCCATTACATTCAACAGCCACAACCTTTGCGAAAACAGCTATTAAATAACAACACCATAGACTAACAGAGCCATAAACAAAAAAGTATTTTAATCAAGCCATCATTTAAATGGACGGAGGGGACAAGCACAATCCATTTAAATATTTTATATTCTATAGGGACTACCTTAAAGGATGTGAATAAATGGATATAAATAATTGGAAGAATGCTAACAAAAAAACCAAAGGCCCAAAACTTAGGAAGCCCCAGGGCTTATCAGGAGCAAAAGGGAAAAAAGAATTGGATTTATGTTTCGAAGATGTACTACCTCCAAAACAATGCTCCTTTTTTCCTTTTGAATGTGATTGTCCGCCTGGTCCAACAGGCCCCCAAGGCCCTCCAGGTCCACAGGACCCTCCCGGTGGAGCTACAGGCCCAACAGGTCCCCAAGGTCCTCCAGGTGTGTTAGGAGCTACAGGCCCAACAGGTCCTCAAGGTCCTCCCGGAGGGGCTACAGGTCCAACAGGTCCTCAAGGTGAACAAGGAGCTACGGGTCCAACAGGTCCTCAAGGTATACAAGGAGCTACGGGTCCTCAAGGTCCTCAAGGTATACAAGGAGCTACAGGTCCCCAGGGTATACAAGGAGCTACGGGTCCTCAAGGTATACAAGGAGCTACAGGTCCTCAAGGTATACAAGGAGCTACGGGCCCACAAGGAGCCACTGGTCCTGCAGGTGTCTCTGAATTTGCGGATTTCTTTGCTTTGATGCCTCCTGATAATGCTGCAACAGTTGCACCAGGTGCGGATGTAGATTTCCCTCAAGATGGACCTCAAAGCGGAGGGATTTTCCGGACGGGCGCTGATACGTTTCAATTGTCTGCAATTGGCTTTTATAAAGTATTGTTTCAGGTAAGTGTGAGTGAGGCAGGTCAACTGGTTTTAACCCTTGATTCAGGAGGAGGAGCCGTAGAACTTGACTACACAGTGGTTGGTCGTGCCACTGGTACTTCTCAAATTGTAGGAATGGCTATTGTTGAAACTACAGTCATTAATTCAATTCTAACTGTTCGGAATCCTGCTTCTAATGCCACGGCTTTAACTATTACTCCTCTCGCAGGAGGTACAGAACCTGTTTCTGCCCACCTGGTTATCACGCGACTTCAATAGAAATAGTATATTGGCTTCCCTGAGACTAATTTAAGGAAAATCTACTAATTGCTGTTTTCACTGATTTCTCCTATTGAAGGAGTTTGTTTAATTAGAAAGTGAACCTCAATATAACAAGGTAAAGATTTGTTTGAAATATAGTCCTTGGTTGGGGACTAGCCTATTGAAAAAATCCTGCGAAAAACCAGCAGGATTTTTTGGTGTAGGGCATAAGATCCTTCACAAAATTTTAAAAAAAGTGATGATTAATGGAATATCCTGCAATTGACGGATAGGGTATATAAGCAAGATCATCTAAACTCAGTTTACTATGTTGATATATGAATAAATTTCCTTTATAACCCATTTGCAGGGTGAGATCATGTTAAAATAAAGTGAATCTTCAAACATGTATGTTGAAAGTAATCAGCCTAACAAACGTCTAAAGTTTTGATAAATAAGGGGAGAAATTCCGCTTATTTAAGAAACAGCACGTAAAATAGCAAAATTAAGCGGAGAAATTCCCCTTAATCTCTTAAAAGATGTAAAAATGGTTCATTTCGCTGTGCTTAAGCGGAAAAATTCCGCTTATATAGCTTCCATCGAACTCTATTCCGCCAGCTTACCGGAAAAATTCCGCTTATTTTAGATGAGATTATTCATGTCCTTCACAGGGCATTCCTCCTGCTAAATGGAATGATAGGGAAACCTACTTATCCTAACATAAAGTGAGTTTCTTTATATCACGCTATAAGCTCTCCGGACGGTCCGGCATAGCCAGTGGTTTTCAGGGCCATAAAGAAACAGGAATAGCTGATTGAAAAATACATAGGTTTAATACTGTTGATATTATCACGTTTCGTTTGGACTTTAGCGGAAATCAAGAATTTTCAACAGCAACAAGCTTTGCAATATCAGCCTTTTAAATAGAAGCCTTTTCTTGATCAGTTGGGGTGCTTTATTTCTTGCTCCTTAATCGTACAGCCTGCTGCCTTCCTCAGCACCATGAGGTATTCATTTCAGTTGGTATTCTTCTTGTCTATAATCTTTCTGGTGAAAACAATATAAAAAGGTGGTGAGCAGATGAAAAAATGGATAAAAGTTTTCCCGATTTGAAAACAGACAGACTCTATTTAAGAAATGTCAGTTTAGAAGACGCAGAATTTATTTTCAAGCTTTATAGCGATGAAGAAGTGTGTGAATACTTATATGATGAAGAGATTTATACGAGCCTTGAGGAAGCAAAGGAATTTATAAGCTGGAACTCTGATCCAGAACAAAAAGGTAGAAACCGCTGGTGCATTAGCAGAAGAAGCGACCAGGAGACTTTGGGAACATGTGGATTTGACTCATGGGACAGGGAAAACCACATTGCTGAGATCGGCTATGACCTTTGGAAGGACTTTTGGGGAGAGGGCTATATGAGAGAAACACTGGGGCCTGCTATTGAGAGCGGCTTTCAAAATATGAATCTAAACAGAATCAATGCATTTGTAGCGCTAAATAATCTGCGTTCTTCACGACTGTTGGAATCTCTTGGTTTTCAAATGGAAGGGATATACCGAGATAAACACTTTTACAGAGAAAAATACTATGACCACTACACTTACTCTTTATTAAAAAGGGATTGGAACGGAAATGAAGGAGGGAAATATGAAGCAAGGTAAATTGATAAATATCCGCGGGAAAAATTTGTATGTAGAGGTATACGGTTCGACTAATAAGGAAGCAGTGTTGTATTTGCATGGTGGTCCAGGTGAAAGCTGTTATGACTTTTCTTTCGAGCAAGCTGAAAAAATGGCAGAGAATTTTTTTGTTGTGGCCATCGACCAGAGGGGAGTCTGCAGATCGGAAGAGATTCATCCCGAGGAGGATTTCTCATTAACAGATATTATTGAAGACTGTGAGGCTCTCAGAGAGCATCTGAATATCCGTAAGTGGTCGTTGATTGGCCACTCGTTCGGAGGATTCCTATGTGTCATGTATGCGAAGAAATATCGGGATTCTATTCATAAAATCATTTTTGAGGGACCGACATTTGATTTTGAATTAACTTCAAGGAGTTTGTTAAGAAAAACAGCTCTACTTCTTGAGCAATCAGGAAAAGAGCAGGAAGCAGGAGAATGTAAGGCCTTGGCTGATACTGAAGAGGCTGTAAGCATTCGAGAACTAACAGAAAAATACATGGCCTACAGTGATTTGCTGGGAAAAGAGCGAATGAGGATTTACAAGTTCAATTTAAGTTCAGGAGTAGATTATTCACTGTATAGTGATGATGAGTGGGAGACCTTCTACGACAGATCAGACATCCATTACAATCTGCTGAGGGAGGAAGGAGACATTTTTCGTTCTCTTCTAATCGAGTTGAAGGAACTGCCTCATGAAATGCTCTTGTTAATGGGAGAATTCGATCCAGTTCCATGTCCGGCCCAGATTTCTGCGTTCAATGAAACGGCGAGGGGCAGCATCTATACTTTTAGAAATTGCGGACATACCCCTCACTACGAAGCACCAGATGAGTTCTGCAGAGTGGCAACTCAATTTTTAACGAACAAGTAGAGAATAAGACTAATATTTTTTCAGTGACATAGTGATGAAATTTTATATTCCGAGTATAATGGTTTTTGTGATTTATTTTAGTTCATTTACGAAGACTCGGAGGTACACTTTGAAGAACAAAGGATCTATTGTTTTATTAGGATTGCTTATTACAGTTCTGATTTTTGCCGGATTTCAATTCAGGGAAAATCAGAAGATGGGAAAATATTTAAATAAACAACTGAACGAAAGACTGGAAATGTTGAACCTTAATGTGAGCACGCTGCATTTTGTAACATCAGGTGCACTTGAAGATAAAGAAATATCGAAAGAGTCATTATTGGAAATCCAAGAGTCATTGGAAATGATTCGAATGAAAAGTCTTCAGGTTGAAAATCTGGCCAGGGGATTGAATCTTGACAAAGCTGGCCAGTTACATAGCGTCACACATAATACTGCAAGGTTCATGGAGCATAGAATTGAATTGCTGACGAACGAAATCGGTGATAAACAGAGATTGAACCTTGAAGAAGATTCTCTCCGCATAATAGAACAGATTCATGAAACTAGTGTTAACTGGGAGAAGGAGACAAAATCAGTTCTCAGCTCTAAGATTAATCTCAATAAAACTATTTGGATTGACACCTTGATTTCAATGCAGAAACACTCTAATGACTATCAGAGAGTCATGGATGAATAGGAGGCAGTCATGAAAACTGTTCTCTTTAATCAATAATTATTTCCTGGAGGACTTCTTGTATTCTAGATCAGCTTTGATTCGGTAACCCATGGTGTGATGATACCTAAACTGAAAGAGGTGAGGAATGTGAATATTGGATTAGGGATAATGCTGATTGTGCTTGCCATTGTGATGATTGGTATGAGCATCCCCTTGTACTTAGGGAAGGTGAAGATGAATTACTTGTACGGTGTCAGGTTTCACAATTCTTATCAGTCTGAGGAAGCTTGGTACAAGATTAATAAATACGGCGGACTAATGTTGATAATCTGGTCGATCCCTGAATTGCTTCTTGGCATAATTCTATTTTTCCTTCCGCCTGTTAAGGAACCATTGTCTGTCATCATCGTATTTTCTCCGGTTTTCTTCTTGATTCCCCCGTTTATTCAAAGTTACATTTATTCAGAGAAGGTTACTGAAACTGAATAACGGGCTCTATGTACATTTAGAGAGAAGGGAATAAAAAGTGTTGGATGGCGATCCAGAGTAAAAAGCTCAGAAACTAAACTGAGCTTTTTATTTTTTAGCGGAAGCACGTAGGGGTATCATTTACCGTGACATTTTTCTCTTAACCCTTGAAAATACGGGCTCTTTTCACAGAGATTGTGGCCGCTGGAGCTGGATTCATAAAAAGCGGAAGCGGCCGTTCAGCGACGTACAGATTTTAGGGCTCTCGAATGAAATATAGGAAACACGGAGAGCGACCAAGTAGTTCAGCAGCATGTATTAATCTTTCCTATTTTTCCTTATGAAGAAGGATTTTGTCTGAAAATCGATAGAGTTTTCTTTATATTCTATAAAACTTAGGACGTTTGAAGGAAATTAAATTTTTTCACAGGATATTTTTTGAATCTCTGATAATAGGGTAATTATATATGGGTAAACAAAGAAACATTTTGTTGAAGAATAGGGTAGGAATTTTTACATCAGAGGTGATTTGGATGTTTAAAAAAATCAAGGAGAGAGCAGAAGACCTTGAAGACTATGGACTCAAAATTCATTTGAGCAGGAAGAAGAAAATAATGATAAGTAATAGATATAGAATTATTGCATATTCTAATGACTTACTGCTTGGTATTTTATATATGATCGGCAGTATTCTTTTCATGATTGATGCAGATAGAGTATTGTCTACCAGTTTTTTTCTAGGCGGTAGTTTCTTTATGATTTCCAGGGCTTTCATTCGGATCTTGAGGGATATTCATCTTAAACGATTTTCCAAAGAAGACTTTCAAGATAATTGATTTTAAACGTTTCTCAGTGAGAAGCGTTTTTATTTTTGTTTTTATCGTCAAAGAGCAGTTCATTATGAGTTGGAGTACTCTTAACAGAAAGCGTTTGGTTGTTAATAATTCTGACTAAGGAAATAATTCCTCTGCAAATTAGTAGCTTAACACTAAGACTTAAAAAAGTATGGTACCCGGTCCAGCCTTTCTTCCATGGAATTAGGTCGGTTTTTCTTTCAGCAATCGATTCAACAATGACCTGGGGAATAACAAAAGGAAGCAGTTTGAGCAAAATGCCTGATGGCTTGCTGTTCAATGTCCATTGATTGTAATAAAGAAGTTAAAAAGATAGTGGATGTAGTCAAAAGGCAGGTGAATTTTGACCTTTTTTAAAAAAGGTCGAATTCTATAATTTAAATAACCTTTTGTAACAAGGTAACGGTCTACCTGTGAATTGCCGATTACACTTACAAGAAATACAAACAGCCAATTTTTGATTGAACTTTTGACTATGCCGAACGGAAGCAAGACTGCTCCTATCAAGGTAGTGAATGTCAAAATGGCAATTGAAACGGATGAATTGACTTTTTTTCTGCTTCTCATGTTGCAGCACACTTCCAGTTAGTAGTGTTACTTTAGTGTGGGGTGATTATGTAGGGGTCTTTTGGAATTTCACCTTCAGTAATAAAAGCAAAAGTGGTAAGATTATACAGGATGATATTTCAGAATAGTTTACTTAACGAGGTGAAAGAAATGTATGAATTTTCACAAATGACTGAGGAAATGGCACTGGAAATTGCCTATCAGTGGAAGTACGATGACAAATATTCTTTTTATGATATGACGGCAGATGAGGAGGATCTCAAGGAATTTCTGGAATCGAATCGTGAAGGATATTACATAGTGAGAAAAGATAGTAGGGTCATAGGCTATTTTTGCTTTGAACAAAGTGATAGCGGACAAATTCAAATCGGTTTAGGAATGAAGCCCGAGTATACAGGAAAGGGGCTTGGTTTGGAATTTTTTCAGAAGGGAGTAGAGTTTGCTCTCAGTCATTTTCAAACTGACGATTTAACACTTTCGGTAGCTTCTTTTAATAAAAGAGCAATCAAGGTATACCAAAAAGCCGGATTCGCGCCTGTCCAAACATTCATGCAGACAACAAATGGAAGCATATATGAATTCGTTAAGATGAAATACGAAAAAGGGGAATGAAGATGTATTTATTTCAAGCAGGATACAATGCAGGAGACATCTTATTTCAGTTGTTCATGTTTAGTTTATTCCTCGGCTTGCCTGTGGCTATTATTCTATTAATTGTTGTCATGCGGAAGAGACAGAAAAGGCGACTGGATCGAATAGAGGAGAAATTAGACCGTCTCTTGCAGGAGAAGGACTAGAGATGCAGGGAGATGGCAATGTGAAAAAGTTAAGAAACAGAGGGGCTGTTGTCATCCTTGAAGAAGGAAAGGCGTTATTGATTAAAAGAGTTAATGATAGTCAGGAATACTACGTTTTTCCTGGTGGAGGCATTGAAATAGGTGAGACACCAGAGGAGGCAGCTATAAGAGAGGCAAAAGAGGAACTGGGTGTTACCGTTGAGCTGAAAGGGTGCCTTCACAATATAGATTTCTTTGGCAGCCAGCACTACTTTCTTGCAGAAATCGTCGATGGGGTGGCTGGGAGTGGACTCTCTGAAGAATTCCAAAATTCAGGCAGAGGAACATATCAACCTGTTTGGATTTCCATTGAAGAGTTCCCTCAGCTGAACATAAAACCTGAAGAGATAGCCCGCAAAGTCCTTTCATTATACATATAGCATGATCAGCTAAAGAGAGTGGAGGAAAGAAATTCAATGACTCAATACATGTATATTGCTTCACCGAATAAACTGCCTCAAGGTTCATTTGGTGCAAGCCCTGTATCTCCTGACAAACCTAATGTGTTTAAGACTGAATTGGATTTTGTGCATCTCTTCTTTGAAAATAATTATGACGCTAACCAGAAAAAGAAAATTTCCTATAGCACTCATTTTTCAATGAAGTATGAAGTATCTGCTTATGCTAATCAAATTCCATTCAAATATCACTTAAAAGGAACTAAGGTAGAAGAGAAGTGTTTAGGAATACTGCATACATATTTGGAAGAAGCTCTTCAATCCAGCGGTATCTTGGAATACTTCACCTCACTGAGCGGTGAAGAGGATCGTGAAATTTCTAAAAAGAGAAACGTCTCATGGTCCAGCATTAAATCGCCCTATGATCTCGTATTGGAAGACCGCGAGTTTTGGACAATTACGTACTGAGTTTAAATGAAAAATTGATTGTGCACAATATAAATCATTCTTCCCATTTATAAATGGCTCTATGGAAGAAGTTAGATAAGATAATCATGAATAGGTGAAAAGGTATATTCGCATAAATTTGTCGACTCTTCATTTTTAGTATTCCTATCTTCATTAAAGTGATATCAAAGAATGTGCATGACACTAAAAATAGAAGCCGGTAAATTAACTTATTCTGAAAAGAGACCAAGGTACCAACCAGTGATAGAAACAAACTATACAAAGGGGCAATCTTGAAATGTTCTTTCCATGAATGGTGCCTTTTCCATCCAAACCGCAGTTTTCTGCTCGCTGCTGTAGCATATAGTAATGAAACGCCAACTACTACTGAAGATAAGTATGACGATGTCAGTAATGCCCATTTTCTTTTCTTATTCAATAGATTATAGGTCCAGTCACTTAGATGAAAATAACAAAATAAAAATAGTGGAGTAAAGAATGGTTTCCACCAATGAACGATATAAAATCGCTTTATTAAAAACAGTTTCTCAATAAAATAAAAATAGAGACTGAAGAAGGCTTTCCATTTCCAATTTCCATTAAATGCTGTAATAAATAAAGCCACTATAGGAACATAAACACCTTGTGATAAGATGGCACCAAAGAAGTTGTCGAGTGAACGGTTTCTTATTATAAGAGGCCTATATCTATAGGCATGGAAAAGATTCAAAATCAGATATTCAAATAAATAAGCGAATCCCATATTTGTAAACAACAATACCCAGGTTATCCGCTGCCTTCTCTTTATCAGCACGATCAGTAGCAGAAGCAGATGTATCAAACCTAGTATCGAAAAATAGCCCGCGTTCTGGTTAATAGTATTTTTTCTTTTCATTTTGACCACCTAAATTCATTTAAATCTTATGTTTAGTATGTCTTATTGCGTATGGTTTATTTATCTCCGGTTCACTTAAAAGTAAGTAGTCAGTATAACTGCTGAAAAGGTGACAATTAAGTGAAGGATTTATTGCAATACAGGAATGCTTTAGTAATAGCAGAATAGATAAGAAGGACGCATTCACACGGAGGAATTTTTATCAATACATCTTACCGAAAAATACTTTTGTTATTTGGACTTGGTATTTCGACATTAGGGGATTTTATCTATCTTGTAGCGATTAATATTCTTGTACTGCAGATGACTGGATCTGCCGCCGCTGTTGCAGGGTTATGGATGATCGGTCCAGCGGCTTCTTTGTTGACAAAATTTTGGTCTGGTAGCTTTGTTGACCGTATGAATAAGCGGAAATTGATGATTGGAACTGATATCGCTAGGGCTTTATTGGTTGCTGTCATTCCCTTTAGTGAATCTGTTCTCTCTATTTATATAGTTTTGTTTTTCTTGTCACTGTCAAAGGCTTTTTTTGAGCCTTCGTCGATTGCCTACATCACTGGGCTTGTTCCTGAGAATGACAGAAAACAGTTCAATTCTTTCAGAAGTTTGATAACTTCGAGTGCTTTTTTGATTGGTCCTGCTATTTCAGGAATCTTGATTCTTGCTGCCTCTGTTAATATGTCCATTTGGATTAACTCGGTTTCTTTTTTGCTTTCAGCTGTTTTGCTTGGAGTACTGCCGGATGTAGAGACGCAAATGAAGCGAAGCAAGATTACTTTTCGTGTTCTTAAAGAAGATTGGAAAGCGGTGTATCGGTATTCGCACTCTAACCGGTACATTGCTGCCATCTACTTTTTATCTCAATTCTTTATGGTGATTGCCCTCGGTATGGACGCACAGGAAGTTGTCTTTACCCAGCAGGTGCTAAATCTCTCAGAAGCCCAGTACGGTTTCTTGATTAGTATAACGGGCATAGGCTCCTTATTGGGGGCTTCAGTAGTTTCCGCTGGAGCAGCAAAGCTGTCGGTCAGGTTATTGATGAGCTCAGGTTTTTTACTTGTTTCAGCAGGTTATCTTTTCTATGCCTTTTCTTTTTCATTCCTGTCAGTGGCAGCGGGCTTTTTGATTCTTGGTTTCTTCAATCCTTTTTGGGGAACAGGATTCATGACTTTTTATCAAAATAACGTCCCCTTAAATCTGATGGGAAGGTTTACAAGCATATTCGGCATGCTTCAAAGTTATTTTCAAATATTATTTATTTTGCTGATCGGTTTCACAGGAGATCTGTTTCCACTTCGATACAGTATAATCGCTGCCTCACTGCTGATGTTGGTTATGGCAATTGTCCTGGTAGTGCTGATCAGCAAACCTTCTAATTCTAACTATTATTCTGAAACGGGTGAAAAGCCCATTGATTATTGAGCAAAATAATGGTCAGGTTTTCCTCGGTTTAATTGAGATAGAAGAAGAAGGATTAGGCAGCTTTCAACCTTTGCAGGCTCTTTTATTATTGTGAAGGTGGATAGTCAGTATCTTCTTTGCTGTAATGAATGGCGAAACCAATGGGAACTACCAGCAGGGAAAAGAGAAAATGGTGCGACTATATCAGACTGTGCGTTCAGGGAGCTTTTTGAAGAGACTGGCCAAAAGCCAGACACACTGAACTTCCAAGGTTTGATGAAAGTCAGGAGAGAAGACGGCTCTGTTAAATATAATCCCGTTTATATAGGGGAAATGAATCGTCTGCAGCCTTTCAGAAAAAATGAAGAAACATCTAAAAATTCTTCTTTGGGATATGCGTAAGTTGAACGAACCTATAGATAAAGTTGATTTACAGTTGTTGAGATATATAGATGGGCAAAAGAATTGCACAGGATTTGGCTTTTAAGGATTTCATGTTGTAAAAGCATGCTTTTGAAAGTATCAATTTCTGAATGATTTTCTGCAAAATTTTGTTGAGAGAGGGGAGTTATACATGGTTACCAATATTTATTTCGTGCGTCACGCACACTCGGTTTATACCCCTGATGAGCTAGGAAGACCTCTGTCCAAGAAAGGGTTTGAAGATAGAGAAAGAATCACTGAAGTATTAGCAGGAGAAAAAATTGATGTTTTCCTTTCCAGCCCCTACATGCGGGCTGTACAGACTATACAAGGGGCAGCTGACTTCTTCGGAAAAGAAATTCATTATATGGAGGGGTTTAAAGAACGGACATTGAGCGATGCGCCGGTGGATGATTTTGATTCAGCCATCACTAAGGTATGGGATGACTGGAACTTCTCCTTGAACGGCGGAGAATCCAACCACGAAGCTCAATGTAGAGGTGTTGATTCGCTTACAAGAGTTCTCAAAGAATACAAAGGAAAGGATATAGTCATTGGCACTCATGGGAACATCATGGTACTAATCATGAATTACTTCAATAAAGACTACGATTATAAGTTTTGGAAACAGCTGGAGATGCCTGATATATACAAATTGACGTTTGACGGAAAGCAATTTCTGGCTTGCCAAAGGATGATTGAAGACGTCCTGTTCTAATCCACTCAAGGAGAGAAGCAGGAGGGTTCACTAAATAACACTAGCAATTCTGAATAGGAAAAGGTTAAGAAGAGCAAATGCGGAGGCTGGGTAACAATTCATTCTTTTTGTATGTGATGATGAAGTTTAACTCTCTGGAAATAGAGGGTATAAACAGAATGAGACATTAAATAAAGGAGGAATGAATATGATTACGATAATTCCCAGCGGAAGAAATGATCTATTAGAAGTTGAAGTGACAGGCGAATATACGCAAGATGATATGAAGCAATTTGAAAAAGCGTTTCATGAAAAGAAAGTACCGAATGAAGATATGAATCTTCTTTTAGTTGTAAATGATATGGACTTTTCAATGAAGGCTTTAAAAGAAGATTTCCTTTTTGGTAAAGATCATATGCATGAGTTCAATAAAGTTGCAGTAGTCAGCGATAAGAAATGGATTGAGATGGGTGCGAAGATGGAAGATATGATGCCGAACCTGGAAGTGAAACATTTTGATAAAGATCATCACACAGATGCTGTGACATGGGTTCATTAACGGAGTGGAGATTTTTCTCCATTCCTTTTTCTTAGGTCTTTTACATAGGCTCTTTTCGTAAACTTTATTTCTGTATCAAAAAAAATCCGTAAAAAACCGCCGATAATTCAGCAAAATATCCTGATCATCTAGAAAGAAAAGAGCTAGTCTGTTCAGAGAGAAAAAAACCAAGTTCTGGGGAAAGATCCCGTCCGGCACTTGAGAGTTTTCCGAAAGCACGATTTTATGCGAAAACTGACTTTACATAATGCTTATAGAGAGTAATAGTATATATTGAATACGCTACACAGACTGATTTAATGAAAGGAGGATTTATATGCTGGTTATAGGAAGTGTTCTGCTGTTAATCGTTACATTGGCACTTACACCTAATGTGAAGAAGTCAAAAAGATTTGCAGCCTTTTATGTAGTTGCTTTGGCAGGTGGAGGGTTCGCTCTGTTGTCTGCTGCCTTATTTGGCGGCTGGGATAGTTTGCCGTTTGCTCTGACAGGAGCCTTGGTTGGCGTGGCTGGTCTGTTCGGAATGATGATGGTGCTGCTTGTCAGACAAAGGAGTTGAGTATGTAGAAGGAAGCTTTTGCTTCACTTCAAATTATTAATAAAATCCAGAGAATGGTCATCGAGAATCATGACTCTAGTCGACCATTTAATGTGTTCCTGATAGCAGTCGTTGAGGCCTTCATGAAAATGGTGAAGCTGGTGGACGAGATGCTTTACATCTTCGGAAAACATTCCAGACCGATTAATGAGGATGTTTTTATATTTTTCAACGATTTTATTTACTTTCTTCAGAAGCTTCCCAGCATCTTTTAAACGCAGTGCAAATTGCAGGTTTTCTCTAATCTCCATTAGATCATGGATTAATTCTTTTCTGATTCTCTCATTGATATATGAAAATTCTACCTCTTCTCCGTCAAGGATGTAAGCTTTAACCATCTCAATATCTGATGTTAGCGGCTGGCGGTAGTAATTAAGAAATATTTGCAGAGTATTGTAGGCATCATACATAGGATTATGTGCAGCACCTTTAAAGTCCACGCCATATAACGCGAGGGCATTTTGTACTGAAAGGTGCTTCTTTGAGACGCGCTTGCTGAAGACTTCTTGAAAATCAATATATCGACTTTCAATTTTTTCAATGGTGGCAGTCGGGAGATCATGTAGCTGGCTGTCTATTTTTAACCTGGACATATCACTTTTGGACCAAGAGAAGAATCGGGATTTCTTGACGCCGCCAATCCAGAGTAGGAATTGTCTGAATACTTTTGGAAAAGAATCAGCCGTTTCAAGATTCTTATCAACTATCCCAGTGAGATTTTTGCAAAAAAGGCTAAGAGGTTCACTTGTAGTTGGCTGGATGAATTGATCAAACTGAGTGACTTTTTTCGTTTCTAAGTTATACTTTACAGCGCCGATTCGTATAGCTTCCATGGTTTCATAAGCCATGCCTTTATTGTCACATTTCATTTCAAAATCAAAGAAAATCAATTGCTTAAGTTCGGCCATCTTCATTCTCCTTTCTAAACTTTTCAGTATAAAGGGCGACCGGAGATTAGAGAAGAGGAAATTCACACCAAAAAAGCTTGCAGTCTTATTGACCGCAAGCTTTTTTATGGTGTTAAGGAAATTATACAATCCTTCTTTATGGATAACTTTTAACTAAGTTATCTGCGCCGAGCCCTTCGGATCATTTGCTTGTCGGGCTGATCAGGGCACTTGCGTTTTTGTTCTTATATGTACGAAATATGAAAGACCCCTCCCGATCCGTACAGTGGTTAAGTGTCCCGCAACAAGCGATAAGAATTCGGGAGGAGCCTTACTGTAGTATACCCTAACATAGATAAATAAACGCGTGAAGAGGGAAATTGTTACCTTTCCAGATTATGTTTGTGAAAGCTAGGCGGCGGGTATTTTAAACAACTAACGGAAACAACTAGTGTGTATGGAAAGGAAGATTGTGATTGAATGAATTATATCTGGTTATGGGTAGTCTCATTCTTTTGTTTGTGGCTGCCGATTTATTATGGACAACCATCTGGGTGGATGGAGGTGGAGGACCCTTATCCAGGAGAGTAGGAAAAACCTGCTGGTTCATATTAAGGAAAATCAACAATACTCACTTTAATATTTTAAGGCTGGCAGGTCCCATGGTTTTGTCACTGACTTTAATTACTTGGATACTCTTGCTCTGGATCGGATGGACTTTAGTATTTATGGCAGATGCCAATTCGATTCTACTTTCGCAGGAGAAAACGCCAGCCACTTCATGGACAGAAACCATCTATTATGTTGGCTTCACATTGTTCACGTTAGGGATAGGAGATTATGTTCCTGAAAAAGGAGTGTGGCAATTAGTAACGACAATTGCAACAGGAAGCGGAATGCTGTTCATTACTTTGTCCGTTTCTTATGTCGTATCGGTTCTCAGTGGAGTTGTTCAAAAACGCTCTTTCGCCAAGAATATCACAGGTCAAGGAATGGACTGGGTTACCATTGTAAAGCAAAGCTGGAATGGGAAGGACTATCATAATATTGATCTTTTCTTGAAAGACCTATCTTCACAATTGACTATGTTGACTCAGCAGCATAAAGCCTATCCGATTTTACATTACTACCATTCTGAGAAGAACAGTGAATCTTCTGCTGTTGCGCTGGCAATATTGGATGAAGCTTTAACTGTCTATAGGTTCGGAGTGTCAGAAGAAATTCAGCCCAATAAAGTGTGGATTAAAGAAACTAGGTCAAGTGTTGGGGATTATCTGGAAACCCTCCATAATGTTTTCTTTAAACCTGCCAGGAAGACACCGTCCCCGATTGACTTACAACCACTTCGGGAAGAAGGGATGCCGGTGAAACCTACGCCGGAATTTAATATTGCTTTGTCGAATCTAGTGGAAAGAAGAGAGAGGCTGCTTGGGCTTGTCGAGGCTGATGCTCAGGAGTGGCCGAATGAGAAGGACAAAAAAGTCGGTGGATTCTAAGCACGGCAGAAGAATTGGTGGTGCCTATCCACCATTTTTCGCAAAAATCCTTCACAATCTTTTTCTTCTGAACAAAATCATGGTATTATAATAATTGATTTCTAAAGAATAGGAGTGTTATAACAATGGCTAAAAAAGGATACATACAATTTGAAAATGGTGAAAAGGTTGAATTTGACCTTTTTCCAAACGAAGCTCCAGGTACTGTTGAAAATTTCTCTAAACTAGCAAAAGAAGGTTTCTACGATGGCCTTTCTTTCCACCGTGTTATCCCAGGATTTGTAAGTCAAGGCGGATGTCCTGAGGGTACAGGCACTGGCGGACCTGGCTATACGATTCCTTGTGAAACAGCAGGAAACCCGCACAAACATGAAGCTGGATCTCTTTCTATGGCTCATGCTGGAAAAGACACAGGCGGAAGCCAGTTCTTTATCGTACATGACCCGCAGCCTCACTTGAACGGTGTTCACACTGTTTTCGGTAAAGTGACTTCTGGTCTTGAGACAGCAAGAAACCTTAGAAATGGCGATGTTATGCAAAAGGTAGTTATTGAAGACTAAGCAATATATGAAGAGAGCTGAAATTTTCAGCTCTCTTTTTTTTGGCTGTTTGTTTTGCTTAATGAGTGAGTTCTTGATCTCTTTTCAATGTTTATAATAGAAGAGATCCGAGTACCTGATTTCAGAGACACTTCAGGCGAAAAAAGGCACCCAAGTGTCTCTCAGGAGAGCGCTCAGAGACACTTCAGGCGGAAAAAGCAACCCAAGTGTCTCTCAGGAGAGCGCTCAGAGACACTTCAGGTGAAAAAAAGAGCCCAGGTGTCTCTCAGGAGAGCGCTCAGAGACACTTCAGGTGAAAAAAAGAGCCCAAGTGTCACTCAGGAGAGCGCTCAGAGACACTTCAGGTGAAAAAAAGAGCCCAAGTGTCACTCAGGAGAGCGCTCAGAGACACTTCAGGCGAAAAAAAGTGCTGAAGTGTCTCTCAGGAGAGCGCTCAGAGACACTTCAGTCGGAAAAAAGGAACCCAAGTGTCTCTCAGAAGAGCGCTCAGAGACATTTCAGGCGGAAAATAGAGCCCAAGTGTCTCTCAGGAGAGCGCTCAGAGACACTTCAGCTGGAAAAAAGAACCCAAGTGTCTCTCAGAAAAGCGCTCAGAGACACTTCAGGCGAAAAAAAGAGCCCAAGTGTCACTCAGGAGAGCGCTCAGAGACACTTCAGGCGGAAAAAGGCAGCCAAGTGTCTCTCAGGAGAGCGCTCAGAGACACTTCAGGCGAAAAAAAGAGCCCAAGTGTCTCTCAGAAGAGCGCTCAGAGACACTTCAGCTGGAAAAAAGAACCCAAGTGTCTCTCAGAAAAGCGCTCAGAGACACTTCAGGCGAAAAAATGCACCCAAGTGTCTCTCAGGAGAGCTTTCAGAGACACTTCAGGCGGAAAAAAGAACCCAAGTGTCTCTCAGGAGAGCGCTCAGAGACACTTCAGACGAAAAAAAGAGTCCAAGTGTCTCACAGGAGAGCGCTCAGAGACACTTCAGGAGAAAAAAAGAGTCCAAGTGTCTCTCAGGAGAGCGCTCAGAGACACTTCAGGCTAAAAAAGGAGCCCAAGTGTCTCTCAGGAGAGCGCTCAGAGACACTTCAGGAGAAAAAAAGTGCTGAAGTGTCTCACAGGAGAGGGCTCATAGACACTTCAGTCGGAAAAAGCAACCCAAGTGTCTCTCAGAAGAGCGCTCAGAGACACTTCAGGCTAAAAAAGGAACCCAAGTGTCTCTCAGAAGAGCGCTCAGAGACATTTCAGGCGGAAAAAAGAGCCCAAGTGTCTCTCAGAAAAGCGCTCAGAGACACTTCAGGCGGAAAAAAGAGCCCAAGTGTCTCTCAGAAGAACGCTCAGAGACACTTCAGGTGAAAAAAAGAGCCCAAGTGTCTCTCAGGAGAGCTCTCAGAGACACTTCAGGTGAAAAAAAGAGCCCAAGTGTCTCTCAGGAGAGCGCTCAGAGACACTTCAGGTGAAAAAAAGAGCCCAAGTGTCTCTCAGAAAAGCGCTCAGAGACACTTCAGGCGAAAAAAGGCACCCAAGTGTCTCTCAGGAGAGCTTTCAGAGACAACAATCGGCATGTCATACATTGGTCGTTTGAAATGGTTTCAGGTTGACGGTTAAGTTCTGTAAATAGCATCAGTCTCTACGAAAGCCTCTTTTCTAACCCGTTGGTCCCACAGGAGGCCGCACACCTTCCGCTAAAATCCATCTGCGTAAAAGGGAGACGAAGATCGTAGCTTTTGAATGCTATGTTTCCTTCCGCGATTTTTCCTGTAATATCCTACTTTTTTTCTAATATCTTATAAAGTAGTGTTAAAAGACATCTGGGAGGAGATTGTATGCCGGCAGGCCTTCATAAAATGCAAGTGGAAGCTTCGGTGGAGGAGCTTTGGAAATTCGTCAGTGTAATGGATGTGTGGGCACCCTTAGTTCCTGGTTATATGGAACATGAGATTTTCAATAACAGGGAATCCACTTGGAAGTTCAAGACAGAAGTTGGATTTATGAAAAAGAAGATTCATTTGAAAGTGGACATAACAGACTGGCAGGAGCCTACTATGGTGAAATTTAACCTAACTGGCATTAACGAGAGGTTCCGTGGTCACGGTTACTTTCAGGCAGAGGAAATAGGGGTGAATAACTCAACAATGACAGGATACCTTGAAATAAATGCAGATGGGCCGCTGGCTAAGATGGTTAACCCTTTACTGAATTCTATATTGCCTGAAATGACAACAGAGCTCACGGAAGCTGTGGCATATAAAGTTGAAGGAATTTACTCATCGAGATAAGAATTAAAATACTTAGGCATTCATATTTTTTCTCCTATCCAAAAGAGAGGGAAGATTTTTTTAAATATAAAAACCTAAGAAAAACGGTCAAATTATTTCGCAAAGTAACTTTATGTTAATTACTTTGCGAATTATTTTTTTTTTACAGCTATGAACTTATTAATGCACTGGGCCTTCCTAGTGATCATTATTTAAATAACCTTCATTTTTTAAATATTTCTCTACATCTTGAAAGGTTTCAACTGCTATAAACGGAACATCCTGTTCACGAAGCATGGTTTGCAGTGCTTTTTTAGCAAACACGAGATCAGCATGTATTGCTGGATGTGTGTCTGGCTCACTATCTCCGATGAAATGTACAGTTTCATACTCCTTCTGCAAATCCTGAATGACTATGGATTTGTCGATTCCGTAGCGTTCATGATAGTGAGGGTGTGCTTCATCAAGTTTTAAGTGGACGCCTTCATCCTCAAAGTATCCCTCATTTGAATATACTTTCACATTTTGAATTTCATAATGTTTCAGAAGGTGGTTGATGTAGTAGTCGGTGCTTGCACTTAAGATAAAGAAATCACCGCCGTTTTGCTGCACTTTCTTTATAAAAGTCATTGCAAATTCATCTATCGGTATTTCCCTTATTTCTTCTAAGAGGTTTTCTTCATCATCATTTATATTCTTAAATACTTCTCCTAAGAATTCTATATCTTTCATTTCCCCGTTTTTCCATTGAGTGTATAACTCTCTTCCTTCGTTATAAAATCTTTCTATAACCAGATCATAAAAATCCTGTTCAGATATTGTTCCATCAAAATCAGAGACAAAAGCCCATTTTTTCATTGAACATCCTCCTTTTATTATGTTATATGTACACCTTGCATGAAGTGCTGCTGCTCATCTTACAAAAAGAACGGGCGCATGGATAAGTGAATGACCAATCTCTGTAAAGTATACTAAATCATTAAAGATTTCGGCAGTCAATGTTTCTTCATTACTTTTCCCTATAAGGCTTGAATATAACTTCGAGCGAATTAATAAAGTTAATGATGAATGAGAAGGAAGGACAGAGAGAATTATATGGGAAAGAACATTGAAATTCTGGAGGTTTTTTCTTGGAAAACTGTGAACGAAACATTTCTCTCTCCTCAGCAGAAATTAGCAATCTTTGGAATCAATATATAAATGATTCACTCTCCGTCTGCATTTTGACACACGCAGTCAGCAAGGTGAAAGACGAAGAGATCAAAGAGATACTGAATCATTCTATTTCTATGGCCCAGGCTCATTTGACCCAAATTACCCAATTCTTTAAAAATGAGGATTATCCAATTCCTAAAGGGTTTTTGATCGAGGAAGACGTCAACATGAACGCACCAGCATTGTTTACAGACACATTTGTACTAGTTTATATGTATGTAATGACCCTTCATGGATTAACAGGGTATGCCGGAGCGGTGGGAACTTCATCCAGGGAAGACCAGATAGATTACTTTACGGAATGTAATTATGCAACGATGAAGCTCTATAAAAAAATTTGTCAAGTTATGCTGAAAAAAGGGATTTACAGCAAGCCGCCTAATATTGATAAGCCTAAACAAGTGGATATGATCGACCAGCAGCGCTACATGGCAGGGTGGTTCGGGAAGAAACGTCCGCTTACAGCAACAGAAATAAGCGGAATCAGTTTCAATATGCAGAAGACCGTTGTGAAAATCACTCTTGAAATAGCCTTTGGACAAGTGTCAATTTCTCCGGCAATTCAGAAGTTTTTTCTCAGAGGGAAGGATATTTGCGAGAAGCATTTTTCTATCTTCAGGGATATTCTGCAGAAAGATGATTTGTCCTCGCCACCAACATTTGCTTCAGAAGTTACGGATTCTATTACTTCTCCTTATTCTGAAAAATTGATGCTGAACCATATCGTTTTGCTCGTATCGGCGGCAATCGGCTTCTATGGTGCAGGCTTATCGGTTTCGCAAAGAAGAGATATCGCAGTGGACTATTCACGATTATTGGCTGAAATCGGACTTTATGCAAATGAAGGAGCTCAGTTGTTGATTGAGAATGGATGGCTGGAACAGCCACCGCTGGCACATGATAGGGACGAGTTGGCAAAAAGAAAGGGGTAAGTTGCGCAACATGGCTGGGACACCCACATAGAAGATGTTTCCGAAAAGTGTTGCTAGAGGTGCTTTTATCACCATTAATGGATGTTATGGATGGACCCCATTGTGAAGGTGGAGCTGGAAACGTCTATAGAAGGACTCGACAAGAACCGCCTAACGTTTCAACTCTGTGTTTGGTTAGGAAGATTGGGAAATAAAAAGGGGAGGGTGGCCGCCCCTTTAATTACAGTCAAGAAAAAAGCATTAAATCTAATTGATTTAATGCATGAATTAACAGAATACAAAATTATATTGGTGTGTATTCCTTAGAAGTATCCACTACTGGAATATGGAAACATTTTTAGTATGAACGATTCTTTTAACACTTTATAACTCATCGTCTAGAAGAGCAAATCGATAGCCCTCATTCTTGATTTGTTCAATCAAAGATGGAAGGATTTTTACGGTTTGGGGCAGTTCATGCAAAAGAATAATCGCCCGGTCTTCCAAGTGATCGACTACATAGCTAATGATCTGTTCAGGATCGTGTTTCAATTCCCAATCTAGTGAGGCAATTCGCCACATCACTACTTTCATCCCAAGTTCCTTTGCTGCTGCAATTGTGTCTGAGTTAAATTGACCAAAAGGGGGACGAAAATATTTTGCTTTCTGTCCGATGATGAATTCAAGTGTTTCCTGACATTGTGAAAGATCGGCAAGTTGTTCCTCGAAAGAAAGCCGGGTTAGATCCTTATGGCTGCAGGAGTGATTACCAATAATGTGGCCGTGATCCAGCACTTTTTTCCATGGACGTTGATGGTGGAGGAGTCGTGAATTCCAAAAAAAAGCAGCTGTAACGTTCTCTTTTTGGAGAATATCCAGAATATCCTGCAAAGCTCTTCCTGGACCATCATCAAAGGTCAGCATCACTGTTTTTGTGCCTTTCTGCGGAAGCTTTGTTATAACGTTTTGGTGGATAGAGTCGTACACGACCCTGGTTGAATCAACCACTCATGGACTTCTATGCATAACGACAGCTCCATTTCCTTAAACATGTTCGTAACTCTGGGCTCCGTAGGTTTCCATGTATTCTTTTTCTGTAAAGTGAGCTGCACTGCCGTCAAAGATGACCACGCCATCTTTGAGAGCAATGATTCGATCTGCATATTTTTTTGCCAATGAAACATCATGCACATTAATAATTGTAAGCAAATTATGTTGATTGTGCATCTGTTTGATCAACGTAAAAATATGGTCAGCTGTTCCAGGATCTAGACTGGCGACAGGTTCATCGCCAAGAAGAACCTTGGGATTCTGAACAAGTGCACGGGCAATTCCGACCCGCTGCTTTTGTCCTCCGCTAAGATGTTCCACACGTCTGTCTTCAAAATCCGACAATCCCATCTCAGAAATGACTGCTTTGGCTCTCTGAACTTCTTCCTTGGTAAACCATCCAACGAGATTTTTGAAGGTAGGACGGTAACCGAACATCCCCGTTAGTACATTTTGCAGAACAGAAAGGCGGGGAACAAGATTGAAATGTTGAAAGATCATTCCCATTTCTCTTCTCACTTTTCGGGCTTCCTCTTCATTGTTGGCAGAGAGAGGCTGACCGTTCCACAACACATCCCCTTCTGACACAGGCTGCAGACCGTTAATCGTCCTTATGAAGGTCGACTTGCCGGCACCGCTTTTTCCTAAAACACATACAAAATCTCCTTGGTTAAAAGTAAGGTTAACAGAAGACAGCGCAGGATCTTTAGAGCCTCTATATTGTACAGTGATATCTTTGATCGATAGCATATCCTCTGCCTCCTAAATAACTTTATTTCTTACATAGCTGCCTAAAAAGTCTACAGCAATTACCATGATCATAATGATTAACACGTCCAGTGACACGGATGAATACTGAAAGGTCTTAAAATCATTGAACAATCTCTGTCCAATTCCGCCGCCCCCGATGAACCCTAGAACAAGGGACGTCCGGATTGCAACTTCGAATCTGTAGAAATAATGAGATAGAACATTCGGCCATATTTGCGGCAGAATACTGAAGAAGTAGGCAAACCACTTCCGGGCTCCTACAGCTTTCATTGCATCTTGCGGCCCTGAGTCGGAAGCTTCGATCAATTCGGATATTAATTTCCCAAGTACACCAATGTTATGAATCATGATGGCAATGACGGCAGGGAAGGGGCCAAGTCCAAGTGCTGTCAGAAGGATCAATCCAAAAACAATCTCAGGTACGGACCGGACAAAGCTCAGTACTACCCTTGATACATGATAAAGCAGAGAGGAAGGGGAAGTGTTTTTAGCTGAAATAAAACTCAAAGGCAAGGCGATCAGGAGGCCGAAAAAACTTCCCAAAAACGCCATTGCCAATGTTTCCAATCCATCTTCAATCATGTTAGGCAAAAGAGAAAAGTCCATGGGAAACCAATGAGATAAAAAGTCAACCATATTTCTGAAATCCCTGAACTTCGATAAATCAAACTCTGTCAACTTCATACTGAAGTAAACACATATCATCAATATAAGAAAAGTAATTATGCTTCTCTTTTTAAACCACACACTTAATCACTCTATTCTTCAATAAGTCCCTCTTTAAGGGCTGCCTGCCTGATGCTTTCATAGTCCTCATTGCTCGCTTCTGTGAAGGCTGTCGCACCAAACGCATCAAGTACTTCCTGATCTTCTATACCCATAAAGGCTGTTCGTAATGTTTCAATTGTTTCATCATTTGTGTCTTGGTGAACTGCCCAAGGATATTGGAACAGCGGCTCAGATTCCCAAATGGTCTTTATTTGGTCCCCGTCCAATTTGCCGGATTCCACAAGCTGGTTATAGATCGCGCTGTCTATTGCACCTGCATCAATTTGTTTATTCAATACACCCAAGCCCGTTGCATCATGCGAACCTGTGAAGCGGACTGATTCAAAATCATATTCATCTGGAGATTGGTACACTCCACGGTCTTGAAGTTCAATGGAAGGGATTAGAGAACCAGAAGTGGAGTTAGGATCGCCAAAGGCGAAGTTCACTTCCTCGCTGTCCTCCAAAAGTTCTTCTAAAGAATTCCAAGGATTATCTTTATGCGTAATGATGTAAGAGTGGTAAAAAGGTTCACCGTCAATCAACTGAGTGATGATGGCTTTAGCTCCACTTTTTTCATGAGCTATAACGTACGATAATGGTCCGAAATAAGCCATATCGATTTTGTTATAATTCATCGCTTCTACGACTCCGTTATAATCAGGGTATACCTCCACATCTACTTCTCTGCCCATTTCATCGGTAAGAATCTTCTGCAGTTTATCCATAGCGTTTTCCATGGAGCCTTCTGTTTGAGCCGGAATGACGCCAATGGTAAAGACATCAGCAGCAGCTTCCTCATTAGTGCTGCCTGTATTTTCGTTATTTCCACTGTTTTGGTTTGTATTACCGCAAGCAGCAATCGTCAGGGAAAGAAAAATTAATAGTGTAAGAAATAGACTTTTTTTCATGAGTTGCACCTCTTTATATAATTTGTAACTTTAAATGAAATACTCTTCTTTATAAGAGAGTGTTGATTACTACATGTGTAAAAAAGGACTCATGATGAGCCCTTTTTTACTTTACAGTAATCCTGCCTGGCTTTTCAGTTGTTACAGTTCCGATGATGGCTGAATTTAAATTTCTATTCTTCAGCTCATTGTTCAGAGCCTCTGCATGTTCCTCAGGAACGGAGATCAGAAGGCCGCCGGACGTTATAGCATCACAGAGAATTAATTGATCCAGTTCAGAAATGGATTCAGCGTAATCGACTCTGTCCGCAAGCCATTTATGGTTTTTACGGGAACCGCCAGGAATGATATTTTGTTGAGCAAGTTCTTTTGTCATTTCAAGGACAGGGACAGCATCATTTTCGATAGTGATACCATTCTTGCTTCCTTCGGCGATTTCCATTGCATGTCCAAGAAGTCCAAAGCCGGTTACATCTGTACATGCATTAACAGGGAAGGATTCCATTGCTTCTGCTGCATCCTTGTTTAAGGCAGCCATGGTCTGCATGACTTCCTCAATGTTTTTCGCTGGAAGCTTGTCATTCTTGATTGCTGTCGTCAATATGCCTACACCTATAGGCTTCGTCAGAATCAGTTTGTCTCCAGGCTGTGCAGCAGCGTTGGAACGGATTCGATCTGGGTGCACCACACCCGTTACGGATAAACCGAATTTAGGCTCCTGGTCGTCAATTGAATGTCCGCCGACTAGAACCGCTCCAGATTCAAGTACCTTATCGGAAGCTCCTGATAAAATGTCTGCCAGGATACTTTTATCTAAAGTAGTAATAGGAAACCCGACAATATTCATGACAGTGATCGGCTTGCCGCCCATTGCATAAACATCACTTAAAGCATTGGCAGCAGCAATTTGCCCGAACATATAAGGGTCGTCCACAATCGGAGTAAAATAGTCCAAAGTTTGAACGAGTGCTGTTTCTTCATTGATTTTGTAGACGCCGGCATCATCGGAAGTATCGAGGCCGACAAGTAAATTAGGATCTTCTACAGATCGTGGCAGATGACGCAGAACCTGCGCCAGGTCTTCAGGACCAATTTTGCATCCTCAACCGCCTTTTGAGGACAGGGACGTTAACTTGACTTTCTCTTTGTTTGTCATATCGGGTCACTCCTTTATTATTGTATTTTTTGAGAGGACCTGCTCGTAAATGGAAAGCAGGGTGTTGGTTTCATACTCCCTGGAATGGTTATGAAGTATATAGGATTTGGCTGCGTTGCCAAATTTAACCCTCAATTCGTTATTATTGAGCAAAGTTTCCGCATAATCAAGGAATTCGCTCTCATTAGTGTACAAGAACCCTGTGTTTCCATGAGACAAAATGTTGCGGTTGCCTGAATTATCAGATGCAATGACAGGAAGTCCTTTTTCCATTGCTTCTAGAATGGCTGCGGGCTGTCCTTCAGAGAAGGAGGTATTCAAGACTACATCACCATGTTCGTAAACGGCTCCCATTTGTTGATGAGGAAGCTGACCAATATAGGAAATCCAATCGTTTTTCTTCGTCAGTTTCTCAATCAATTCCCCTTCGTCCTGTTCAATCACCGGCCCGACAAGCAAGAGACGAATATGGGTGAATTGATTATGCAATTTTTCTAAAGCATGGATGGCGAACGGGATGTTTTTAATCTTCCGTATCCCAGCTGGAAGGACGAAAAGAAAGGTATTTTCTTCTTTGGAAATATGGATATCTGATGTTTGCAAAGAACTTGTTCCCTGATGTATTACATGAATTTTCGTTTCAATGTTACCTATTTCTCTGATCAGTGTTTCTTTTGCCTCTCGGTCAAAAACCGTTATGGCGGCAGCTTCTTCAAGACAGCCGATGACGATTTCTCGTCTACGTTCATCATACAAGTCGTGATTTAAATCCGTCCCAGTCATTGTAATGACAAAAGGGGGCTGAATTCCTTTAATTTTTTTCTTGAATGAGAAGAACTTGTAAGCATGAAAACCGTGAATTAAATCGGCTTGGGGAATTTCAGGAATAGTAGAATCTTCAGTAATAGATATAATTTCCGTTTCTACACCAGCACCACCAAGTCCGTTGGCAATCCTTTGAACCGTCACAGTATTTCCCCGCTGTTGATGAAAATTAGGGGAGGCCAAAACAACCTTCAACTTATCCACCTCCTTATCATGTTGAAAAGGGGAACAAAGTAAACTATTCCTATCAGATATAAATAGAATATCCTCCTTCAATGAGTTTGTCACATATCTTGCCTTGCGTGACAGTCACCACCCGAATTATGTCGAACTCGAAAATTCGTTTTATTTTAGAGGTGCGGCAAAGAGGATCCTGCGGTTAACTCAGGTGTTTGCGGGATTTGAGTTAAGTATTAAAGCTAAGAAGTGTACTTATATGTGTAATCATAGGACATGAGCAGCCCTTTTACCGTAATTCATTACCTAGATCTAAAATGAGACCGATTTCTCAAGCATCCTATATAATTGCTTAGAATAGGGTCTCGCATTAGCCTATAGAGAAGAATATTTCAAAATTCTAAGAAAGCTTAGGTCCTTATATAGATTTTCTCTTTCATTAGTATGTCAAAACACAAAGAAGCAAAGCGTGGAAATTTTTTCGTGAAGAAAGTGGATCATGGAGATATGAAGGAAAAAGGGGGAAAGGTGCTAGTTGAGTGCTGGAAGAAAATGCACTTGATTTTCACCTTAGAATAAGATAATATACTAAATACAAGCTGCGTTGTTCGTAATGATAATAAAGTTTTAACCTTTAAACTGTAATAGGGAGTTTTACATCGGAACTGGAATGTCAGGCCGCCATATGCAGCGGAAGACATGAACGTTTCTGCAAACACCCACTTTGAGGAGTGGTGGTTTAAAACTTTCTTAAACGATTTACGGCAATGGTGGCTGTACATACTACCAATCACAGAACCGGGTCCTGATGGGGGTCCGGTTTTTTATGTTCAGCGATATCCTTAATTGTCTCGCTGAACCTTTATGTGCTCAGCACGATATCATTTCATATGAAACCCTTACAGAACAATGGAAATAACTGCACTTGAAAATTTAATCAACATAAGGTAATATACATACATAAGCTGCGTTGTACGTAATGATAATAAAGTTTTAACCTTTAATCTGTAATAGGGAGTTTTACATCGAAACCGGAATGTCAGGCCGCCATATGCAGCGGAAGACAGGAACGTTTCTGCAAACACCCACTTTGAGGAGTGGTGGTTTAAAACTTTCTTAAACGATTTACGGCAAATGCGGCTGTACATACTGCCAATCACAAAACCGGATCCGATGGGGATTCGGTTTTTTTATGTTCTTCCAGATGTTTCAAAGTAAGGAAACCAAAACAAAAACCTCCAGGGTGTCAGCCCCCGAAGGCTTCAAGTATATCGTTTAGGTCACGCAGGTTCAGTGGTTTAGGGGAGTGCTGGCTTTTGTCAGGAACTGAAGAGGGAAGGTTTCCTGGAATATAACCTTGCTGCAGAAGATTCTTAATGGATTCCAGTTCTTGCAGAATTTCAGCGTTTGAGCCTTTTTTGGCTGTTGGCTTGAAATACTGATCGAGCGCGGAAAATACTAGATGTGCCAGTGTATGGTTGTGGGCATGGTATTGTATTTGTTCCTGGATTAAGTTGGAAACATTAAATGTTTCACCCGTCTTGATATCAATATACTTCTCCGGAACAGTAATGGCCACTCGATTGACGTAGTCTGTGTACGTTTCTCCCATATCAATCAACCCCTGCTTGCTGCTAGGTCATTAGTTTCTTCTTGTTGTTGTTTTTTCAGATGATTCATTTTCGCCAGGATCATAAGACCCATTACATTTAATTTTTCAAGGTCTTCAGGAAAGTAAAGGTTGATAGGACGCCCTTTGTCAGCCCATCGTACTGCCGCTTCCCGAATTTGTGTCTCTGCGAGTTTAGCCGCACCTCCAACCGCAATATACCGGGATGCCCCTTTGATCTCATTCGAACTGCTCCTGACTTTATCAAACAGCTCTAAATATTTAATACCCATAGATTTTAATTGAGGAATTATATATTTACTGATATCTTTGCGAACACCCGCAAACGGTTCTACATACCATTCTGATTGACCAGCTGCTAGTTTTTCTTCGAGTTCGGCTCTGGAATCAAATTTGTATAACTCATTTTTGCTGACTTTTTGAATGATGACATCGAGAAATTGGTTGATTCCGAAGTGTTCTCCTTCTACGGAAGCAACAGGCTTGTTGTTCTTGATTCCTACAAAATCAACGGAATCTCCTCCAAGGTCACCGATCAGCACGCCCTTGGCTGAATCTTTCACAAGCTCTTCATCCTTGATTCCTAATGTTTCCTGGTCTCTGGTCAGACCCAGATAAGCACATGCGCCTTCAGCACCAACAATGACATCCTTAATTGTTAGTTTTACACATACTTCCTTAGGCTCGGGAACTCCCGGTACTTTATGAAGGATGATGGAGTGTGTGCCAATAAGCCTTTGTTTCAGCTGCTCTTTTTTCTCTTTATATTGGGTGGTTGGCAGGGAGACAGCCAGTTGATCAATTTCATATTCTATATCAGTCTCATCTTCATGGATAAGCAAGGCATGGTAAGCTGCAGCAGAGAACAACAGGATATACGTGCGGATTTCGTCTGCTTTTTGATTATTGACCGCTGTGAGGCTGACATTTCTTTGCTTTGCCGCCGATTTGCCGGTGTAGTATATTTCTCTCTTATTAATGACTGCCGGACTTTTAACCTCTACAATCAAGTTTTCTTCTAATTCAACATCTTCTTCTTCATAAGGCAGTTCATAGTATTCATCATCAAATAAAGCTATAGCGTTCGGCATTTGATATTCTGAGACGATACCGCCATCAGATGAGAGCACTTTGTACCAGCTGTTGCCGATATCAACAGCGAAAAAATTGGTCGAATTCATCATTATCTCCTCCTCTCTTGAATCCTATGGTGGATAGTTTGTCTCTGTGCAAGTACCCAATCTGATTTTTTCCATTGTTGAAAAAACTAGGACGTTTAAATAAGAATGTTTTCGCATATATTGTTGCTTTCGAAAAAATCCCAAGAGCCGGATTTTTCCCCGGGTACTAGGGGATTTCTCTCTAACGGGGAAAGTAGCTCTTTTCTTTTCATGATTACCAGGTTATTCCGGTGAATTATGGTTGTTTTTCGGAATTAGTATCAATTAGCAACAAAGTTTACAAAAAGAGCCTTAAAAGAAAATCCACGCATGTCCTAGTACAGATGACCAAGCTGATAAGACACGTGCGCATAGGATAAAGTGAAGGAAAAAACATAAGGAGGAAATACAATGAGTGAAAAACATCATCATCCTAAACGTGATTGTGTCGAAGTAAGTAAATCAGCAAACGTTGGGGAGTGTGCCAATACACCAGGCGAAACATTAATCGTACCAGATGACGTACTAAGAACTATCAGAGTTCCTGTACAATTGGCTGTCCGTGAAATTACCACCAATCTTGTAGCGGATATCCACTTTCCTGAGCCAGTCATGGAAATCAAAGATGTCAAAAAGAGAGTAGAAATTGTACAATGCCGTCTTTTGACACCTCCAGTCGGAGCACCGGCATTCTCGGATAACGGAACTTTCCCGCTTGTAATTAAAGGGTACGTTCGTAAAAATATTCAGTATGCAACACCTATTTACAATAAAGAAGGAAATTGTGTGGCTTCGGATATCAAGTCGCTTACAGTAAGAGTACCATTTGAGTGTGTATCCAATATTCCATTGGACGCTCCGGTACAATTGCCAGTAGCGAACACTCGCAGTGAATTTGATTTCTATAGAGAGCAGGATCTTGGAAGAGGCTATCCTGAGAAAGACCAGTTCTTATCCAGCGATATCTCTCAATTCCACCAATTCAGCACTCAATATTATAACCAGCTTCCATTCTGCGAGCTCTTATCCAGCACGATCTTGGAGTGGGATGAGGCGACGAACCGCCACCAATACAACGAAGGGCCGGTAGGAGAAGGCTGCTTTACTAAAATTGTAGAGAAAATGATTGTTACATTTACAGTGAAAGTCCTTCAAAACCAGCAGCTAGTCGTTGAAACAGGCGATGACGACGACGCATAAGTATCAGAATGATTCAAAAACACTATTCCTCGTAGGTATAGTGTTTTTTGATGTGCTGAATGGCTTGAAAGCTGGAATAAGGCATCTATGTATTGACAAGTTCAGTGCCCGGCGGCTGGAAGTCAAAGGTTTCAATAGTGCTCGTGAATGGGGGTGATGGAAGTGTCCCGTCAAAGTGAGGTGGTTGACCTGCAGCGGATATCGACTCTTTTATAAAAAGAACTATTATTGAAAGGTTATTTTCGCAAAGATTGTGGCTGTTGAAAAGTACTGGATTTCAGCTCCAGGCGTACGACTCCGCGGGGCGGGAGGTGAGCCTCTTCAATTTTCGCCTAAGGGTCTCATCTGTCCCGCAGGAGATTGCACGGCTGCAATCCCACTGAGGGTAGGAATGAAAAATAGCATTCAAAACAACAAACTTTTAGAAAAGAGATTTATGAAAACATTATCCAATGAATTCTATTCATACTAATTCGCTGCCATGATAAACGTCTAAAAATTTCAAACTTGCCCATGGGCGCATGCCTATACATAGACGAATGCACAACATAGAGTGAATTATCTTGAATTTTAAGGAGGACTTTAAATGTCTGATTCATACAAAGAGAATAAAGAAGGATACTGCAAACCTAAACATCATCATCCGAATGTGAATATTGGTAAATTGGTAACAAAGGTGCCGGTGGTGTTGGCCGAACTAGCACTTACTGCTGATATGACAGCGAAAATTACTTTTCCTGAGCCGGTCTTGGAAATAAAAGATATTAAGAAGCGTGTGAAAATTACACAATGCCGCCTGCTGCTTCCATCCAACAAACTATTTGTTAGCGGATTTGTCCGCAAAAATATTCAATATGCCAGCCCGTCCGGGGATATTGAGCATGCAACTTCAAAATCCATTGCGTCTGATCTTCATTCCTATACGGTTGATATACCATTCCAATTGGTTACGGAAATCGATCACTATGTTTCTCCTCCGGTGCAGCCGCAGATGAATTCACGGGAAGAGTTTGATTTCTTCGTATCTCAATCACTTCCATCCGGCTTCCCTGAAAAAGATGAACTATTATCGAGCGATTTATCTCAGTTCCACCAATCCAGCACTCAATTTTACAATGAACTTCCATACTGCGAGTTAGTATCCAGTAAAATCATCGAATGGGATGAAGCAATTGATAGAAAATGGATAGGAAAAGATGCACCACTAGCAGAAGGAGTATTCAAAACAATTGAAGAAAAAATGGTGTTGGACTTTACACTTAGAGTCATCCAAGATCAGCAAATCCGTGTGGCTTCCACTACAAATGATGACCACCACCATCATCATGATTGTGATGAGGATGACCAGTACTAAGAGAGAAAGAGAGAAAGAGAAGGGGGTTATACTAGTCCATAGTATAATCCCTATTCCCTTTTATCATTAGCAGTGAAGCAGAACTAATTCCTCAAACACCACCCATTTTTATTACGGATGTAATTATATTTCATGAGGAGGTGAAAAGATGGATATTAAAGAAAGTAAGTTTTTTCCGTATAACCAAAGAAGAGGGACTGGAGAAGTGCCATGGAAAAGGGATCCATACCCAAGTTCATTCTACAGCAGTAAGGCCGATAAAGAACCACATGATGAAAGTCCTCTTAAAAAAGAGAAGAACAGAGGCATCGGCCCACTGATTCTGCCTCCTCCTCCGATTACATCGAGGGAGATAGTTAAGAGAACTGAGAACGAACTCCAGGATAATAAGAAAAAATTGAAGAAAATCGAAGAAATCATTCCCCCACCAGAAGATGATGATGAATATTTTTATGAAAAGGAAGTTGGGGCCGTTTCTCCTGAAATAGATGATATCGATGAATATGACCTATTGAAAGAAGAGGAAGATGGAGAAAAACAAGAGGAACATGAAAAGAGTGACACTGGAAGTGCAGATTCTGACAAGGTGTTTCAACAGGAAGAAACTCTGCAAGAATGTAAAGAGAATGATTTACATCCACACAAATTGGAGGAGGAATTGCCAAAATTCATCAAAGCAAGACTCCCTGTCCTTCTTATTAAGGAAGAGTTGGAAATCGATATTTTTGACAGTTTTAGCTTGATGAAGCCCCTTACAGATCTCTCCAAAGTAGAGTGGAACGTCCATGAATTTAAGGGTTGGGCTCTTCCTCACTCGAATAAAATCTTTCTAGAATTGGTCCTGACAGCTGACATTGATTTTGTTTCAGAAAGAGGGGGCAATCTTCAATCCCTAAAAATGTTTGTTCCATTGCAAAAAACGATTTCTGTTCATTGGAGATCTTCCCCTGATATTCCATATACCAACAGAGGAGAGTATGATTTTAAAGAAAAAGACGGATTCTCTCCATCCACACACAGAGTCTGGGAAGAAAAATTAGTCCAGCCCATAACATTTAACCTTCAATCATTTCAATTGATTTGGCACGATGAGCTTCTCAAAGAAAAAGAAGGGAAGTCTTCCCTCGGTGTCCAGGGTACAGCGAAAATATCAATAGAAGCAAGCCAGAATCAGGTTGTAACAATTAAAATATAAAACAGGGTGTCTATACACTAGACACCCTGTTTTATCATTTATGCATTGAGTCAATTCTGTCCTTAATAAGGTCCAACAGGGTGATTGATGGTTTCCCTTCAGAAAGGTGTTTCTCCATTTCCTTATAATCTTTATCTTCAAAAATATGAGATTCGCCATGTTCTTTGTAATGGCAAGAAAAATGTTCTTGGTTTTGAACAAGCATTAACCATAGGTTAACTTCCATATTTTCAGTTAAAGTAGTGAACCTCTCCAGGTTATCATAGTCTTTATAGAGATCAATCTCAAAAATATCAGCGGATTTTAATACACATTCAATAGGCTCATTGAAATATTCATGTGTAAAAGAACCTGCCTTATACGGATCAGCACCTAGTTTGTTTTTTGAGGAGTACTTGTATTCATGATTTAAAGAACTCTTTTGACTCTTAATTTTTCTGTCAGCTCCAGGAAGAGAAATTTCGTCTATACAAGTAAATGGAACATCAATGCTATAATCTCTTAAATAGCCATTACACGATTCTACATACTGAATGTTCTTGTGGATAGTTCCTTTTACAAAAATTTTAGCTTTGCCGCGGGAACCCGGATGCTGCAGCACCTCACACTTCTTTAGTGAAACATTTTTCTTGATAGATTTTATCTCTTTTGCAGGAGAAGGCAATTTCACTTGTGAAGAGATATCAGTCTTTAAATTGACATAAGCAAGAATGACGGGCACATAGGTTCCGCCGGGAACTTTATAAGAATCTGCTTGGCAAGAAACACTTTTTACATTCGATTTTTCACATTGCTTTTTTTTGCTGTGTCCAGGGAAAGAAGAATTCTTCGTCATATATTTTCAGCTCCTCTTAAATTATGAAAGAATTAACAAATTATATGAAAAGTAGAATCTAGTGAAATTTCATATACTACTTTTATATGAAAACTTTAGAAAAACTATTGGACTCATATCATCGTTTACACGAATTTTCTTAAAAAGTGTTATATTGGATGCGTGAGGAAATAGGCAATCAATAGTAGATAGAGAGTATTGGAAGAGGCAATGCTGAAATAGGTAATGATTTCCTCCATTGCTATCGAGCAGTATTAAATAATGAGAAGCTGGATATCCTTCCTTCTTCAAGTTTTAAAAAGAGTTGCAACAAGGTACAGTTGTTTATATAGAACACAGCGGGGGGAAAAGAATGACAAGGATTTGTATAGTGCGCCATGGTCAGACCGATTGGAATAAAGAGAGAAGGCTGCAAGGAAGGACCGATATTGAGCTTAATAAAGAGGGAGAAAGACAAGCTGCTCTTGCCCGGAACTTTTTAAAAGACGGAGAGTGGGATGCGGTTATCACTTCTCCTCTTCTAAGGGCAAAGAGGACGGCTGAGATCATAAATGAAGAATTGAAGCTGCCACTAGTTGAAATGCAAGAATTCGTGGAAAGACATTTCGGTGAGTCTGAAGGAGTATTGATTGAGGAAAGCCGAGCTGGATATCTAAATGAAGGAAGTCCTGGACAGGAATCAAGAGAAAAAGTGGCCGCCCGTGCTTTAAAAGGAATTAAAGAAATTCAAACCAGATTTCCAGATGGAAATGTCCTTTTAGTTGCACATGGTGCCTTGATCGGGATTTTGCTTGCTCACCTGTCACCGGAGGAATTCGTCTATGGAGAGACCCGGCTGGTCAATGCCTGTATCAACACAATCCACTTCCAGGAAAACCACTGGAAACTTATAGAGTACAACCAGATTGAACATCTATCATAGGCGTATCATAATGCTAGCACTCTGCTACGCTGCAGTAACAGGGGACTGTCCCCTGTTGTGCTGTGCAGCGGTAAAGTGAAGATAGAGGTGTTTTCTTTCCATGGTTGTATTATAATGGGTGTGTACGTTATTAAAATACGCATGCGTATGGTATGAAGGAGAAAAGCACAATGACAAATGATATGAGCCAAAACGAAAATACAGAACAGAACCAAAAGAAGGTCAGCTTACAGGAAGCAATGAAACAACAGCTTGAGAGAAAGAAACAAGCACAAGGAAACGGCAAGCAGCAAAACGGCGGGTTTGCCGGCAACCAGCGAATGAAGAGCCAGCAATCGAAAAAAGCAAGTGTCACTCGCCGAAAAATGGGCGGTTGATCACATTGCTCTAAAGGAGTCTTTCCAACCGGAGACTCCTTTTTTTAATTTCCTAAGTTTTTAACAAATCTGAATCTATTAGAAATTCAGTCCTCCAAGGTTGGTGAGGATATAGGACAGGATGATTCCTAGTGAAGATAAAAATCCAACCACCGGGCCTCCATGTTCGAATGCTTCTGGAAGCATGGTAGACGACACCATTGCCATTAGCCCCCCTGCTCCAAATGCTCCAATCAAATAACTGATACTCTCAGATGCCCCTTGCAAAAAGAGGAATCCCAGCATGGCACTAACTGAAGAAAGTATAACCACACTTCCCCATAAAAAAAGAATTTTTCTTATACTGTAATTGTCCTTTCTTAAACCAATTGAGCTGGAAAGAGATTCTGGTAAATTACTGATGAAAATGGCGATAATAAACACCCATTGGACCGGCTGAGTGCCAATGAAACTAATTCCGATAATAATGGATTCAGGGATGGCATCCATTAAGGTACCGACGTAAATAGCCAGCCCTGCATGTCCATGTGGATTCTTCTTGGAACGTTTTCGTTCATTTCCGCCTTTCTTGCTAATCAGCAATTCAAAAATTGTAAAGATAAGGGCTCCTAGTAAGAATAAAAGGGTAATCAGTACCAGATTTGCCTTTCCTTGGGCTTCACTTAGCAAATCGAAGGTAGCGGATCCTATAATCAATCCTGTTCCGAAAGCCATGATATAGGCAACCACGCGATCGGGGATTTTCATGTAGATTCCAAGAAGGGCCCCGATAAAGAGCGATAAACTGGTAACACCTCCCCATAAAGCTGCCTGAAGCATATGTAAACCTCCTTTTTGCCGGTGTAGTATGTCATTCTCGGATAAGATATTCTGCTGTCGAAAGATAATGATGGTAGAAGAATAAAAGTATGAAATTAGAAACAAATGAAAAAAAGAAAAACCCGAGTCGGATTTCTCTTTATATTATCGTTCGTTCGGCATTCCGGGAGGATAATAGTAAGGCGGTACCTTGATCCAGCCTTTATTCCTCATAACACCCTTCAACTCTGTTCCATATTTCATTTTTTCCAGCATGCAGTGAGTGAACATCATTCCAACATCATTACGGATTGACTGACTGGCTGCAGCTGCACAGTGCATAACCGCCGCGACGGTTTTCATGCTTACTCCGTTCATAATTTCTTCGTCTGTCATCTTGGCGCCCAATGGGACACTATTAGGATCAGAGTCTGGCCTTGGTTCACTGGTTCTTGGAAAGTGAATGCCTTCCTTTTTCATAAAGTCCCTAAAACGCTGACCTTGGGCTTCACATTGTTTAAAGCTTTTGGTTAACAAGTTTTTGACTTCATCATCAGTGGTAGTATTAAGCCCCATTTGAATATAGATTGTGGCCTCATCCATCAAAGCCATGTACATCCAGCAGCTCATCACTTCGCCGACATGCAGGGGGTTTTTAGGTTCGTCATCCAGCTTCATTTGCAGAAATTCTTTCATAGAATCAAAAATAGATGTCATTGTATCCCTCCTGTTACAATCATTTTTTCCTGAGAAATGCATTTACATACAACTATTCTGCAGCAGATTTACATTATTTCCAGTTAGTTAGAAATACTAAAGAAAAATACTAAAGAAAGACGAGGTGAAATTTAGTGGCAAATCCATTTGAAGCGGCGTGGAATGCTTTAAAAACTAAGGTTGATAGCACGGATGAACCAAAGGCTCCCTTACATGTTATCGAAGCAGGTGATTGCTGGAAGTACATCACCTTGATGGAAGAATTTATTCGATACGAGGAAATCGGCCTTAATACGACTGTAGATGATGAAGTGAAAGAGATGCTGACAGATATGGTCAAAGTTTGTGAGTCACAGGTAGAGAAACTGTCATTGTTTATGAAGAAAGAGGGAATTCCTCTTCCAGATGTTACTTCCTCCAAACCAGAATCACAACCGAACTCAATTCCATTGGGAGTGAAATTAACTGATGACGAGATTACGAATGGAATTGCCTTTAAGCTTGTAACAAGTATGATGGCAAGTGCTAAGGGACAGGCAGATTCAGTCCGCAATGATGTCGGGTTGATGTGGTTTGGGTTCTATACAGAATGGACCAATTTCGGCACAACGTTGAAAACCCTCATGAGGAAAAGAGGTTGGCTGAAAGTACCTCCATACTATTATCCTCCAGGGATGCCAAGGGATACTCACTAGAAATAAAAATCACATGTCTATTTATCGTAATATGAAGTGATAGACTCAATAGAAAAGTGGTCTGACATTAAGGGTGCTCACTGCTTTTAGGGTCAACTCAATTCAATAATTAAAATTAAGGTCGCGGATAAATTCTTTAGAATGAACACTGAACTCTTAAAACTATGTAGTTTCTAGTGTTAAAAGTTATATGCAAACAATCATGGTGAGTTAGTGTACATATGGTTCGTAACTGAAGTATACGGGAGGTTGAGCACAACAACTCATCATATGGAAAGATACAAAAAAACAACTCAGTTTCGAGTTGTTTTTTTATTTGATCTTTGAATTGAATTAACAGTTTGCAAAACAAACACTTGAAGATAAAGAGGAAAATTAAAAAAAACTGTTGACCACACTAGTCAACGGGTGTATGATCATATTGACCGATGTGGTCAACGAGCGCTTGAACTACATGGAGGTACAAAAATGGATGAAAAATTTTTCAGTCTTGATCAAGAAAAGCAAGACAGAATATTGAACGCTGCTCTAAAAGAATTTGCCTTAAAAGGTTATAAAAATGCATCCACAAATGAAATTGTCAAGGAAGCGAACATTTCAAAAGGCCTGCTGTTTCATTATTTTAATAACAAAAAAGATTTATATCTGTTTCTGTATGATCATTTCGTTCAGATTCTCATTGAAAAGATGAAAAAGGAAGTGGATTGGAGTGTGAAGGATATCTTCGACCGCCATTTAGAAATGTCTTCAGTCAAAATCAAAATGTTTCATCAGTATCCTTCAGTGTTTGAATTTTTCAAGAACATTTTTTTAGAAGAAGATCCTGTCATTTACCATGAATTAGAGCAAAGAAAAAATGAGTTTCTCAATAAAAATTATAAAGAAATGATGGAGGATATTGATACAACGAAGTTTAGGGAAGGGGTGGATGTTGAAAAGGCAAAGAACATCATCACTTGGTCATTAGAGGGTTTTTCAAACAGGATGCAAGCGCAAGTGAAAGGGATGGGATCAAAAGAGATTTCAATGGAAGAAACTCTTTCTGAAATGAAGGAATACCTGGAAGTACTAAAGACATCTTTCTATAAATAGGGATACAAAAAGGAGGAATGGAGTATGGCGGTTTTACAAACAACAGAGTTAACCAAAACGTTCGGTAAATTCACTGCGTTGAACGGTGTCAACATAGATGTGAATCAAGGAGAGGTATACGGATTCATCGGGCCGAACGGTGCTGGAAAGTCTACCACAATCCGGGTCCTGTTAGGAGCGTTGAAAGCAACAAAGGGAGAAGCGTCCATTTTTGGTATGGATGCATGGAAGGATGCAGTTGAGATTCATAAACGAATTGCCTATGTTCCGGGGGATGTGAATCTCTGGCCGAACCTGACGGGCGGTGAAATCATTGATTTATTCATGAAGCTGAGAGGGAAAGTGGATAAGAATAAGAGGGAAGAGATGGTAGAGAAATTTAATTTAGATCCAACAAAAAAATGCAGAACGTATTCCAAGGGAAACCGCCAAAAGGTGGCTCTTGCAGCTGCGTTCGCTTCTGGAGCTGACCTTTATATTCTGGATGAACCTACTTCAGGCCTCGATCCATTGATGGAAAGAGTATTTCAAGATTGTGTGGCTGACGTGAAAGCGGAGGGCAAAAGTGTTCTCTTATCCAGCCATATCCTTTCAGAAGTGGAAAAGCTTTGCGATCGAGTCGGAATCATTCGCCAGGGAGAGATCATTGAAACGGGAACTTTGAGTGAACTCAGGCATTTGACTCGTACAAATCTCCTTTTGGAAACAAAACAGCCGATTGCTTCCCTGAATGAAGTAAGAGGTGTGCATGATCTCAAACAGAGCGGCAGGGAAATCTCCTTTCAGGTCGATTCAGAGAGACTGCATGAAGTCATCAGCTATGTCAGCGGTTATGGCGTAACAAGGCTTGAGAGTGCACCGCCTACTTTGGAAGACTTATTCATGCGTCATTATGATACCGCAGGCAATACATCCTCCAAGGAAGATGAGGTGAATTCTGATGACAGGTCTTTTAATGAATAAAACAGGAGCGCTGTTGCGTTTTATTCTGAGACAGGACCGAGTGAGGATTTCGGTGTGGATTGTGTCACTGGCAGTGTTGTCTTTCGTGACTGCACAGTCCTTTAAAGGGCTGTACCCTACAAAAGAGAGCAGAGATGCGATAGCCAAAACTATGGATAATCCCGCCATGACTGCCATGCTTGGAAAAGGCTACGGAATGGACAATTATACGTACGGCGCAATGTTTGCTCATGAAATGCTTCTTTTTTCAGCAATTTTGGTAGCAGTTATGAGCATTCTTTTGACAGCCCGCCATACCAGGGCTGAAGAAGAAGACGGAAGGATTGAAATGATTCGATCGCTGCCTGCCGGTCGATTGGCTAATTTGACTGCCGCTAGTGCCACCTTGGTGTTAACAAATATTCTTTTAGCCGTTGTTGTAGCTGCAGGTTTGTACGCATTGCAAATTGAGAGCATGAATCTCAATGGATCTCTTCTTTATGGAGCAGCTCTTGGAGTTACCGGCCTGTTTTTCACGGGAATTACGGCAGTGTTTGCACAGCTTTCCGAAACTTCGAGGGGAACTATCGGCTATTCTTTTACTGTGTTGGGAGCGGCTTATCTGGTTCGAGCAGTTGGAGATGTCAGCAGCGATACGCTTTCATGGTTTTCTCCGCTGGGCTGGGTGCTGGGATCTCAAGTGTATGTGAATAATTACTGGTGGCCAGTCATCATGGCGGCGGCTATTTCTGCAGGCTTGATAGTACTCGCTTTATACTTGAACTCCATAAGGGATGTTGGTTCAGGTTTTCTTCCTTCTCGTCCGGGAAGCCGATTTGCTTCTTCTTTATTGCTTAGTCCATTTGGATTGGCAGTACGGCTTCAACGAACGGGAATAATATCCTGGGCAGTCGGGATGTTGTTAATAGGAGCATCCTACGGGTCGATCTTTGGAGATCTGGAATCGTTCTTTAATGAAATCGAAATGATGCAGCAGCTTCTGCCATCTGCTGAAGGGTTCACTTTGACAGAACAATTTCTAGCAAAGATTATGTCCATCGTAGCAATGATCAGCACGGTACCAGCACTACTGGTTCTGTTTAAATTGAAAGGAGAAGAAAAAGCTCAACGTACGGAACATCTTCTGTCACGAGCAGTTTCAAGGACCCGTTTGCTGGGAAGCTATCTGGCTCTTTCCATTATCGTGGCTGTAATCATGCAGGGTGCCGCTGCGGTTGCACTGGGAGCAGCGGCGAATGCTATGTTAGAAAATAGTATTAAGTTCTCCATATTTATAGAAGCAGGAATGGTTCATCTGCCGGCAATGTTGATTTTAATCTCACTGGCTGTCCTGCTGGTTGGCTTTCTGCCTAGATTTACGGGCCTTGCCTGGTTATACCTTGGCTATTCGTTCTTTGTTGTATATCTTGGGGGAATGTTTCAGTTTGATGAGTGGGTAGGGAATATTTCACCGTTCGCTCATATACCTCAGCTGCCGATTGAAGAGATGAATTTCCTGAAGGTGAGTCTGTTGACTGTCATAGCGATTATTATATCTGGTGCTGGCTTGGCAGGTTATAATCGCAGGGATATACAGGGTTGATATGAACGGAGGAAGACTAGAGACACTTGACATGTAATTTCGTGTGAAGTGTCTTTGAGACCATTTCTGAGAGACGCTTGGGCGTGATTTTTTCCGTGAAGTGTCTTTGAGGGCTTTTATGAGAGACACTTGGGCGTGATTTTATTCGTGAAGTGTCTTTGAGGGCTTTGATACTACGTCAAGAAAATAGACACAGATTTTTCTACCGCGCTTGCACTTGGTGGCCTTCATAAAAAAGTTTAAATTTAGAGCGGTTTAAACTTTTTATGAAGGTAAAATCAGGCCGCAGAATTTCCGTTCATTTGTTCAAATTCATTCGGTGTATGATAGCCCAATGTCGAATGGATCCTCTTGGAATTGTAAAAAAAACTCAATGTACTCAAACAATGATTTCTTGGCATTTTCCCTAGAAGTAAACTTGGTCTGATAAACAAGCTCACGCTTAAGAATGCCGTGAAAGGACTCGATACAAGCGTTGTCATAACAGTTCCCTTTTCGGCTCATGCTTCCTACCATGTTGTACTTTTTCAATAATGCTTGATACTCTAATGAGGCATATTGAACTCCCCGGTCAGAGTGGTGAACGACTCCGTTCCCTGGCTTTTGACGCCTGTATGCCATCTTTAACGCTGATAGAACCAACTCTTTTGTCATGGTCTTATTCATTGCCCAGCCTACGATTTTACGAGAATACAAGTCCATTACGTCGCCAAATACAACCAGCCCTCATTGGTCGGAATATAGGTGATATCCGTTACCCATAACTGGTTTGGCTTGCTTGCTTTAAACTGGCGATTCAAAACATTTTCACTTACTGGATGCTGGTGCTTCGAATTCGTTGTTGCCTTGTATTTCTTGACGGTACAGGACTTCCATTGGTTCTTGGTCATAATGCGCGAGACCGTACGCTCACTTACCTTTACGCCCCGTCTGTTCAGGGTTTTAGCTATCTTGACGCTGCCGTACCGTTGCTTGAATTCCAAATGAGTCTGAAGGATTTCTTGAGTTAGTTTCTCGTTTTGTTTCTGCCTGTCGCTTTTGGGCCGGTTTAACCATTTGAAGTAGCCACTTTTAGAAACTCCCAGGACTGTGCACATCTTCTCCACTCGGAATCGGGAGTGATTCTCATGAACGAATTCATATTTTACCGAGGGCTTTTCGCGAAGTAGTGCATCGCCTTTTTTAAGATGTCATTCTCCTCCTGCAGGTCGCGCATTTCCTTCTTTAGTGCACGTAGTTCAGCATCTGCCGAAGAAAATGTTTGCACATTCTTAACTTCAGGCTGCTTGCCGTACTTTTTGATCCAGCCATGTAACGTGTTCTCATTCACCCCAACTTCTCTAGCCGTCTGAGCGACTGACTTGTTGTGTTCATTGATGTACTTCACTGTTTCGATTTTGAATGATTCCTCGTACCGTTTGCCTTTTGTCATACCGACACACCTCGTTATAGTTGATATATTTATTATAACAATCTGTGTCTACTTTTTAGTCTAGCATCACTTTCTTCAGGGACACTTGGGCGTGATTTTTTCCGTGAAGTGCCTTTGAGGGCTTTCATGAGAGACACTTGGGCATGATTTTTTTCGTGAAGTGTCTTTGAGGGCTTTCTTCAGGGACACTTGGATGTGATTTTTTCCGTGAAGTGTCTTTGAGAGCTCTTCTGAGAGACACTTGGGGGTGAATTTTTTTGTGAAGTGTCTTTGAGAGCTTTCTTCACGTGAATTTTTTCGTGAAGTGTCTTTGAAAGCTCTTCTGAGAGACATTTGGGCGTGAATTTTTTCGTAAAGTGTCTTTGAGGGCTTTCGTGAGAGACACTTGGGCGTGATTTTTTTCGTGAAGTGTCTTTGAGACTATTTCTGAAGGACACTTGAGCGTGAATTTTTTCGTGAAGTGTCTTTGAGACTATTTCTGAGAGACACTTGAGCGTGATTATTTCCGTGAAGTGTCTTTGAGGGCTTTCATGAGAGACACTTGGGCGTGAATTTTTTTGTGAAGTGTCTTTGAGAGCTTTCGTGAGAGACACTTGGGCGTGATTTTTTTCGTGAAGTGTCTTTGAGAGCTTTCATGAGAGACGCTTGGGCGAGATTTTATTCGTGAAGTGTCTTTGAGAGCTTTCATGAGAGACACTTGGGCGAGATTTTTTCCGAGAAGTGTCTTTGAGGGTTTTCATGAGAGACACTTGGGCGTGTAATTTCCTGTGAAGTGTCTTTGAGACCATTACCTGAGAGAGTTACTTAGATTTTACCCTTCAAAAGAATGAAATCTAACAGCCCGGAGGTCACTCTGGGTTTTAATCTGTTATAAAGCGTTGTTCTATTGCTAAAGACCTATGTATAGGGTAATCTTATTAAATATAGACGAAATATTTAATGAATTACATAAACTTACACATGGGGGATTTCTTATTTCTACTTTATTGAAAAACCAAAATACACAATTAGTGACCGATGAATTGGTAGTTAAGTCAATTGAGCAAAACCTGGCAATTATCCGCTTTGATATTAATCGCAGAGTAGCTTACGTTAATGACTTATTTGCTAATTCAATGGGTTATGCGGCCAGTGAGATGCAAGGAATGCTGCATAAGAAGTTCTGTTTCTCAGCCTTTGCCAACAGTCCAGATTATGAAGCATTTTGGAGCAATCTGCTTGCAGGAAACAGCTATCAAGGAAAAATTGAGCGGGTGGACGCCCATGGAAACAAGTTATGGCTTGAGGCTACTTATATGCCGGTCTTCTCTGAAGATGGAACTAGAGTGGTGGGTGTCTCCAAAGTAGCTACGAACATTACCAAGAGGCAAACAGAGATCCTTAACATGGCAGATAGTCTAAGTGAGATGTCCGAACAATTACATAACCGTTCTGAAATGGGAATAGAGAGAAGCAAAGAACTCTTGTCTACTATAGAAAGAATCTCAAGCGAATCAAAGGAAAATAAACAAAACCTGGAGAACTTGCAAAACCAAGCCAATTTCATCACCGGGATTGTCAAAACCATTCGGGAAATTGCCTCTCAAACCAACTTGCTGGCATTGAATGCTGCTATTGAAGCAGCTCGAGCAGGCGAACACGGTAGAGGATTTGATGTCGTTGCTAAGGAAGTACGTAAGCTTTCTGAAAAAGTCGAGTTATCAATAACAGAGGTGAAGGAAAACATTGACGGTATTGTAAAAGAAGTTGGAAAAGTATCAGACAGTATTGAACGAATCTCCGAAAGTGTTGACGAGAGCCAGAAACAAATCGATATTGCCATGCAGGATTTCGATGCCATCAGTATTTCAGCAGGTGGATTGGATAAAAAAGCGCAGGAGTTTACGTCTATTATCTAATACTGGTGAATTAAGGCTAGGAAGACCTAAATGTGCAACCTTTATTGTGATGTCTAAACTAAAGCTCTAAACTCGGTTATCTGGTGAGTATGGCTTTTCGCATATTGCTGACCATATTTTTGGTAAAGTAAATTCTTTTATCTTATACCTAAGAGCTGGTCGAGTTAAGTTCTGAATTAAAATAGATGGAAGTGCTTTTATTACTTTGTAATTCTAATATGTAACCGAACTAGGTAGTCCGGTACAGGTCATTTTTCTTTGGAAGCGTTCATCATTTTATGAAAAGGGCACTTCGAAAGAGCAGAATCATCGTCTCTCAGAAAATATTGCTTCCATTCATAATTATCTTGGCTTCCGTATTTTTTTAATTCCGGATGAGCATCTATTTCATCATACAGCTCTAGTCTTTTTCTAATTTGCTTTTGAACTTTTCCGGCATACCCAGGTCTTGAATTGAATTCCTGCAGCACCCACCTCGGCGTGATAGCCATCATCATGTAAGGAAAGTAGCGGCTGTCTCTGTTTTTATGCAGGGGCGTGGCGCAGTACATGAAGTATTGCTCGCCGTGAAAGCAAAACTCCCACTGAGAATCTTCAGGTTCTGTTGGGATATGGTTCGGCCAGTTTATTTCATCCAATTCATTCAATTGATTCAACAGCTTCCAAAACAAAAACTCAAAATCTTCTACTGTATTGGTTTCAATAAGGGCAGTTGGTGTATCAAAGAATACCACCAGCGTCGTGTACCTGCCAAATTCACGGCTCGATAAGGAAAATTGCTTGAGGATTTCTGCCAGCTCGCCCCCAGTGGACTCAGAAGCCGGAGAGCCTGCAAATCCGTAACGTAAATGTTTTAAAGCATAGGCCTGGGTTGCCGGAATGCATGGGAATTTCTTAGGACTGGTCATTTTATCGGCAAAGTGGTGGATGGCATCTCTCTGCCAGTGCGCCAACACACTACCCTCTTGATCTTCTTCTCGGTATAGGACCATATGAAAACACCCTCCTCTCAGTAAACAGGATATTACCCTGGAGGATATAGGTGAATGTCCATTGCATGAATGGGCGGTTGTCATGGGTCCTAATGTGTTTTTTAAAACTTTTTTAGTTAATACGCAAAAAGCCGGTCATTCATCAGAATGACCGGCTATTTACATTACTTGATCTTTAAGCTCAATCCTATAAGCAAAACACCCGAAATCAGGCAAACTGCTTTCATCACAGAAATTTTGCCGGATAGACCCATTAGTCCGATTGCTGTGGTGGAAAAGAAGATCGTGGGACCTACAAGGGCAAGCAAGGTATTAATGGCAAAGGCCTTCTCCAAATCGTTAAATTTCAGCATTAGCAAAGCGGCGCCGATTTCAATGCTTCCTGATAATATCCTTAAGGCAACCATTGCCAATAAAGCCTTTTCTATAAAAACAAACATCTAAAGTCCCCTCGCTATACTGTCATGATATGTAAAAATTATGATTCCGAAAGAAACCGCTTGTACAATTTATGCAAAGCAGGGTACGAATAGTATTGAATTGGAGAAAAAGTAAAAGAAGGAGAGGTACTTCCTGCACACCTGATAGTAGATGGAGAAGGCAGTGAAAGAGGATTGAAAAAAATTTAAATATTGGTCACAGATCATGATAGAGAGTGCAGATATGTGCGGTAAGAAGGAATTTTAAAATTTTTGATGGAATTCCTATCTATCACTATGAATGGACTATACGAATCGGAGTGTTAAGAGTTGTTACACAAAAAATAACCTACCCTTACTTTTTTACTAAGATAAGGAAAGGTTATTTTCACATTATGTTGTTTTAGAAGAGGATCCAAATTATAGGAGCACCTGAACTTCTCTTTTTTTTGCTCTATAATGAGATTTTTGTTTCTTGAACTTTTCAGGTAGCGGAAATCAACTGTTCTTAATAGCAACAATAAGGAACACTGACGCACTTGATTTGAGCGGCCTTAAATTTCAATAATTATCGGAATGATCATCGGTTTCCGTTTTGTCTGTTTAAACAAGTATTGTCCGACGGTTTTCATGATGCTTTGTTTAATAATTTTCCACTGCAGGTTTCCTTGGGGCAGATCATCAAGCGTATCTCGAACAATATTATTAACTTTTCTAAGAAGTGCTTCGGAATCTTTCACATAAACAAATCCTCTGGAGATCGTGTCAGGTCCAGAAAGCAGGCGCTGATCAGCTTTACTTAATGTCAGGACGATCACAAGGATTCCATCTTCTGAAAGCTGCCGGCGGTCGCGGAGGACTATGTTACCAACATCGCCCACACTCACTCCATCGACATAGGTATCACCTGCTGTGACCGATCGTGTCTGCCTGGCTTCACCATTTTCGATGTCAAGCACTTCACCATTTTTTATGATAAAGGTGTTGCCGGGCTCAACGCCGACCGATTCAGCCAGCAATCTATGATGGTGCAGCATCCTGGTTTCACCATGAATAGGAATGAAATACTGCGGTTTCATGAGAGTCAGCATCAATTTTAAATCTTCCTGATATCCATGACCCGAAACGTGCATGCCGGTTGAGCTTCCTGTGCCATAAATGACGTGGGCTCCAAGATTGAACAGGTTATCAATGATTTTTGACACACCTTTTTCATTTCCGGGAATAGGGGAAGCGGCCAAGATCACGGTGTCTCCTGGATCAATTGTCACATCACGAAACTGTCCGGATGAGAGCCGGCCAAGCGCCGCCATTTGTTCTCCTTGACTGCCTGTACAGAGAATCGCAACTTTCTCGGAATGAAAGGTGTCGATATCTCTATGGTCGATAATCATTCCTTCCGGGACATTGAGGTAACCTCTTTCTAGCGCAACCGATACGACATTTACCATACTCCGTCCTAAGAGAGCCAGCTTGCGGTTTGTTTTAATGGCTGCATGAACAACTTGCTGAACCCTGTTCACATTGGAAGCGAAGGTAGATACGAAAATTTTTCCCCCCGCCTTCATGAACGCCTCATCCATATGGCTGCTGACGATGCTTTCAGAAGGAGACAACCCTCCACGTTCGGCATTTGTACTCTCAGATAGCAAAGCTAAGACACCTTTTTTACCGATTTCGGCCATTCTATGTATGTCCGCTTTCTCATTATTAATCGGTGTCCAATCAAACTTGAAATCTCCTGTGTGTACAACCGTCCCTTGACTAGTTTCAAAAACAATTCCAAGACAATCCGGAATACTGTGGCTTACATTAAAGAAAGAGACTTTGATTTTCCCTATTTGAAGTGTTGATTCAGAGTTGATCGGCACAAGTGTCGTTTCTCTTCTTAGCTTATGCTCCTCTAATTTCAGTTCTAAAAGACCAAGAGTAAAATTGGTAGCATATACGGGCACATTTAATTTTTTCAGAAGATATGGAACACTGCCGATGTGGTCTTCGTGTCCATGAGTCACAAGGAGGGCTTTCACTTTGTCTGCATTTTCTACAAGATAACTTATATCCGGGATGATCAAATCAATTCCCATCAGTGTTTCATCAGGGAATTTTCCGCCGCTGTCGATGATTACAATATCATCACCATCTTGCAGGACATACATATTCTTGCCGATTTCATTACATCCTCCGAGTGCAAATATCGATAATAAGCTGGAATCTTCATTCATGGTTGGTTTCCTCCTTTTGCAGTTTGTGTCCTTAACATTCCCAAGTTGGTTAGGTTCTATTTGTTTCTTTTTTAGACAATTCTCTTGTGCTTTATATAATCTGATTGGAAAAGAAAAGCCCTTTCATTAGGAGATCTATTATGAAGTTTTATCAGTATAATTTTTCTTGTTTTGCTCATAATACTTTTGTAACCATTTTATGGGAGGGTTATCATGAGACACAGAGAAGAACAACCTTGTATAAGATGCGGGATCCCTTATTCCATTAGAGCTTTTTACTATAAGGGCAATATCTTAATGCATTGTGGAGTCTGCCGGGAGGAAATACGTGAAATCAAACAGCAGGAGATGAAGAGGCTGCTGTCACGGGAAGAAGAATTATCTTAAGGTATATAATTACATAGATGCGAGGGCACCAAAATTTTGCTATGGTGTCTTTTTGTTGTTTAGTTTTTATATTGTTAGGAAATTTATAAAATCCAACCTTGTCGAAAAATTTAACTAAGTTATCTCCATCCAGCTTCAGCGCCAGAGGGTTCGTACCCATCGGAACGAACTTATCACCACGGGGGTAAATGTCCTAAGAGTATAAAAGGAAAGATCGCTTTTTTCTCTTGGGAGTATTTTCCTGTCGGCCTGTTCAGGGCGCTTGCGGTTTTGTTCTGAAGCTGAGGATCTTTTGGGATTTACCCTAGGATAACGATACGGACATCACATTCAGAAATCCCAATAACATGGAGAAGGATAGCATAATTGAGTATTTATTTTTTACGAATGCAACTAAACGCCTCACTACTTCAATGAAAAAAACGTCCAATTTATTGCACATATGCAACTTTTTAAGTTTATAGGAATACTCTTTAGTAAGACCAAAATTTAAGGGGTGTAACAGATGTTTCCTTCAAAAAGAGTTCAAAGAAAAGTTCATGCGTATGCTATTACGCTAAAAGCATTGGGAATCATAAGTAATGATGAACTTAAAAAAATGACCACAAACAATACAGCTATGGAGAAAGAGCTATAAAATTCATAAATTATCTAGGCCTTAATTTAAAAAGTTAGATAGAGTATTCGATAACATTTCATATTTTGATTGAATAATATGACTTTTGTTAATCTAATCTCTCTTTCAATTTATCAACGAGTTTCAATTAAATTGACCTCATCCAAGGAGCAGATGCCTGTGACCTGTGTGTTCTTTTAAATATGCACCGAAAACTTAGTAACATGTATTTTCGTAATGTGTTCGGTGTCCTCTGATATTAAGTCCTAACTATTGTGTAAAATAACGGTTTTTATATAATAGTCCAAGCAATTCTACTAGTATTTCATATTTTATAAGCAGGAGGTGTATAGTAAATGGCAAACGAAATTTTTGTGCCGGCTGACTTTCCAACTATTTCTGCAGCGGTAGCATCGGCTAATGAATTCGATACCATTCGGGTGGCACCTGGCATATATAATGAAACAGTTATCGTTAATAAAACGATTCAATTACACGGAGCTCAATCTGGTGTAGATGCTAGAACAAGAATAGGCTCACCAGGTGCAGAATCAATCATAGTGGGTTCAGGTGTTTCTGGGGCAGTGCAGTTGGTAAATGATAATGTTGTTGTCGATGGATTTACCGTCGAAAATAACACCGCCGGTCCAGGTATTAGTACTACAAACGGTTTTTCAGGATATTGGGTGTTTAATAATATTGTACAAAATAATGTGTTCGGCCTCTATATAAATTCAAATGGACTAACAGAATCGCAAGTCAAACAAAATGTGTTTCATAACAATAATCAACCTGGTCCAGCTTCGGGTAACGGCATATACTCCGATGCAGGGGTGCAGAATCTCTTTATTGAAAATAATCTGTTTACTGGATTCCATGCGACATCCTCAATTGTTATGCTAGGTTCAATGGCATTAATAGCAGCCAATATTATTATGTCAAGAAACAAAATGGTTATGGATAACTCAATTTTTCTTTTGGGAACAACGAATGTCAAAATTACGAATAATGTCATGCTCGGTACACAAGGTAGTTCCATTTCCATTGGTGGGGATACTGATCGGACCGAGATTGAAAGCAATATTCTGCACAACAGCACTTCAAACGGTATTATTGTAGATGACTTGTTTGGTGCAGGTGTTAATACAAATATTCGTGCAAAACTAAACAGTATCCAAGGAAACGCTGTCGCAGGACTGAACATTGCAGCTGGATCTTATGATACTACTCCGCCAAACCGAAGATTAGATGCTACAAACAACTGGTGGGGAAGTCCGAGTGGCCCATTCCCGATTGGAACAGGTGATGCTGTAATTGATCCTGATGGGGTAGCTGAAATTACACCATTTTTAACGACTGATCCTTTGGCTCTTCCAGCTCAAGTCTTATCTACAGGCCCTATTCAAAGGAACGGCTCGAATGCTGCGACCATTATTGTTGATATTCTGAACAATGATCCAATAAATCCGGCACAAGTAGAAATCACTGGTTTCTTCATGGGAACTGCAGGAGGTAAAACTCCCTATGTGCATGAGTTATTTAACCTTGGGCCAAGTACCAAAATCCAAAAAACGTATTTTGTTGCAAGCTTTGAAGAATATGAGTATCAGTTCGGAATAATAGGTACAGACGATGTTCAAATTTCAGTTTGGCCAAGAGACGCGAATGAGACCTTATTACCAACACAGCGAATTTTGAGTTCTGAATTACAACAAATCAGCACGTTAACTCCTTGAGTATCTCTATGAAAGTGATATGTATAGAAGCATATAACAGATAGGCTTGTAGACACGAAGTCTACAAGCCTTATTTTTGTAGTAAAGGTGATTTTACTCTTACGGCTAGAGTTTAGAGAGTGGATATGTTATCAAACGGGTAAGAAGATACGTGTTAATGTCTATTCACAAGCAAATTCTTTTCAAGAGAAACTAACAATCATACCTGATTCTACATCTTACTAATATGTACTACATAGTCAATGTGGAAGAATAATGTGCAAGCAGCTGTTCTCTTTGAAAGAATTAACTATATTAGAATTCAATTAATGAACAAAAGGTTAATTTCAAGGCTCTCTTTTTGAAATGAGAGAACTTTCCATTAACTTTTTATGGTAAAATGAAAGGAAAGGTTTATGGAATTCTGTCGAAGGGGGAAAATCAGTTGTGACAGGATTTGATCAGTACGGAATCGGAAGTATTTTAACCTGTCGGCACAATTTATTCGTTCAAACTTTGCTTGAAGATCAATATTCCTTCAATGTTGCTTATTAGCCACTACAGTAAATAGGTATAATGTCATATTATTTAATTATAAGAGAGATCATGGATTGTAAATACTGAGAGTTTTTTACATAACTACAAAGCGATCGATAGTTGAAGCAACATACAAAATAATAAAGTCTTGAAGTTCTAATTAAAGCTAGAGAGAATTTTGGTAAGTACCAAACGAGCTCCTACCCTTATGATAAGGATGGTTTCGTTACAATGAATTTTATGAGGGAGAGATTGACATGAAATCGACTGGGATTGTTCGTAAAGTGGACGAATTAGGGCGTGTGGTCATTCCTGTTGAGCTGCGCAGAACCTTAGGAATTGCTGAAAAAGATTCACTGGAGATTTACGTGGATAATGAGAAAATTATCCTAACGAAGTATAAACCTAATATGACCTGCCACGTCACAGGTGAAGTATCAGATGAAAACATTGAGATTGCTGGTGGAAAACTGATCCTGAGCCGTGAAGGTGCCGAGATGATACTGCAGGAAATTCAGGAATCTTTACAGAGTGAAAAATAAGGAAATTCAAGCGCCTAGGGGGTAATATTCTCAAGGTGCTTTTTTTAGGGAATTATAAAAATCCATCTCTATAAAAAACTTTAAATATTTTATCCACGCCCACCTTCAGTGTACAGCCCTTCTAAGTCAAATGTTCAAAAAAGAAAAAAATGAAAGCCCACCTTATTGTCTCTTAGGAACATTTGGCTGTAGGGACTGATTAGGACGCTTGTGCCTTTTTTCTTGCTGAAGAGGATTGTCACATACTGTGATAATTTACATTGAAATTTTGTGCTCTAGAACGAAGAGAAACAGAAGCAAAATTTCTGCGCTGTTTCTGAAACATACTGGCAAGTTTTGTCGTCTAAATGTCAGGGACTAGAAGACGAAGGGAGGAACATTTTATGGAAGAAGTTTGGTTAAAACTTGCTGTTTTTATTTCACTTTACGTACTCGGTATATTTTTATCTAAAAATGGCGAGAAAACTCTCTCTTCAAGCGTGTGAAGGGCATAGCCCAACGGTAAGGGGGAGATGAATCGCCTGCTTTTGGTCTCTACTAAAGGCTCTTTTCGTAAACTTTGTTGCTATTTGATACTAATTCCGAAAAAAACTACTATAATTCACCGGAAAAACCTGGTAATCAGGAAAAGAAAAGAGCTACATTCCTCGATTAGAGAGAAATACCCTAGTATCCGGGGAAAAATCCAGCTCTTGGGATTTTTCCGAAAGCAACAATATATGCGAAAACAGCCCTACTAAAAAAGCTTTGAAAGAAACATAT
>JBNJJI010000020.1:0-57209 GCA_051750065.1 Bacillota bacterium
AAGCGGAAGAGGATTTATATTATTTCTCTAATGTCTTCCCATCCGTATACAAATTCGCTTAACCTTCTTCCTGATATCTCTGTTTCAATAGTGCCAATGTTTTCAGCCCCAAGAGCCTCATAAAACAATCTAGAATTATTATCTTTTAGCACAATAACTGTCATCGCAAAAATTCCTTGTTCTAAAAATTCATCTATTATAGGCGTTACTAGCAATTTTCCTAGACCACTTCTTTGGTATTCTTTTAATATATATATGGCATATAACTCACCACGATATTGTGAGTATTTATTATCTCGTTGGGGACCACAACTTGAAAAGCCCACTATTTCACCTGCACTATTTTCAGCTACAAAAACAATCCCTCCATTTGAAATAATATCTTTCCATTTTAGTTCTCGACTTTCGTAGCTCATCCTTACTAAATAGTCATCTGGCACAATGTCTTTATAAGTAGTTTTCCAACTATCTACTTGAACTTTAGCTATGCCTCTAGCGTCATTTATATCTGCTCTTTTAATATTCATATTTCACCTCAATTGAAATCCGCCTTTTCGGTTTTTAGTAAATTCCCTTTCTTGGGAGGCTGCTGCTTGTTCAGTAAACGCCCCCTATAACGGAAGATACATTTCTTCTTATTTCTATATTTCCATTTCATTTAAGCATAACTCTACTGTGGTGGGTGCTATTTTCAACAATTTCCTCCCTAATCAAAAAATTCAGGTGGAATCTCTTTGCTCAATCCATAGATTTGGTTGAATTCCCAATACTGTCCTGAAATCCCCATTAGAACAGAAGATTTATAATAACCTAATTTATGCAGTATTTCCCCATCATTATTTTTAAATAAAAGTTTGTAAGGTGGTTTGTCAAATTTCAATCCGTTTGTTGAGAGTGTACCAGCAATATTTAGTTCTTCAAGAAGTTCGTTGATAAACTGCTTTTCATCAACTTTGCCAACATGCTCCTCGGTTTCCCAATCAACTATCTCAATTTCTGCCACATCATCATCAAAATTTAGGTTTTTCTTCGTTCCAATCACTTTCCCTGTAATCGCATCAATTGTAAGAGGACCGAAAATTGAGCTATCTATGCTTCTATAACCGTTATCTCCCAAAACAAATATTTCATTGTCAGATAGCTCAATTTCCTTCATATTTCTAGAAAAATATTCACTCACTCTCTTTTCATCATAGGTTGCATTTTGTTCATCCAAATAAGACAGATACTCTTTCTGTGTCATTCCTAAACTTAGAGAGGAACCATAGAATGTGTTCAATTGCTTGTTGTCAATGAAGACATTGCCATCTCTTATTTCAACTGATTCTCCTGGCAGTGCCACCACCCTTGAAATATCGATTTCATTGGGATTCAGATTCGGATAATGCTCTTTGTCGATTTCAGGAGTTTCAAAATAAATCACATCTCCTCTTTCCAAGGAGTGTTCATTGTAATAATCTTCATCCACAACGACATTTCTTTCGTATTCATGGTTTCCCCTGCTCATCCCCTCTGAAGTGTATTCCACTACTGTATGAGAAGATGCATCTGAAAATTGTTCAATTTCTGCTGTTGTGTTTTCATCAGTTATAGTTCCGCCAACAGAATTGTCTTGCTGGCAGCCCACTAAAGGCAGAATACAAAATAAACTGACGATTAACCTTTTCATAAATCAACCTCCTATTAGACTTTCTCCCAAAAACACTATTCACTTCCCTATATCTCTTTGTTTCACCTTTATTATTAGACGATATTTGAATATATTTATTGCAATTTTTTAAAAAAGTATCTTCATGACAGATAGGTAAGGGTTTGAAGTTATCGCTCCCTTTTCCCCCTGCTAGCACCGTACGTGCGACTTTCACCGCATACGGCGCCCCAACTAATCCAATTCATTTAAACCATTGATACAGGAGACATTATATTTCTATCACTGTATCCCATTTCTTCCGTTCCAATAAGTCGGTGCCTCCCTTGGGAGGTGAACCTCTTTTTGTCTCACAAGAACCTTATTGTTCGATAAAGAACTGTCTTACATGGTTGAATGAATCTTCATTAGTCTAGTGGCTATCCCTCCGAGTTGATTAGACCGTTCATTGGTACTGTGCCACCACTTTCACTGAAATAAAGAGAAGTTATACAACAACTATTATCATTATTGCTTTCCTTATCACCGTTTCATTAGGAGTAAGCCCTCCACGTCTTCAGCTTACAACGTTGAATTATATCTATTGTAGAATGAACTTAGGTGCTTCCTGTAAGCCTGTTAGCATTCATACGCCTGTAACGTATCATGGATTTTCATATTAATCAGTCTTACTCACCCACAGCTAACCTCACAATTTGGTGATATACACATTTCTATGTATTGCAGGTATAGACCCGTACTTCCAGAAGTTTGTCAGCTTAACCTTTTCTTTAGGTCATTTAAGCATTCTCACCCTATTCAATCAACTCAAGCATCATGATTTACACCACCCCCGCGGGTAGGCTTTCGACAGCCGAAACTGGTACGGTAAATTCTTACGCCTTTTCACCGAGCTCTTAACACTCTCTTTCTTACTAAATCCAGTGCTAATCGACTAAGAGAGAACCCTTCCAAGCGTTACCTCTTCATTTGATTCTTCGATATAATCCTTCAATTCCAAAAAGAATTGTCTACCTTTTACCTGAGTAATGTGTAACCACTCTCAGTTGTAGTAGAAACATTTCGCACAACTAACCTGCCCTTTAGTTTAATAGACGCTTGCTGAAGCTATGATTGCTATACACCACATAATTAGTGTAAAAGATATTGTTAGCCAAGCTGTGTTGACTCTAGTTTTTTCTTCGTGCTTTACTTTTTTCAATATAGAAACGAAATTCAAACAAAATATGACGCACAATATAGGCATCAAAAACCAGCCTACATACAAACCTACAATAATCATTTCCACCTCTCCTTTGGTTCGCTAATGTTCAACTAAACTGCCCAATAATTGAACAAGGGCAATAGCCGGACCAATTAGCTGATCTTCAGTTATTGCCCCTTTAGATTGAGTAATTTTTTTTCAAGAACAATTTTATGTAATCCTTTTTCATCAATATAAGTATCAATGACATCAAAACCATTTTTAATATTCAAAACTAACATCTTCCGCCATTTATTCATGGTTTTTGTTTGAACTACACTATATCCATTTTTCTTTAAATATTGATGTTGTTTTTCCATTAACCCTGAAGCAATACCAAGTTTTCTATAATTAGGATCCACACCGCCTAACCAACTATAAAATTTATCATTGTTAAGTTTATATCCAATCTTATATCCAATTACTTTTGAACCAGTCATTGCAGTAACAACTAATATTTTATTTTTACTCTCCATTTTATTAATCAAATCATCAGAAGTACCAAAAATAACTTTATGTAACTCTATAATTGCAGCTAAGACATCACTATCAGGCATTGAATTGAAAATAAGATAATCAATACTCAATTTATATCCTCCTTCTGAAGATTAGCCCACAATAGTTGAATATCAATTAGGGCATAGAAGTAATAGCTAAATGTATCAAACCTGTTACTATAAGCAAAAATACCATAAAGGAAGTGGAATATAACATTAGTTTCCTAATAATATGACTTTATCTATCTTGTTAAAAGCAATAATTCCTAACAATATCGAAGTTAGCCATATAATAATACCCCACAGGGAAAATAAGTATGGTGAATTGGTAATCCAAAATACGGTAACGAGTAAATAAAAAGACATCAAAACCCAGGCTAATCCTTTCATCTCTTCCCCCAATTTTAATAACAGACTAAATTCCACTCATAAAAACACTTTTGTTGAATTATCCTGCCCTTTACTTGAACAGAGGAAGGCTGCTTGCTCAGCAAACGCCCCGTTTGTTGAATAGCCTTGTTATTCATTTTTATTTTTTTGCTTTTCGTACTGATAAAGACCGTTAATCCCTTGAAGTATAAATAAAAATACCATTACAGCACTCCAACCAACAGCTCTAAGTAAATCACCTGTATCTGGTGGGTCCCAAGGACCTACTTTTGGAGTCTTCATATAAATAACTTGTGATACTGCAAATATAGTAATCAATATTGCTCCTGTAAAAGGAACCCAATACCAAGTTTTTTTAGGTTCTCTCTTATTATTTGGCATTTTATCCCCCTATCTATAAAAATCTGCAACTAAACCTCCATAAAAATTACTTCCCTTTACTTGAACAGAGGGGCGGTTGCTTGTTTAGCAAACGCCCCCATTGTTGGAATTGTTTAGGTATCAATTGGTCTTATTCTTTTTGAATGGGCATATAGCTGTTCCAATAGACACACCGATAATACAGGCAACCGAATAAAAGACAATTCCCGCTCCTTGGTCAGTTCCGCGAAGTTGAATGAAGCTGTAAAGTAATCCAAAGATACCTACACTACCTACAATTCCACATACTATATATACTTTATTACCTAAATACTTAGCCAAAATCGGAAGTGTAATTGACAAGAAAAGGATAATCAAGATAAACGGTAACCATCCTTCTAGATAAAGCAAAGCACCTAATTCTTTCATAAATACCCCCCTTTGAATGTTTAGACGAAAGTTAAACATTTTTAGTTTCATTGTTTTGGACTGTTCCATTAAACTCCCTTTAATTGAATAGACTTACCCTTCAAGAAGTTGCATATAATACAACTCCTCTCCTTCGTATTCAACGAAAAGAAACCCTTTAACCTCTTCAGTATTTGAATAAACCTTTGTCCCTTTTGGTAATTTGGTTGCACTAAGGTCATTAAATAACCAGCTGTTCTTTGTTTGTTTTTTCACTTCTCCCTGGAGATACTCCTTAGAAAATGGAACTTCTTCACCATCCTGAAACCACTCCAGGTTAGTAACATTGTTATAAATAAAACCTTCATACTGAATAATATCTGCATCATCACTTTGTTTCAGTACGTCTCGGGCAGTCACTTTTCCCCCATCAGCCATACCACATCCAACTAAAGCAAGCGACAAACTTACAGTAATAAAAAGCATTTTTATTCCTTTCAAGACTCACACCCCTTTGTGTTCATCATCTTCATCGTTCAACCTTTTTATTTCTTTCTCTAAGGTATCTAAACGTCTATGAATACGATAAGTAATCGGAAGATATGCAACCGCAGCAATGATTAACCAAGCCATTTTCTTACCCCTTTTTATGATTCTTCATTAACACCTTTTTCGGCTAAACTGCCCATTACTTGAACAGAGGGCGGTTGCTTGTTTAGCCCCCCATTGTTGGAATGTGTTTAGGTATCAATTGGTCGTCCCAGCATTAAAATAATGACCATAACCCTAAAAATGAAAGATAAAATAATGGACAAAGCAATAAGCTAAACCGCAATAGCCATTAATCTTATTAATTTATAAAGCATCGAAAAGAAAAATGGTATAGAAATATACATTTTTTTAAAAAAGTTGCCGCAATAACGGCATTCTTTATCTCTTCCATTCACTGGTGGCTTAATTCTTTTCATAGACTTTAACAAATAAAGATCCGTGCAGCCTTTCATCAACATATGCATTTTATTTCCACATACCATTTTCGGGCAGGAACCTCATTGAAGGGGTATGAGCATCAGCACCGTTGTGAGCTTCTGCTAATGAAAAACTTTCAATGACGGAGTTACCTAAAAGACTGAGCAATTTGCAACAACTCATTTTCATAAAGCATCACATTTGATTTTCCAGGTTTATAACTCAAATCATAATGTAGGTTTCCTTGTTCTAACCATTGGAGACTGCTTGTTTTAAATTTAATATCATCATTCTCTTTAACCAATTGTGACTGTCGGTAGTAGCCAGTAAATTCACCCTGCTTTATTTCATCCCCCTCAAGTTGAATATTACTTGCAGCGGAACCGAAGTTTGTAAAAACCACCCTAAGAGATTGTTGGTCCTCTCCGTTGAAAGTAACTGAATAAACACTCATTGCTGAATTGCCATCGGTATTAGGAAACTTTTCAAGAGGTTTAGAAATTACCTCTTTCGCCTTAAAAGGGAGTTTTGTAGGGAATTTGTATGTCTCTCCTAACGCATTAGGTTTATCTATTGTTACTTCATATAAAGGCATCCCCCTGTCAATAATACTCCCTTTATTCAAACCGATCTCAGAAGCTCCAAAATAGAAGAAAAATGAGAGGGATGCTGCAACAAACAGAAAAGATAGCAATGGCGCAAATATAGGCTTAGTAACCCGGAACCCTCTTGATTGCTGGCCATCTTTAATCCGATGAATTAGTTCCTTTTTTCTTTCCCGGCTTAAGTTCATTTCATTTATAGGAGACTCCTTGACTAGCCTTGTTAGTTCTTTCTCCATCCTGATATCCCCTTTCGTGATATTTTTTCTTCATTATTTCTTTCGCTCTAGTCAATCTTGACTTAATCGTGTTTTCGTTTACTTTCAATGCGACTGTAATTTCTTTAATCTTCAACTCTTGAAAATAATAAAGGATAATAACTTCACGGTACTTTACCGGTAATGATAAAACATCTTTTGTCAGTAGGTGTTTTCCGAATTCCTCCAACACTAGTTCCTCTGGTGTTTTGGTCCCCCCGTTAGCCACAGAGGAAATCTTTTCACTAAGATATATGTATCTATAATAAGCACTGCGCAGGTAGTCCTTACATTGATTGATGGCAATACTGAAGATCCAGGTTTTAATAGAAGAGTTGTTTTGAAACTTATCAAGATTTTTATAAACTTTGACAAAAACCTCTTGAACCAAATCTTCAGCTATATCTTTCCTTTTTACATAAGTAAAAGCTAACTTGTAAACATCATCACTGTATTCATTGAAAATATCTTCAAAGAGAACCTCATTTGATGAAAAGCTATTCAAATCCACAACATTAACCCCCTCCCTTGAACTTTTTAACCATTAGACGATTGTGAATTGAAAAAGGTTGAGAAATTTCATAACAAAAGCTGAATCTTTTTGATTCAGCTCATTTTTCTTCTATTAATTTTCCCTTACATTTAAAGGGGGAGGTGCTTATTGGCGCTCTTTGTTCCAGGAATGGTAATTAGCTCCTATATATCCATTATTCTGATATTGAAAACAGGGAGAGGAGGCTATTTGTTCAGCAAACACTTCCCTTTAACTGCCCTTTACATGAACAGAGGGCGACTGCCTGTTCAGCAACCCCACCGTTCGAGAAGAATTTATTATAATGGAAGAATATCAGACAAACCGATAAATTCTAGTTCAGCTTCTGCTTCTGCTTTCGAACGATATACGGTAATTTTATCATAGGGTTTCATGTTGACTTGCCATGTTCCAATATTCCCCAGAAAATCTTCTGCGTTTTCAGAAATTATAAAGCACTTTAAATCCCTATTGATATAACAAATTGGTGTGTCACTTTCCGAATCACACTGTTGATAAACAGTTCCGATAAATCCTCCTTTACTATCTTTTGCCATAATATCTACATGTGGAACCGTAAAAAACTCTAATTGCGGAATATCATCGTCAAAGATAAATTGAATATCATAATCGTTAGCGTATCTTTGATACTCCTCATTTCTATCATGAACACCCATTGAATAAATGGTTGTTCCTGCTGATATAATCTCAGTATCTTCTAAATTAACACCTATGGCTCCAGAGAATGCTGTTCTATCTAGATGAATTTTTCGCATATAAACTCCTATCTAACCTTATTTTAAAGTAAAATGCTCATTACTTTTGTGATTTTTTATTCAACTAAACTCCCTATAATTGAGTAGACTTACCCTTCAAGAAGTTGCATATAATACAACTCCTCTCCTTCGTATTCAACGAAAAGAAACCCTTTGACCTCTTTATTATTTGAATAAACTTTTGTCCCTTTTGGTAATTTGGTTGCACTAAAGTTGTTAAATAACCAGCTTTTCCTTGTTTGTTTTTTCACTTCACCCAGGAGATGCTCCTTAGAAAATGGAACTTCTTCACCATCCTGAAACCACTCCAGGTTAGTAACATTGTTATAAATAAAACCTTCATACTGTATAATATCTGCATCATCACCTTGTTTCAGTACGTCTCGGGCGGTCACTTTCCCCCATCACCCTTACCACATCCAGCTAAAGCAAGCGACAAACTTACAGTAATTAACAGCAATTTTATCCCTCTCAAGACTCACATCCCTTTGTGTTCATCATTTTCATCGTTCAACCTTTTTATTTCTTTCTCTAAGTTATCTAACGTCTATGAATACGATAAATAATCGGAAGATATGCAACAGCAACAAGGATTAACCAACCCATTTTCTTCCTCCTTTTTATAATCCTTTATTAATACCTTGTTCAGCTAAACTCCCTTAACTGGAATAGTTGAAAGGTATTTTATCTTCCGAATATTTCCGGTACCGACATACCCATATCAAACAACACACCCATTATAAAAAAGATGAGGAATATAATAACACACATGGTTACAGCGATGCTTACAAAGGTTCCAATCTTATATTCTTTTATTTCTTGACTTTTTTCGTGCCTCTTCTTTCTATACAAGCCTTGCACTTTATTTAGCTTTGTATTTTGTTTGTTAGGGGACACATACATCACTCCTATTCTCAGAATGGCAATCCATTAAATAGAATATTCAGTCAAGATACCCTTTAGTTAAATAAAATAAAAGATATATAAGCAGCAAGTAGAATTAAAATAAATAAAAGAATACTTCTGCTTCTATTTTCTTTCCATTGTAAAAGACCTTGATAAAGCCAGCCTATAAGTATCAGGATTATACTTAAATTCATAAGAATTCGATTTTGAAAAATGACTGATATAACTAATAAGGAAAGACCAACAAATAGCATCCCAGTTCCATAAAATAGTAATTCTCTTTTAAAAGTATCTTTATCCTTTGCATCTAGCTTCTTATATGCTCTCCACGCAATCAGTGTAATGAATATTAGGAATATTAGCGTTGTACCGAATTGGATAAAAATCATCGCTTTCCCCCTTTAGCTCTTGAAGGATTTTGCCCCAATAATTGAACAATACAGGGACAATACTGAGACAGCTTCTTGTTTTTTTCAAAAACTTATAGAGAATTACACATTCGGCGTGTTAAATGTTTGAGCCATCATAAAGAGAAAAACCACAGTTCCCGCACTAAATAGGGCGATATATATGGCTATTCCAGCAAGTATATTATTTCTGTTTTTTTAACGATATCCATAATTCCAAAAACCAAAGATAGAATAATGGATCACCAAACAAGAGACAAACCCAATTGAGGATGAATTCTTAATAGCTCATACAACATTGCAAATAAAAATGGTATAGGTAAAATACTTAATATTAAAGACCAGTAGCTTAACCAAGAGAATTTTTTCGATTTTATCACCCCTGAATAATTTACTGTGCTTCCTTTTACTTGAAGAATATTTGGGTAAACTGTTTGTTCAGTCTCCCTCCTTATGTTGAGGATTGTTTAAGGAAAATCAAATTCTCAATTCACCAATTTCACTTAGAAACCCCTTGACTTTAACCAATATTTGTCTGAATTTATTACTCCTTATAACTTCATCCATAAGCCAAAATATAAAGGCTGATAAAACTACAAAAGGGGAAAAGAAATTTTCTATCCCACTAATACTTCCCGTAAGTAATATAGGGGCTGCTAGGAAAAACACCCCCATTAAAATATGAATGAGGAAAGACGCACTCACTCGTTTGAAACCTTTCAGTCTGTTGGTAATAAAGTCAGACACTATTGAGGAAGGTACTCCGTATATTAAAAGAATTGGAAGCAAATACAGCCCGATAGCAAACCCAATCACCAATTTCCCAGCTAATATTGAGAAAATTATTATCATAAATAACCCTGTTAAAAAAGATACAATAATTTTTCTGATAACCATATCCCACGGCCCTTCAAATAGACTGCTTCTATAACAAACCATTCGGTAATTAGACGGATATCCAATTAAGAAAGTTTCGTTAATTCAATTAACCCGCTGCCCCTTTAGTTTAATAAACGCTTCCTGAAGCTATTATTGCTATACACCACATAATAAGTGTAAAAGATATCGTTAGCCAAGCTGTGTTAACCCTGGTTTTTTCTTCGTGCTTGATCTTTTTCAATATTGAAACGAAATTCAAACAAAAAATGATACACAATATAGGCATCAAAAACCAGCCTACATACAAACCAACAATAATCATTTTTACCTCTCCTTTGGTTTGCTAATGTTCACCTAAACTTCCCAATAATTGAAGAAGGACAATAGCTGGATCAATTAACTGACCTTCAGTTATTGCCCTCCTATAGTGAATCAAATACCTCTTTGAAATTTTTAAAACACGGCAACATTTAAGAGGATGAAAATCTACACTATCCGTATCTATCTTTTTCACCTTTAACCCTACTGTTTGAGTGATAAAAGTCTAAAGGTGGTTTAATTAAAATTAGAGAATGCTAAACTTTCTATACTTAAGCTTAGGAAGTAATCTCCTTAGTTAGAATTCAAATAAATTGGGATGAACGACAATCCATTTTCTTTCCTAAATTTTTTAGCTGTTTCTGCATCTTCAGCCTGAGATTCACTAAGAACACCTGATCTTTCTGACAGGCTAACCTCTAAAAGTTTTGAGTTTTCTTGGCCTTTTACTTTACCGATAACTGTTCTTTCTATTGAAAGCTCTTTTGGGAATGTTTCGTGATACAGGTCTATCTGCTGTTTTTCTTCTTCTGTTAGCGGTACTAAGGTATATCCATATTCTAATAACATTTCTTCTATTTCTGACTCTTCATTATATGTTGTTCTTTGTTCAACTTTTCCGCTTTCATTCAGTGGTATGATCACGTCATCACCAATTTCAAGGACAGCGTTATTTTGATCTTTGACTGGTCCAAAAATCATTATATATTCGTCCTTTTCACCCTCTACTTCTCCCTTACTGAAAACAGGATCAACTTGGTCGCCTTTTGACGCAATAAATACACCAGATTTTTTTTCGTCAAAACTATATCCATATTCTTTATTGATTTTCCTTGCGTTAAGGAATTGGTGTTCAAGCTTACTCATCACTCTATATTCCATACCGCTATCATCCGTCTGGATTCCTGTGTCAGAGCCGGTAACGACTACTCTTGTTTCCAGCTTTGAAAATTCCACCCTTGTAACAGTATAGGTTTCCCCTTTGTAAGTGAATGGCTTATTCAATTCTAAGGTTTCCCGTTCAGATATGGCAGCTGGTTTAACCGTGAATTCAAGAGGCCATATTGTTTGTACACCATCATAACCATTATCTTTCCAAATGGTTAATGTATCAATCTCCAAACGAATGTCTTTTCCTTCATAATCCTTTAGTGATTCAAAAGATAGGGCAGTTACTACTTTGTTTTCCTTGCTATCGTAGTATCTGCTGCCCCACCCTACGTTGTCTAATTTCTTTTTTTCATTTCCAATCATAACGTTTATTGAACTTTCACCTTCAAAAAGATCAATATAGGTGTTCTTTAAATCAGTTTTTTCACTTTGATATGTCAATAAGAGCTTTGTCTCTTTGTCATCCATCAACACACGTTCAAAACGCACCTTTATGCTTTGACCTTTATCATAGAAAGTTTGGTCCAACACTTGGCCTTCCCCTGCTATAACTGCAGTTCTCACACCTGAATCATCAATATGCTGACTTGAAAATAGTTTGTCATATACCTCTTGAATTGCTGCTCTTACAGGGGTTAATGTGAGAGTTGAAGCAATGATTATGAGAGAGGCAGCAATGATTGATAATCTTTTATAAAGGGATTTTTTCCGTGTTGCAAAGCTGCTAAGACTACTTTTGTTCGAAAGATTTTGCTCGGCAGTTGTTACACCGTCCTCAACTAATTCTGCTTTGGCTTGTTTAACGCCTAATCTGGTTCTAGTATGCAATGCATCTGGAATTTCAATCTTCTCTAACTCACTTCTGATCATATTATTCATACATATCGGCCCTCCTAATTTGTTTACGAAGCTTTGCCAGCGCTCGATATAAAATAGACTTTACTGTACCCAATGGTGATTCCTCGATTTCTGATATTTCCTGAAGGGTATAGCCATAATAAAACTTCCAGAGTATGATGCTTTTTTCACTTTCATTTAATTTCTCAATCAAGTCGTTTAACGATAATGAAAGAGGAATATCCCGTTCTGCTGAATCAATAAGATGTTCGTATTCAGGATGTAAGTGGATAATCTTCTTCTGTTTTCTTAGCAAATCTGTGGCACATGAAATGGCAATTTTTATTAACCATGTTTTAAAATGAGTGGGGTTTCTTAGTGTTCCTATCTTTTTAAATGACCGATAGGCCGTTTCCTGCACGACATCAAGTGCATCATCCTGATTTTTCACATATACATAAGCGATGCGATAAAGGTCTTTTTCGTATTCTTGAAATATATCTAAGAATGCTTCTTCATCGCCTTCCTTGGCTTTATGAACTAATTCAATAATTGGAACTCACCTTCTTTTCCGTAATACAATTCTACTTATTAGACGGACGTGTTAAGTGTTTGGCTTCATTTATTTCGTATAACCCAATAGAAGAATTTAATCTAGATTCTTATTGCTGTAGAATAAACCCTTGTCAATGGGCGGAACAAGTTGCCTCACCCCATAAATAAGAGACAGCCAGGCTGTCTCTTATTCGCAGTATTCTACATACTGACCTCTTTATGTCCCGGTTCTAATTTAATATGTCATGGCTACAAGAACGTGTGAAAGTACCGCCGTCCACAAAACTGCGGTAACAGGATATAGACTAGATTTCCAAAGATATCGATTGGTTTGAAACTGCTGAACAAGATATCAACTCATATGATATAAAGAAATGAAAAAGTGACTAAATCGAAAATCTATGGTTTCAATGGCACCACTTCCACCACCTGGGGCGGGATTGTCCACTATTACTTTATATCAGCTTCTTCAAATGGTTGTGGCTATTGCAATACTCTTGTTCAATTAACTGGCCCTTTAACGGAACAACCCATTCCCAACAAACAAAAAAACAGCCCTATAAAAGGCTGTTCATCTTGTATTCTTATTTCCCACACTGCTGGATAATTTTCTCTTCAAAACCAGCCTGCAGTTTTCTAGTTATATCTCCCGGCTCATCAGTTTCGAAGCTTTCTCCGATGACTTTCACGATCGGCATGACTTCTGACGTCGTGCTGGCTAGGAAGATTTCGTCGGCGGCGAGAAGCTCTTCGATGCTGAATTCTTCTTCTTGGATAGTAATGTTTTGCTCTTTACAGATGTCCATGATTACTCTGCGGGTGATTCCGTTTAGAATCAGGTTTGTTGCAGGGTGCGTTTTAATGATTCCGTCTTTTACGATGAACATGTTGGATGATGATCCTTCTGTGACAGTTGAGCCCCTGTGTAGTATGGCTTCAAAGCAGCCAGCTTGAGCCGCTTCCTGCTTTGCCATGATGTTCCCCAGGAGATTAAGGCTTTTGATGTCGCATCTCAGCCAGCGGACGTCTTCCACCAGTTTTGCGTGCACGCCTTTTTCCAGCTTGTCTTTCGGTCTCTCGATTTCTTTTGTGTAGGCTGTAAAAGCTGGTTTCACATCTTTTTCAGGGTAGTGATGCTGCCTTGCTGCCACACCGCGGGAAAACTGAAGATAGATAGTTCCGTCGTTAATATTGTTGCGTTTGACCAATGAAGCTAGGAGATTCTTCAGTTCTTCCAACGTGTATGGAAGGGTCATGCCGATTTTTTCTGCACTTTGAAATAAGCGTGTAAGGTGCTCATCAGCAGTAAAAAAAGTTGAGTTGTAGACACGGATCACTTCATAGATACCGTCTCCAAATTGATATCCTCTGTCTTCAATATCGACTTTTGCTTTGCTTCTTTCTAGAATCTGGCCATCCAATATTACATAATCCAATGTCTTCTCTCCCCTTAGAAACTATTTTTTTGCGAGCTCTGCAATCGCCTGTGCATAAATTGCCGTTGCTTTCAGGATGTCTTCTACAAACATATGCTCATCTTTCTGGTGAGCAACATCCGCTCTTCCCGGGAATAACGGACCGAAGGCCACACCTGATTCCAATGACCTGGCGTAGGTTCCGCCTCCGATGCTTAATAGTTCCCCTTTATCACCCGTTTGCTCTTCGTAAACCTTTTGCAGGGTTTTTATTAAAACATGATCCTGATCCACATGGTGCGGCTCCGAATCAGAGAAGTTTTCAATAGAGAAGCCGAGCTTTTTCACATGTGCTTCCAATGTCTCTCTGGCTTCCTTCATTTTAAAGGTAACAGGGTATCTCATATTCAGTCCCAGTGATCCGCCGCTTTCATGATCAAAACGCAGCTTGCCGACGTTGATAGTCAGCGGGCCAGTGATATCATCCTCATAATTGATTCCAAAGCTCCTGCCTCTTGAATCTCCATGGAAATGATTTTTGACAAAACTGAAGTATTCCGTGGACGCGGAATCAATCTCACTATCACTTAAGAAGCATGCCAGAAGAAGACCGGCATTCTTTCCATTGTCAGGTTCCATCCCGTGGGCAGAAATCCCTTCAAGTTCAAGGTAAAGATCGCCGTTTTCCATGTAATACTTCCCTTGCAGATCTTGCTCTTTCAAAAAGGAATGGTAGGCCTGCACCAGCCTGGATTGGTCTGTTGAGACTGAAATCCTGGCCTTAGCAAAATCAGGAACCATGTTGTAGCGTCTGCCTGATTCAAACTGAAGTACGCGGAAGCCAGCGTCTTCTCCGCTTCCAGAAACCTTTGAAACCAAGTCATAATCCGCAATTCCTTTTTCAGCATATATAATCGGGAAGTCAGCATCAGGCGCAAATCCCATTGTCGGCATTTCTTCCACCTTAAAATAGTGGTCGACACAGCGCCAGTCACTTTCTTCATCTGTTCCGATGATCATGCGGACTCGTTTATCGAGCGGGACACCTAGTTCCTTGACGATCTTCATCGCATAGTAAGCTGCAATCGTCGGTCCTTTATCATCCATTGCTCCCCTGGCAAAGATTTTGCCATCTTTGATTTCGCCTCCGAACGGGTCGACACTCCATCCATCTCCTTCAGGAACAACATCAACGTGGCAAAGAATGCCGAGCAATTCATCCCCTTGGCCGAATTCAAGATGTCCTGCCAGATGATCAACATTCTTAGCTGTAAAACCATCTTTTTCACCAAGGTTTAATAAATATGTAAGAGCTTCCTTTACCCCTTCCCCAAGAGGCGCTTCATCTGTCGTATTCTCTTCATCAAGGATACTTTTAATCTGCAGGAACTTCTGCAGGTCTCCTAATAAGTCACTTTTACGTTTCTCTACTTCTTCCATCCAGTTGATATTCATAAGCAATCTCCTTTTCCAAAATGGGTTAGCTACTCTCTATTCTATACGTTCCGCGCCTTCATGCAAATGATCACAATTTATTAAATTTTAAATTGCCACTCAGGGGTATGACATCACCGAGTGGGAGCGTACTCTCTATTAAAAAGGCTTTTCGTAAAACATTGTTGCTACTTTATATTAATTTCGTAAAATGACGCCATTATATTCGGGTAGCCAAAAGAAATGAGCGGCTCACCTGTTTAGATAGAAAAATCTTAGTATCCGAAGGGAGATCCTGCCAAAAGTAATTAAATGCGAATACTGTCTATTTAAAAGGCCGTTAGCTAGCTATACTGATTTTGAATACTCTTTCACCTCTCATCCCCATTTAAGTAGGAGGATTGAAGCGGAAGGCGTACGATCTCCTGCGGGACTAGCGGGCAGGTGAGACCCCGCAGGCGAAGCCGAGGAGGCTCACCGCCCGCCCCGCGGAGTCGTCCGCCTGGAGCGGAAATCCATTTCGTTTAATTAAGCCACAATCTTTGAAAACAGCCTTTAAAAAACACCATAATAACGCAGCATCGAAATGGCCAGGACGGCGAAATACGGAATGAACGCCAGAGTTCTTGTTATGCTTTGAACTTTTATGAACGCAGCTTTTCCACCATATTTGCTTCCAATCGGGTGCTTGATGATCAGTTTTTCCCAAATCCATTCGTTCCACACAAGAATGGACAGCGCCACTAGAGCTGCTGCGCCAAGCTTCAGCCATAACGCGGGAAGTACAATCTGTGAAAAGGAAAGGACTCCTATGGACTGAGTGTAAGTCGCACTATAGGTGAAGTTTCGGATCAATACCTTGGTGAATAACTCCAGATATCCAAAGGTTGGAGTCTGTCTCCTGAATATGCGCTGAGATTTCCGGAAAAGCCGCGGCTTGCTTCGCTCAGAAGAAACCGGTTGTTTTTCGACATGCTGTGAGAACATAAAGATGAGTGAAATTCATTTCACCTTTAAAATTCCTTCTATGTGGAGATTTCTTTTCATGGAATTTTTACTGAAGATTCTCTTTCGATTCAGAACCAGAGAAAAAGCGACCAACCCAACACTGAACAGCAGCAGGATGACTTCGAAACCGGCAGCGATAAGCCTGTAGGCAGTTCCCCACAATTGCAGCTGAACGACGATAGCCAATAAGAATAGACCCGTCCTCTTCCAATCTTTCTTTCTACCTGCCAGCACTCCTTTTACCGCCATATGGCTCCATTTTGAACTCAATAGGAAGACAATATAAACCACAAAAGAAAAGAAACTGATGGCATAATGGTTCAGCCAAAAAGGGGCGAGGAGTCCCCCGACTGCAGCGGTTAATAAGAATGAGCCACCATAAGATCTGAATATCCCCCACTTTTTCAAACCGAGGATCAATCTTTGATGTTTTACCAGAAACACCTGATCCGCTTCCAGCAGGCATGTTCTGAAGTAGCCTGTAAGAATGTACAAAAAAGGAATCAGGTAAAACAATTCGAATGGAATCTGTTCCACCCAATCGGGAATGTCTATCCACCACGACCTGTAAATCATCGTACTGATCACTAATGATGGAATAATCAAATAGACCATGACAGTCCAGTCTGCGACGGATTTGATAGCTTTATATTGAAATAGAAATCCATCCCGGTACCTGCGAGAGAAAAGCCGGAAACTATTCACTGCCTTCCCTCTCTTCATCGGGGATGCAATCATAGAGGCTTCCTCCCTCTGCCCCGCATTCCTTCAACACTTTCTCTAGAGGTCCCGAAGCAAGCATCGTCCCTTGGTCTATGACGACAAATTCATCACAGATCCTTTGAGCTGTGTCGAGAACATGCGTACACATCAAGATTCCCGCACCTCTGCTTCTCTCTTCTTCCAGAGATCTTAACATCAATTTGGTTGCGTTGGGATCAAGCCCGATGAACGGCTCATCAATGATCAAGAGCTGCGGCTCTGTCAATAATGCCAGCACAATCATCCCTTTTTGCTGCATTCCTTTTGAAAAAGTCGAAGGAAACTGATGCGCGTGGTCAAACAGCCTGTATTTCTTAAGAAGTTCTTCGCCTCTCTGTTTGTAAATATTTTGCGGAATTTTCTCCACACTTCCAACAAAATCAATGTGCTCCCAAAGAGTCAGTTCATCATAGTATATCGGCCTTTCAGGAATATACGAATATGTGACACCCTCAGCTATATCCGTTTCGCCTTCCATGAACGGCAGCAGATCCAGCATCCCTTTAATGGTCGTACTTTTTCCCGCCCCATTGGAACCGATCATTCCTAGTATTTTTCCGGAAGAAATTGAAAACGCAACATTATGTATTAAAGACTTTCCCGCTTCATATCCACCCTGCTTGATATCAACTTTTAATATAGTCATGAGTTCCCCTCCACTAGATACATACGGCTTAGCGGAAAAAAAGTTCTGTTTTTTTAATTTTTCTGACGGGTATACATATACTATAAGGAACAACCCTTCTTCAAGTTTAAATTTTTTGTAAATTTGGACATTAACCTAGAAATCCTTGGTGAAGAGGGGTACAATAGAAGTGTTCCGGCATCTATAGAAAACCAAATGAAAAGGAGCTGTCTCAAACGGAATATATTCCTTGATGAGTAGAATCTCTATAAGCTGATATGCAGGCTTGGCCTTTGGGAAAAAAGATGAGGGAGTGGTTTTTTGAAACCTTCAACAAATCGAATGCTGACTCGAATTAAATCTATCTACATTTTTATTAAAAAGAATGGCACTGTGACCACACAGGACCTAGTAGATGAGTTCTGCATTACTCCGCGCACCATTCAAAGAGATCTGAATGTATTGGCTTACAACGACTTGGTAGAAAGTCCAGGCCGGGGCCAATGGACTACGACGGAAAAGAAGGTTAGAATGACCTCCTAGCTACATAGGTTAGCAGGAACACCAACACGGAATATGAACATTAATAAAAATACGTACAAAAAGAGCTGACGCTTTGGGCATCAGCTCTTTTCTTACTCTATCTTGAAATTTTTCAATTCCTCGACTTCTTCATCCGTTAGTTCCCGATATTCCCCAAGCTCCAACGTTTCGTCCAATGGCAGAGGTCCCATCGACATCCTTTTCAGATAAATGACCCGCTTGCCCACTGCTTCAAACATTCTTTTCACCTGATGGAACTTTCCTTCTGTGATCGTTAACTGAATTTCTGATCTTAATCCGGAAGAGATGATTTCAAGTTCACCCGGTTTTGTTTCGTATCCATCATCCAGCGTGACTCCTTTGGCAAAAGCAGACACATCTTCTTCGGTCACTTCTCCATCAATAACGGCAAAGTACGTTTTGGGAACATGTTTTTTGGGAGAAAGCAGCTGGTGCGAAAGCTGTCCGTCATTGGTAATCAGCAATAATCCTTCTGTGTCTTTATCAAGTCTTCCAACAGGAAAAGGATTGAAAATTTGATCATTCAGCTCAAGTAAATCAATGACCGTCTCTCCTTCAGAATCTTCCGTGGCGGACAGAACACCTGGCGGCTTGTTCATCATGAGATAGACAAACTCTTTATAAACGACCTCTTCTCCATGGACGGTGACTGTATCTTTTTCAGGGTCAACCTGAAACTTTGCATCTTTTACCACTTCTCCGTTAACGATCGTGCCGCCGCCCTTCAAATGTTTTTTCACTTCTTTTCTGCTTCCGTATCCCATATTGGATAACAATTTATCGATTCTCAAATCTGTCACTTCCTATTCTGTAGGTGTTGGCCTATACTCATTCAGAGGCTTCGCATAGGCTATAGTGAATATATAAATAATGCGAGGTGTGCAATGTATGTATCCTAGACAGCAAGGACAGGGCGGATTGTTTCTTCCCCTGCCGCAATTCCCTCAAACCCCTGGTTACGGCGGTGGCTATGATGGAGGCTATGGCGGTGGAGTCGGTTCTTTTGAAAACCGGCTGGAACGTCTCGAAAGGCAGTATCAGCGCCTGGACCGCAGGGTTGACCGTTTGGAGCGCCAGGTAGAGAGGATTCAAAGGCAGCTGGGTTATTAGGCCATATTTAACTTTAGATAAAAACGAAGAGGCGGATTATTTTATGACCGCCTCTTTTTGGTTGCTCATTTCACATAGAGTGCTGCTTTTAAAAAGTAATGGATTTCCGTTCCAGCCGTGCGACTCCGCGGGGCGGGCGTTGAGCCTCCTCGGCTTCGCCTGTATAAAAAGTGGAAGCGCCCTGCTCAGCCCCGACAGGCAAGTGTTCTCAAGAGAAAAAAAGGCGGTTTTTCCTTTTATTCTCTTGAGGTTATTTGACCCCGAGGGGCTAGGCGCTGGAACTGGACGACCGCTAGCCCCGCAGGAGGTCGCACGGCTTGCACTCCAATCCCCCTATATAAAGGGGATTAGGATAAAATAGAATAAAAAACACGAATCTCTTAGAAAAGAGTCTTTAGAAAAAAACGAGACATAGACATTTTATGTTCAAAATTCCCACTCTTATATCTTGTTCGATGATTAATAATTCATTCGGCATAGTCCATCATTTTTACAAGCCTTCTCTTACTGCCCCATCCTCAGCTTCCTTCTGACCTTGGCCGCCCTTTCGCCGAACAGCCTGTCTGCAAGACGGGATCTGAAGCTCAGATAGAAATAAATCAGAGCACCGGCTCCTCCGCAAATTGCTACGAGGGCAATAGCCTGCATTTTAGCTGAAGGATCCAGGAATCTAGCCAGAATTCCATATAGTACAATGACAGCCGCTGCCATCACTGCGTTAAACATGATAATCAGCAACGTCCTTCTGAAAACGGTATTGTATTGATAATTTCCATAGATTTTAATTACGATAAGATTGATAACAGTAGCTGCCAGATAGCCAATAGTCGTGGCAAGGACCGCTCCCTGCGTCTCCATCAATTTGATCAACGGAATATTCAGCATTAGTTTCACTAGCAAACCGACCAGCAAACTTAGTATCGTATATTTTTGCTTGTCTATGCCTTGAAGGATTGCTGCAGTGACAGCAAACAACGCAAACAAAATCGCTACAGGGGCGTAAGTTCTCAACACTTCTGTCCCCAGATCACTGTGGCTGTAGAACAACGTATAGGTTGGCTCAGCCAGCAAGGAAATTCCCAGTGCAGCTGGTATTGTTAAAAATAACAGAATCTGAAAGGTCTGATCGAGCTGGCGGTTCATCTTGCCATATTCGTTTTTTGTAAAAGCAGAAGTGATCAAAGGCAGCAATGACATCGAAAATGCCGTAGCCAATGAAACAGGGATGATGACAAGTTTATGGGCAGCAAAGTTCAAAACACCGAAAGCCGTATCCGCTACATCCGCATTACCGATTGCCCCCATCGCTCTGTTGAAAGTCATTTGATCGACCAGTTGAAACAACGGATTCGCAATGCCGACAAAGATAAAAGGAATCGAATACGCAATGATTTCTTTGTAGATTTGCACTAAAGAGATATCCACGGTTCCTTTATCTTCTTCCAGCATTTTGTCAAAATGGGGCTTCCTCTTGAACCAGTACCAAATCAGTGAGGCAAGACTCGCAGCTCCGCCGACAAATGCACCGAAAGTGGCGACACTGATGGCTGTCGTCATATCTCCTTTGATCACATAAAGGACGACATAGACACCGACCAATAGGAAGACAATTCGGACAATCTGTTCAATTACCTGGGAAACAGCGGTCGGTCCCATAGAATTGTGTCCTTGAAAGAACCCCCTGATTAAACTCATGAATGGGATGATGATCAGAGCAAAGCTGACCGCCCTGATGACGGTGGTCACCTGTTCAACCGTAATGACCTGCTCATCGCTTGGAATGGTTATTTTTGCAAAGAAAGGAGCAAACGCATACATGATCAGGAATGAGACAATGCCGGTAAGAGTCATTAAGACAAGACCGGATTTAAACAACTTCCTTCCAACATGATACTCTTGCATAGAGTTATATTTGGAGATGAATTTTGACACTGCCAGCGGCACCCCGGCCGTCGCAATCGTCAAAAAGATCGTGTAAGGGACATATCCATAGGAATATAGTGAAGTCGGTTCAACTTCATTGCCCAGTAAGGCGTAAAACGGTATAACAAAAAAAAGACCGAGAAACTTTGAAATAAATACGCCGAGCGTTAAAATAAACGTACCTCTAATTAAAGTCGATGACATAAAAATTCCCTTCCGAAACTTCTAATTTCACACTATAGGTAGTTTACTATTCAGACTTCTGAAACACAACTAGAAAGCAATCGGATTAGGGTTTGTAATCTATGGCAAATAGCTTTAAAATTAGCGGTGACAGCGTGAAAGATGGTGGAATGAATGAAAAAATATGATGTAATCGTAATTGGAGGAGGGCCATCAGGTTTGATGGCATCCATCGCCGCAGGAGAAAACGGCGGGAAAGTCCTCCTGATTGATAAAGGAAACAAGCTCGGCAGAAAACTGGCAATCTCAGGCGGCGGCCGCTGCAACGTGACAAACAGGCTGCCAATTGAGGAAATCATCAAGCATATCCCTGGAAACGGCCGCTTCCTCTACAGCGCCTTTTCCGAATTCAATAATGAAGATATCATTGCCTTTTTTGAAAAATTGGGGATTGAACTGAAGGAAGAAGACCACGGCAGAATGTTCCCTGTTTCCAACAAGGCCCAATCAGTTGTAAACGCTCTTTTAAATAGAATGAATGAGCTCGGCGTCGAAAAACGAACGAACTCGCCTGTTAAAAAAGTGAATTATGTGGACGGCCGGGCTGCAGGTGTTACATTGCAATCCGGTGAAAGCTTCGCTGCCGGATCCGTCATCATCGCAGTAGGCGGGAAATCCGTTCCCCACACAGGTTCTACTGGTGACGGCTATGCCTGGGCAGAAGATGCAGGGCACACAATCACAGATTTATTTCCGACAGAAGTGCCGCTAACCTCAGATGAACCCTTCATCAAGGAACGCGAACTTCAAGGATTATCTCTTCGTGATGTGGCACTCAGCGTTCTGAACCCGAAAGGAAAAGCATTGGTCACCCATAAAATGGACATGATCTTCACCCATATCGGCATTTCCGGCCCAGCCGTCCTTCGCTGCAGCCAATATGTCGTCAAAGCAATGAAGAAATGGAACCTGACCCATGTGACCATGCATATCGACAGCTTCCCTGATAAGAATGAAGAAGTATTATTTCAGGAACTGAATTCTCTTATCAAAAAAGAAGAAGAGAAAAAAGCGGTGAAAAACATCCTAAAAGGTCTGATGCCCGAACGTTACCTCTTGTTCCTGCTCCAGCGTGCCGAAATCGATCCCGGCCAGCAGGGCATCACTCTTTCAGGTGAGAAGATCCGCGAATTGGCCCGCCTGGCAAAAGGATTCACCTTCACTGTAAACGGAACCCTATCCATTGACAAAGCCTTCGTGACAGGAGGCGGCGTTTCCGTTAAAGAAATTCAGCCAAAGACCATGGCTTCAAAAAAAATGGATGGCCTGTTCTTCTGCGGCGAAGTCCTCGACATCCACGGTTACACAGGAGGATACAACATCACCTCCGCTCTTGTAACCGGAAGGCTTGCCGGCGTGAATGCGGCAATAAGTGCCTTGGAAGTCTCTAAATAATTGCAGCAAAAACGCCGGCCCCCTCTCCTTCCTTTCGGTTGGAGAGGGAGCCGGCGTTTTTCCGTTTCACTTTAGCCCTTTAAAGCACGACCAGGGACAGTCCCTCTTCGCGCTTTAAAGTATTAAAGTGAAATATAGGAGGTGGCTCATATTTTGGATTTTCCGCTCGTATTCTTGCATACTCCGCTCGAATAGCCGCCACTTCGGGTTGGAGAGGAGCGGGCGCGTTTTTGGGTGAAATTGGGGTAGCGCGCTCGTATTTTGGGTTTTTCGCTCGTATTTATGTATAAAGCGATCGTATATTTGCATGCTCCGCTCATAAAAGTGAATAACCTGCTCGTATTCTTGCATACCCCGCTCGCATAGATACATCACCCCTGAAACGAGCGCCTGACTTCCGGCACTTTCAGGTGACCCAACCCTATTTTCAATCTCGATTCACCCCATAAATCACTTTTTATAAACAATCATCGCAGAAAAACAGTAGATTTGCTCATCATCCACTTCTTCCGGCATCGCCGCCACATGATATTTGATATCGACGATGCTGTCTTCATCCACCGACTTCAAAAACTTATTCATATCCTTCTCCAAATCCTTTTCATGCTCATAATCGAATACTTTTACCTGGATCATAATCATTTCTCCCTTTTCACATATTCTATTAGCATTCTTGACATTTTTTCTAATTTTCAGTCATGTATTTAAGAGACAGAGTTGGCTTAAAATCGGGAATTCTAGTATCCCCACCGACTCGCTGGCTACACGAGTTGCATCAAAACCCGGAACTCATGTATCCACATGGGCTCGCTGGGTACATGAGTTTCCCCAAAACTAGGTACTCATGTATCTACAGCGACTCGCTAGGTACATGAGTTGCAACTAAACCTAGAACTCATGTATTCACATGGGATCGGTGGGTACATGAGTTGTATCAAAACCACAAACTCATGTATACACACCGACTCGCTGGATACACAATTTGCTCCAAAACTAGTAACTCATGTATCCACAGACACACGCTGGTTACAAAAGTTGAACCAATACCCGAATCTCATGTATTCACACTTACTCACCAAGCCCAACATTCACAACCAAACCCGAAATTCATGTATCCAAAGACATAATTTTTAAAAAAAATTGACTTTTTCATCCAAGGAAAATATAATACTTAAAAATAATGAAACATTGAGAAGGATCAGTAGGATGATCCGGTCATTGAAAGAGAGGGAGCTCCCGGCTGCAAGGTTCCCATTGGCTTCCATCCGAACCTGCCTTTGAGTTCTGTAGCGCATACAGCGGTTCAAACCGTTATCATGATATGAGAGTAAAGCTTTGCTTTGAATCAGGGTGGTACCGCCAGTTTTTCTGGTCCCTGACATAGCAGGGCTTTTTTTGTTTTTATAAGGCTCTTTTCGTAACTTAATTGCTATTTAATATGGATTTCGGAAAATAACGCCTTGATTCCTCTGAAATATCTAAGCAAGAAAGAAAAAAGCTACAACCACCGTTAAGAGAAAAAAACCTTAGTACTCGGGGAAAAATCCGGCTTTTGGGATTTTTCCGAAAGCAACAATATATGCGAAAACAGTTTTAAAAAATATGGAGGTGCAAGGAATGGGAAAAGAGTTTGTAAAGAACATCACTGGCATGGATGAAGATTTTGCTCAGTGGTATACCGATGTTGTCACAAAAGCCGAATTGATTGATTATTCCAGTGTCCGGGGGTCAATGATTATCCGTCCCTACGGATATGCACTGTGGGAAAACATCAAAGATGCGCTCGATAAAAGAATAAAAGAAACCGGGCACGAAAATGTTTACATGCCTCTTTTCATACCGGAAAGCCTGCTGCAGCGAGAGAAGGATCACATTGAAGGGTTCGCTCCGGAAGTGGCCTGGGTTACGCACGGCGGTGAAGAAGAACTGCAGGAACGCCTCTGTGTCCGCCCGACATCAGAAGTCCTGTTTGGCGAGCACTATAAAAATATCATCCATTCATACCGCGACCTTCCGAAGCTTTATAATCAATGGGCAAACGTTGTAAGGTGGGAAAAAACAACGAGACCTTTCCTCCGCACTCTTGAATTTCTATGGCAAGAGGGGCATACATGCCACGAGACAGATGAAGACGCTCATGAAGAAACGGTCAAAATGCTCGAAGTTTATGCAGAGCTGTGTGAGAACATGCTCGCCATCCCTGTCATCAAAGGACAAAAAACAGAAAAAGAAAAGTTCGCTGGTGCCAAATACACCTATACAATCGAAAGTCTGATGCACGATGGAAAAGCACTGCAGTCCGGGACTTCCCACCATCTAGGTGACGGGTTTGCCAAAGCATTCGGCATCCAGTTCTCCGACCGTGAAGGCAATCTTCAGTATGTGCAGCAGACGTCATGGGGCTTCACTACCCGCATTATCGGAGCGATGATCATGGTCCACGGTGATGACCGCGGCCTTGTCATTCCGCCAAAAGCGGCTCCGACCCAGCTGATGATCGTACCGATTGCCCAGCACAAGGAAGGCGTATTGGATTTTGCCTACAACCTTAAAGACAGATTAACAGGCACCGTTCGGGTAGGTATCGATGCCAGCGACAAAAAACCTGGCTGGAAATTCAATGAATATGAAATGAAAGGAATTCCTCTTCGTTTGGAAGTCGGTCCTCGAGATATTGAGAATAACCAGGTCGTCATTGCCCGCAGGGATACTGGAGAAAAATTAACCGTAAGTCTGGATGAGCTTGAAAGCAAAATCGCCCAGCTGCTCGATGACGTACAGAAAAACCTGTTTGAAAAAGCCCTTAAACACCGAGAAGAAAAAACAAGCATTGCCTTGAACTTTGAAGAATTCACAGAAAAATTGGATTCCAACAAAGGATTCATCAAAGCCATGTGGTGCGGTGACCAGGCTTGTGAGGATAAAATCAAAGAAGAAACCGGCGCAACTTCACGCTGCATACCGTTTGAAGAAGAGAAAGTTTCAGATGATTGTGTATGCTGCGGTAAGGAAGCGAACCAGTTTGTATATTGGGCTAGAGCATACTAAATAAAAAAAGGATAACCGTTTTTGATAACGGATATCCTTTTTCTAAATTCACTTAATCATCTGGTTAGCAAGGTCTATCAACACTTCACGCGTATCATATTTTTCAGAATTTGAAATGTAGATGTTGAAATCAATACCTTCTTTATTCTCAAATTTGATCGTTCCTCCATCATCCCCTAGTTCCAATTCGCCTGTTCCTCCCTTTTTGAGTTCTACTTGCTCAAGAGACTGATTTCCCTGTCCTATAGACTCCTTATCAAAATCAACGGCTTCAACAAAAATGACCTCAACGCCATTGGTTGCCCTAAAATCCACTGAGATATCTTTTCCATCTGAATTTGATTCAAAATGCCAGTCATAGATTCCATCCACGATAAACTCTGCTTCAAAAGGAAGGTTTTCAGGCAGTGTCAATCGGAATGGTAAAGCATTAAGAGTATCCTCTACTGAATCTGCATAATAAAGTTTTGGCTGCCTGCTTTCTATTTCTTCCCTCTGCTCATCAGACAACCCATCAGGTCCATTGCTTTCACTTTCACTTTCTTTCAAAAGAGAAGTATCCAACCTATCAGGCTGCCTGTCTGCCGAAAATGGCAAGATTCCAGTTTGGCTGCCTATAATGCCAAGTAACAGTAGAATCGCCGCACCTGCCAGACCCCAGCCTAATAACTCAGGAAACCATCTTTTCTTTGGCAGGAGAGTTTGAGTGTTCTCTATCTTGGTGAGCAGTTCATTTTCCTCATCTTTAGAAAAAACCCTTCCTTCTCCGATATGATTGTGAACTGCATCATGAATTCGCTTATTATTCATAGAGATCGCCTCCAAGCTTTTGGTTCAAAAGGTCACGGGCCCGGGATAATCTGGTTCTGATCGTAGAAGAATTAATTCCAAGTACTTCTGATATTTCTTCAATTTTCAACTCTTGATAATAGAAAAATATAATGACTTCCCTGTATTTCACCGGAAGTGCAAATACCGCTTCACTCAACTCTGTCTTCTGCTGCTGTTTCAGCAAGTAGTGTTCAGGACTCTCTGTTTTTGAATTTGAGGAGAAAGTATTCGTAAATAATAGTTTCTTATAATGCCAGCTTCGCAGATAATCCTTCGCTTTATTGGCCGCAATAGATAGAATCCATGCTTTCGCCGAGGTTTCCTTTTCCAAGGTATCCATCTTTTGAAAAACAGTGATGAATACTTCCTGTACTAAATCCTCTGCTGCACTCCAGCTTTTTACGTATGAGTAAATCAGCCTCTTAACATCCTCGCCATATTCGGTGACAAGGTCTCTGATTGATCGCTCTTTTCCTGCACCCTGTTCAGCACTCTTTGTCATATCACACCACCATAACTCATTATTTTCACTTAACAGACGATTGCCGTTTATGAAAAGTCCCAAAATTCATTAAAAAAGTTCACTTTAACCCTTTAAAGCGCTAAGAGGGACTGTCCCTCTTAGCGCTTTAAAGGACTAAAATCTGCTGGTTACGAAATTTTATCGGCGAATCTCTATAACTTATCAGTGCTTTTAAATTTTTATCGGCGTAAATCCCAATTTATCAACCAATCGACAAAATTCGACACGCACACATTACGCATCCTATGTTCCTCACTGCAAGCCCCTGCCCCCCAGCCAAAACAGTGTCCATTAAAAAAAGCACGCCCGAAAGCGTGCTTTCAACTAACTTAAATGCATTTGTCCTTTGGCTGTGTTTCGCCTTCCCACTCAAGCATGCCGCCTTCCATGTTGACGACCTTGTAACCCTTGTCATGCATGAACTGGCTGACTTTGCCGCTGCGATTGCCGGAACGGCAGATGAGGATATACTCTTTGTCTTTATCGAAGTGATCAAGAGATTCTGGAATGTCTCCCATTTTGATATGTTTAGCTTTTGGGATCATGCCCTCTTCTACTTCTTCGTCTTCACGAACATCAACAAGATCAAGGTTCGCTCCCTCATCCAGCATTTTCTTCAATTCATCCGTTGTGATTGTTTTATAGCTCATTATGTACCCACCTTTCTTCTTTATTTTTTCATTATATCAGAGCTCTATGCACGGGAAAAATTAAAACCCCAGTGTGAATGGGAGGTTTGTTCTGCGGCTGTAAGCCTCTCTCGGCCTAAAAGATCCATTGAATAGTTTTCTATAGCAATTTATTTCCTATGAAAAATTATTGATAAATAAGGGGAGAAATTCCGCTTATTTAAGTAATAGCACGAAAAATAGCTACATTAAGCGGAGAAATTTCCCTTAATTTCTTAAAATGTGTGGAAATGGTTTATTTCGCTGTGCTTAAGCGGAATAATTCCGCTTATATACCTTAAATAGAACTCTATTCCACAGCTTAACCGGAAAATTTCCGTTTATTTTAAATAGGATTATTCATGTACTTCACAGGGAATACCTACCGCTGCAATTGAATGAAGTGATGGGAAACCTGCTTACGATATTAGGAATGGAGATTTTTTTTCATTCCACGCTGCAAGCTCTCTGGACCTCCAGCATAGCCAGAGTTTTCAGAATCATTAAATAAGAAGGCCGGCACCAAAAGCGCCGGCCACAATAAATTAGTTTGCTACGATGTTAACAAGTTTGCCTGGAACAGCAATCACCTTGCGTACTGTCTTGCCTTCGATAAACTCCTGAACCTTCCCATCCTGAAGGGCAATTTCCTGAAGTTCATCTCTGCTGATGTCGCGTGGAACAGTCAGCTTGGCACGAACTTTACCATTCACCTGGAACACAATTTCAATTTCATTGCTGACAAGTTTTGACTCATCATAAGAAGGCCACTCTGCATAAGCTAATGTTCCTTCATGGCCAAGCTTGCTCCACAGTTCTTCGGCAAGATGCGGAGTGACAGGTGCAAGCATTTTGACGAAGCCTTCAATGTACTCTTTTGGAAGTACGTCTGCTTTGTAAGCGTCGTTGATGAAGACCATCAACTGCGAGATTCCTGTGTTGAAACGAAGTCCTTCAAAGTCTTCCGTCACTTTTTTCACCGTTTGGTGGTAGCTCTTCTCCAGATCTTTGTTCGTTTCATCTTTGACTTTCTCGCTGATGCTTCCGTTTTCGTTGACTAGAAGCCTCCATATACGGTCAAGGAATCTGCGGGAGCCGTCCAAACCGTTTTCACTCCAGGCAATGGAAGCTTCCAGAGGTCCCATGAACATTTCGTACATACGAAGAGTATCGGCACCATGAGAGGAAACAATCTCATCTGGATTCACTACGTTTCCTTTTGATTTACTCATCTTCTCGTTGTTTTCCCCGAGGATCATTCCTTGGTTGAACAGCTTTTGGAATGGCTCTTTCGTTGGCACTACGCCGATATCGTAAAGGAATTTGTGCCAGAAACGTGCATACAGCAAGTGAAGCACAGCATGCTCTGCTCCGCCGATGTACATGTCGACCGGCAGCCAGTGGTTAAGGTTCTCTTCACTCGCAAGCGCCTCATCATTATGAGGATCGATGTAGCGAAGGTAATACCAGCAGCTTCCCGCCCATTGCGGCATTGTATTCGTTTCACGGCGTCCTTTTTTCCCTGTTTCAGGGTCTGTAACATTGACCCACTCGCTGATATTGGCAAGCGGAGACTCACCTGTTCCCGAAGGCTTGATTTCCGTCGTTTTAGGAAGTGTTAAAGGCAGATCTTCAACAGGAACTGTCGTTGTCGTGCCGTCCTCCCAATGGATGACTGGAATCGGCTCGCCCCAGTAACGCTGGCGGCTGAACAGCCAGTCTCTCAAGCGGTAAGTCGTTTTCTTCTCACCGACACCTTCTTTTTCAAGCCACTCGATTGCCTTTGTGATTCCCTCTTCTTTTCCAAGACCATCAAGGAAATCAGAGTTTACATGCTCACCGTCGCCTGTGTACGCTTCTTCGTCCACATTTCCGCCGGCTACGACTTCTTTAATAGGAAGCTCGAATTTTTTCGCAAATTCATAATCTCTTTCATCATGCGCTGGAACCGCCATGATCGCGCCTGTTCCGTAACTCATCAACACATAGTCGGCAATCCAGATCGGCATTTTCTCGCCATTGATCGGGTTGACTGCATATGCACCAGTGAAAACGCCTGATTTATCTTTTGCAAGGTCTGTACGCTCAAGGTCACTCTTCGTTTTCACTTTATCAATATAAGCAGCAACCGCTTCTTTTTGCTCGCTCGTTGTGATTTCGTCTACCAGCCCATGTTCAGGAGCCAGCACGGCATACGTCGCACCGAAAAGGGTATCAGGGCGGGTTGTGAATGCAGTGAACTTCTTATGGGTGCCGTCAATGGCAAAGTTGACTTCGGCTCCTTCAGAACGGCCAATCCAGTTGCGCTGCATGTCTTTGATACTCTCCGGCCAGTCAACCTCTTCAAGGTCTTCAAGAAGGCGGTCTGCATAAGCTGTGATTTTCAGCATCCACTGTCTCATCGGACGGCGTTCTACTGGATGCCCGCCACGCTCACTTTTTCCATCAATAACTTCTTCGTTTGCAAGAACCGTTCCAAGTGCAGGGCACCAGTTAACGGCCACTTCATCAACGTAAGCAAGGTCTTTTTCAAAAAGCTTTGTGAAAATCCATTGAGTCCACTTATAGTAATGAGGGTCCGTCGTATTTACTTCACGGTCCCAATCATAAGAGAAGCCAAGTGCCTTGATCTGGCGGCGGAATGTGTTGATATTCTTCTTCGTGAATTCTGCCGGATCGTTACCAGTATCAAGTGCATATTGCTCTGCTGGAAGACCAAATGCATCCCAGCCCATCGGATGAAGAACATTGTACCCCTGCATTCTCTTCATGCGGGAAAGGATGTCTGTCGCAGTGAATCCTTCCGGGTGCCCTACGTGGAGGCCGGCACCAGATGGATACGGAAACATATCCAGTGCATAGAACTTTGGTTTATCCTTTTCAGTTTCGGTTTTGAATGTTTTTTGTTCTTCCCAATAATGCTGCCACTTTTGTTCGATGTCTTTGTGGTTAAAGCTCATTGTGTGGAGCCTCCTTTTTTGATAAAAAATAAATTACTGTTTCAATCACTTTGCTTTTCCTAAAAGGGTTCGTTGATTTCCGCTCCAGGATGCTCGACTCCGCGGGGCGGGCGGTGAGCCTCCTCGGCTTTGCCTGTGGGGTCTCACCTGCCCGCTGTTCCCGCAGGAGGTCGCTCATCCTTCCGCTCCAATCAGCTCTGTAGAAAAACCCATTTTCAAACTAAAAGCATAGCCCTTTAAAACCATTAAAAAACAAAAAAACTCCCGCCCCAATTATTAATAAATAATAATTGGGACGAGAGGTCTTTGATAAACTCCCGCGGTACCACCCAGATTAGTGTACACGCACTCACTTGATTCCATCCTTAACGCGGAAAACGGCAGGCATTACTTAGGTTCACACCCGCAACTCAAAGGCGAGTTCATGATGATTTCCGGTTGACTTTCACCACCCGTCAACTCTCTAAAGCGGACCCTCATCACTACTGTTCCTTATCAACGTTGAATTCTATACAACTATTGTATTCACTATTTTATGCAAAAATATTCCGAGTTGCAAGCATTATTAAATAAAGATTTTCATTTAGTGATGAAAAGCACCCTTGCTGCTGAATTTCCACTGAGGCAGGGTGACTGAAAACATTGAAGTTTCAGTATGAAAACTCCAATACTTTCCAATACTAAACTATATGCTACAACTACTATGGTGGAGGAATCAATATGATCTACACACTGCATTGGGTTTATTTTATCATTATGGCAGCAGGGGCTTTTTATTTTTATATCTTGAGCAGAAAACCTCAAGGAGTGCCGCGGTATGAATATGTCATAGCTATTTTCATTCCATGCTGGTCAGGTGCTGCTTATTTATCTATAGCCTTAGGGCAAGGCTTTCTAGAAGCAAATGAAAGAGTGATTTACTTTGCAAGATATCTCGACTGGGTTGTGACCACACCTTTATTATTGCTAGCTTTAGCACTTACTGCGATGTTTTATAAAAAGGAGAAAGATAAGGCTCTGATCGGTTCCCTCATAGGAGCAGATGTTTTTATGATCCTGACAGGTTTAATCGCAGATTTTTCTTCTGGGGTTGAAAAATATATATGGTATTCCCTTGGGGTACTGGCACTACTGATCATTCTCTATATAATATGGTACCCTTTAAGAAAAATCGCCAAATCTTCGGATGAACAATTGAGCAAACACTATAACCGGACAGCCCTGTATCTTACCGCTTTTTGGTTTGCTTACCCAACAGTTTGGATATTAGGACCCTCCGGTCTTGGCATAACCCAGAGTGGAATTGATGTACTAGCTTTTATCATTTTACCTATTTTCTCAAAGGTTGGTTTTAGCATTTTAGATCTTGGGGGGCTTAGGAAGCTGGGTCTGCAAAAAGATAGATCGCAGACAATGCAACTCTAACTGTATAATGAAAAACAATCCCTAAAAAATCAATAGAGCCAGTTTTTATTTTGTTATGAGATACAAAAAAGCATGAAGGTATATCACTCCCTATTGAACTAACGAGCGGTCACTTTCAGCACCTGTTCCCTCGGGATTGTGATTGCTGAAAAAGCAAAAAAGACTATCCTCGAATAGAGAATAGTCTTTAGACTAAGAGAGTGATATCGATACAGATTCTTTTTTCTTCAATGATCGGTCATATACTGCAGTAAAGATGATTGCTATGGCAAACAATGCAATCAGCGACGCAAATAAAGTCGAAATTCCAAACCCATCAACGATAATACCGCCCAAAAGCGGACCAATCATCCTGCCGCCAGTCGCTGAACTGTTGACGATTCCTTGATAAAACCCCTCTCTTCCCTTGGGAGCAAGGTCGTTGGCAATGGTAGGAACAGCCGGCCATATGAGCATCTCCCCAATGGTCATGATAATCATCGCAATTGCGAACATCTGAAAAGCCTCCGCTGTTGCAGCTACACCGAACGAAATCATGAAAATGACAATTCCTATCTGGATCTGCATCTTCAGGTTATTTTTAAAGCGGCGGATTACTTTGGAGAGTATCGGCTGGGCCAGAACGATCAACGTTCCATTAATGGTCCACAGCAAGCTGTATTGCTTCAGGCTGATGTTGATATCCTGTGTATAACTTGCGATAGTCGACTGCCACTGTACATAGCCAATCCAGCACAAGATATAAGCTGAACAGATTAAAATTAATGCTGTAAATTTGGCTTTATTTTTAATAAAAGCACCTTCTTGGATCAATGAAGTCTGCTTGCCACTATTGACGCTGATGTTTTTGTAACCAAAAAAGGCGATCAAAAAGAATACAACATACATAATCAAGTTTGCTAGAAAAATATATTGAAAGGAATAAGAAGCAACAAGCCCTCCGAGTGCAGCACCGACAGCGACCCCAACATTCTGAGCAACATATATGGCATTGAATGATTTGCGCCCGCCCTCAGGCCAGACAGATCCTGCCATCGCGTACACAGAAGGAAAAACAATACCTGAACCAAACCCGACGATTGCTAGAAAAATAACATAATGAGGCCAACCATGATAAAAGTTCATTCCGACAAGAGCCAGTAATGTAATGATGATTCCCGTTAAAATGGAACGGTATCCACCTATTTTATCAAAGAGGCTTCCTCCAAACAGATTTCCGATGACACTTGCCCCGGCATTCAGCATAAGAACCAATCCCGCGACTGATAACGACTTGCCAAGATGTGAATGGATATATATCGCATTCAACGGCCATAAGAATGATGCTGCCGTGACATTTACCATCATACCGGCAATCAACAGCCACAATGATTTAGGCATAATGAGCGCTTCCTTCCCTTAGATATTTCGATTCCCAAAATGAATTATAGGGGTTTTATCCGTAGTGCGCAATACAATTTGAAATAGAGAGATAGTTCCAAAAAAATAAGGTTCTCTATATGATTTTGTTGATGATTTCTTGTCGGATTAATCGGATATGGAGTGATTATTGAGGTTGATTTAATTGAATCTTTATAGGGGGCTTTTTATAGAATAAAAAACATCATAAAAAAACAGTCAGAGGCTCAGCCACTGACTGTTTTTTTGCAAATCATATTATCTTCTCGTGCTTGTGAGTTACCAGTTAAATCGTCTGTAATTAGACGTATGCACTTAAGTTATAGAATCCAATAGCCGAAGCTGCCTTCTCAAACCGTATTAAACGCTATGAGCAAAGTCGACAAGCATCTTCTCATACAAGTAAAGAGAATCAATGTCTACATTCTCCTTGTTTCCATGCCAATTTTCCCCGACAGGTCCGAATTCAATTGCCGGAATGCCGAGTTTTGAGAAAAATTGAGTGTCTGCAGCACCATGCTGGCCGAAGAAAACGGCTTCAGCGCCTGTATGTTCTTCAACAGCTTCTTTGATTTTTTGCACATAATAGTCATCAATATCTGTTCTGACAGGCTCGCTGAACATACTGACGAACACTGAACTGTCAACAGCTCCTTCAATTTGCCCAACGATATTGTTCTTGTTTTGATTTGGCAGAAAGCGGATATCATATTTCAAGACGCATGTTCCTGGCACCTTGTTGTATACATCTCCACCTTCTATCATAGCCAGGTTGAGGGATGGGGTCGGGTAAAATTCAGAGCTTTCCTTCATAAAAGGAAGTTCTTTAATTTTTTGATGCTCAAGATATGCCTTTTCAATCGCGTTCTCACCTTCCCAAGGCCTGCTTCCATGAGCCGGGGAACCTTCCACTTCTACATCCAGTCTCAAGACCCCTTTTGCCTGCAGGGCGATGCCTAGCTGCGTCGGTTCGGAACAAATGACGAAATCACCTGTATAGCCTTCTTCGACTAAATAACCCGTGCAATTAAAGCCGCCGATTTCTTCATCAGAAACGATTTGTAATTGGATTTTTGTATTGAGATTCTCATCCTTCAAGGCAGCCATAGCTTGCATCATGCAAGCGACTCCCGCCTTCATATCAGCCGAACCACGTGCATAAATCTTTTCATTTTTCTCGCGGGGGATGAATTGTTCTTCTTTTCCGCTGACCACATCAATATGTCCATTGAATATGACCTTCTTATCTCCGCTGCCGATTTCAGAAACCAGCATCTTATAGCCATTATTCTGGATGATGTTCACGGGCAGTCCGTTTTCCTCCAGCCATTGGCCGCAAAATTCAATGGCCTTGTTGCTTCCTTCTTTAGTTGAGCTGTTGATTAACAGCAGTTCTTTTAATAATTCTTTAGTCCCCTCCATGTTCATCCTCCTTGTTGATAAACTCTTATCTTTCTTTTACCACGAAGAAGGATGTATAAATCTCTTTCTCAAACAATATTGAATGGGCTGCATTCCCTGGATTCTAAAAAACCAGTCTGGACCTATTGCCCACACTGGTTTTTTATTATGTGTTGCTATCAATGACACTTTCTTCTTTAACCTTCGCTTGGATTTTGGCTATCCGCTTATCGTCCATTTCTACGATGGAGAACTCAATGTTCTTGAATTCAACGACAGGACGCTCTCGTTCGCCTGGAATGAACCCCAGCTGACCGAGTACAAAACCGTTTATTGTATCGAATTCCTCTATCGGCAAATCAGCTTTCAGTACTTCTTCCACTTCATACAGGTTTGTGAACCCTGCAATCATATAGGTATGATCATCTACTTGACTTATTTCATCTTCTTCCGAATCCGGTTCATCATGTTCATCCGAAATACTTCCGACGATTTCTTCCATAATATCCTCTATGGTCACAATTCCGTCTGTTCCGCCATATTCATCTATGACAATTGCCATATGAGTATTGTTCTTTTGCATTTCGGCAAATAAAAGATCGATACTTTTGGATTCGAGTACATAATACGGATTTCGCACAAGAGTCTTCAAATCAAAGTTGTCTTCTTCGTTATTTTCAATGAACTGAATGAGGTCTTTCACATGCAGTATTCCTATTATTTGATCCAAGTTCTCTTCAAAAACTGGAAATCGGGTGTATTTTTCCACATTGGCTATGTGGGCCGCTTCCTTCAGATTTAAATCATAGGGAATTGCTACAATATTTGTTCGGTGGGTCATAATATCAGAGACATCTTTGTTGTCTAGTTCAAAGATATTGTTGATCATGACCTTTTCATTTTCCTGGATCGTGCCTTTTTCTTTTCCGACATCGACCATCATCCTGATTTCTTCCTCTGTCACGTTTTCATCCTCTGCATTTGGGTCAACCCCAAAAAGACGGACAATACTATTAGTTGAAATGGTCAACAACTTAACGAAAGGAGATGAAACCTTTGATAAGATGGTAAGCGGGCCCACTGCGAATCTTGAAATTGCTTCCGCTTTTTGCAATGCAAGTCTTTTGGGAACCAGTTCACCAAGCACAAGAGTGAAGTAAGATAGTATCAGCGTTATAACTATGACCGAAATGGTCTCTAAAACGGCTGGTGATATAGGCACTCCCATGTCCAGCAAAAGATTAGTTAACATTCCTGCAAAACTTCCGGCTGCAAAAGCACTTGCCAGGAAACCTGCCAATGTAATTCCTATTTGAATGGTTGCCAGGAATCGGCTTGGTTCGGATAAAAGGTTATGTAGAAGAATTGCTTTTTTATCTCCTCTTTCAGCCGCCATTCTTACTTTATTGTCATTCAGTGAGATTAAAGCTATTTCTGATGCAGCAAAAAAAGCATTCAGCACAATAAGGATGAAAAGTATAAACAATTCTATTCCCAATTAAATATGCCCTCCAGTTATTAATGATTTTTCATTGAAGTCTTTTTCAAGATTAATCTTATTGTATTTGTTAAGAAGCCTTTTACACAAACCCCAATTTGATTGTATTTCGGGTCAATTATGGTTGAATTTGGTCAAAAAACTATGCTGTAAACTATATTCTCTTTTATTATTGCATCCTTACGAGTTCAATCGTGATTTTTTATTATCGACGGTTATAATCATACTCTTTTGCTGATGCCTTTCTCTCATTAACGTCAAAACCTTGCACTAGAATCCGTTATACAATTGTACATTTCCACCTTATTGTTCCATTTAAACTGTTCTTTATAGCATAAAGTGCCTCTCTAAGAAATAGAGAAGCACCAATAGTTTGTTCTGATTAAAGGTTTTCTAATTCCCTGTTCTTTGATTTTACAGGCTGGGCATGTTCTTCATACCTCTTTTTCGCTTCTTTAACAGGATTGTATTCTTTACCGAACTCGGTATTGAGATTTCTTTCAGCATTCCTTGTTTTTTGCTCGGGGTTATTTTGCTTAGAACGTTTTTTCAATGCAGCTTCCCTCCTACTGAATCAGGATCATGATCTAACAGGACCATTTCATTTTGAAATTGCTGAAGCTGCAGCCGCATTCTGTGAAGCTGATCGCGCTGCTGTGAATTTGCGCTGTTCGCCAGATGCCTGATATCGTTGACGGCCTCTTCGACCTTCTGCATGGCATCCGTATATTCTTGATCATGGTAATGCTCCTGCTTTGTTCCTGATTTATATTGTTCCTGTGCATATCGAAGTGCATCTTCGCATTTTTGCAAACACTCATCCACAGATTGTCTTGTCGCCATTTCCATCCCTCCAAAACTTCATACATGAAGCTGTGCTTCTTTGATTATTGTTTGTTATAAAAACAGAATCATCAGTAGAAAATTCTTCCTTTCCCAACTGTAACTCTGCTGTAATTGGATCCGGCGCTCTTTCGTGATAAAATGCTTCTCATAACTACTGAGAGATATTTAAGGAGGTCTTTGTCATAAAAGAGACAAACCCATTTCCGTATGCCGCTGATGTCAAACGGTATCATACTTGGAATTATCATTTGAGAAATCATTTTGGACATAAAGTTTTTAAAGTGGCGCTTGACGGAGGGTTCGACTGCCCCAACCGAGACGGCACCGTTGCCTACGGAGGCTGTACTTTCTGTTCGGCAGCAGGTTCGGGAGATTTCGCCGGCAGCAGAGTGGATCCACTTGAGAAGCAGTTTAATGATATAAAAGACCGGATGCATCGCAAGTGGAAAGACGGAAAGTACATGGCTTACTTTCAGGCATTCACTAACACGCATGCACCCGTTGAGGAGCTTCGGGAGAAATACGAGACAGTCCTGAAGCAGGAAGGCGTTGTCGGCATTTCCATCGCCACAAGGCCGGATTGCCTGCCTGATGATGTCGTGGAGTACCTCGCTGAATTAAACGAACGCACATATCTATGGGTCGAGCTCGGACTGCAGACCGTCCATGAAAAAAGCGCAAGCATGATCAACAGAGCTCACGACTATGAATGCTATGTTGAAGGAGTTAACAAACTTCGGAAGCATGGAATTCGTGTCTGTTCTCATATTATCAACGGACTTCCACAGGAGAATTACACAATGATGATGGAAACCGCCAAAGAAGTTGCAAAATTAGATGTGCAAGGGATAAAGATTCATCTTCTTCATTTACTTAAAGGTACTCCGATGGTAAAACAGTATGAAAAGGGCCAGCTTGAGTTCCTTTCCTTTGAAGACTATGTAAGCCTCGTCTGCGACCAGCTGGAAATTCTGCCTCCTGAAATGATTGTTCACCGAATCACGGGTGACGGTCCTATCGACTTAATGATCGGACCGATGTGGAGCGTAAACAAATGGAATGTCCTGAATGCCATTGACGCTGAGCTGCAGCGCCGGAACAGCTGGCAGGGAAAATTATATAAAACGGAGGTAGAAGTATGAAGCTCGAAAAAGTCCTTCCGTTCGCAAGGCAGCTGCTTTCCGCAGCTGTAAAACCTGGCGATATCGCCATTGATGCGACACTAGGAAACGGCCACGACACCCTTTTCCTCGCTCAGCTTGTTGGAGAAAATGGAAGAGTGTACGGCTTTGATGTACAGGAAGACGCTCTGTTCAACACCAGAGAAAGACTCCAGACACATGGTTTGCAGGGCCGGGTCACGCTCTTTAAGCAGGGACATGAAACGGTCGGCAACGTTATTCCACCTGTCCATTACGGTAAAGTCACAGGAGCTGTCTTCAACCTGGGATATCTCCCCGGCGGAGACAAAACCATTGTCACAAGACCCCAAACAACAATTAAAGCCATTGAATACCTATTGGAAATGATGGCACCGGAGGGAATCATTGTTCTTGTCATTTACCATGGCCACCGCGAAGGAGCCGTCGAAAGAGATTACATCCTCAGGTATGTTGAACGGCTGGATCAAAATTATGTCCACGTCCTCCGCTACCAATTCATGAACGGCCTCAACAACCCGCCATTTATTGTTGCATTGGAAAAAAGGTAAAAAAGGATGTCCCGAGATTGCGGGACATCCTTTTTTGTTTTTAATTTGGATGCACTTTGGGTTTGATCAAAAAAGCACCCACTCATGTACGAAGTAACCGGAACTTCATACATGACTGCGCGAAAAAGCGGCCACTCATGTGCGAAGTAACCCGTACTTCATACATGACTGTGCGAAAAAGGGGCCACTCATGTGCAAAGTAACCCGTACTTCATACATGACTGTGCGAGAAAGCGGTCACTCATGTACGAAGTAACCCGCACTTCATACATGTTTGAGCAAAATAGCCATCACTCATGTACAAAGTAACCAGCACTTCATACATGACTGTGCGAAAAAGGGGCCACTCATGTGCAAAGTAATCCGTACTTCATACATGACTGTGCGAGAAAGCGGTCACTCATGTACGAAGTAACCAGCACTTCATACATGTTTGGTCATAATAGCAGCCACTCGTGTGCGAAGTTACCAGTACTTCATACATGATCCGTTTACTAGTGTATAAAGCGACCGGAACTCGCTCGGTAGATGTGCGGCTTCCTAAACTATTTGCCGGCACCGCTCACTCACAGCAATGCATCCGCCACAAGCTCAAAGGACTTCAGCTTGTCTTTAAAATCATAAGTAATCGTGACTAGCATGATTTCGTCTGTTTGATATTTTTCACTTAATTCAAGCAGCTCTTTTTTCACTTTTTCCTGACTGCCAATTACCATGCGCTTTCGATTTTCCTTGATGCGTGCTCTTTCAAAAGGGCTGTATTTGTAGGAAGCTGCCTTTTCCGGACTTGGCGTCCCGTTAGAACGCATACCTTGCTCGACCATCAAGATTGATAAATCGATGCTTGAAGCCACTCGCTCTGCTTCCTCATCCGTTTCTGCACAAATGACAAAAACAGCAGCCATGTTTTGCGGCTGGTCGAGGAACTTGGATGCTTTGAAATGGTTTCTATAGTCACTAGTATACTCCGGGCCCCCCTCGCCATTAATGAACTGAGCAAAAGTGTAAGGCAGGCCTTTTTCTGCAGCCAGCATGGCGCTTGATGGGCTAGACCCCAGCATCCATACACCCGGCACAGTGCTGATGATAGGAGAAGCCTGAAGTCGTTCATATGGATTGTTTTCTGGTCGTTCATCCGTCAGATACCCGAGCAGATCGTCAATTTGTTCAGGGTACTGGTCAACTTTGCGATAGCTTCCGTTATTTAATGCCAGTGATGCTCTGGGCATTCCACCAGGAGCTCTCCCTATGCCTAAATCGATGCGGCCGGGATTCAGTCCTTCCAGCACCCGAAAATTTTCGGCTACTTTATAGGCACTATAGTGAGGGAGCATCACGCCGCCTGATCCCACACGGATTCTCTCCGTTTTAGCTGCCAGATGAGCGATCAGCACCTCTGGTGAAGAACCCGCCAGGCTTGTGGCATCATGATGTTCGGAAACCCAGAAGCGATTGAATCCAAGCTCCTCAGCAAGACGAGCCAGCTTCACTGTATTTTCAAGAGCTGTTTCATGGCTCATTCCTTCTGCCGCAGGTGACTGATCCAACACACTCAGCTTCAAAGACAATCTTCACCAACTCCTTCTCTTATAGTTCATATTATTATCATTATGTAGAAAAGAAATGTCCACTAACATGCTTACAAGGTGAGAGCTGCTTTTTTTTATGAAGCTGTTTTCGCAAAGATTGTGGCTGTATAAAAGTGATGGATTTCCGCTATGTAACAGGAGTGGAGGGTAAATAGCATTCGAAAGCAACAATCTCTTAGAAAGAGCCTTTTATGAAGATAAAAAAAACAGATGACCCATTGAATGGTCATCCGCTGCTGTCAGGAACTTTTCTTCCATCCCTGAAATTTTCGGTATAGTTTACCATTATAATAAAAAAACTTCGTCACCCAGCCTGATGCATTCAGGAACTCTTTTGAAAATGAGTGTACCTTTTGCTGCTTCCAGGCTTTCTCATCCGAAAGATAAACACCGATCAATCCCTTGTTTATCAAGCGATGAAAATCCGCGTGCGGAAGCTGGCTTGTATTTTCCTCTGCCTTTTCCAAAAAGTGAAGCAGGCGGTGCCTCAGGACTTCTTCATTCTCGTAATAAAAACAAAAATTCAAGTCTCCTCCTTCAACATCTTCCTCTTGGTCGATAAAGTAGTCGAGGAGAATGTGCAGCCCTTGAATATAAGGAAAGTACCCATTACGAATAGAATCAGCTTGTACGCTTTCAAAGTCTTCCCTGAGAGCGTAGGATACAAGACAAAAAATTCCCAGAGTGGAACCTGAGCATGCCGAAAACTCATACCAATCCATTTCAGGCAGTGTATCTTTGTATTGATAAAACCAGCTCTTGAGCCTGTCCGCTCGTTCTTCCTTTTTAACGTGCTTATGTATTTGCAAATCACAATAAAAATCGCAGAGCTCATGCAGATGGGGTTTGATGAAGATGTAGCCCGGCACTTCTTTTAAAACAGATTGACAAGTTTCGACCAGCCCTGCCAAGTACCCTCCATCATCCTGATCTTCTCTATTTCGATAATAGTCTCTCAAAGGTGCCTCAACCGTCAGAGCATCTTTCATGGATTCATGAAGAGCCGCAAAGTCCTCAGGATCCAAGGAAGTGCTTCTGTCGCATAGATTATCAAGGTAATCACTGATGGTTTGGTAAGCAACGATGAACTTAATTGCTTTTTCCTTTTCCATTAACGCAAGCAAAGCTAATATCGAACCTCCCTCACAATGGAAGGTTTTATGCTGAATACTGGCCAGTGCCTGCGTTCTCAGCTCCTCATTTGGAATTGCTGCCGCTTTTTGTGTCCAGAAAGCCAGCTCTCTATGAACCGCTGGGAATACCTTTCGATAAACCTGACTCATCAATGAGATTGGATGAGTGGGGATGGACATACTCTTCACCTCACACTATTCTTCATGCCTTTTATTCCTTTACTACATACCCGATTGTTTTCAATCTGGTTTCCACGAATGTTTTTGCATATTCAAACACTTCATCACGTTCCGGTTCGTTAAAAATTTCATGATAAAACTTAGGCCATTCCTTATAATGCATTTCTGAGAGTGAAAGGGCATTGAACCACTTTTTCACCAATGACTTATCTACAATCTTATCATCACCACCCTGCATGACCAACAAGGGAACATCCGGCATCTTTTCTATATTCGCAAAAGCCAGTTTGATTGCTTTGTCCAATTCGCGGTACCATCGGACGGAAACCTTCGTTACATATAAAGAATCATTGCTGTCGATTTCCCTGACATCCGCATTACGAGTAGCAAGATCCACCGTTAACCCGGAGGAAAACTTCACGTGAGGCGCAACCTTATTTAAAATATGAGATAGAAGGTCGATCGGTTTTGGAGGGGCATCCACCAACCCAAGACATGGAGAAGACAAAATCAGTCCGGCAATGTTGATATGCGATTCCTGCATCATCCTTGCTGCTACAAGTCCGCCCATACTATGACCGATTACAAACACCGGCAAATCAAATTGATAAGCTGCCTGCACCCAATCCTTCACTTCTATGATATATTCATCAAACGAATCGATATGTCCTCTTTGTGCCCTCGAAGTCATGCCTTGTCCCGGCAAGTCTCCCATGATGACGTGATATCCGGATGTCCGCCACATTTCAATGAGCCACCCATAACGGCCATGATGCTCCATCGCACCATGAATGATGACAATGACCGCCTTCGCTTCCTGTTCAGTTTCCCATTTCCACATGGCAATTCCTCCTTCTAACATTCAATAATGATAGATACTTATGATAAACTCAATTTATTAGGCTGTTTTCGCATATATTGTTGCTTTCGGAAAAATTCCAAGAGCCGGATTCTCCCCCGGATACTAGGGGATTTCTCTCTAATCGGGGAAAGCGATTACCAGGTTATCCCGGTGAATTATGGCAGTTTTTTTGGGAATTAGTTTCAAATAGCAACAAAGTTTACGAAAGAGCCATTTATTAAGACTTATTATAACTGCCTTCTGAAAGGAGAAGCAAAATGATTTATGAATATAAAGGTAAAAAACCAAGAATTTCCGAAAGTGCCTATATCGCTGATTATGTAACTATTACTGGAGACGTGGTTATTGGAGATGAATCCTCCGTCTGGTTCAATACATCCATCCGGGGAGATGTCGCCCCGACCATCATCGGCAGCAAGGTCAATATCCAGGATAACTCAGTTCTGCACCAAAGCCCAAACAACCCGCTTATCCTTGAGGATGAGGTCACCGTTGGCCACAGCGTCATTCTGCATAGCTGCAAAATCAGAAAGAAAGCATTGATCGGCATGGGCTCCACCATCCTTGATAATGCGGAAATCGGTGAGGGCGCCTTCATCGGAGCCGGCAGCCTCGTTCCCCCGGGAAAAGTGATCCCTCCGAACAGCATGGCATACGGCCGCCCTGCAAAAGTGATTCGTGAATTAAATGATCACGATATCAGTGAAATGAAAAGAATCTCAAGAGAGTATGCAGAAAAAGGCCAGTACTATAAATCATTAAAACCCCTCAAGTAATAGATTCTACTGTTTTTTACCCATTATCCCTTCCAGTTATTCTTTTATTGATTGATTCTTGGAATGGTGCCTCTTCCACTATGATTGGAAGGGGCTTTTTGATAGGTGTTAGCAGATAGAAGTATAGAGGTTTGAGTTTTAGAGCACCACTTGGCTGCCTTTCTGACTGAGATTCCGTCGCTTTGGATCTCTAAAACCCGCCTTGACACCCTTAAACGCTGAAATCCTGGATCCTTGGTTCTCTATCCCCCCTCTGTCTACATGAATCCACACTAAGAACAAAAGAGCAAGCGCCCTGTTCAGCCTCGACAGGCAAATGCTCCGAAAAGAAAACAAAGAGGTCTTCCTTTTTTCTCTTTGGGAACATATTGACCCAGAGGGGCTTGGTACTGAAGCTGGACGGTGATAACTTAGTTAAGGTTTTCCGTAAGGATGGATTTTAGAAATTCCTTAACAAACATAAAAGCCCGAAGCAAAATACTCCGGGCCTTCAAATGTAACTATATAGAATTAAGATTGAACCTGCTGCTTAAGAATCTCAGCTTTGTCAGTACGCTCCCAAGGAAGGTCAAGGTCACTTCTGCCAAAATGGCCGTAAGCAGCTGTCTGCTTGTAGATTGGACGGCGCAGATCAAGCATCTTGATGATTCCGGCTGGACGAAGGTCAAAATTGTTGCTGACCACTTCAATCAAAGCCTCTTCAGAAACTGTGCCAGTGCCGAATGTGTCGATAGAAATAGATACAGGACGGGCTACACCGATTGCATATGCAAGCTGTACCTCACATTTTTCAGCAAGTCCGGCTGCAACGATGTTTTTCGCTACGTAACGTGCCGCGTATGCAGCAGAACGGTCAACTTTTGTCGCATCTTTACCAGAGAATGCGCCGCCTCCGTGGCGAGCGTATCCGCCATACGTGTCAACGATGATTTTACGTCCAGTTAGACCGGCATCCCCTTGAGGTCCTCCAATTACGAAGCGGCCAGTAGGGTTAATGAAATATTTTGTCTTATCATCAATCAGCTCTTTAGGAACAACTGGGTCGATGACATATTCCTTCAGGTTACGTTGGATACGCTCCAAAGAAACTTCCGGATGGTGCTGAGTAGAGATAACGATTGTGTCAATGCGGACAGGCTTGTTGTTTTCATCATACTCAACTGTCACCTGCGTTTTACCGTCTGGGCGAAGGTATGGAAGCACATCATCTTTGCGCACTTCAGTCAGGCGGCGGGAAATTTTATGAGCTAAAGAGATTGGAAGAGGCATAAGCTCTTTCGTCTCATTACAAGCGAATCCGAACATAAGACCTTGGTCTCCTGCCCCAATTGCATCGATTTCTTCGTCGCTCATTTGTCCTTCACGGGCTTCAAGCGCCTGGTCGACACCCATTGCGATATCAGCAGACTGCTCATCGATGGAAGTTAGTACCGCACATGTTTCAGCATCAAAGCCGTATTTTGCGCGAGTATAGCCGATACCTCTGATTGTTTCACGCACAATTTTCGGTATATCTACATAAGTGCTTGTTGTAATTTCACCAGCAACCAAGACAAGACCTGTTGTTACAGATGTTTCACAAGCTACACGTGCATTAGGGTCATTTGCTAGAATTGCATCTAGAATAGAATCAGAAATTTGATCACAAATTTTATCTGGGTGTCCTTCCGTTACGGACTCAGATGTAAACAGACGACGTTTAGTTGACATCGGTGTTCCTCCCTTAGAAAAAATAATTGGCAGAACAGAAAACCGGCCTGTTCTCGATACTTAATCACGGTACTCATTCCCTTAGTAGTATGAAGTAAACATGGAGAATTTATCAAAAGAACTCAGCGCCGGAGCTGAAAGTTTTCAATAAAAAAACCTTCCCGTCTAAAATAGAGGAAAGGTTGTGATTTAAACCGCGCCTTTCACTCTTATTGATCAAGGAATATCCTTGCATCAGGTTAGCACCTTTGCCTGGAAGTAATCTATACAGAAAACCAAGTTCAATGGGATAAGCACAAACAGAATCACTTTCATGAATGTTTCTGCCTTTATAAATCCTTTTTTAGAACCTCTGTACAATCATTTCTTCACAAACAGGTTGCTGGGTTTCATTGGGGCTGTCCCTCCACCAGCTCGGAATAAGAGTATCCGTTCAATGGTCAATATTAACTTACTTTGTCAAAACGTGTCAACCATTTTATTTAACACTAAATTTTCTGGCTAATCCCTTGTAGATAAGGGGTTCTTCGTTATTACAGCATGTTTAAAAAAGTTTGTATTAAATTATGTCTTCATGCTTCATTTTCCACAAAACTTCCTATATAATAAGATTCGCCATGAAAACGGTAACATTTCAAAGGAACTTGCAATAACATAACTTATTATAGATTATTCGTGATTCTTCAAGTTGCTACTGTACAGCCCCCAGAGGTTTCTGCAGAAGTTTCATTCCACAATATTCAGCTTTCATTGAATTGAGTATGAAACCGAGTCTTTGGTGCAAGAGAATACTCGCTTGGTTGGCGAATGATATGTGTATTAAGCTCTTTTATAAAAACCAGTGTGTCTTGCCGAAAAATTAATTGATCGAAAGATGCACGACCTCCCATGGGATTTGCGGGAAATAAAGGGAACTCAGCTTCAGCTACTTAAGTTTCATACGCGCTGATACGGAGCGTTACTTTCGAAAAAACTAAGACCAGCCTGAACCGGAAAACTACTATTTTTTGAAGGAAAAGCCAAATTGATGTTTACCCTGCCCTTTTTAAGACTAAATCATAACTAAGAAGAAAATGTCAGCGTTCACATTCATAACGCTATTTTACAAAGGCCCCTTTCTAAAATTAATTGGTTTTTAGGGGGGCGGTTTTACTGGCAGCGGAAATCACCTGCTTTTAAAGATCAACAGTACTTGCAAAAAGTGCATCCATAAAAAGTGGTTCAAAGAGTAAATGTGACAAATTGTTAACAGGTTTAAAAAGTAGTTAAATAGTATAGACTATTTGGTTTATTGTGTTATACTATTTCTTGAGAAACAAAGGGGTATTTTCATACGGCTCTCCTTTTTTGAATAACTTTTTCTCTACTAGTGGTGTTAAATATCGGCGGTAGGTTGGGCGGAATGCAAGCCTTATCGATCAACGAAGACAGCCGCAGTTCGAGGGGATAGGAAAGTTTTTTGAAAAGGAGAGCACTAAATAATGTACAAAGGAAGGTTAGTTACTATGACTTCAGTTAGCCTGTCTACTAAACTAAATGAATTACTTAATGGAAAGAACATAAAAGTACAATTATCTGTACCTCAATTAGTTGAGAAGGTTTTGAATCGGAATGAAGGAATCCTGACTAATTCAGGTGCTGTCCGTGCAGAGACAGGCAAATACACTGGCCGTTCTCCACAAGATAAGTTTACTGTTGAAGAACCTTCGACAAAAGATAAAATCGAATGGGGTTCTGTGAATCAACCGATTTCAACAGACAGCTTTGACAAACTATACAATAAAATAATCGATTACTTACAAGAAAAAGATGAAATTTTCGAATTCAAAGGATTTGCAGGAGCGGACCCTAAACACCGCATGCCGATCAGAGTTATAAACGAATATGCATGGCATAACCTGTTTGCTCATCAGCTGTTCATCCGTCCTGATTCAGAGGAATTGAAAGACCATAACGCTGAATTCACAGTTATTTCTGCGCCTACTTTCAAAGCAGATCCCGCTGTTGACGGAACAAATTCTGAAACATTCATCATCGTCTCTTTTGAAAAAAGAACGGTTCTGATTGGCGGAACAGAGTATGCAGGTGAAATGAAGAAGTCCATTTTCTCTGTTATGAATTTCATGCTTCCTGAAAATAATATTCTTTCGATGCATTGTTCTGCGAATGTCGGCCAAGAAGGTGATGTTGCACTGTTCTTCGGTCTTTCAGGAACAGGAAAAACAACTCTTTCAGCAGATCCAAACCGCCGCTTGATCGGTGACGACGAGCACGGCTGGTCTCCAAACGGCGTCTTTAACATCGAAGGCGGCTGCTATGCAAAAACAGTCGATCTGACACGTGAAAAAGAGCCGCAGATTTTCGATGCCATCCGCTTCGGATCGGTCCTTGAAAACGTCATGGTTGATGAAGATACACGCATTCCGGATTATGAAGACAGCACGCTTACCGAAAATACACGTGCAGCTTATCCGCTTCAGGCAATCGACAATATCGTTGATCCCAGCGTGGCGGGACACCCTAATACAATCATTTTCCTTACGGCCGATGCATTCGGAGTACTTCCTCCAATCAGCAAGCTGACAAAGGAACAAGCGATGTATCATTTCTTAAGTGGATATACATCGAAACTTGCAGGTACTGAAAGAGGAATCACGTCTCCACAGGCAACATTCTCAACTTGCTTCGGCTCACCTTTCCTGCCGCTTCCTGCTACAGTGTACGCAGAGATGCTTGGCAAGAAAATCGATGAACACAATGCTCAAGTATTCCTTGTGAATACAGGCTGGACTGGCGGAGAATATGGTGTCGGCAGCAGAATGAAGCTTTCTTACACACGCGCTATGGTGCAAGCTGCTCTTGAAGGAGAGCTGGCGAACGTTGAAACAGCTTCTGATGATATCTTCGGCCTTGAAATTCCTCTACATGTACCAGGTGTTCCTGATGAAGTGCTTCAACCGCGAAAGACTTGGTCTGATGAAGAGGCTTATATCGAAAAAGCAAAAGAACTTGCCGGCAAATTTAAAAATAATTTCACAAAATTCTCAAACGTCCCTGATGAAATTCAATCAAAGGGCGGACCGATTAAAGCATAATGCCCCCTGTTCAATTCGGACATTTGACCCCGAGAGGCTGGGTGTGGATGACTTAGTTAAAGTTTTCCACAAGGATGGATTTTATAAATTTCTAAAATAGACTAAAGGCGGGCTCCAAAAATGGAGGCCACTGAAAATCTGCCGGTTTCTAGAATATAACTATTATTAATAAAGAAAAAGCCGACTCTTCTTCCTATAAAAGGTAAAAGAGTCGGCTTTTTTCTTGGAAAGCATCGGATATGCTGCTCTTTTTATCCCATTATCTTTAGAATTCTTTTAATGTTCACCGCAAAAATTGCCATGGCACCTTGTAATTCCATGCCAATTAGACCCGAGGATTCTGCCACATTATACCCGTGTCTGTGTTTAACTCACTATTTTTTACTTCAATTTTATCTCGTTTTTTTTCGTTCATAGACTGGAGCTACTCAATATCATCGGCAACCGTTTCTTTTCAGGAGATTAAGCTTTTCCTTAACTTTTGGATATTCTAAAAGGGTTTCTTCCTTCTCTATCACCGCAATGAGCCTCTGTGAATAGACGATCTCTTCCTCCAGCACATCATTGGTTGGCTTCAAAGGGAATTTGTCTTTCATACTTTCGTTAATCTTATAAATTGATTTCCGGAGATTTTTTAGAGCACTCCATGAGGATTTCTTTTGGTTTCATTTGATTGTAGCGAGCCTTGGTGTGAGTGGCATCAACAATAATGGACTTACTTTTTATGATTTCTTTCTCTATGGCAATTTCAACCGTCTTGTTGACAAGCATGTCCAATAAGTTCATGTCCTTTAATCTATGCTTACGAAACTTTGTCAAAGAACTTCAATCAATAACCGCTTCTCCCGAAGTCATATTTAAAAAATATTTAAATGACATATCATAGTTTCGACCGTTCAACAATATCGACATCCGATACATCGTGAATGGTTTTCAGAAACAAATTTTTGAACATGCGAATTGGATCAATCGCATTCCGTTCGTTATCATGACAATATTTATCTTTTAACTCCTCGAAAATAAAGGAAAAGTCGACTAAATCGTTTATTCTTCGTAACATATTGTCTTGAGGAACGACGAAATCGTAAAGATCCATATACTTACTGAACATCATTGTTTGTTGTTGTTGAATCACTGGGAACCACCCACTTATCTTATTTGGCTTTGTTAGTAGGTAGTTCCTTTTTTCTGCTGCGTTGATTGGAGTGGAAGGTGTGCGACCTCCTGCGGGACTAGCGGGACAGGTGAGACCCCGCAGGCGAAGCCGAGGAGGCTCACCGCCCGCCCCGCGGAGTCGCGCACCTGGAGCGGAAATCAACACTTTTTCATAAAACGGGAAATGAAAAAGGCACAATCATTCTTTAAAGTGAACGATCCTGCCTTTTAGAGTTTTATTGGAATTTTTCAGTGGCCACAAAAAATGGGCCCGCCTTTTCTATTTAATTCGTACTGTTCAGTGAAATCAGTTGATATGTGATCACCGTTTCTCCATTTTCCCATTGAAGTTGTTTGATTTTTCCCATAGCATTCGTTTCTCCATCCATCGTCCTTTTAACCTCCACTGGAATTTCCATGGGATATAAACGATAACCTTCCTTCATAAGCTGAAACGTATTTTCCTCTAATCTTTTTTCTTTGCCTTTAGTAACGATCATTGTATTCATTTCGAGACCCATGCCCATTGAAAAACACTTCCCTTAACTATATTTTTTCATCCAGTCACAAACAACCTTTACGATTTCCCTGTTGATGGCCGGAGGAAAATAATGTGTATAGTTCTCAAAATAATAGGTATCCACCTTTTTGTCCAGTTCTTTCAATCTTTTTTCAAGCCTGTAAGCATGTTCGATGGACACATTGTGATCTTTGGCACCATGGACTATGAGAACGGGAGCCTCTATTTCCTCTACCCTGTATAAAGGCGTCCTCCATTTATATCGTGCAGGATACTTCTTCGGAGTACCGCCGATGACTCTCTTCATCATTCTTCGAAGATCTTTCCGTTCCCCATAGGTCAGCACCATATCGGATACGCCGCCCCATGTCACAACTGATGCGGTATCTTTTTTATCAATAGCGGTAAGAAGCCCCATGACTCCACCTCTGGAAAAACCGAACACATGGACCTTTCTGCCAGAAACCCTTGGGTGATCAGACAGCAAGTCAAATGCTGCATATGCATCCTCTCGGTCATCTCCGGCAAAGTCCTCATTGCCTTCTCCTCCTTGATTTCCACGGTAAAAAGGAGCGAACACAATGAACCCTTCTGACGCAAATTGAGCGATGCGGGCAGGACGTACCTCCCCAACATTTTTGATGCCCCCTCTTAAATATAGAAATCCTGGGTACTGCTGGTCATCTTTCGGGTGGGCCATCATGCCTTTCACACGAAGACCGTCCGCATAATAAGTCACTGAATACAGCTCAATCTTTGGATTCGGTGAAGGGAAAATCTGTTTTTCGAGTATTGTCCCGTTCTTCATCTTCTTCTCACCCTTTCAGAATTATGATTAGATTTTTTCTATTTAAAGAGTTAATTTCCGCTGCAGATGCGAACGTGCCTTGACACGCTGCACACTTACCAAGCCAATCCTGCTCAAAAATTCCTTTCACCATCGCCAACTAGGCTATCACACAATTCTTATTTTTACATACGATATGTAGCAAATAATATATGTTTGTCATTCCGGGTACAGCGACTCTTTGCAGCCAATAAGCCCGGTGTCCATGGCAGCATAAAAGGAGAGGAACCAAGTTGAAAAGGCTGCTGAAGATTAGTTTTTCATTATTTATGATCCTCATTCTCTCAATCGGTGTATGGGGCTGTTCCAATGAAGAACAGAAACTGGAGAAAGTCAGAATTGCAGAAGTGACGCGCTCTATTTTCTATGCTCCTCAATATGTCGCCATAGAAAAAGGCTTCTTTGAAGAAGAAGGATTGGATATTGAACTGACGACAACATGGGGAGGCGACAAAACGATGACCACTCTGCTTGCCGATGGTGCCGATGTTGCTCTAGTTGGTTCAGAAACCAGCATCTATGTTGATTCACAAGGATCAAGTGACCCTGTCATCAACTTTGCCCAATTGACACAAACCGACGGAACCTTCCTTGTTGCAAGAGAAAACGTTGAGGATTTTCAATGGAATCAATTAAAGGGTTCGACCTTCCTCGGCCAGCGCAAAGGCGGTATGCCGCAGATGGTTGGTGAGTTTGTGCTGAAAAAGCAGGGAATTGACCCGCAGGAAGATCTCAATCTCATTCAAAATATTGACTTCGCAAATATACCTAATGCTTTTGCCTCCGGAACAGGAGACTATGTCCAATTGTTCGAACCGACCGCTTCGATTTTTGAAAAAGAAGGAAAAGGGTACATCGTTGCTTCTTTTGGAGAACAGTCCGGTCATGTACCTTATACCACATTTATGGCAAAAGAAAGCTTCATGAAAGAAAATAATGAAACAGTCGAGAAATTCACAAGAGCTATTTATAAAGCACAGAAATGGGTGGAAGAGAACGAACCTGCTGAAACAGCCGAGCTGATTCAATCCTATTTCGAGGACACTGAACTCGACATTATCGAAACAGTTGTCGATCGATACAGAAGTCAGGGGTCCTTCGCGGCAGACCCTATTCTCGATGAAGAGGAATGGAAAAATCTTCAGGACATCATGGATGAAGCAGGCGAACTTCCTGGCCGGATCTCTCATGATAAATTAGTTAATACCACTATAGCTAAAGAGATAATGAATGAATAAAGTAATGTGAGCGAATGTCTTGGTTAGTCCATTTCCCGGGCTAACCTCTCTTTCGCTTTTACAACATTTAAGGAGGGATACCGAATGGAACTTCTCGAAATAGACAGCATTCACCACTCCTATTTCACTGTTGACTCTGCTATAACAGCTCTGGAAGACATCTCACTAACCGTCCTCGAAGGGGAGTTTGTGTCATTTCTCGGGCCAAGCGGATGCGGAAAAACCACTTTACTTTCCATCATTGCAGGTCTTTTTCAACCCAGCTCTGGAAGAGTCACGATTGAGGGAGAGCCACTGGAAAAGAACAAACACAAAATCGGCTATATGCTGCAGCAGGACTATTTGTTTCCTTGGAAGAATATCGAGGAAAACATCCTGCTTGGTTTAAAGACGATGAATAAGCTGACGGATGAAAAAAAGACGTGGGTGTTAAACTTACTCGATGAAATCGGCTTGGAGGGAATATCAAAACATTTTCCAAACCAGTTGTCAGGGGGAATGAGGCAGCGGGCTGCACTGGTCCGTACTCTCGCAGTGGAACCAAAACTGCTGTTACTCGATGAACCCTTTTCCGCCCTCGATTACCAAACCAAACTGAAGCTAGAAGATCTTGTGTTTCAAACATTGAAATCATTCAACAAAACCGCACTGCTGGTCACCCACGATATCGGGGAAGCCATCGCAATGAGTGACAGAATTGTCCTTTTAGCCGCCAAACCTGGCAGAATTCATAATATAGTCAACGTTCCGAAAGAGCTTAGGGAGCTGACGCCTTTTCATGCAAGAAACCATGAAACGTATTCAAACTGCTTTCAAAGCATATGGAAGGAGTTGGAGACCCTTGAGTCCGCAGAGTAAAATAGAACAACAGCACGAACTCTATTTGCAGAGCCTGAAAACAGAGCGTAAAAAGGTCCGCTTCTATCAGCTGCTGATCTTCATTTCCTTTTTTTCGCTCTGGGAAACAGCTAGCAGAGCAAAATGGATTGATCCGCTGATTTTCAGCTCTCCAACCAAAATTGGCAACCTGTTTATTGAAAAAATCGGTGACGGCTCATTGATCACTCATATTACCATTACTTTGGGAGAGACAGTCGCGGGATTTATTCTTGGTACACTTCTGGGCACATTGCTGGCTGCTGTATTATGGTGGTCACCATTTTTGTCAAAAGTCCTCGATCCTTACCTGGTAATCCTGAACGCGATGCCAAAGGTGGCATTGGGACCAATCCTGATTGTTGCCCTGGGACCCGGGCTCACTTCCATCATAGCGATGGGAGCCATTATTTCCATCATCATCACCACCATTGTTGTCTACACCTCTTTTCGGGAAGTAGATCCCAACTACCTGAAAGTTATGCAAACATTCGGTGCAACCCGGGCACAGACCTTTAAAGAAGCGATTCTGCCTGCGTCATTTCCAACGATCATTTCTACCTTAAAGGTCAACGTCGGATTATCCTGGGTGGGTGTGATTGTCGGCGAGTTCCTGGTTTCAGCCAAAGGATTAGGCTATATGATCATTTACGGATTTCAGGTATTCAACTTCTCGCTCGTCTTACTCTCCCTTCTGATCATCGCCGTGTTCGCCACGCTTATGTACAAAGTTGTAGAAGTAATAGAGAAGAAATTAATAAGGTCCTGACCATGAGGCTTTTCATAAGGCCTCTTTAATTTATCTGTTTTCCTCATTAATCTTGTTATAAAAAATTGATTTCCACTGCAGATACGGTACTCCGCGGAGGGCGGTGTACTCAAAAGAAGAAGCCTCCGTTTAGCGGCATACAGATTGGAAGGCTCTTGTATAAAATTAAGGAATAACAAAGACCGTCAGCAATTCTATGATGACTTATCGCAAGGAGGAGTCGGGAAATCTACCAACCGCCGGGAACTCGAAACTAGATTAGCCAGGAAAAAGTCCGAAATTGGCTGGGTGCTAAGTCCGTTTCAGTGGGGATGGACTTCGGGCGCTGTAACTAGACGACCGCCGATCCTTCAAGAACTCGTGTATCCGCTCCAATCATCGTGCATATGAAAAGCGTTAAAAACAACAATCTCCTTTGCTAACAGTCTTATTCTTTTATAAATCCTTGCTCACGTAAATACTGCAGCGATTTTTGGACAACCTCATCTTTCATTACAAAGCTGAACCTCTTATCCTCTTTAACCGATTTCAGATTGCCATTCCAAAGCTGAGGTCCGTCTGTTTCGAGATAATCTTCTTTGTTACTTAACTTGTCAACCTCAGCAAAAAAAATGGCCTTGGCAAAGGGTTTCTCCTGCTTCACACTATAAGTTCCAATCCGGATGAGATCCGAGGATTCCCCCCCAGTTTCTTCATATAGTTCTCTTTCGGCGGCTTCCTGAAGTGTCTCCCCCTTTTCCGCTTTTCCCCCAGGAAACTCAAGACCCCTCACCTTATGTTGAGTCAAGAGCCAGCCCCCTCTATGGCGGGCAATTACCAAAACATGTTTTGGTCTCATAGGAAAATCAGTAGTCCCTAATGACAGCTCCACCTCGTATCCCTTATAGTCAAAAAATTTCTCCATTATATTTCACCATTTCTATGTAGTCTTTTTTAAAGAATGTACTCCCGTGAGAGGCCTGGATACACATATCACTGCTTCACCCTACACTTATGTATCCACTTGAGCAATATGGATACATATTTCACTACTTAACTCCACACTTGTGTACTCACATGAGCGACCTGGATACATATCTCACTGCTTCACTCCACACTCGTGTATCCACTTGAGCAATATGGATACATATCTCACTACTTAACTTCACACTCGTGTACTCACATTAATGCTCTGGATACATAACTCACTACTTCGCTCTCCATCCATGTACTTACATGTGCGGCCTGGATACATATCTTACTGCATAACTCTCCACCCATGTACTCACATGTGCGGCCTGGATACATATCTCACCACATAACTCCACACCTGTGTACTCACATGAGCGACCTGGATACACATCTCACTGCTTCACTCCACACTCGTGTATCCACTTGAGCAATATGGATACATATCTCACTACTTAACTTCACACTTGTGTACTCACATTAATGCTCTGGATACATAACTCAATGCTTTACTCTCCACCCATGTACTCACATGTGCGCTCCAGATACCTCTCTCCAAGCAAATTCACTCACCTCCATTATACTATTCTTCAGGAACTCCTTCACGGAGGGTTAAGAAAACAAGCGAAAAACCATTATAAAGAGTTACAAATAGGCAAAAATCTTTATCAACACCTGATAGATGGAACTGAGCAGGCGATGACCACTTACCGGCCTCTGTTCCATACCTGCTTTCGAAAAGTGAAGATGAAGCTGAGCCAAACAAAAAAACAGCACTCTATGAATGCTGTCAGGTAAGATCTGTCAAAATACCCATGCTCTTGATATGCTGTTTCGCTTCTTCGTCGCCAAGTGTATAAATCATTTGGTACGCGTGAAGCAAGTTGTCGTCATAGGCATCATTATCTTTATCAAAATGATACTGAAGATAAGGTGTATGAGCTCTGTAAAAGTTCCGCCAGTCTGTGGAATGCTGCTGATCAAAGACTTCCCTTAACCTGGTGATTTCCTCATCAGTGGCTGCTATCTTAAAGTTCCATGGAGAATCGGTAGAACTTCTGGATATTTCTCCTGTTGCGATTTCAATGTAGTAGTCATGTTTTTCTTCTGCCATGAGTTCCACTCCTTCACACTGTTATCTATCTTTTTCCTCAAACAGGGAGATCTTATTCAGACTTATTTTTCCTAGTGATTCTGTTTCTTAGCGATTTGATCGCCCCTCTTATAAATGGTGGAATCGGCAGTCCTGCCCTGCCAGCATTTTCAATGATGGATAATATTTCGTTAGAAACATAAAAAATTATCGTGGAATCTCGAATAATATGCTGATTTCCAAGTATAGTATCAATAAGGTGAGCGGCAGCCACGACGCTGAATATAAGAACTTTTTTACCGATCCCTTTTAGTCCTGCTTTGCTTGAAAGTTCTCCGTTCACTCCTGCTGCAATAATCCCGGTAATATAATCAAGTATCATGGCCATTATCAGTACCATCAACAACTGGCTCCAGCCGCTGCTCGTCATATTAGACACTGTCGAGGCTGCGATTGATGCAAACGGAATAACAAGTTTATTCATTTCTTTCTCTCCTCTCTGAAAACGAAATGGGATTAATCTACTGTAAAAAGGGTAAATATCGAATAAGTAGTTGTCCCTCTATTTATCATATGAATGTAGAAGAATAACTGTTATAAATATGAAAAAATACGTTAGGAGGTGGAAGCCATGAAACTTGTGGAGGAGCTGTACGAGATATACAGAGGTAAAATCAGGGGAACCGATGAAGATTTGGATATGATCGCCTTGACTATTCTTGAAGAATCATCAAGAAAAGAGCTAATGAACATTATCGAAGAAATGAACAATGAAGAGCTTCAATATTTTATTCGCTTATACATACTGGAAACGTTAAAAGAAAAGCTGACATCCGGAGATCATGGAAGTGTGCATAACTATAGAAGAAATATCCATTAATTTAAATCCCCCAAAGAGTTCATACTAACCCGTTCGGATGAGAGGGAGAAAAAACCTATTTGTAATCGCTTTTGCAGGTGAAAATGCACAGCCTTTTGCAAGCGATTTTGAAGTGTAAAACGAATGCGAAATTGCTCAAAAAAGAGGCGCTGCGGATATTGATCGCAGTGCCTCTTTTTGATGTGTTATTCAATTAAAGTTAGCAATAGGTAAGCGTTTGAAGTTATCTCCGGCTTTCCCCCTGCTCCGCACCGAACGTGCTAGTTTCCCAGCAT
>JBNJJI010000021.1:0-54841 GCA_051750065.1 Bacillota bacterium
AAGGGGTGCTCTTTTTTTGTATTTAAAAAAGGGGGAGATCCCCAAGCAAATTTTCATTCAACGCAGGAGCGAGGATGGGGAGGAGCAAGAAGGTCGAGGACGCGAGGGAGAGAGTACCGGAGTGGGCAACCGCCCATGAGGATGCGAACGAGCGAAGCGGACGAAGAGATTCGCCGCTCATCGCCGTCCTCGCCTTCAGCGCCGATGGTAGTTGGGCCTCCCCCTGCGAGAGTAAGACGTTGCCAGGCAAATCAAAAGAGTACCCAAAGTGGTGCTCTTTTTTGTGTAAAAATTGACATATATAGATTGTTTAGTTCCGGAGTTTCATCAGACGCAGAGAGAGCACCGGAGTGGGCTCTGCTCATGAGGATGTGAGCGAGCGATGGGGACGAAGAGATTCGCCGCTCATCGCCGTCCTCGCCGATGGCAGTTGGGGGCCTCCCGATGTGAGAGTAGTATGTCGCCAGGCGACCATAGAATACTAGAGGTATGCTCAATTTTTGAGTGTAAAAGAAAGAAAGTCCTTGCTCTGCCTATTAGGTTGCTAAAAGTAGCCATAACTCTAATCGAATATTGGATATCCAATATATTATGGTGACAAATGGATATAATGACCAGTATGCTTCCGTGCTATTCTCACGAAGTGATACCATAACAGAAGAAAGCAGGGGTTGGGATGGTGAGAATAGAGAAAATCAAACATTTTGACTTTCGAAAACGGTAGCTTTGGGATTTGGTGCGTACAGCAGAGAGCTTCTTTAATTTTTACTTGATAGTTTAAATAGCAATTCTATTGTATGGAACTATCTTTACTTAACCTGCCTACGCATTTACTTGATGAGACACAAATATTCTAGAACGAATGGGCTGACGCAATTTTCAGCAGGTATAGGTTTTTATCAGTCCAAGAGACCTTTAATTTGTGGATTAGCGGTCTATGGGCCTCTTAAAGCATGCATGCCCGTTATTTTAAGAAACCGGTAATGTTCTTTAATATTCTGCTGCCGGGTATTGTGTTTGGGTGTGTGTATGTAGTTGCGAATAATATGTTGGGGCCAATCGCAGTTCACTTAATTTTGAATGTGTCAATGACACTGCTTTTTAAATATAATTGAATACGACTCCGGATATGATGATCTTCTTTAGAAGGCCATTTTTTCTTATTCCTTAATTCATAGGTTTAAGAAACCCCTCGTTCTGGGAAAACTTTTAAGGCAGATTAATCGATTGCATTCATAAGTTGTTCTGTTGTATAATCTTAGTCAAATATAGTCAAAGTCAAAAGAGGAGGAGGCCTGATGAGAAATATTTCCGATATCATCGAAAACTACCTGAAGAAGGTTTTTGAATCAAGCGGCAATGAGGTTGTTGAGATTAAGCGCAGCGAAATTGCTGACAAGTTTCAGTGTGTCCCCTCTCAGATCAACTATGTCATCAATACCAGGTTTACGATTGAACGAGGATATATGGTAGAGAGCAAGAGGGGCGGTGGTGGATATATCCGTATTATGAAGGTACATTCCCACGACCATGCCCATCTTGTCGATCAGTTGATTTCACTCGTTGACTCCAGGGTCGCCCAAAGTTCTGCGGAAGATCTGGTGTACCGTTTGGTGGAAGAAGAGGTAATTACGTTAAGAGAAGCGAAGATAATGTTAAGTGTGATGGATCGCTCAGTGATTTATATTGAATTGCCTGAGAGAGATGAGTTAAGGGCAAGGATGCTTAAAGCGATGCTGATCACCTTGAAATATAAATAGGAGAGGTGAGTTGAATTGATTTGCCAGGAGTGTAATGAAAGACCTGCCACTCTCCATTTTACGAAAATAGTGAACGGGGAAAAGACGGAAGTCCATTTGTGTGAAAGGTGTGCCCAGGAAAAAGGGGAAATGTTCATGTTCGATGGTTCTCCTTCTTTTTCCGTCAACAGCCTTCTTTCAGGACTTTTAAACTTGAGTCCCGCCTTGAAACAACAGGAGAAGCAGATTTCTTCACAAGAAGTGCTTCAATGTGGGAAATGCAAGTTAACCTTTCAGCAGTTCATCAAAGTAGGACGATTTGGCTGTGCGAATTGCTATGAAACTTTTAAAGATGAATTGTCACCGATTTTGAGAAGGGTGCACAGTGGTAATGAAGAGCATCATGGCAAGGTTCCTTCCCGGATGGGCGGCACGATTCATTTAAAGAAAAAGGTTACTGGTTTGAAAGCCGAGCTTCAGCAGCTCATTCAAGATGAAGAGTTTGAACAGGCAGCTGGGGTGAGGGACGAAATTCGTTCCCTTGAGAAGGAAATTCGCCAAGAGGGAGGCGAGGAATAATGACGATAGAGAAGTTTTTGAGTCAGGCCTCAAGTTCATGGATGAGTGAAGAAGGACCAAATTCGGATGTCGTATTAAGCACTCGTATCCGCCTTGCCCGCAACCTGAGCGAATACCTTTTTCCAACTCTTTTCTCTTCAGAGGAAGCAAATAAAATTCTCGAAAAGGTTCAGGAAAGTTTTGGTGAAGAGTCAGGAGAACATGGAAACCTTGAGTTTCTGAGGATGACAGATATGCAGCCGCTTCAAAAGCGCGTACTAATGGAGAAACACCTCATCAGTCCAAATTTGACCGATGAGTCCAGTTATGGAGCAGTTGCTCTTTCTGAGAAAGAAGATATCAGCATCATGGTGAATGAAGAAGACCATATCCGCATACAGTGTTTATTCCCAGGCCTCCAACTGAAGGAAGCCCTTAAGAAGGCAGATGAAATAGATGATTGGCTGGAGAGTAAGCTGGACTTTGCGTTTCATGAAAAAAGCGGATATTTAACTTCCTGTCCGACCAATGTAGGAACAGGGATGAGGGCCTCAGTAATGATGCATCTTCCCTCTCTGATCATTACGCAGCAAATGAATCGTATTATCCCGGCCATCAATCAATTGGGATTAGTTGTTAGAGGAATTTACGGTGAGGGCAGCGAAGCTTTAGGAAACATCTTTCAAATTTCCAATCAAATCACCCTTGGAAAATCTGAAGAGGATATTGTGGATGACTTAACGGGTGTGGTCAGACAGATTATCGCTCAGGAACAATCAGCACGGGAAGCATTAGTCAAAACTTCTAACATACAATTAGAAGACAGAGTGTTCCGCTCTTTGGGTGTTCTAGAAAATTGCAGGATCATAGAATCAAAAGAAGCCGCAAAATGTTTGTCAGATGTGAGATTGGGGATTGATTTAGGGTATATACAAAATATATCCCGCAATATTTTGAATGAATTAATGATACTGACCCAGCCAGGGTTTTTACAACAATATTCAGGTGGACCGCTCCGCCCTGATGAGAGGGACATAAGACGGGCGGCGTTTATTCGGGAACGACTTAAAATTGAGAATAGAAGCAGTTAGGAGGAGACGATTATGATGTTTGGCAGATTTACTGAAAGAGCTCAAAAGGTTTTAGCTTTGGCTCAGGAAGAGGCTATTCGTTTATCACACAGCAACATCGGTACAGAACATATTCTTTTAGGGTTAGTGCGTGAAGGTGAAGGAATTGCAGCCAAAGCACTGACTGCCCTGGGGTTGAGCCCAGATAAAATTCAGAAAGAAGTGGAAGGGCTGATCGGGAAGGGTAAAGACAGTTCCCAAACCATCCACTATACTCCGAGAGCGAAGAAGGTTATTGAACTCTCAATGGATGAAGCGAGAAAACTTGGTCATTCCTACGTGGGAACAGAACATATTCTTCTTGGTTTGATAAGAGAAGGGGAAGGTGTAGCCGCACGTGTGCTCAATAATCTTGGCGTTTCTCTGAATAAAGCCAGACAGCAGGTTCTCCAATTGCTGGGCAGCAATGAATCAAATAGTCATCAAAGCGGTACCAGCGCTAATGCTAATACACCTACGCTTGATAGTCTGGCTAGGGATCTTACAGCTATCGCAAGAGAAGACAGCCTCGACCCGGTCATCGGGAGAAGCAAAGAGATCCAGCGTGTGATCGAGGTGCTCAGCCGAAGAACGAAGAACAATCCGGTACTGATTGGTGAACCTGGTGTAGGTAAAACAGCGATCGCTGAAGGATTGGCGCAGCAAATCATCAATAATGAAGTGCCTGAAATCCTTCGTGACAAACGGGTCATGACATTGGATATGGGTACGGTCGTTGCAGGAACTAAGTACCGCGGAGAGTTTGAAGATCGTCTTAAAAAGGTGATGGATGAAATCCGCCAGGCCGGAAATATCATCCTTTTCATCGATGAACTTCATACATTGATCGGCGCTGGAGGAGCGGAAGGTGCAATTGACGCTTCTAATATCCTGAAGCCTTCACTGGCCAGAGGGGAACTACAATGTATCGGTGCGACGACTCTTGATGAGTACCGTAAATATATCGAGAAGGATGCGGCATTGGAAAGAAGATTCCAGCCAATCCAGGTTGACGAGCCGACTCCGGATGAGTCAGTCCAGATTTTAAAAGGACTCCGTGACCGGTATGAAGCACATCACCGTGTTTCCATCACAGATGAAGCCATTGAAGCGGCAGTCAAGCTTTCAGATCGCTATATTTCAGATCGTTTCCTTCCGGATAAAGCGATTGATTTGATTGATGAGTCTGGTTCCAAGGTGAGATTGCGCTCTTATACGACTCCTCCTAATCTTAAAGAACTTGAAGTGAAACTTGAAGAGATTAGAAAAGAGAAAGATGCCGCAGTCCAAAGCCAGGAATTTGAAAAAGCAGCTTCCCTTAGAGATACTGAGCAGCGTTTAAGAGAAGAACTGGAAGAAACAAAGAAATCTTGGAAAGAAAAGCAGGGGCAGGAGAACACTGAAGTTACAGTCGAAGATATTGCCAAAGTGGTATCAAGCTGGACCGGGATTCCGGTATCCAAACTGGCACAGACTGAGACGGATAAACTTCTTAAGCTTGAAGAAATCCTTCACTCCCGTGTAATCGGCCAGGATGAAGCAGTAAAGGCAGTTTCGAAAGCTGTTAGGAGAGCAAGAGCCGGCCTGAAAGATCCTAAGAGGCCAATCGGTTCTTTCGTGTTCCTTGGGCCAACAGGTGTGGGTAAAACAGAATTGGCAAGGGCATTGGCAGAATCTATGTTCGGTGATGAAGAATCGATGATCCGGATAGATATGTCAGAGTATATGGAAAAACACTCGACTTCCCGTCTTGTTGGTTCACCTCCAGGATATGTCGGATATGAAGAAGGCGGCCAGCTGACAGAAAAGGTTCGCCGTAAGCCATATTCAGTCGTTCTGCTGGATGAAATTGAAAAAGCGCATCCAGATGTGTTCAACATCTTGCTTCAAGTACTCGAAGATGGGCGCTTGACAGACAGTAAAGGACGCACTGTCGACTTCAGGAACACAGTTCTGATCATGACTTCAAACGTTGGAGCTGAATCCCTGAAGAAGAATAAATATGTCGGCTTCAACATTCAAGACGGAGAACAAGACTATAAAGATATGAAAGGGAAAGTAATGGAAGAGCTGAAGAGAGCCTTCCGTCCAGAATTCCTCAACCGTATCGACGAAATTATTGTCTTCCATTCTCTTGAAAAGGAACATCTGAAAAAGATTGTGACGCTGATGTCTGATCAATTAACGAAGAGGTTGAAAGAGCAGGATATCAGCCTTGAATTGACGGATGCAGCCAAAGAAAAAATTGCGGATGAAGGCTTTGATCCGGAATACGGGGCACGTCCACTGCGCCGAGCAATCCAGAAGCATATCGAGGACCGGCTTTCTGAAGAACTGCTGAAAGGAACTGTACTTACAGGACAGAGTGTCCTTATCGATGTGGAAGACAAAGAATTCACTGTTAAAATGACAGAAACAACAAATACTCCTTCATAAAGATTAGGTATAGCAAAGCGAGAGCAGTCCAATCGTATTCCGTTGAGAGACTTCACCTCCAATTGAAGTTCCAGCGGGAAACGGACTGCTCTTAGCTTGCCTTTTCTTTTTTTAGACAAATTCCTTTAAGACGCGGTAATTTGTCACATTCTCCGGGTAAAAAGGAATACTGCAGCCTGAGCACCTATGTTTTTAAAAACCTCATAATTGTAACCTTCCCGTAAAAGAGCTACAATCATTCCCAAAAGAAGTATTTCAGTAAAGTAATTCACATAGATATAGAAGAGAGAGGTAATACAGTTGGCTAAGAAAAAAACGAAATTCATGTGTCAGTCTTGCGGATATGAATCAGCGAAGTGGATGGGAAGATGTCCCGGTTGTTCAGAATGGAATAAAATGGTGGAAGAAGTGGAGATTACCGGAAAACAGCCAAGGGGTGCTTTTAAGCATTCCATAGAGCAAGGTCCTTCTAAGGCGGAGAAATTGGTCTCCATACAATCGAAGCAGGAACCGAGGGTGAAAACGGACTCCAAGGAATTGAACAGGGTACTTGGAGGAGGAGTAGTGCCTGGCTCATTGATCTTGATAGGCGGAGACCCGGGTATTGGTAAATCAACTTTACTTTTACAGGTTTCATCTCAATTAGCAGAGGGTAAACATAAAGTTCTATATATATCCGGCGAGGAATCAATCAAACAGACAAAGCTTAGAGCAGACCGCCTTGAAATCAAAGCGGATGATTTATATATATATGCCGAAACAAACTTGGAAGCCATCCATGGAACCATTGAAGAGCTTGCTCCTGAGTTTGTGATTGTCGATTCGATTCAAACAATCTTCCACCCAGAGGTCACTTCAGCTCCAGGCAGTGTCTCACAAGTCAGGGAGTGCACCTCAGAATTAATGAGAATTGCCAAAACAAAAGGAATTGCGATATTTATTGTCGGGCATGTTACAAAAGAGGGGTCTATTGCAGGTCCCCGACTGTTGGAACATATGGTGGATACCGTACTCTACTTTGAAGGCGAAAGGCATCACGCTTACAGAATTTTAAGAGCTGTCAAAAACCGGTTTGGTTCTACAAATGAAATGGGAATTTTTGAAATGAAAGAGCTGGGTCTTGAGGAAGTGGATAATCCGTCAGAGATTTTCCTTGAAGAAAGGTCACAAGGAGCTGCCGGGTCAACAGTGGTTGCTTCTATGGAGGGCACCAGGCCTGTCTTGGTGGAAATCCAGGCGCTTGTTACTCCCACAAGTTTCAATAATCCCAGGAGGATGGCGACAGGGATCGATCACAACAGGGTTTCTTTGATAATGGCTGTTTTAGAAAAGAGGGCCGGATTCCTTCTTCAGCATCAGGATGCTTATTTGAAAGTAGCAGGCGGAGTGAAGCTTGATGAGCCCGCAATCGATCTCGCTGTAGCTGCATCCATTGCCTCAAGCTTCAGGGACCAGTCCTCAGATGCCTTTGACTGCATTATAGGCGAAGTTGGGCTGACAGGTGAAATCAGAAGAGTGTCAAGGATTGAACAACGTGTTCAGGAAGCTTCAAAACTCGGTTTCAAAAGAGTCATCATTCCTGCTAACAATATTGGAGGGTGGAAAGTACCGTCCGGAATTGAGATTGTCGGTGTGAAAAACATCAACGAAGCACTGAAGCAAATTTTAGGAGGATAACACATGAATGAGAAGAAGGTACATGATAAGTCCATGTCCGATATCCTGCAGTTTGTCGCTCCGGGGTCTCCTCTCCGTGAAGGTATCGACAATGTCCTTAGAGCGAATACAGGAGGACTTATCGTAATCGGTTATAATGACAAAGTTAAATCATTGGTCGATGGAGGATTTCATATAAACAGTGTATTTTCGCCAAGCTACCTATATGAACTGGCGAAGATGGATGGAGCCATCATCTTGAACGACTCAGGAACCAAGATCATTCTGGCCAATGCACAGCTCGCCCCCGATGCGACTGTACCTTCTTCAGAGACCGGCATGAGACATAGGACTGCTGAGCGTGTAGCCAAGCAGACCAAGTCCCTGGTGGTCGCTATTTCCCAGAGAAGAAATGTCATCACATTGTACCAAGGTAATTTTCGATATGCTTTAAAAGACATTTCAAATATACTCACTAAGGCAAACCAGGCCATCCAGACACTCGAGAAGTACAAGGTTGTGCTCGATCAAAGTATTGCAAATCTTTCCGTGCTGGAATTTGAAGAGCTCGTTACGTACAGTGATCTTCTGCAGGTTCTTCACCGCTTTGAAATGGTACTGCGCATAAAGAATGAGCTTTTGACTTATTTAAGTGAGCTGGGGACAGAGGGAAGATTAATAAGGCTGCAGATGAACGAGCTTCTTTCCGATATCGAAGAGGAAGCGATGCTCATCATTAGGGATTATTCACATGTCCGTGACATTAAACCTTTCGATATCCTCCACAAGTTTCAAGAATTGGTACACTCTGAAGTGCTGGACGATACTGTACTCCTTAAACTACTTGGCTATAATGGCTATATTCACTTGGATGACGGTGTATGCCCAAGAGGGTACAGGGTAATGAACAAGATTCCAAGGCTGCCGCTTGTCATTATTGAAAATCTTGTGAGCGACTTTGAAATTCTGCCTAATATCCTTAAAGCAGATGTCGAGGCCCTGGATGATGTGGAAGGGATTGGTGAGGTCAGAGCCCGCAAAATCAAGCAAGGATTGAAATTAATCAAAGAACAGACCTTTGCAGACAGACAGCTGTAGGCTATTTGTCACTTTTGAGAGTTTGTGTTAGAATATACCATTTTTAAAATTGACACCCAGCAGATTAAGTGATAGCCTTTTTTCAAAGGCTGAGAACTAATGGAATTATACTAAAATAACAAAAGTGTATCATTTTAATGACATTCAAAAAAAATGCGATTTTATACGTTTCAAAAAAAGGAAATTGTTTATAATGAGTAGGAGGAGGTGAGGGGATGTTAAAGAGAATCGTTCAGGCCTGTTTCCTTATACTTGGGGGAACATTGGGGATTTTTCTTCTTCCCGATTTACTTAGTTTAATCAATTTGTCAGATGAACCTTTGTTAAACAACCCTTATATAACTGCCATCTTAGGAGCTATTATTTTTTATATATTAACTTTTTGGGCAGTTAAGTACGCGGTGAATCTTGTGAAGTGGTTTGAAGATACGCTCGTCAAAGCCCCGGTTACGGATATCCTTTTTGGGAGCATGGGGTTAATTATCGGATTGTTCGTAGCTTATCTTTTCGGAATTCCTTTTAACTCATGGGAGATCCCAATCATCAATACAGTGGTTCCGATTCTATTGACCCTTCTGCTTGGATATGTTGGTTTTCAGGTAGGTTTTAAGAAAAGGGATGAATTGATCAACCTTTTCTCTATGGGCGGAAAAACAAAAAAGAAAGGGTCCGATGACGAGGTTGAAGCCCCTGAGAAGACCCTGAAGATCCTCGATACAAGTGTGATCATCGACGGACGCATAGCCGACATCTGTCAAACCGGCTTCTTAGAGGGGATCATTGTGATTCCGCAGTTTGTCCTCGAGGAGCTTCAGCACATTGCCGACTCTTCAGATGCCCTGAAGAGGAATCGCGGGAGGCGCGGTCTTGATATATTGAATCGAATTCAAAAAGAGCTGCCGATTGAAGTTCAGATTTATGAGGGTGACTTTGAAGAAATCCAGGAAGTGGACAGTAAGCTGGTGAAACTTGCTAAAATTTCGAATGGAATCGTCGTGACCAACGATTTTAACTTGAATAAAGTATGCGATCTGCAAAGTGTTCAGGTCTTGAATATCAATGATTTGGCAAATGCAGTCAAGCCTGTCGTTCTCCCTGGAGAAGAGTTGCGCGTGCAGGTTATCAAGGATGGGAAAGAACAGAAACAAGGTATTGCCTATCTTGATGACGGTACTATGATAGTAGTCGAAGAGGGCAGGAATTATATTGGCAAGAATATAGAAGTACTGGTAACAAGCGTACTACAAACATCTGCCGGAAGAATGATTTTTGCAAAGCCTAAACAATTGGAAAAGGCATTATAAAGGATTGATAATAACAGCAAGGCTGAAACCGGCGGTGGCTTATGTACTCTGAAAAGAGTGCTGTCACCGCCTTTTTATGAGTCTGAGAAGATAGGAGCAATACATATGAAATACCAGGTAATCATTCCGGCTGCTGGACAGGGAAAGCGGATGAAGGCGGGCAGAAATAAATTACTGCTGGAGTTGGAGGGGCGCCCTATCCTTATCCATACATTAGAAGTGTTCGAAAGGAACGCAGATTGTGAAGGAATTATTCTTGCAATCCATCCGGATGATAGCAGGGCTTTTGAAGAGCTGACTGAAATGCACGGCATTACTAAGGTGCAGAAAATGGTGCCGGGCGGAAAGGAACGCCAGCACAGTGTATATAATGCACTTCAGCATGCCCAAAGAAGTTCGATGATTCTGGTGCATGATGGAGCTCGTCCATTTATCACGGAGAATGTCATTAAGGAACTAGTAAAGAAGGCAGATGAAATGGGGGCAGCCATTGCAGCTGCACCCGTCAAGGATACTATCAAGAAGGCTGCAGAAGGAATTGTCCAGGAGACCATTGAACGTTCGAGTTTATGGCAAGTCCAGACACCCCAGGCTTTCCGTCATAATCTCTTGATGGACGCTCATAAACAGGCGGAACACGACGCATTTACGGGAACAGATGATGCATCGCTTGTAGAGCGGATTGGGGAGAAAGTCGGTATTGTCGGCAGTGACTATGATAATATAAAGATAACGACGCCCGAGGATTTATACTTTGCAGAGGCAATCCTCACGAAGAGAAGGCAAATATAGCACCGAAAGGAAGTTACATATGTTCAGGATCGGACAAGGATTCGATGTTCATCAACTGACAGAAGGGAGGCCGCTGATCATCGGGGGGATTACAATTCCGTATGAAAAGGGTCTGCTTGGCCACTCAGATGCGGACGTACTTCTGCATACTGTGGCAGATGCCTGCCTGGGGACCATAGCGGCAGGAGATATCGGTAAGCATTTTCCGGATACAGACCCTGAATTCAAAGGAGCAGATTCTGGAAAACTGCTGAGACATGTTTGGAAATTGGTAAAAGAGGAAGGCTATGAATTAGCTAATATTGATTGCACCATCATTGCCCAAATGCCCAAGATGTCTCCTTACATCACTCAAATGAGGGAAAGAATTGCCGAGCTTTTGGAAGCGGATCTTACCCAGGTGAATGTAAAGGCGACCACTTCAGAGAAACTTGGCTTTACCGGACGCGGAGAAGGAATTGCGGCTCAGGCAACCGTTTTGGTTGTTAGATCCACTAAATAATCTCTTGAATTGAAGGCAGGACATTAAAGCTTTTTTAGCTGTTGTCATTAATAGATTACGGGTCACTATTTTATTAAAATAACAAGAATATAGCTTTATTCATGCATCCAACGGTGATAAAATATTGCAGAGATACTGAGAATCGAGGAGGAAATACTCATGACAAGCGAAATCAGAGTGCGTTATGCTCCGAGCCCAACGGGACATTTACATATCGGTAATGCCAGAACAGCTCTTTTTAACTATCTTTTTGCCCGCAATACTGGTGGAAAGTTCATTATCAGGGTTGAAGACACAGATGAGAAACGTAACATTGAAGGCGGCGAAGAAAGCCAGCTGAAATATTTAGAATGGCTTGGAATCGACTGGGATGAGAGTGTGGACAAGGGTGGCGAGTATGGACCATACCGCCAATCTGAAAGGACACATATATACAGTAAATATTATCAAGAACTATTAGATAAAGGTCTTGCCTACAAGTGTTATTGTACGGAAGAAGAGCTTGAAGCGGAACGTGAAGCACAACAGGAAAAAGGAGAAATGCCAAGATACTCAGGCAAATGTGCCAACCTCTCTCAGGAAGAGCAAGAGAAGCTAGCTGCTGAGGGACGCCAGCCTAGCATCCGCTTTAAGGTGCCGGCAGGAAAAGTATATAAATTTGATGATATCGTCAAAGATGATGTTTCGTTTGAATCAGATGGAATTGGTGATTTCGTCATCGTGAAAAAGAATGGAATTCCAACATACAACTTTGCTGTTGCGGTCGATGACTATCTCATGAAAATCACTCATGTGCTTCGCGGTGATGACCATATCTCCAATACGCCGAAGCAGCTGATGATTTTTGAAGCATTTGGCTGGGAAGCACCTGTATACGGGCACATGACCTTGATTGTAAATGAAAGCCGCAAAAAGCTGAGCAAGCGAGACGAAACCATCATCCAATTCATCGAGCAGTACAAAGAGCTTGGTTATCTTCCAGAGGCTCTATTCAATTTTATTGCTTTATTAGGGTGGTCTCCAAAAGGAGAAGAGGAGCTGTTCAGCAAAGAGGAATTCATCGAAATCTTTGATCCGGAACGCTTATCGAAATCTCCGGCTGTATTTGATAAACAAAAGCTTCTTTGGGTGAACAACCAGTATATGAAGAATCTTGACCTTGATCAGGTAGCTGCATTATCCATGCCTCATTTAGTAAAAGCAGGAAGAATCAGCGAAAGCCCTACTGAAGAAGAGCAAGAGTGGACACGCAAAGTAATCGCATTGTATCAGGAACAAATGAGCTATGGTGCGGAGATTGTTGAGCTCTCAGGCATGTTCTTCAAGAAGGATATTGATTATGATCAAGAGGCAAAAACCGTTCTGGAAGAAGAGCAGGTACCTGAAGTTCTTAGAGCGTTTGTTGATGAAATCGATCAGCTTGAGAATTATGAAGCGTCCGAAATTAAAAAAGCGATCAAAGCGGTGCAAAAATCAACGGGACACAAAGGGAAAAAGCTTTTCATGCCAATCCGTGTAGCAGTAACAGGCCAAACACACGGCCCTGAGCTTCCGAATGCAATCGAACTTTTAGGGAAAGATAAAGTAAAGCACCGAATTAAAAGTCTTTTGGGTTAACATTTTCGATCGTTTGTAATATATTAAGAGTATCACAAAGCGAATAAACAAAAGTGTTGATGAGGAGAAGTAAATAAACGAAGCTTTCTAGAGAGAACCATCACCGGCTGAAAATGGTTTAAGCCTCTCGTTTTTTGAAATGCACCTCTGAGTCCTTTATTGAAGATAGTATGTAAAGGCGGCTTCCTACCGTTACAAGGGATTAAAGTTGGGGAGAAACAATACGTTTCATCCAAACAGAGTGGAACCGCGCCGAAAGCGTCTCTGTCTATGGACAGAGGCGTTTTTTTGTTGTTTCAAAAAGTTTTTCAGTGAATGAAATAGGTTGTTTTGCGGTGCGCGATGAAAATCGCCATATGCCGCTATAATCAACTTAACGTATTGAAGCAGAAATAAAATAGAGTAAAGATAACCATCCTTAAAATTTCGATCTGTGAAAAGGTGAGTCTTATTAAAAGGAACAGTGTAATTTACATGGTTACAAGGCCTTAAGAATTCTCGAGAGAAGAAAACCTTTGCTCCTTAAGCCGAGGGTAGGATAGGAAACTAATATTAGACAGAGTATTCGCCGAACAAATCAATAAAAGGTAATTTCATGGCGGCCTTATAGGAAAACCACCCTTATCCAGAGTAGATGCATAGAAGATGGAATATAAGTATTAAAGTTTTAGGAAAGGAGGGGAATCAATTGTTCAAACGTCTTAGAGAAGATATCCAAACCGTTTTCGACCAGGACCCTGCAGCAAGAAACTCTCTCGAAGTCATATTAACTTATTCAGGTTTGCACGCGATTTGGGCACACAGGCTGGCCCACGCTTTTTATAAACGTAAATTCTATTTCCTGGCAAGAGTAATATCTCAGTTGAGCCGCTTTTTTACAGGAGTTGAAATCCACCCTGGTGCAGTGATCGGCAGACGGTTCTTTATTGACCACGGTATGGGGGTCGTCATTGGGGAAACATGTGAAATCGGTGACAATGTGACAATCTTTCAGGGAGTTACCTTAGGGGGAACGGGAAAAGAGAAAGGAAAGCGCCATCCGACAATCAAGGACAATGCGTTGGTGGCAACAGGAGCAAAGGTATTAGGTTCCATAATTGTTGGGGAGAATTCTAAAATAGGAGCAGGGTCGGTTGTTCTGAAAGACGTACCGGCAAACTCAACCGTTGTCGGCATTCCCGGCAAGGTAGTAATAAAAGACGGCGTGAAAGTGAAAGACTTTAATCATACTGACCTTCCAGATCCGGTGGCGGATCGATGTAACGATTTGCAAACTCAGATACTGGTACTAAAACAAAAGCTTGAAGAAGCAGAAAAGAAAGGGGATTTCATACAAAATGACCATTAAGATATTCAATACCCTTACTAGGCAGAAGGAAGAATTTAAACCTCTTGAAGAAGGCAAGGTAAAGATGTATGTATGCGGACCTACCGTATACAATTATATTCATATAGGAAATGCCCGTCCGGCTATCGTATTTGATACCGTTCATCGCTATTTCGAATATAGGGGCTATGATGTGAACTTCGTTTCAAATTTCACGGATGTTGATGATAAGTTGATTAAAGCGGCGAATGAGCTGGGAGAAGATGTTCCGGCGATTGCAGAGCGCTTCATCGACGCGTATCATCAAGATACGGAAGCCCTTGGCTGCCAAAAAGCCGATGTTCATCCCCGTGTTACAGAAAATATGGACATTATCATCGACTTTATCGAGGCTTTGATTGAAAAGGGATATGCCTATGAATCACAAGGGGATGTCTACTATCGTACAAGAAAGTTTGAAGGCTACGGCAAGCTTTCTCATCAATCGATCGATGAATTGAAAGTGGGCGCGCGGATTGAAGCAGGAAACAAAAAGGAGGATCCTCTTGACTTTGTTCTGTGGAAATCAGCCAAAGAAGGAGAAATCTTCTGGGAAAGCCCTTGGGGACAAGGACGGCCGGGCTGGCATATTGAATGCTCTGCCATGGCGAAAAAGTACTTGGGAGAGACAATCGATATCCATGCCGGAGGACAGGATTTAGCATTCCCTCACCATGAGAATGAAATCGCTCAGTCCGAAGCCTTGAATAACCAGACATTCGCACGCTACTGGATGCATAATGGATATATCAACATCGATAATGAGAAGATGTCGAAATCATTAGGGAACTTTGTTCTTGTACACGACATTATTAAAGAACAAGATCCGCAAGTGTTAAGGTTCTTTATGTTATCTGTTCACTACCGTCACCCCATCAACTATAACTTAGAGCTTTTGGACAATGCTAAATCGAGTTTAGATCGTTTGAAGACGTCCTATAAGAACTTGAAGCACCGCAGAGGGGTATCTGCAGAGCTGACAGATAATAATCAAGAGTGGCTGGAAAAGGTTGCTTCAATCAAGAATCAGTTCATAGAAGAGATGGATGATGATTTTAATACAGCAAACGGAATTTCTGTTCTGTTTGAGCTTTCAAGACAAGCAAATTATTACTTGATTGAAAAAAACACATCGACTACAGTCATAGATGCTTTCCTAAACCATTTCCAGGAATTTTTCGAAGTCCTTGGGCTGAAGATTGAAGAAACAGAGCTGCTGGATGAAGAGATAGAAGAAATGATAAACCAGCGGATTCAGGCGCGGAAAGACCGTGACTTTTTGCTAGCGGACCAGCTGCGCGATAAATTGAAAGCAATGAACATCATCCTAGAAGATACAGCTCAAGGAACACGCTGGAAAAGAGGGTAATTATGTTATATCAGCAAAATGAAAATATCGATGCTAAACAAATGAATGCCCTGGCTCTAGCATATATGGGGGATGCCGTTTATGAAACTTATATACGGCAATTCCTTCTTCAGTCAGGCAGGGTGAAACCTAACCAGCTTCATCGCGCAGCGACAGGTTATGTTTCGGCAAAAGCGCAGGCAGCAGCGCTTTGGGAAATTTCAAGCAGGGAGCTGCTAACAGAAGAAGAGCTGGCGATTGTCCGAAGAGGCCGTAACGCCAAGTCAGGAACCATCCCAAAGAATACCGACGTTCAGACCTACAGATACAGTACGGCATTCGAAGCGCTAATCGGTTATCTGTTTCTGCAAAGCCGGAAAGAGCGCCTTGAAGAACTAATACAAATGATATTGGAAAATAATATGAACACCATTAGAAAGGAGGATCATGATGAGCAGTGAATTTATTGCCGGGAGAAATCCCGTATTAGAAGCACTAAAATCAGGAAGAGATATAAATAAGATTTGGATAGCAGAGGGCTCTCAAAAAGGGTCGATGGGTGTCATCACCGCACTAGCTAAAGAAAAGAAGGTTCTTGTTCAATTTGTACCGAAACAAAAAATTGAAGGAATGGTCCGTGAAAATCATCAAGGGGTAGTCGCACAGGTGGCAGCGTACCAGTATGCGGAAATGGACGAGCTATATGCGAGGGCAGAACAAAAGGGAGAGATTCCATTCTTCTTGATGCTGGATGAACTGGAAGATCCGCATAATTTAGGGTCGATTATGAGGACGGCAGACGCTTCAGGTGTGCATGGTATCATTATTCCGAAGAGGCGGGCAGTAGGGCTTACTGCAACTGTCGCGAAAGCATCCACAGGAGCAATTGAACATATTCCGGTAGCGAGGGTTACCAATCTTGCCCAAACGATTGACGAATTGAAGGACAGGGGAATCTGGGTAGCGGGGACAGATGCTAAGGGTGCGGATGATTACCGCAGGCTCGATGGCTCTTTGCCGATTTGTCTTGTCATCGGGAGTGAAGGAAAAGGGATCGGCCGCTTAATAAGAGAAAAATGTGACTTTCTTATTAAGATGCCTATGGTGGGACATGTGACATCCTTGAACGCCTCTGTCGCAGCCAGTATTCTAATGTATGAGGTCCACCGCAAACGCTATCCTCTAGGAGAGTAGGACATGAATATCCTCCTTGTAGATGGCTACAACATTATCGGGGCCTGGCCGGAGTTAAGGGACCTGAAGAATAAGGACCTTGCAGCGGCCAGAGACCGCTTGGTGGAATGCATGGCGGAGTATCAGGGATATACCGGTTACAGAGTAATTGTTGTTTTTGATGCACACTATGTAACTGGTATTGAAAGAAAGTACAAAAATTATAAGGTAGATGTTTTTTTTACGAGAGAAAATGAGACAGCTGATGAAAGAATAGAAAAGCTTGCGATTGAGCTCAATAATATAAAAACACAAATTTATGTTGCTACCTCGGACTTCACCGAACAGTGGGCTATATTCGGGCAGGGGGCATTGAGAAAATCTGCCAGGGAACTTTTTAATGAAATGCAGTCCATTCAAAAAAAGATTGAAAGAAATGTACGTAAAACCAGTGATAGAAAGCCTTCATCCAAAATCGCCCTCACTGAAGAAGTGGCAGAAATTTTTGAAAAATGGCGCAGAGGGCAATAAAGACCTGTTGACGCTTTCAAAAAATGTGCTGTATAATATTTCTATCTATTGTTTGCGCGAGGGGGATATGTGTGGACATTCACAGCAGCACAGGAGAACTGAAAGCTCTACTAGAGACGATGGACGACGAAGCCGTGATTGAGATGGTTCACCAAGGAGAAAGTGAAGCGCTGGATTTTCTTATTAAAAAATATCGGAATTTTGTGAGAGCGAAAGCAAGATCGTACTTTTTGATAGGTGCCGATAAAGAAGATATTGTACAGGAAGGCATGATAGGACTGTACAAGGCGATTCGCGATTACAAGGAAGACAAGCTGACTTCATTCAAAGCATTTGCTGAGCTCTGTATTACACGGCAGATTATTACTGCCATCAAAACAGCGACACGCCAAAAGCATATTCCGTTAAATTCCTATGTATCATTGGACAAGCCCATTTATGACGAAGAGTCGGACAGAACACTCCTGGATGTCATTACAGGTGCCAAAATTACTAATCCGGAAGAGTTGATCATCAACCGCGAAGAGTTTGACAGCATGGAAGACAAAATGGCTGAACTTCTTAGTGACCTGGAAAGGAAAGTACTGTCTCTATACCTTGACGGCCAGTCCTACCAGGAAATTTCTGAAGAATTGAATCGTCATGTCAAGTCGATAGATAATGCTTTGCAAAGAGTCAAACGCAAGCTTGAAAGGTATTTGGAAGTAAGGGAAATCACCATGTAATGTACAGAGGCCTTGTTGACACATTGACACCTCCATGTTATTTTTGATAGGACTAAATTAGTATAAAGCACAGCAGGTGAGATGTATGAGCAATAAGCTGATTTTAGCTTGCAATGAATGTGGTTCCAGAAATTATACCGCTCCCAATAACAGAAGCGGCAAGCAGGATAGACTGGAGTTAAAGAAGTTTTGCAGTGTATGCAACGCCCATACTGTCCATAGAGAAACAAAGTAATAATTTACTATAAACGCCCGGTGATATATACAAGTTGGAGGTAACAACAGATGTTTAAATTCTTTAGTAATGTTTCTTCAGAGATGAAAAAGGTAAGCTGGCCTAAACGCAAAGAGCTTACCCGCTACACGATCACTGTAATTTCTACTGTCATTTTTGTTGCACTTTTCTTCACAGTAATAGATTTAGGTATTTCTGAACTCATCCGTCTTATTCCCGGAAGATAATATCTTTACAGCTTCCGATTTGCTGAGCCGATATTAGAGAAACACAGAATGCATTGTATATAGATGCAGAATTCATGGTATAATGACATTTAATAGCGCAAAACTTCTAGGAACCCGTTAAAACCGGGTTTTTTCATTTGGGCGAAAAAATGATTATGTAATTTAGAGGAGGGACGGACTTTAGGTCCTAACAAATGGAGAAAAACTGGTATGTAGTCCATACTTACTCAGGATATGAGAACAAAGTAAAAGCAAACCTTGAGAAGCGCGTCGAGTCAATGGGAATGCAGGATAAGATATTTCGTGTGGTCGTTCCTGAAGAAGAAGAAACAGAAATTAAAAATGGCAAGAAAAAAGTAGTTAAGAAGAAAGTCTTCCCGGGTTATGTACTCGTGGAGATCGTCATGACGGATGACTCATGGTATGTTGTGCGCAACACGCCGGGTGTGACCGGTTTCGTCGGATCTTCAGGTTCAGGTTCAAAGCCGACAGCGCTTCTTCCTGAAGAAGTAGACTCTCTTCTGAAACAGATGGGAATGGTAGAGAAAAGGGTAGAAGTAAATTTCGAATTAGGAGAAACGGTAACCGTGACAGAAGGGCCTTTCGCCAACTTCACAGGTTCGGTTGAAGAAATTGATGCTGCCAAAGGAAAAGTGAAAGTGCTTGTTAATATGTTCGGCCGTGAAACCCCTGTAGAGTTAGAATTTACACAAATTGATAAATTATAATTTAAAAGAACTTGATATTACTTCGGATAAGTGGTAATATTTCATAAGTCAGTCTGTCTCTGCGAGAGACTGCTGTACTACAAATCAAGTTCTTTATGTTGATAAAGACATTTATTAAATGAGTGGGAGGGCAATACTGGCCCTATTACCACATCACGGACTTTAAGGAGGTGTGTCTCGTGGCTAAAAAAGTAGTTAAAGTTGTTAAGTTGCAAATCCCTGCTGCTAAAGCAAATCCAGCGCCGCCGGTTGGTCCAGCGCTTGGTCAAGCTGGTGTTAATATCATGGGATTCTGTAAGGAGTTCAATGCTCGCACAGCTGAACAAGCTGGCTTGATTATCCCAGTTGAAATTTCGGTATTTGAAGACCGTTCATTTACATTCATCACTAAAACTCCGCCTGCTGCAGTTTTACTTAAGAAAGCAGCTGGTATTGAGTCTGGTTCTGGTGAACCAAACCGTAACAAAGTTGCGACGGTTAAACGTGACAAAGTACGTGAAATCGCTGAAACGAAAATGCCTGACTTAAACGCTGCAAGCGTAGAAGCGGCTATGTTAATGGTTGAAGGTACTGCGCGAAGCATGGGTATTGTCATCGAAGATTAATACCATGATTAGTTGAATGTGCATGTTGGACGAGGTTGCGATGATGAAATGGTTGTTTCACTCGCAACCTTTATTCGTGGGAGGTTATTCCGCTAAAACCACAATCTAGGAGGAAATTATAATGGCTAAAAAAGGTAAAAAGTATCTTGAAGCTCAAAAACTAGTTGACCGTTCTCAGAACTACGCTGTAACAGAAGCGGTTGAATTAGTTAAAAAGACAAACTTTGCTAAGTTTGACGCATCAGTAGAAGTGGCTTTCCGTCTTGGAGTAGACACTCGTAAAAACGACCAGCAAATCCGTGGAGCGGTTGTTCTTCCACACGGAACTGGTAAAACTCAAAAAGTTCTTGTGTTCGCTAAAGGCGAAAAAGCAAAAGAAGCAGAAGCTGCTGGCGCTGACTTCGTAGGCGATGCAGACATGATCGCGAAAATCAACCAAGGCTGGTTTGATTTCGATGTAATCGTTGCGACACCTGACATGATGGGTGAAGTTGGTAAACTTGGCCGTGTGCTTGGACCAAAAGGTTTAATGCCAAACCCTAAAACAGGAACAGTAACATTCGATGTTGAAAAAGCAGTGAATGAAATCAAAGCAGGTAAAGTAGAATACCGTGCTGACAAAGCTGGAAATGTACATGTGCCAATCGGTAAAGTATCATTTGACACAGACAAGCTTGTTGAAAACTTCACTACAATGTATGATACAATGCTTAAAGCGAAACCATCGGCTGCTAAAGGAACTTACATGAAAAATGTAGCTGTCACTTCAACAATGGGTCCTGGAGTGAAAGTAGATCCTTCAACGTTTGCTGTAAAATAATTAAAATGATATTGACTTAACGGATTGAGTGATATATAATTCAATCTGTTGTTAAAAAATATATAACATTTGTACCATAGACAGCAGGTGCTGATAAAGCTTAAATTCCTGCCGAGGTAATTGCGATATAACGATTCGGAAGATTCGTCTGCAATGCCTTCATGTCTATTATGATATGAAGGTATTTTTATTGTGATAGACCGGTATGAATGTTCATCAGAAATCTACAGGAGGTGTAATGATGAGCAGCATTCTTGATCAAAAGAAACAAATCGTTGATGAAATCTCAGACAAGATGAAAAACAGTGTATCTACTATCATTGTAGATTACCGTGGATTAGACGTATCTGAGGTTACTGAACTTCGTAAACAACTTCGTGAAGCTGGCATCGACTTCAAAGTATACAAAAATACAATGATGCGTCGTGCAGCTGAAGCAGCTGGTTTCGAAGGATTGAATGAAGTGTTGACTGGACCGAGCGCAATTGCGTTCAGTAATGAAGAGGTTGTAGCTCCGGCTAAGATTCTTAACAACTTTGCTAAAGACCACGAAGCTCTTGAAATCAAAGCGGGTATTATTGAAGGTACAGTTACTTCTGTAGAAGAAGTTAAAGCTATCGCTGAACTTCCTTCTCGTGAAGGTCTTCTTTCTATGCTTCTCAGCGTGCTTCAAGCACCAATGCGCAACTTCGCGTTGGCTACTAAAGCAGTTGCGGATCAAAAAGAAGAGCAAGGCGCTTAATCTTGCAAGTTAACTTGCAAACAAAATTTAAACTATTCCATACAATATAGGAGGAAATATAAAATGAGTAAAGAGCAAATTATCGATGCGATTAAAGAAATGTCTGTTCTTGATTTAAACGATCTTGTAAAAGCAATTGAAGAAGAATTTGGTGTAACTGCTGCTGCTCCTGTAGCAATGGGTGCTGCTGCTGGCGGAGACGCTGCTGCAGAGCAAACTGAATTTGACGTTATTCTTGAGAGCGCTGGTTCTCAAAAAATCAAAGTTATCAAAGCTGTTCGTGAAATCACAGGCCTTGGTCTTAAAGAAGCGAAAGAACTTGTTGATAACACTCCAAAAGCTCTTAAAGAAGGTATTTCTAAAGAGGAAGCTGAAGAACTTAAAGCTAAACTTGAAGAAGTTGGAGCTGGCGTAGAAGTTAAGTAATTCACGACAGATTTAGAAGCTCGCTAATATAGCGGGCTTTTTTGTTCATAGTAAAAAAGTATTATGGTTGGGTTATAGAACTTAGTTTACGGTTCTTAACCATCTCCAGCGCCCTGTGTTCCGTTTTAATTGGTACGAATGCAGTCCCTTGCAGGATGCGTTTTCCTGTAGGGGTATAACAAGGCGCTTGCTCTTTTATAATAAGTGATAGATCAAGGTGTGTGCATACCGGTGTCTAAAAACCGGGATTAACATTCCGGATGGGAGGCTTGTGATGACAAATCATTATTATTCCCGAACGCCTGAGGTAAAGAGTGATCCTCGAAAAATAGAAGTTCTTCTGAGAGGTTTTAATTTTAGGCTGAAAACCGATCAAGGAGTTTTTTCGAAGAATGAAATTGACTTTGGTTCTCGGTTACTGATTGATTCTTTTGCTGAAAATGAAAAGGCGGGTCCCCTTCTGGATGTAGGGTGCGGATATGGACCGATCGGCCTTTCGATGGCGAAAGTTTTTCCTGACCGTATAGTGCATATGGTCGATGTCAATGAACGAGCGCTGGGTCTGACCAAGGAAAATGCGGATATCAATGGGATAACTAATGTATCTGCTTATGAAAGCAGCTGTTTTGAGAATGTAGAAGAGAAAAACTTCTCTGCAATTCTTACTAATCCTCCAATCCGTGCTGGTAAAGCGGTTGTTCATGAAATCCTTGCAGACAGCCATAACCATCTGGCTGCAGGAGGAGAACTATGGGTTGTTATTCAGAAAAAACAAGGTGCAGCTTCGGCCCTCGAAAAAATGGAAGAAATCTATGGGAATGTAGAGATAGCCGCCAAGAAAAAAGGCTATCATATTTTAAAGTCTGTAAAAGAAAATCAATTGACGTAACATAGGGGCTATGTTAGTATTATAAAATGCAAAAATATTATTTTCCGGAATTATGTCTATATGTATAAAGCATGGGATATTTGGAAAAGATTATAAAATAATAGCTCGTTATGTGGAAAATGAGGTTTTATGGAGTAAAACCCTTTTTCTTTTTGTCTTATGGTAGAGTGGTTGTACTACTTTAAGACATATAGAGGCAACCAAAACGTTTGATTTGAGGGGTGAATCAGTTGACAGGTCAACTAGTTCAGTATGGACGACACCGCCAACGCAGAAGTTTTGCGCGTATCAGTGAAGTATTGGATCTACCAAATTTAATCGAAATTCAAACATCATCCTATCAATGGTTTCTTGATGAGGGATTAAGAGAGATGTTTCGCGACATTTCTCCGATTGAGGACTTCACTGGTAATCTTTCCTTAGAGTTTATTGACTACACTCTTGGAGAGCCAAAATACTCGGTGGAAGAATCAAAAGAGCGAGATGTAACATATTCTGCGCCGTTAAGAGTAAAGGTCCGTTTGTTGAACAAAGAAACCGGAGAAGTTAAGGACCAGGACGTGTTTATGGGTGATTTCCCGCTTATGACAGATACGGGAACATTCGTGATCAATGGGGCTGAACGCGTAATTGTATCACAGCTTGTTCGTTCACCTAGTGTTTACTTCAGTGGCAAAATGGACAAAAACGGCAAAAAAGGCTTCACTACTACCGTTATTCCAAACCGCGGTGCGTGGCTGGAATATGAAACTGATGCGAAAGATGTAGTGCATGTGCGTATTGACCGTACTCGTAAATTACCGGTCACCGTGTTATTGCGTGCGCTTGGGTTTGGTTCTGATCAAGAAATCATTGATCTTGTTGGTGATAATGAGTATATCCGCAATACTCTCGAAAAGGATAACACTGAGGGTATTGAGAAAGCGCTTCTGGAAATCTATGAGCGTCTTCGTCCGGGTGAGCCGCCTACAGTAGAAAATGCAAAGAGTCTTCTAGTTTCACGCTTTTTTGATCCTAAAAGATATGATCTTGCAAATGTAGGACGCTACAAGATGAATAAAAAGCTTCATATTAAAAATCGTCTCTTCGGTCAGACACTGGCAGAAACGCTGGCAGATCCCGAAACAGGGGAGATTGTAGCAGAGAAGGGCACAGTGCTTGACCGCCGTGCTCTCGACAAAGTTATTCCGTACTTAGAAAAAGGCATTGGCTTCAAAACTTATCAGCAGTCTGGCGGAGTTTTGGAAGAGGATGTAGTACTTCAGTCTATTAAAATCTACTCTCCTAATGAAGAGGGAGAAAAAGAGATTAACGTTATCAGTAACGCATTTGTAGAAGAAGAAATTAAGCACATTACACCTGCTGATATTATTTCTTCTATTAGTTACTTCTTTAATCTGCTTCACGGAGTCGGAGATACGGATGATATTGACCACTTGGGCAACAGGCGTCTTCGTTCTGTAGGCGAATTGCTTCAAAATCAGTTCAGAATCGGTCTCTCCCGTATGGAGCGTGTTGTTCGTGAAAGAATGTCCATTCAGGATGCGAACACGATTACTCCGCAGCAATTGATCAATATCAGACCGGTCATTGCTTCCATGAAGGAATTCTTCGGAAGTTCGCAGCTTTCTCAGTTTATGGATCAAACCAACCCGCTGGCTGAACTGACGCATAAGAGACGTCTTTCAGCATTGGGGCCAGGCGGTCTTACTCGTGAACGTGCCGGATTTGAAGTTCGAGATGTTCACTATTCCCATTACGGGCGTATGTGTCCTATCGAAACACCTGAGGGTCCTAACATCGGTTTGATCAACTCTTTATCTTCATTTGCAAAAGTTAACCGATTCGGATTCATTGAAACACCTTACCGACGTGTCGATCCTGACACCGGAAAAGTAACCAACCGAATGGATTACTTAACAGCTGACGAAGAGGATAACTATGTTGTAGCACAGGCGAATGCACGCCTAAGCGATGATGGTTCATTCATTGACGAAGAAGTCATTGCTCGTTTCCGCGGTGAAAATACAGTTGTTAAGCGCGACCGCATCGACTATATGGATGTATCGCCAAAACAGGTAGTTTCCGCAGCGACTGCATGTATTCCCTTCCTTGAAAATGATGACTCGAACCGTGCCCTTATGGGAGCGAACATGCAGCGTCAAGCTGTGCCTCTTTTGATACCTGAAGCACCTATTGTAGGGACAGGAATGGAGCACGTGTCCGCAAAGGATTCCGGTGCTGCTGTCATCTGCAGGCACGAAGGTATCGTAGAGCGCGTGGAAGCTAAACAAGTTTGGGTACGCCAAATCAAAGAGATTGATGGCCAGGAAGTTAAAGGCGATCTTGATAAATACAGAATGCAGAAATTCATCCGTTCCAATCAGGGAACATGTTATAACCAGCGCCCGATCGTGAGTGAAGGTGACAGGGTGACAAAAGGTGAGATTCTTGCAGACGGTCCTTCAATGGAAAAAGGTGAACTTGCTCTCGGACGTAACGTAATGGTCGGCTTCATGACTTGGGACGGTTACAACTATGAGGATGCAATCATCATGAGTGAACGACTTGTGAAAGACGACGTTTACACATCCATTCACATTGAAGAATATGAATCAGAATCCAGAGACACAAAGCTGGGACCTGAAGAAATCACACGCGATATCCCGAATGTCGGTGAAGATGCACTTCGCAATCTTGATGATCGCGGAATCATCCGTATCGGTGCAGAAGTAAAAGATGGAGACCTGCTTGTCGGTAAGGTTACGCCTAAAGGTGTAACGGAACTAACAGCTGAAGAAAGATTGCTTCATGCAATCTTCGGTGAAAAAGCACGAGAAGTTCGTGACACATCCCTTCGTGTACCTCACGGCGGCGGTGGTATTGTCCTGGATGTCAAAGTCTTCAACCGTGAAGACGGCGATGAGCTTCCTCCTGGTGTAAATCAGCTGGTTCGTGCATACATCGTTCAGAAACGTAAGATCTCTGAAGGGGATAAAATGGCTGGACGACATGGTAACAAAGGTGTTATCTCGCGTATACTCCCGGAAGAAGATATGCCGTTCCTGCCTGATGGTACACCAATTGATATCATGTTGAACCCGCTGGGTGTTCCATCCCGTATGAATATCGGTCAGGTGCTTGAGCTCCATCTTGGTATGGCAGCAAGATACCTTGGCATTCATGTTGCATCACCAGTATTTGATGGTGCACGTGAGGAAGATGTTTGGTCCACCATTGAAGAAGCAGGCATGGCGAGAGATGCGAAGACTGTCCTGTATGACGGACGCAGCGGTGAACCATTCGATAACCGTGTGTCGGTCGGTATCATGTATATGATCAAGCTGGCTCACATGGTTGACGACAAACTTCATGCTCGTTCAACTGGACCTTACTCACTTGTCACGCAGCAGCCGTTGGGCGGTAAAGCTCAATTCGGCGGACAGCGTTTCGGTGAAATGGAAGTATGGGCACTTGAAGCATACGGAGCAGCTTATACACTTCAAGAAATCCTTACCGTCAAGTCTGATGATGTTGTCGGTCGTGTGAAAACTTATGAAGCAATTGTCAAAGGCGAAAATGTACCTGAACCTGGTGTTCCGGAATCATTCAAAGTATTGATCAAAGAACTTCAAAGTTTAGGTATGGATGTTAAGATCCTTTCAAGCAACGATGAGGAAATCGAAATGCGTGACATGGAAGATGAAGAAGAATCACAGCAGGCAGATACTTTAAATATCGCAGACAAGGATCAACAAGAATCCGAAACAGTTGGGTCGAAAGAATAGCCGGATTCGGAGCAATTAGGGTTAGAACCTGTAGATTAAAAGGGAGGTAGGCCCCTTGCTAGATGTTAATAACTTTGAATATATGAAAATCGGCCTTGCATCACCTGACAAGATTCGTTCTTGGTCATTTGGTGAAGTCAAAAAGCCGGAAACTATCAATTATCGTACGTTAAAGCCTGAAAAAGACGGTTTGTTCTGTGAGCGCATTTTCGGACCTACAAAGGACTGGGAATGTCATTGTGGAAAATACAAACGTGTCCGCTATAAAGGTGTTGTCTGTGACCGTTGTGGAGTAGAGGTTACAAAAGCGAAGGTGCGCCGTGAAAGAATGGGGCATATCGAGCTTGCGGCACCTGTATCGCATATCTGGTACTTTAAAGGAATCCCAAGCCGTATGGGACTTGTCTTAGACATGTCCCCCCGCGCTTTGGAGGAAGTCATCTATTTCGCTTCCTATGTAGTGACAGAACCGGGAGATACAGCTCTTGAGAAAAAGCAGCTTCTCTCGGAAAAAGAATTTCGAGCGTATCGTGAAAAATACGGTGTGAAATTCCAGGCAGCAATGGGTGCTGAGGCAATTAAAAAAATCCTTCAAGACATCGACCTTGATAAAGAAGCCGATTTCTTGAAAGAGGAATTAAAAACTGCTCAAGGCCAGCGCCGAACTCGTGCAATCAAAAGACTTGAAGTGGTAGAGTCATTCAGGAACTCAGGAAATGATCCTGACTGGATGATCCTTGATGTCCTGCCAGTCATTCCTCCAGAGCTGCGCCCAATGGTACAGCTTGATGGCGGGCGATTTGCAACATCAGATCTTAATGACTTGTACCGCCGTGTAATTAACCGTAATAACCGCCTGAAACGTTTATTGGATCTTGGAGCACCTAGCATCATCGTTCAAAACGAAAAGCGCATGCTCCAGGAAGCAGTCGATGCATTGATTGACAATGGCCGCAGAGGCCGTCCTGTAACAGGTCCTGGTAACAGACCATTGAAATCACTTTCGCATATGCTTAAAGGAAAACAAGGGCGCTTCCGCCAAAACCTTCTTGGTAAGCGTGTTGACTACTCTGGCCGTTCAGTAATCGTCGTTGGTCCTAACTTGAAGATGTATCAGTGCGGACTTCCGAAAGAAATGGCCCTTGAATTATTCAAGCCGTTCGTCATGAAAGAACTTGTTGAAAAAGGCATAGCACACAACATCAAGAGTGCGAAACGCAAAATTGAAAGAGTACAGCCTGAAGTATGGGATGTCCTTGAAGAGGTAATCAAAGAGCACCCAGTACTGCTTAACCGTGCCCCTACTCTACACAGATTGGGAATCCAGGCGTTCGAGCCGACATTGGTAGAAGGAAGAGCAATCCGCCTTCACCCGCTCGTATGTACTGCTTATAACGCAGATTTCGACGGTGACCAAATGGCTGTCCATGTACCTTTATCATCTGAGGCTCAAGCGGAAGCAAGAATGCTGATGCTTGCCGCACAGAACATCCTTAACCCGAAAGATGGTAAGCCGGTTGTAACTCCATCTCAGGATATGGTTCTTGGTAACTATTACCTGACTATGGAGCGCGAAGGTGCCAAAGGGGAAGGAAGTATATACAACGATGCTAACGAAGCCCTGCTTGCATACCAAAACGGTTATGTACACTTACATTCACGCATTGCGGTTGCATCAGCGTCGGTTAATAATAGAACATTCACTGATGAACAAAACAAACAGCTTCTGTTGACGACTGTGGGTAAAATTATCTTTAATGAAATACTTCCTGACAGTTTCCCGTTCATCAACGAACCAACTCAGAGCAACCTGGAAACAGTGACTCCAGAGAAGTACTTTGTTGCTCCTGGTACGGATATCAAGGAAGAGTTAAAGAATAGAGAACTGATTCACCCATTCAAAAAAGGATTCCTTGGGAATGTTATCGCTGAAGTCTTCAAACGCTTTGCGATCACAGAAACATCCCGCATGCTTGACCGCATGAAGGACCTTGGGTTCAGATACTCTACCAAAGCAGGTATTACAGTAGGTATCGCCGATATCGTCGTATTGGCCGAAAAAGAAGAGATTCTGAAAGAGGCTCAATCCAAAGTGGATAACGTGCTGAAGCAATTCAAGCGTGGTTTAATCACAGAAGAAGAGCGTTATGACAGAGTAATCTCAATTTGGAGTGCTGCCAAGGATACAATCCAAGGCAAGTTGATGGCTACACTTGACCGAAGCAACCCTATCTTCATGATGAGTGACTCTGGTGCCCGTGGTAACGCGTCCAACTTCACTCAGCTTGCAGGTATGCGCGGACTCATGGCCAACCCGGCCGGACGCATAATCGAGCTTCCAATTAAATCAAGTTTCCGTGAAGGTTTAACAGTACTTGAGTACTTCATATCCACTCACGGTGCCCGTAAAGGTCTTGCCGATACGGCACTTAAGACAGCTGACTCAGGTTACCTTACACGCCGCCTTGTAGATGTTGCGCAGGATGTTATTGTCCGTGAAGAAGATTGTGGAACGGACCGAGGACTTCATGTTGCATCGATCAAGGATGGTACCGAGATCATTGAACCGCTTGAAGAGCGCCTAGTCGGACGTTATTCACGCAGAGCGATCAAGCATCCTTCGACAGGTGAAGTGATTGTTGAGGAAAATCAATTGATCACTCAGGATTTTGCTAAGGAAATCATTGACGCCGGTCTCGAATCTGTTTATATTCGTTCCGCGTTCACTTGTAATACGCGACATGGTGTGTGTGAGAAGTGTTACGGCACAAACCTTGCTACAGGCCAGAAAGTTGAAGTTGGGGAAGCTGTGGGTATCATTGCAGCACAGTCCATTGGTGAGCCAGGTACACAGCTTACGATGCGTACCTTCCATACAGGAGGGGTTGCAGGGGACGATATTACACAAGGTCTTCCGCGTATTCAGGAAATCTTTGAGGCCCGCCATCCAAAAGGGCAGGCTGTCATCTCTGAAATTGATGGTGTTATTACTTCTATTTCAGAAGGAAAAGATCGTCAATATGAGATAACTGTACAGGGTGACGTGGAAACAAGGACTTACACTGCGCCATATACGGCCCGCTTGAAATACGGTGTAAATGACCGTGTCATAAGAGGACAGGGAATCACAGAAGGCTCCATCGATCCTAAAGAACTTCTTCAAGTTAAGGACGTAAATGCTGTTCAGGAGTACTTGCTTCGTGAAGTACAGAAAGTTTACCGTATGCAGGGTGTTGAAATCGGAGATAAGCACGTAGAGGTTATGGTGCGTCAAATGATGAGAAAAGTAAGAGTCATTGATGCAGGTGAAACTGAAGTGCTTCCTGGTACATTGCTCGACATCCATCAGTTTACGGATGCAAACGAAAAAGCCATTCTCAGTGGGGATGTACCAGCAACCGGACGTCCGGTATTGCTCGGTATTACAAAAGCCTCTCTTGAAACAGATTCATTCTTGTCTGCAGCATCCTTCCAGGAGACAACGCGTGTCCTTACAGATGCAGCAATTAAAGGCAAGCGCGATGAATTGCTTGGCTTGAAAGAAAATGTCATCATCGGTAAACTTGTTCCAGCTGGAACGGGAATGCAGCGCTATCGCAAAGCAGAACCTTTGATGGAAGAAGAAACTGAAGAAACAGTAACAGTGGAATAATTAATATTAGTGCGGTGCAAAAAAGGCTGTCCCAAAAGATTAAGGTTTGACCGCTAATTGGCTCCAGGATTCTTACCTGAAGTTGAAGGTGTGCTGCCTCCTGGGGGAGGCACACCTGGAGCTGATATCTGTGGCAATCATAATTAGACAGAATAAAAAGCGCCGCACTAATAAATTATTTCTTTAGGTTATTGACATTATATTTTTAAGATGATAATATATTCAAGGTTGCTCCTATACTGTAACCTGTTACTTTGGAGGATGTAATATGTCTTATGAAAAAGTATCACAGGCTAGTGAAATCATTGTAGGAACAAAGCAGACAGTCAAAGCTTTAAAAAATGGCCTTGTAACACTATTGGTCGTAGCCGATGATGCTGATCACAAAGTTACTTCCAAGGTAATACAAACAGCCAATGAAATGGATGTTCCGGTGACACGAGTTGATTCCATGCGTAAGCTAGGGAAGTCATGTGGAATTGAAGTTGGAGCGGCAGCTGTTGCTATTATTAAGTAAAATAGTTTTTGCAGCTAGAGATCTGCAAAGACTTTGTTTTTACACAAAAATGAACCACCTGGATGTGTGGGCTTATAAAATATAAGAAGGGAGGATATTTACATGCCTACTATTAATCAATTAGTGCGTAAACCACGCCAGTCTAAATCAACAAAGTCAACTTCACCAGCGTTGAACAAAGGTTATAACAGCTTCAAAAAAGTAAACACTAACCTTTCATCTCCACAGAAACGCGGTGTATGTACTCGTGTTGGTACAATGACTCCAAAGAAACCAAACTCAGCGTTGCGTAAATACGCTCGTGTACGTTTAACAAACGGAATCGAGGTAACTGCATACATTCCTGGGATTGGCCACAATCTTCAAGAACACAGTGTCGTGTTGATTCGCGGCGGACGTGTAAAAGATTTACCAGGAGTGCGCTATCACATCGTTCGCGGTGCGTTGGACACAGCTGGTGTTGAAGGTCGTATGCAAGGCCGTTCTAAATACGGTACTAAGCGTCCTAAAGCAGCAAAAAAATAATAAAGAATTAATTTAACGAATAGATTATTTTCGTTGAAAGGAGGAAAACACATGCCACGTAAAGGTCCTGTAGCAAAAAGAGATGTACTTCCTGATCCAATGTACAATTCCAAATTAGTTTCTCGTCTAATCAACAAAATCATGATTGACGGTAAGAGAGGTAAAGCTCAAAAGAAACTATACGCAGCGTTTGATCTTATCAGCGAGCGTTCTGGAAAAGATGCAATGGAAGTATTCGATCAAGCTTTGAAAAATATCATGCCGGTATTAGAAGTAAAAGCACGTCGTGTTGGTGGTGCTAACTACCAAGTACCTGTAGAAGTTCGTCCTGAGCGTCGTACTACTTTAGGTCTTCGTTGGTTAGTAAACTACTCTCGTCTTCGCGGTGAAAAGACAATGGAAGAGCGTTTAGCTAACGAAATCCTTGATGCAGCTAATAACACTGGTGCTTCAGTTAAGAAGCGTGAAGATATGCACAAGATGGCGGAAGCAAACAAAGCGTTTGCTCACTACCGTTGGTAATCTTCTACTATATAAAATAATTTTCTTTAATGGAAGGAGAAAGACGACATGCCTAGAGAGTTCTCCTTAGAAAAGACTCGTAATATCGGTATCATGGCTCACATCGATGCTGGGAAAACAACAGCAACAGAGCGTATCCTTTTCTATACTGGACGTATTCATAAAATTGGTGAAACTCACGAAGGAGCTTCTCAGATGGACTGGATGGAGCAGGAGCAGGAGCGTGGAATCACGATCACATCTGCTGCAACAACAGCATCTTGGAAAGACCATCGTATCAACATTATCGATACACCAGGACACGTAGACTTCACAGTAGAAGTTGAACGTTCCCTTCGTGTACTTGATGGTGCGGTAGCAGTTCTGGACGCTCAGTCTGGAGTTGAGCCTCAAACTGAAACGGTTTGGCGCCAGGCAACAACTTACGGTGTACCTCGTGTTGTATTCATAAACAAGATGGACAAAATCGGTGCAGACTTCTTATACTCTGTAGGAACATTGCATGACCGTCTTCAAGCGAATGCCCATCCTATTCAGCTGCCAATCGGTGCTGAAGATGAATTCGAAGGAATCATCGACCTTGTAGAAATGAAAGCTTATTTCTATGAAGATGATCTTGGAACACGTGCTGATGCCCGTGAAATCCCAGAAGAGTACAAAGATCAAGCAGATGAGTACCGTGGAAAACTGATTGAAGCGGTTTCTGAACTTGATGAAGAATTAATGATGAAATACCTTGAAGGTGAAGAATTCTCAATCGATGAATTGAAAGCTGCAATTCGTAAAGCGACTAACAGTGTTGAATTCTATCCTGTTCTTTGTGGTTCTGCCTTCAAAAACAAAGGTGTTCAGTTGTTGATCGATGCTGTCATCGATTATCTTCCGGCACCATCAGATGTTGCTAATATCAAGGGAATCATTCCGGATACAGAAGAAGAAGTATCTCTTCCATCAACTGATGAAGCTCCTTTCTCTGCATTAGCTTTTAAAGTTATGACTGACCCTTATGTTGGTAAACTAACATTCTTCCGCGTATATTCCGGAACACTTGATTCTGGTTCATACGTGCAGAACTCTACGAAAGGTAAGCGTGAGCGTGTAGGTCGTATCCTGCAAATGCATGCTAACTCTCGTGAGGAAATCTCAACAGTATACGCTGGAGATATCGCAGCTGCTGTTGGTTTGAAGGATACATCTACTGGTGACACTCTATGTGATGAAAAGGGTCTAGTAATCCTTGAATCCATGGAATTCCCAGAGCCTGTTATCTCACTTTCGGTTGAACCTAAATCTAAAGCTGACCAGGATAAGATGACGACTGCACTTCAAAAACTTCAAGAAGAAGATCCTACATTCCGTGCGCATACTGACCAGGAAACTGGACAGGTTATCATTGCGGGTATGGGTGAACTTCATTTAGATATCATCGTGGATCGTATGAGACGCGAATTCAAAGTTGAAGCTAACGTTGGTGCACCACAGGTATCTTATCGTGAAACTTTCCGCGGATCTGCTAAAGTTGAGGGTAAATTTGCCCGTCAATCAGGTGGTCGTGGTCAATTCGGTCACGTTTGGATTGAATTCTCTCCGAACGAAGAAGGAAAAGGCTTCGAATTCGAAAATGGCATTGTAGGTGGAGTTGTTCCTCGTGAATACGTTCCTGCAGTACAAGCCGGTCTTGCAGACGCTATGGAAAATGGTGTTATCGCTGGCTATCCATTAATCGATGTAAAAGCTAGGCTTGTAGATGGTTCTTACCATGACGTCGATTCTTCTGAAATGGCCTTTAAAGTAGCTGCTTCACTTGCACTTAAGAACGCAGTTTCTAAGTGTGATCCAGCTATCCTTGAGCCAATGATGAGAGTTGAAGTTGTTATCCCAGAAGAATACATGGGAGACATCATGGGTGATATCACTTCCCGTCGTGGACGTGTAGAAGGTATGGAAGCTCGCGGTAACGCGCAAGTAGTTAAATCCTTCGTCCCACTTTCTGAAATGTTTGGTTATGCTACTTCATTGCGTTCTAACACGCAAGGTCGCGGAACATACTCTATGCACTTCGACCATTATGAAGAAGTACCAAAATCAATCGCTGAAGAAATCATCAAAAAAAATAAAGGTGAATAATTGATTTATTCACTATAATGAAGTATAAATACTAGTGTAAGCTATGGTGTCTAAGAAGGTGGTACCCCTGCCTTCTGACAGCCATATAAAATATACTTAACTTTTTTATAATTTAAAGGAGGAATTCCAAATGGGTAAGGAAAAATTCGATCGTTCCAAGGAACATGCTAATATCGGTACAATTGGTCACGTTGACCATGGTAAAACTACACTAACAGCTGCAATCACAACTACTTTGCATAAAAAATACGGCCGTGGTACTGCTATGGCTTATGACCAAATTGATGGTGCTCCAGAAGAAAGAGAGCGTGGTATCACAATCTCTACAGCACACGTTGAGTATGAAACTGATACTCGCCACTATGCACACGTTGACTGCCCAGGACATGCTGACTACGTTAAAAACATGATCACTGGTGCGGCACAAATGGATGGCGGAATCCTAGTTGTTTCTGCTGCTGATGGCCCTATGCCTCAGACTCGTGAGCACATCCTTCTTTCTCGTCAAGTTGGTGTTCCATACCTAGTAGTATTCATGAACAAATGTGATATGGTTGACGACGAAGAGCTACTAGAACTAGTAGAAATGGAAGTTCGTGACCTTCTTTCTGAATACGATTTCCCTGGTGATGATGTACCAGTAATCAAAGGTTCTGCTCTTAAAGCTCTTGAAGGAGAAGCTGAGTGGGAAGAGAAAATCTACGAACTAATGGAAGCTGTTGACAGCTACATTCCAACTCCAGAGCGTGACACTGAAAAACCATTCATGATGCCTGTTGAGGATGTATTCTCAATCACTGGCCGTGGTACAGTTGCAACTGGACGTGTAGAGCGTGGACAAGTTAAAGTTGGAGACACTATCGATATCATCGGTCTTTCTGAGGAGCCTAAATCTACTACTGTAACTGGTGTAGAAATGTTCCGTAAGCTTCTTGATTATGCTGAAGCTGGTGACAACATCGGAGCTCTTCTTCGTGGTGTAGCACGTGAAGACATCCAACGTGGACAAGTACTTGCAAAGCCAGGTACAATCACTCCACACACAAAGTTCAAAGCTGAAGTATATGTTCTTTCTAAAGAAGAGGGTGGACGTCACACTCCATTCTTCACTAACTACCGTCCTCAGTTCTACTTCCGTACAACTGATGTAACTGGTATCTGTAATCTTCCTGAAGGCGTAGAAATGGTTATGCCTGGAGATAACATTGAAATGACAGTTGAACTAATCTCTCCAATCGCTATCGAAGAAGGTACTAAGTTCTCTATCCGTGAGGGTGGACGTACTGTAGGCGCTGGAGTAGTTGCTACAATCCAAGAGTAGTCTTTACTTTTAGATTAATACTAAAGCAGATGGGATCCGGAGCCCATCTGCTTTTTTATTTGCTCTGAATTCAGGATGCATTCATACTATCTTTCATCCTATCCTGGTTATCGAGAGTAATACATTTCGCTATCTGTGGGGAACGTACCAGTAAAGGATAGAAAGATATCGAAGGAACGAATCATTAAAGTAAAAAGATAATGGTAAGAGTAATGAAGAAAACTAGCAATAGAGAAAGAATTTAAAGAAATAATGGAGCAACTAGAAGAGAAACGAACTTTTATATCGATAGGGCTGCTGGATACTACTCACATTTATAGGGGTTCACTAATGATAAGTTATTTCATAGAAACCAATTATAATAAGGTTGATATCTGATAAAGGCTGTATTCGCATATTTTGTTGCTTTTAGAAAATGTCAAGAGCCGAATTTTTCCCCGGATAATAAGGTTTATCTCTAAACGTAGGGGTAGCTCTTTTCTTTCTGCTTACCTGGATAGTTCCAGTTTACTTAGGGATTTTTATAAAAAATATATTAATTAGCAACCAAGTTTACGAAAAGAGTCTTGATAAAAGAGAATTTCCCTTAGTACTACATATAATTATTTGATATATATACTGTACTGTACCCAATAATCTAAAACACAGAAACCTGCATTTTCCACTTTAATCAGACATCGGTTAACTTTTTCTTTCTATATAAATGGATATATACAAACAATAGGTATAAGACCCAAGAGATCTTCAAGCCTTTGATAATGAAACAGGCTGCCAAAACCCAGTTAACCAGGAGTAGAAATACTTGTCACCTTTTAAATAACCACTACCTAATAGAAATATTTTGAAATCTGATATCCCCCTTGCAAACACCCATGTAGATTTGTATAATTGTAAAAGTGCGCTAATAACAAAGATATTTAATTAAATGTTGCATATCTGCTGTGAATTAGTTATAATAGACAATGTTGGTCTTTGACTGCGATGAAATGGAAGGTTGCTGACACACCCGGCCGCTTTGCCATGGCGAGTGTGTGGGAAATTTCCATGGAGAATGTCTATCTTAAAATAGGCGAAAGAAGGAGGGAAAATAATGGCAAAACAAAAAATTCGTATTCGTTTAAAAGCGTATGATCACAGAATCCTTGATCAATCTGCAGAGAAGATTGTAGAAACAGCAAAGCGTTCTGGTGCGGCAGTGTCCGGCCCAATTCCGCTTCCGACTGAGAAATCTATTTACACAATTCTTCGTGCGGTCCATAAGTACAAAGATGCTCGTGAGCAGTTCGAAATGCGTACGCATAAACGCTTAATCGATATTGTTAACCCAACACCACAAACGGTTGATGCGCTAATGCGTTTAGATCTTCCATCTGGTGTCGATATTGAAATCAAATTATAATTATTATACAAAAACAATTCAGGAGGTGTGACTTATGACCAAAGGAATCTTAGGTAGAAAAATCGGTATGACTCAAGTTTTTGCTGAAAACGGTGATCTTATCCCGGTAACTGTTATCGAAGCAGCTGGAAACGTTGTTCTTCAAAAGAAATCATCAGAGGTAGATGGCTACGAAGCTATCCAAATCGGTTTCGAAGACAAACGCGAAAAGCTTTCTAACAAACCGGAAAAAGGACACGTTGCTAAAGCTGAAACTGCTCCTAAGCGCTTCATCCGTGAATTCCGCGGAGTTAACTCTTCAGACTATGAAGTAGGTCAAGAAGTCAAAGTAGAAATTTTCGCAGAAGGCGATATCGTTGATGTAACAGGAATTTCAAAGGGTAAAGGTTTCCAAGGTGCTATCAAGCGTCATAACCAATCCCGTGGACCTATGTCCCATGGTTCTCGTTACCATCGTCGTCCTGGTTCAATGGGACCTGTTGATCCAAACCGTGTTTTCAAAGGTAAATTATTACCTGGGCGCATGGGCGGAGAGCAAATTACAATCCAAAACCTTGAAATCGTTAAGATTGATGCAGAGCGCAACTTGCTTCTAGTTAAAGGGAATGTTCCTGGACCTAAAAAAGCAATGCTTAAAATCAAAACTGGCGTAAAGGCAAAATAATAAAACTCTGTTGGAAAGGAGGAAACACGAATGCCGAAAGTAGCATTATTTAACCAAAGCGGATCAAAAGTTGGTGATGTAGAACTTAATGATTCAGTGTTTGGTATTGAACCAAACCAAAACGTACTATATGAAGCTGTTATCATGCAAAGAGCATCTCAGCGTCAAGGTACAAGCAAAGTAAAAGGCCGTTCTGAAGTAAGAGGCGGTGGGCGTAAACCATGGCGTCAAAAAGGTACTGGTCGTGCACGTCAAGGATCTATCAGATCTCCACAATGGCGCGGCGGTGGTGTCGTATTTGGACCGGTTCCACGCAGCTACAGCTACAAGCTTCCTAAAAAGGTTAGACGCTTAGCTATTAAATCTGCTCTATCTACTAAGGTAGCAGAAGAAAACATTCTAGTATTAGAATCTCTTGTGTTTGATTCTCCAAAGACAAAAGAATTCGCTGGAGTTTTGAAAAATCTTTCTGTAAACTCTAAGACATTAGTGGTAACAGAAGGATCAGAAGATTATGTAGCGCTATCAGCACGCAACATTCCTGGTGTAACAGTAGTTGCAGCTAACGGAATCAGCGTACTTGATGTTGTAGCTCATGACAAATTAATCATCACTAAAGCAGCAGTTGAAAAAGTAGAGGAGGTGCTTGCATAATGGATGCACGCGATATCATTAAGCGCCCCGTAATTACAGAACATTCAACTGATCTAATGGCTGAAAAAAAATACACTTTTGAAGTCGATACTAGAGCTAACAAAACTCAAGTTAAAGATGCAGTTGAAGTTATCTTCGGCGTTAAAGTTGCAAAAGTGAACGTTATGAATTACAAAGGAAAATTTAAGCGTATGGGACGACATGCCGGCTATACGAACAAACGTCGTAAAGCGATTGTCACTCTTACAACTGAAAGCAAAGAAATCGAATTCTTTGAAGTTTAATCCAATAATTTAGAAGAGGAGGGAAAAACATGGCGATTAAAAAGTATAAACCAACCTCTAATGGTCGTCGCGGAATGACTAGTTCTGACTTTGCAGAGATTACTACTGACAAACCAGAAAAGTCATTGCTTGCGCCTTTACACAGAAAAGGCGGCCGTAACAACCAAGGTAAGTTAACAGTTCGTCATCAAGGCGGCGGTCATAAGCGTCAATATCGTGTCATCGATTTCAAACGTGACAAAGATGGTATACCAGGACGCGTTGCTACAATAGAATATGATCCTAACCGTTCAGCAAACATTGCATTAATCAACTATGTAGATGGAGAAAAGCGTTACATTCTTGCTCCTAAGACACTTCAAGTAGGAATAGAAGTAATGTCTGGCCCTGAAGCAGATATTAAAGTAGGTAACGCATTACCACTTATCAACATCCCTGTAGGTACTGTTGTTCATAACATCGAACTTAAGCCAGGTAAAGGCGGACAATTGGTTCGTTCTGCTGGTACATCAGCTCAGGTTCTTGGTAAAGAAGGTAAATACGTACTTGTGCGTTTAAACTCTGGTGAGGTTCGCATGATTCTTTCATCTTGCCGCGCAACTGTAGGTCAAGTTGGAAATGAACAGCACGAACTTATTAACATCGGTAAAGCAGGTCGTTCTCGCTGGTTAGGCAAACGCCCAACTGTACGTGGATCTGTAATGAACCCTAACGACCATCCACACGGTGGTGGTGAAGGACGCGCTCCTATCGGACGTAAATCTCCAATGTCTCCTTGGGGTAAACCAACTCTTGGATTCAAGACTCGTAAGAAGAAGAGCAAATCTGACAAATTTATTGTGCGCCGTCGCAAAAAATAACGGGATTGAACTACGGTTCAAAAAAAGAGCCGTAGAACAATCACGAAGGGAGGTTCAAACATGGGTCGTAGCTTAAAAAAGGGACCTTTTGTTGATGATCATTTGATGGAAAAAATCGAGAAGTTGAACGAAGGCGAAAAGAAGCAAGTTGTTAAGACTTGGTCACGCCGTTCAACAATATTCCCGGATTTCATTGGTCATACAATCGCAGTTTATGATGGTCGTAAACATGTACCGGTATATGTTACTGAAGATATGGTAGGACACAAGCTTGGTGAATTCGCACCATCTCGTGCTTACAAAGGTCATGGAAATGATGACAAGAAAACAAGACGCTAATTGAGAGGAGGGTATCCTAATGCAAGCTAAAGCTGTCGCTAATACAGTTCGTATTGCTCCTCGTAAGGTACGTTTAGTGGTTGATCTAATCCGAGGTAAGCAAGTAGGCGAAGCTGTAGCGATTTTAAATCTTACTCCTAAAGCTGCTTCTCCAGTAGTTGAGAAAGTATTGAAATCTGCTATCGCTAACGCAGAACATAACTATGACATGGACGTAAACAACTTGGTCATCTCTGATGCCTTTGTTAACGAAGGTCCAACAATGAAACGCTTCCGCCCTCGTGCGATGGGTCGTGCAAGCCAAATCAACAAACGCACAAGCCACATCACAATCGTGGTATCAGAAAAGAAGGAGGGATAATTCGTGGGTCAAAAAGTACATCCAGTCGGACTGCGTGTAGGAATAATACGTGATTGGGAATCAAAATGGTACGCTGATAAAGATTATGCCAATCTTCTGCACGAAGACCTTAAAGTACGTGAATATATTGCAAAACGTTTAGTTGACGCATCTGTTTCTAAAGTAGAAATCGAGCGTGCGGCAAACCGCATTAATATCACAATTCATACAGCAAAACCTGGTATGGTTATCGGTAAAGGTGGTACAGAGGTTGAAGCTTTGCGTAAAGCTTTGAACGAGCTTACTTCTAAGCGTGTACACATCAACATCGTCGAAATCAAGAGAGCAGACCTAGATGCTAAGCTAGTTGCAGAGAACATCGCTCGTCAATTAGAAAACCGTGTATCTTTCCGTCGTGCTCAAAAACAATCTATCCAACGTGCAATGCGCGCAGGAGCTAAGGGTATCAAAACTCAAGTATCTGGTCGTCTTGGCGGTGCAGATATCGCTCGTGCTGAACATTACAGCGAAGGAACAGTTCCACTTCATACACTTCGCGCTGACATTGATTATGCTCATGCTGAAGCTGACACAACTTACGGTAAACTTGGTGTTAAAGTATGGATCTATCGTGGAGAGGTCCTTCCTGCTAAGAAGAAATCTGAGGAAGGAGGAAAATAATTATGTTATTACCTAAACGCGTTAAGTATCGTCGTGAACATCGTGGTAAAATGCGTGGACGCGCAAAAGGCGGCCAAGAGGTTGCATTTGGTGAATACGGTCTTCAAGCTGTAGAAGCTTCATGGATCACTAACCGACAAATCGAAGCTGCACGTATTGCTATGACTCGTTACATGAAACGTGGCGGTAAAGTGTGGATTAAAATTTTCCCTCATAAACCTTACACTGCTAAACCTCTAGAAGTCCGAATGGGTTCTGGTAAAGGTGCTCCTGAAGGTTGGGTAGCAGTAGTGAAGCCTGGAAAGATCATGTTTGAAATTGCAGGTGTATCTGAAGAGGTTGCTCGTGAAGCATTACGTCTTGCATCACACAAACTACCTATCAAAACTAAGTTTGTGAAACGTGAAGAAATTGGTGGTGAATCAAATGAAAACTAATGAAATCCGTGACTTAACCACTGCCGAAATTGATCAAAAAGTAAAATCTTTAAAAGAAGAACTATTTAACCTTCGCTTCCAGCTTGCGACAGGACAACTTGAAAACACTGCTCGTATTCGTGAAGTACGTAAGGCGATCGCTCGTATGAAAACTGTAATCCATGAAAGAGAGATCGGGGTTAACAATCGATAAATTGAGAGGAGGTTTGCAGAATGAGTGAACGCAACCAACGTAAGGTTTACACTGGACGTGTTGTTTCCGACAAAATGGATAAAACAGTTACAGTTCTTATTGAAACTTACAAAAAACATTCATTATACGGCAAACGCGTAAAGTACTCTAAAAAGTTCAAAGCTCATGATGAGCAAAACGAAGCTAAAACTGGCGATGTAGTTCGTATTATGGAAACTCGCCCACTTTCAGCTACAAAACGTTTCCGCTTAATAGAAGTAGTAGAAAAAGCAGTAATTATCTAATAAAAGTTCGGATATTTGTTTTCCGAAGGGAGGTTACCTAGATGATTCAACAAGAATCTCGTTTGAAAGTTGCCGACAACTCTGGTGCTCGTGAAGTTTTAACTATTAAAGTACTTGGCGGATCTGGCCGTAAAACAGCTAATATCGGTGATGTTATCGTATGTACAGTAAAACAAGCAACACCAGGTGGCGTTGTTAAAAAAGGCGACGTAGTAAGAGCAGTTGTTGTTCGTACAAAGAGCGGTGTACGCCGTACTGACGGAACATACATTAAGTTCGATGAAAACGCATGTGTAATTATCCGTGATGATAAAGGACCCCGTGGTACTCGTATCTTCGGACCGGTAGCACGTGAATTGCGCGAAAATAACTTTATGAAAATTGTATCTTTAGCTCCAGAAGTTCTTTAATAGAACCTATTGTGCGTTAAGAGGAGGTGCGACTAATGCATGTAAAAAAAGGCGATAAAGTAATGGTTATCACAGGTAAAGATAAAGGTAAAACGGGCGTGGTACTAACAGCTCTACCTAAAAAAGACCGTGTGATCGTAGAAGGAATCAATGTTACCAAAAAACATTCAAAACCTTCTCAAACAAATCCGCAAGGCGGAATCATCAGCCAAGAGGCACCTGTTCATGTATCGAATGTTATGCTGCTTGACCCTAAGACGAATGAACCAACTCGTGTAGGATTCAAGAAGGTTGATGGTAAGAATGTACGTGTAGCAAAAAAATCTGGTGAAGTTCTAGATAAATAGTTTAAAGAAGAAGGGAGGTACTCAAATGAACCGCCTAAAAGCAAAATTTAATGACGAAATTACTCCAGCTCTAATGAGCAAATTCAGTTATAAATCAGTAATGCAGGTGCCTAAGATTGAAAAAATCGTTCTTAACATGGGTGTCGGTGATGCTGTTTCTAATGCAAAATCAATGGATGTTGCTGTTGAAGAGTTAACATTAATCACTGGTCAAAAACCAGTCGTAACTAAAGCTAAAAAATCTATCGCAGGTTTCCGTCTTCGTGAAGGTATGCCTATCGGTGCGAAAGTAACACTTCGCGGCGAACGCATGTATGAGTTCCTAGATAAGCTTATCTCTGTATCTCTACCTCGTGTACGTGACTTCCGCGGTATCTCTAAAAAAGCATTCGATGGTCGCGGTAACTACACTCTTGGTGTTAAAGAGCAGTTGATTTTCCCAGAGATCGATTATGATAAAGTTTCCAAAGTACGCGGAATGGATATCGTTATCGTTACTACAGCAAACTCTGATGAAGAATCACGTGAGTTATTGACACAATTCGGAATGCCATTTCAAAAGTAATCTCTAAATAAGGGAGGCGAAAATGTGGCTAAAAAATCAATGATCGCAAAACAAAAACGTGAACCTAAGCATCCTGTTCAAGGATACACTCGCTGTGAGCGTTGTGGCCGTCCACATTCAGTAATCCGCAAATTCAAACTTTGCCGTATCTGTTTCCGTGAACTTGCTTACAAGGGTCAAATTCCTGGCGTCAAAAAAGCTAGCTGGTAAAACCCTATATTGGGAAGGAGGTAAATTAATATGACATTGACAGATCCAATTGCAGATATGCTTACTCGCATCCGTAATGCGAATATGGTACGTCACGAGAAGCTAGAAATACCTGCTTCTAACATCAAAAAAGAAATCGCAGAAATCCTTAAACGTGAAGGTTTCGTACGCGATATTGAATTTGTAGAAGATAACAAGCAAGGTGTTATCCGCATCTTCTTAAAATACGGTTCTAACAACGAACGTGTAATCACTGGATTAAAGCGTATTTCTAAACCAGGTCTACGCGTATATGCAAAAGCTGACGAAGTTCCTAGAGTACTAAACGGACTGGGTGTAGCTCTTGTTTCAACTTCTCAAGGAGTTTTAACAGACAAAGAAGCCCGTGCTAAACAAGTCGGTGGAGAAGTACTAGGATACGTTTGGTAATATTTTTTGAAATGAATGGAGGTGCAACAGTATGTCACGTGTAGGTAAAAAACCTATCGAGGTGCCAGCAGGCGTTACAATTACTACTGATGCCAATAATGTAACTGTAAAAGGTCCTAAAGGTGAATTGTCTCGTACATTCAGCCCGGATATAAATGTAGAAATCCAAGAGAACGTAGTGAGCATCACTCGTCCATCAGAATCAAAAGAACATCGTTCATTACATGGAACGACTCGTGCTTTGATCGCAAACATGGTTGAAGGTGTTTCTAAAGGCTTCGAAAGAAACCTTGAACTTATCGGTGTAGGTTACCGTGCTCAAAAACAAGGTACTAAGCTTGTTTTGAACGTTGGTTACTCTCATCCAGTAGAATTCGAACCAGAAGCTGGTATCGAAATCGAAGTTCCTGCTAATACAAAGATTTCAATTAAGGGTATCGACAAGGAGCGTGTTGGTGCGATTGCTTCCAACATCCGCGCTGTCCGTCCTCCTGAGCCTTATAAAGGTAAAGGTATCCGTTACGAAGGCGAATTCGTACGTCGTAAAGAAGGTAAAACAGGTAAATAATGCCGCTTAGGCAGTAGAAAGGAGTGACCTTAATGATCACTAAGCCATCTAAAAACAAAACGCGTAAGAAAAGACATGCTCGTGTACGTTCTAAAATTACAGGCACTGAACAGCGTCCTCGTTTAAACGTATATCGTTCAAATAAAAACATCTACGCTCAATTGATCGATGATGTTAATGGTGTAACTATGGCAAGTGCTTCTACTGTAGATAAAGAAGTCAATCTTGACTCTACTGGAAACGTAGATGCAGCAGTTCAAGTCGGTGAACTAATCGCAAAGCGCGCAACTGAAAAAGGTTTGAAAACGGTAGTATTTGACCGTGGAGGTTACCTATATCATGGCCGCGTTAAAGCATTAGCCGATGCTGCTCGTGAAAACGGCTTAGAATTTTAATAAAAAAGGAGGGACATATAGATGATGCGTCGTATTGATCCAAACAAACTAGAACTTGAAGAACGCGTAGTAACAATCAACCGTGTTGCGAAAGTAGTTAAAGGTGGACGTCGTTTCCGCTTCGCTGCTCTTGTAGTAGTGGGAGATAAAAACGGTAACGTAGGTTTCGGTACTGGTAAAGCTCAAGAGGTACCTGATGCTATCCGTAAAGCGATTGAAGATGCGAAGAAAAATCTTGTTGAAGTACCTATGGTAGGCGGAACTACTCCTCACCTAGTAGTTGGTCGTTTTGGTGCAGGCGAAATCCTTATCAAACCTGCTTCTGCTGGTACAGGAATCATCGCTGGTGGACCGGTACGTGCTGTACTTGAACTTGCTGGTGTACAGGATATCCTTTCAAAATCATTGGGTTCCAACACTCCAATCAACATGATTCGTGCTACAATTGAAGGATTAAAACAATTAAAACGTGCTGAAGACGTAGCTAAATTACGTGGAAAATCAGTAGAAGAACTGTTAGGATAAGGAGGGATAACGATGGCAAACAAACTAGAAATTACCCTCACTCGCAGTGTGATTGGTCGTCCGAAAGATCAACGCGAAACAGTAAAGGCTCTGGGCTTACGTAAGCTTCATCAAACAGTTGAACAACAAGATAATGCTGCTATGCGCGGTATGATCAATAAGGTTGCTCACTTAGTCACGGTTAAAGAAGCTTAATTAGATTCTTTGTAAATAAGGAGGTGCCGACATGAAATTACATGAATTAAAACCTGCTAAAGGTTCTCGCAAAGAGCGCAATCGTGTAGGCCGTGGAACTGGTTCTGGAAATGGTAAGACTTCCGGAAAAGGCCACAAAGGTCAAAACGCTCGTTCTGGCGGTGGAACTCGTCCTGGTTTCGAGGGTGGTCAAACACCTTTATTCCAACGTCTTCCTAAGCGCGGTTTCACAAACATCAACCGTAAAGAATATGCAATCGTCAATCTTGACGCATTAAATCGTTTTGAAGAAGGAACTGAAGTTACACCTGAACTTCTTATCGAAACTGGTGTAGTAAGCAGCGAAAAATCTGGAATCAAGATTCTTGGTAAAGGTAATATTGAGAAAAAGCTTACAGTAAAAGCAAACAAATTCTCATCCACTGCTAAAGAAGCAATTGAAGCTGCTGGTGGTAAAACCGAGGTGATTTAATGTTTCAGACAATCTCCAATTTTATGCGCGTGGGTGATATAAGAAACAAAATTATTTTCACCCTACTAATGTTGGTTGTTTTTCGTTTAGGTACTTTCATTCCAGTGCCAAGCGTTGACGCAGGTGTACTGAAAATGCAAGAACAAGCCGGCTTGATCGGCTTCCTGAACACATTTGGCGGGGGAGCGCTTCAAAACTTCTCGATCTTTGCTATGGGGATCATGCCATACATCACAGCATCTATCATCGTGCAGTTATTGCAGATGGATGTCGTGCCTAAATTTACGGAATGGTCTAAACAGGGGGATGTTGGCCGCCGTAAATTAGCACAGTTTACCCGTTATTTCACCATCATATTAGGTTTTATCCAGGCATTGGGTATGTCATATGGATTCAATCAGCTATACGGTGGATTCTTGATTCCGAACCCAAGTATTACAACGTACCTGTTAATTGCCCTCATTTTGACTGCTGGTACGGCGTTCTTATTATGGCTCGGGGAACAAATTACCGCCAAAGGCGTTGGTAACGGTATTTCAATTTTGATCTTTGCAGGTATCGTTGCTGCTATTCCTAATGCGGTGAACCAATATTATGCATCACAATTAGAAGGCGCTGGTGAACAGCTGTTCCTTCGTATTGTCGTGACAATATTGATTCTGTTGGCAATTGTAGCTATTACAGTTGGAGTCATTTTCATTCAACAGGCCTTGAGAAAGATTCCTATCCAATACGCTAAACGTGTTGCGGGACGCAGTCCTGTCGGAGGGCAATCAACTCATTTACCTTTGAAAGTAAATGCAGCAGGTGTAATTCCGGTAATCTTCGCGATTTCCTTCATTATTACACCGACAACGATCGCATCGTTCTTTGGTACAAGTGATATTACAAGTACGATTCAGTATGTATTCGATTATACTCAACCGGTCGGAATGGCCATCTATGTTGCGTTAATTGTTGCATTCACATACTTTTATGCTTTCATTCAAGTTAACCCTGAACAGATGTCAGAGAACTTGAAGAAGCAAGGTGGTTATATTCCAGGTATACGCCCGGGTAAAACCACACAAGAATACTTGACCAGGGTATTATATCGACTGACTTTTGTCGGTGCAATATTCTTAGCTGTCATTTCCATTCTTCCTGTTTTCTTCATTAATTTTGCAGGCCTGCCTCAGGCTGCTCAAATTGGAGGAACAAGCTTGCTTATCGTAGTGGGTGTTGCACTCGAGACGATGAAAGGGCTGGAAGCTCAGTTGGTGAAACGCCACTATAAAGGCTTCATTAAATAAAAAAAGGTTTTGGGGACATCGGTTCCCTGAAACCCTAATAGAGACTGAGGTGGAATTCAAGTGAATATCGTATTAATGGGTCTTCCTGGTGCAGGAAAAGGGACACAAGCTGAAAAAATCGTTGAGAAATATGGCATTCCCCATATCTCTACTGGCGATATGTTCCGTGCAGCTATGAAAGAAGAAACGGAACTTGGCTTGAAAGCAAAATCTTTTATGGATAAAGGTGAACTAGTACCTGATGAAGTAACGATCGGGATCGTTCGCGAACGTCTTAGCAGAGAAGACTGCCATAAAGGTTTCCTTTTAGACGGATTTCCAAGAACGGTTGCTCAAGCCGATGCACTGGAATCCATCTTATCCGACCTGGGCAAGAAAATTGATTATGTGATTAACATACAGGTAGAGAAAGAGGCCCTGATGGAACGTTTGACAGGCCGACGCATCTGTAAAAAGTGCGGTGCAACTTATCACCTTGTATTCAATCCACCAAGCGAAGAGAACGTTTGTGACCGCTGCGGCGGAGAACTTTATCAGCGTGCAGATGATAATGAAGAAACTGTTCAGAACCGCTTGGATGTAAACATTCAACAAACACAGCCGCTTCTTGATTTCTATCAGGATAAAGGCTACTTAGTTAACATCGACGGCCAGAGAGATATCAAAGTTGTTTTCTCTGAAATCGATGATTTGATCGGGAGCACTCGCTAATGATCATTTGTAAAACACCTCGTGAGTTGGACATCATGCGTGAAGCTGGTAAGATTGTCGCACTTGCTCACAAGGAATTACAAAAGCATATTGCCCCGGGAATAACGACCGGTGAATTAGATGCAATCGCTGAAAAATTCATAAGTCAAAATGGTGCAATTCCTTCTTTTAAAGGTTATAATGGGTTTCGTGGCAGCATTTGTGCTTCTGTAAATGATGAATTGGTTCATGGAATTCCTGGTGACCGCACGTTGAAAAACGGCGACATTATAAGCATCGACATCGGTGCGAAATTTAATGGTTACCATGGCGATTCAGCTTGGACTTATCCTGTTGGAACTATAAATGACGAAACTCAAAGACTGCTGGATGTAACTGAGGAATCATTATATCTTGGCTTAAAAGAAGCAAAACCAGGTGAACGTCTTTCGAACATCTCTCACTCGATTCAGACTTATGTTGAAGCAGAAGGGTTTTCCATTGTTCGTGAGTATGTCGGGCACGGTGTTGGTCAAGACTTACATGAGGATCCTCAAATTCCTCACTATGGTCCGCCGAACAGAGGTCCGCGTCTTAAGCCTGGTATGGTACTTGCTATTGAACCTATGGTGAATGCAGGCAGTCGTTATGTAAGGACATTAGTTGATAACTGGACAGTTGTTACGGTTGATGGTAAGATGTGTGCGCACTTTGAACACACAATTGCTATTACAGAAGAAGGTTACGAGATTTTAACGAAAGCCTAAGTGAAGGTGATCTGATTGATCGAGTCCGAAACGGCTCCATGTATAGGACAGATCGTTTCAACCAGAAAAGGAAGAGATGCCGGGCAGTACTCGGTAATCATTCAGAAGCTGGATGAACGGTTTGTATTAATTGCAGATGGAGATAAACGAAAGTTTGATCGTCCTAAAAAGAAAAACATTCAACATCTCTATTTTCACAATTATATCTCTCCAGAAGTTCAGAACAGTTTAGTAGAAACTGGGCGGGTAACAAACGGAAAACTGCGTTATGCTCTAACAAAGTTTTTGAACGAAGTCTTAAATGATGTTAAGAAGGGAGACGAATTCGATGGCGAAAGATGATGTAATCGAAGTAGAAGGCACAGTAGTAGAAACTTTGCCTAACGCTATGTTTAAGGTAGAATTAGAAAATGGTCATACGGTACTTGCTCATGTATCCGGGAAGATTCGCATGCATTTTATCCGAATCCTGCCAGGAGATAAAGTTACTGTTGAACTATCTCCATATGACCTGACTCGTGGAAGAGTCACTTATCGTTATAAATAATTCATTGCACTCCGTACTCTCAAGGAGGTTAGAATAAGATGAAAGTCAGACCATCCGTAAAGCCGATCTGCGAAAAATGTAAAGTTATTCGCCGTCGCGGTAAAGTAATGGTTATCTGTGAAAACCCTAAACACAAACAAAAACAAGGCTAATAAAGAAGGAGGTGCGCTCTTAATATGGCACGTATTGCTGGTGTTGATATCCCACGTGACAAACGTATTGTCATTTCATTAACATACATTTTCGGTATTGGTAAAAATACTGCGAAGAAAATTCTTGCTGAATCAGGTGTATCTGAAGATACTCGCGTTCGCGACCTAACTGACGACGAACTTGGTAAAATCCGTGATATCGTTGACAAATTGAAAGTTGAAGGAGATCTTCGTCGTGAAATCTCTCTAAACATCAAACGTCTAATGGAAATCGGTTCATACCGTGGTCTTCGCCACCGCAGAGGTTTACCTGTTCGCGGTCAAAACACTAAAAACAACGCTCGTACTCGTAAAGGTCCTCGTAAGACTGTAGCGAACAAGAAAAAATAATAAGTAAAGGAGGTACATCTTAAAATGGCACGTAAAACTAATACTCGTAAACGTCGTGTGAAAAAGAATATTGAATCTGGTATTGCACACATTCGTTCTACGTTCAACAACACAATCGTAATGATCACTGATGTTCATGGTAATGCTGTAGCATGGTCTAGTGCAGGTTCTTTAGGGTTTAAAGGTTCTCGTAAATCTACTCCTTTCGCTGCTCAAATGGCTGCTGAAACTGCTGCCAAAGCATCACAGGAACACGGTTTAAAAACTCTTGAAGTAACAGTTAAAGGACCAGGTGCTGGTCGTGAAGCAGCCATCCGTGCTCTTCAAGCTGCTGGACTTGAAGTTACTGCAATCAGAGACGTTACTCCAGTTCCTCATAATGGATGCCGTCCGCCAAAACGTCGCCGTGTTTAATTTCTCTGTATAAATTTCGTATCCTTGTCAATAATGGATATGATAAAATGATACGTTCATAGAGATGGTTAAACCAGTTGTTGGTACGCAATCGGGAACGTAAGCATGGGAAATTTCGGTGAAAAACATATAACCGGGATTTTGACGTTTTGAAGGAGGGTAAATATTAATGATCGAAATTGAGAAACCAAAAATTGAAACGGTTGAGATCAGCGATGATGCCGCATTTGGAAAATTCGTCGTGGAACCACTCGAGCGTGGGTATGGTACAACTTTGGGTAACTCCTTACGTCGTATCCTATTGTCCTCACTCCCTGGTGCCGCTGTAACATCCATCCAAATCGATGGAGTATTACATGAATTTTCAACAATTGAAGGTGTCGTGGAAGATGTAACGACAATCATCATGAATATCAAAAAGCTTGCTCTGAAGATTTACTCTGATGAAGAGAAAACGCTTGAAATTGATGTACCAGGTGATGGCGTAGTAACAGCTGCTGATATCACTCATGATAGTGATGTAGAAGTTCTGAACCCGGATCTGCACATTGCTACATTGTCTACTAACAGCAATTTCCGTATGCGTCTGACAGCTCAACGAGGTCGAGGATATACACCTGCTGTTCAAAACAAACGTGAAGATCTGCCAATCGGCGTGATCCCAATCGACTCTATTTACACTCCAGTTTCACGCGTTAACTATCAAGTTGAGAACACTCGTGTTGGTCAATTGACTAACTTCGACAAACTTTCTCTTGATGTTTGGACTGACGGAAGCATTGGCCCTAAAGAAGCGATTGCTCTTGGTGCCAAGATTCTAAATGAGCATCTTAACATTTTTGTTGGTCTTACTGACGAAGCTCAGAATGCTGAAATTATGGTAGAAAAAGAAGAAGATCAAAAAGAGAAAGTTCTCGAGATGACTATAGAAGAACTGGATCTATCTGTTCGTTCTTATAACTGCTTGAAGCGTGCTGGAATCAACACTGTTCAGGAACTTGCTAACAAGACTGAAGAAGATATGATGAAAGTCCGTAACTTAGGACGCAAATCCTTGGAAGAAGTAAAAGTTAAGCTTGAAGATTTGGGCTTAGGTTTACGCAAGGACGACTGAGTCAGGCATAACGTTATTTAACGATCTAACAAAGGAGGGAATCTTAAATGGCATACAGAAAGTTAGGACGTACTAGTGCTCAACGTAAAGCAATGCTACGCGATTTGGCTACTGACCTAATCATCAACGAACGCATCCAAACAACAGAAGCTCGTGCAAAAGAACTTCGTTCAGTTGTTGAGAAAATGATTACATTAGGAAAACGTGGTGACTTGCATGCACGTCGTCAAGCATCTGCCTTCATCCGTCATGAAGTAGCAAATGCTGAAGAGAATCAAGATGCAGTTCAGAAGTTATTCGCTGACATCGCTGGCCGCTACACTGAGCGTCAAGGCGGATACACTCGTATCATGAAGCTTGGACCTCGCCGTGGTGACGGTGCTCCAATGGTTATCATTGAGCTAGTATAATTTCATTATACACAACGAGGGCAGGACAGTTAGTTTGTTAACTGCTTCTAGCCCTTTTTGTTTACACCCTTGAAAATACACAAAAAGCAGAGCGTTATGATGGGCATTCACAGAAGTGACCCGTCTAGCTCCATGCACCTCTTCCAGCTTCTATTTTTTTAGAAGTCCGTTCCTGCAGTGAACATGACAGCCGCCGCTGTTTTTGGAACGAGGTGCAGGCTTTTTTTTGTATTGAGGACTATTTCCAGTTAATCGGGTATTTACAGGTAGTATTCCCGGTCATTTTATGAAAAATGAGAAGAGATAAGAGAGAGCATAGGAGAGATTAGAGGAGGGGTCACTATGACTGAATGTATATCCATAGAGAACGTAAGCTTTCGTTATAATGATCAAGAAGATTTTGCTTTAAATAATATTTCCCTAAAAGTATACGATTCTGAATGGCTGGCTATTGTGGGGCATAATGGGTCCGGTAAATCTACTCTAGCAAAAATGCTCAATGGTTTGCTTTTTCCAGAAGAAGGAAGCGTTACTGTTGATGGCATCTCCCTCACTGAAGAAAGTGTCTGGGATATCAGAGCCAAGGTCGGAATGGTTTTTCAAAATCCTGATAATCAATTTGTCGGTACGACTGTCGAAGATGATGTGGCTTTTGGTTTAGAAAATCACGGAATCGCTCAGAGTGTGATGGCAGAAAGAGTATTTAACTCCCTTAAGCTGGTTAATATGAGTGGTTTTCTTAATCAAGAACCTCACCACCTGTCAGGAGGCCAGAAGCAGCGTGTGGCAATTGCCGGTGTAGTAGCCCTCAGGCCGAATATCATTATTTTAGATGAAGCCACTTCAATGCTGGATCCTCAGGGTAGACAGGAAGTGCTTGCAACAATACGAGAGTTGAAAGAAAACAGCCGGCTTACGGTCATTTCAATAACACATGATCTAGAAGAGGCGGCAAAGGCTGACAGAATTGTCGTTTTGAATAAGGGAGAGGTTTTCAGAGAAGGAACCCCTTCAGACATTTTTAAGCTGGATGACGAGCTAACCGCTCTAGGTTTGGATATCCCATTTCCAGGCAGGATGGCAAAAGCGTTGAGAAGCAGAGGGATTTCCCTAGCAGATACTTATCTAACTCAAGAGGAATTGGTGAGCGATTTATGGATATATCACTCGAAAAAGTAGAATATCGATATTCCGCAGGAACCCCATTTGAGAAGCTGGCACTAAAGGATCTCAACCTCCTGTTGCCTTCAAAAAAGTATACAGCAATCATCGGTCATACCGGTTCCGGGAAGTCAACACTTCTACAGCACTTGAATGCCTTATTGAAACCGACATCAGGAAAAGTGGTTATTGGGGAATATGAAATCACACCCAAAAAGAAAAATAAGCAATTGAAGCCGATCCGGAAAAAGGTAGGTATTGTGTTTCAATTTCCGGAACATCAGCTATTTGAAGAAACAGTACTAAAAGATATATGTTATGGTCCTCTCAACTTTGGTGTTCCACCAGAGGAGGCAGAAAGAAGAGCAAGAGATCTGATCAGGATCGTTGGATTGGATGATGAAGTACTCGATCGCTCTCCATTTGATCTCTCCGGCGGCCAAAAGAGAAGGGTGGCCATTGCAGGCGTACTGGCAATGGACCCGGATGTATTAGTTCTCGATGAGCCTACAGCAGGACTTGATCCAAGGGGAAGAACCGAAATTATGGATATGTTTCATCGAATTCATATTGAAAAAGAGCTTACTACCGTACTTGTAACACACAGTATGGAAGATGCTGCTCAGTATGCCGATGAAATCGTTATTATGCAAAAGGGTCAACTTGTCGGCAAAGGCTCGCCTCAAGACATATTCTCTGAACCGCAATGGCTGTTTTCGCTCGGCCTGGATGTACCCGAAGTGGTCAAGTTTCAATATAGTATAGAAGAACAATTGGGCATGAAATTCAGTAAAACATGTCTTACTATAGAAGAGTTAGCCACAGAAATGGAAGTTATTGGAGTAAGAGGTGAACGGCCATGATGGAGAAAATGATATTTGGCCGGTATATACCCAGCAATTCATTTGTGCATCGAATGGATCCCCGTTCAAAGCTGATTTTTATATTTGCTTTTATATGTATTGTTTTTCTTGCCAATAATGCTATCACATATGCTGTGCTGGGAGTTTTCACTCTGGCCGCTATGCTTTCTGTAAAGGTGCCGCTGAAGTTTCTTCTTGGAGGGCTGAAGCCGGTAATGTGGCTCGTGCTTTTCACGTTCATTCTTCACATCTTTTTCACCCAAGAGGGAGATGTTCTGATGCAATTCGGGTTTATTACAATTTATGAAGAGGGCCTTCGTCAGGCTATATTCATTTCATTAAGATTTACCTATTTAATCATTATTACGACACTTTTAACACTTACAACATCACCCATCTCCATAACGGATGGACTTGAGACATTGCTGAACCCGTTGAAAAAAGTGAATTTCCCTGTGCATGAGATGGCACTGATGATGAGTATATCCCTGCGCTTCATTCCTACCCTTATGGAAGAAACGGACAAGATCATCAAAGCACAGACAGCAAGGGGTGCAGAACTGACTACAGGACCGGTAAAAGAGAGAATCAAGTCCATAGTACCCCTGTTGATTCCGTTGTTCGTGAGTGCCTTTAAGCGCGCAGAGGATTTGGCAACGGCAATGGAAGCCAGAGGCTATAAAGGCGGAGAAGGCAGAACGAAATACCGGGTTCTGGAATGGACTGGAACTGATACAGCTGTTCTTGGGTCCCTCGTCATCCTGGCAGCAGTCTTGATCGCATTACGAGGATAATTAGGAGTGTTTCTATGCAGCGAATAAAATGTACAGTAGCATATGATGGTTCCTCCTTTGCAGGCTATCAGGTTCAGCCGGGGAAACGAACGGTTCAGCTGGAAATCGAACGGGCTTTAAGCAACATCCATACAGGGGAAGAGATCAAGATTACGGCCTCTGGAAGGACAGATGCAGGAGTCCATGCAAAAGGGCAGGTTTTTCACTTTGATACAAAGTTGTCAATCCCAGAGGAAAAATGGCCAAGGGTGATAAACAACAAACTGCCCCCCGAGGTAGTAGTCACTTCAGCAGAAGTAGTCCCAGATGATTTTCATGCCCGCTTTTCTGCAGTGAAAAAAGAGTACCGTTATTCTGTTTACCGTACTGAAACTACTGACCCTTTCAAAAGGAACTTTGCCCTGCACTTTCCATATAACCTCAATATAGAAGAAATGAAAAAGGCGGCAGAGCACTTAATAGGCGAGCATGACTTTACCAGTTTCTGTTCGGCAAAGACAAACGTAAAAGATAAGGTCAGGACAATTTACAGTATTGAATTAAAGGAGAAGGAAGAAGAAATCACCTTTTGCTATACCGGGAACGGCTTCCTTTATAATATGGTCAGGATTTTGTCCGGAACCTTGCTTGAGGTAGGAAGTGGCAGGTACAGTGCGGAAGAGACGGCAGCCATGCTGAAAGCAAGAGACCGCGGTGCGGCAGGGAAAACCGCTGCTCCACAAGGATTGTACTTGTGGAAGGTTTATTACTGAGGGTCATTGTTTGGAAAAAGAGATATTTAGGTATCGCAAAATTGATAGCTTCTTCTCTCTATATCATGCTTGTACCGTTAGGATGCTTAAATGCTTTTGTATGATAGATCGTTCCTCTAAAAGATTGATTTATTTATCCTTCCCGCATTTAACATAGGGAGATTGG
>JBNJJI010000022.1:0-42408 GCA_051750065.1 Bacillota bacterium
GCGGTAAGTGGCGGGTAGTTCAAAAGAGGTCAGGTCAAACTTCTGCGGTTAATGTATTCATCTTCCGAACCAAGATCTCTGTTGAGGAGAAGTTCCATTTCAATGAGATCTGACCGGGTAACAATGGGATCAGCCGAGGACCAAAAGACGTTATATACGAAGTAGTAGCCCTTAATTTTACGAAACAGAACAGTCGAATTGGGAAAGCGGTCAAAGCTCGCTTTGATGTTGAATCTTTTGGAATAACTCCACCTGATCAGTTCCAAGCTGTGACAACCTCCCCTTCCTATTAATAGTAGGTATATTCCCGGATTGAATAAAGAAGCAAACGTAGAAGTATGCTCTTCTCAGTTTGGAAAGTGCTTCTTTTGAGTAAAGTAAGTACAAGGAACTATTCTTAAGGAACAGAGGAGGAGAGTATATGAATAGTGAAAAGGCCGGATGGTTAATGAAGCAGACGTGGGAGCATTTGCTGTTTCTTCATTGGCAGGTATCAGAAGAGGAGATTAAAGAGAAGCTGCCGCCTCAACTGGAGCTTGATATGTACGAAGGAAAAGCATGGATAGGGATTGTTCCATTTGCCATGAATCACATCAGGGTCCGCGGCCTGCCGGAGATTCCTTTTGCACGCTCCTTTCTGGAATGTAATGTCCGCACGTATGTTACTTATAAAGGAGAACCCGGCGTGTATTTTTTCAGCCTGGATGCCAACCATTCACCTGCAGTAACAGGAGCACGGCGATTCTTTCACTTGCCATATTATAAGGCTGATATGAAGATGGAGATTGATGACGGCACGATTAATTACAGCACAACAAGGGTTCACGAAGGAAGTAATGGAGAGAGTCTGAAGATCAGTTACACACCTGGAGAAAGAATTTATTCAGAGAAAGGGTCACTGACGGAATGGCTGACTGAGCGGTACTGCTTATGGACCGTAAAGGATCAACAAGTTTATAAAGGTGCTATCCAACATAAACCTTGGGAGTTGTATGAAGCCCAATCTTTTTTAAAAGAACAATCCCTATGGCCAGCCAGGGAAGCGGAAACAGAAATTCACCAATGCTATTCACCCAGCCTCACCGCTTATCTTTGGCCTTTGACTAAGTGAAAAAATCTTTCCATCAACTCTAATTTAAAGAATAGAGGAAGATAGTTATAATATACTAGTCTGAAAGTAACGAAACGGGTTTGGAGTTCACTTTACTAGGGTAAAGGGGACAGGGACGCAATGTTTGATGTGAAAGGTAGTGCAAAAAGGCAGACTCACTACTAAAACCAGAAGAATGCTTGATGTAAGAAATATTCAGTCCAGCTTCTTTGAATCCAAGGTTCTCTTTTTTTGCACCGGGCTTTGAGTTTTATTGGATACTCTCGTCATTTTTTTATTCTGCACATCAGATGTCCAGGGATGCTGCCACAATTTAAGATACATATATTTAAGCAAGGATACGCATTTATAGAGATTAGGAACGTTTTTAAAAGCGGCTCTTTTCTTAACGAGTGTATTTGAAAGTTCTAATCTACTTCCTCACCTTTTTATGTAGGAGGGGGAGAAGAGTCTAGGCGTGGAAAGGAAATCCTTTAATTTTAAACAGTTGCAATCTTTGTAATAACAACATGGTAATATATCGAGCTAGATTAAAGTAGAATAGGGCGATGTACATGAAGGAGACTAATTACTTACGAAATGCACTATTAGGACTGGGTGGGTTTGTTCTGTTGTTTTGCGGATGGATCCTCATTTTTGAAGGGGATATACAAGCATTGGGTGTGAGTGGAATAGCTGCTTCAGCCATTGCGTTTACGTTAATTATGCAAATCAGAGCACTCAGAAAAACAGCTGGCCTGCAGCGGAAATTTATAGGATTGCTCCTGATCGGTACGATTCTTTATGCTGCTGCTGAAGGTTTCTGGTTTTATGAAGAAAAGATAACAGGGAGCTTTGACTCTGTTCCGCTTTGGAGCAATATTTTATACATAACAACTTTACTGTTTTATATTGGGGCATTTGCTTTATTGACTTTTGCTATAAAAAATCGATATCAGGTTGTCTATTTTGCTATTGATATTTTAATAATCTACTTTTCTATCACCACTATTCTATGGGTGTATTGGATTGACCCGATATATAAAGAGGCAGGGGTAGACTATGTGTTGGGAATTACATCGTTTATTTACCCAGCCTTGGAGCTTCTGCTGTTGCTTGCCCTCTTAGGAGTCATGTTCATAAAAAAGTATTTCCTTCCATGGAAGGTCATGCTCTTATTTACCGTCTCGATTGCCTTGTTCTTGATAAGTGATAGTTTGCATTTACTGGCTTTATATCATGGAAGGGTTGAGCCCAATACTCTGCTGGAAGTACTGTGGAGTTCGGCGATTATTCTTCAAGGAATCGCTGCCGTAGAATTGATTCTGAAGAAATCCTCTTTGAGAAAGGGAGAAAACACGTTTCACTATGAGTCAGGCTCGTACCCTGTGGCAAGAAGTATTGTCAATATCAGCAGTATACTCATTCTTTTCCTTATTTTCAGTACAAGTCAGGATACCGCATCTGGTGCTGGACTTCTCATCATCATATTTCTTGTCTATTCGAGACAGCTTTTGACAAGTTCTCAGTTGAACCAAATCACCTTATCCTATCAAGATCTTGCCAAGGACCTGGAGAACCAAGTAGATAAACGGACAGAAGAGCTAAGCAAGAAAAATGCTGAACTTGAGAAAACGTCCTCCAGATTGAAGTACATGGCTCTTCACGATCAGCTTACGGATATCTGGAACCGGCGGGCGCTGGAGGGAAGACTGAAAACCTTATTTGAAAAATCGCTTGAAGATGAGGCAAAGGTTGAATTTGCTCTAATATTTATTGATATTGATAAATTCAAGGAAATCAATGATGGGCTGGGACACTCATACGGTGATGAACTGCTGATCAAGTTCACTAGGAGAGTTAAGGAGGAATTCCCCTCAGATGCCTTCATAGCCAGACAGTCCGGCGATGAATTTGTGGTCATCTTAGAAGGGTGGGAGTCGAAGAAAGAAATTGAGACTCTTATACAGAATTTCTTTGAGGCAAACGAAGAAGGTTACTTCATCTATGGAGAGAAGGTAAATATCACTTTCAGCCTCGGTGCATCTTTCTTTCCTGAAGACAGTAGAAATACGAACGAACTGCTACAGGCAGCTGACATGGCTATGTATGCTGCCAAGCAGCAAGGAAGAAATAGTTACCAGTTTCATTAAAGATGTTTCATTTACCAAATATCGAGGTGTTGAATTATTTGCTATTTGCGAAGGTGAATTGTTCAAAGAAAATAAGTGCGGGAACCTATTAGGAGAATTCCAAGATAACAGAATTGTTATATAGATCGTATTTCAAAAACCATCTCTTTTAGATAGCTGATGAAATTCACCAGCTTTCATTGACTTTTTTCAGCAAAAATTATAGTGTTTCTAAGAGTGTAAAGACTCTGCCTGTCTTTGCACTCTTTTATCATTTAAAAAGGTTCTTTTCTAAGAGATTGGTACTTTTGAATTCTATTTACCCTTCCTCCCCTTTTACGTAGGGGGATTGTAGCGGAAGGTGCGCGACCTCCTGCGGGACTAGCGGGCGTCTAGTTCCAGCGCCTAGCCCCTCGGGGTCAAACAACCCTCAGAGAATAAAAGGAAAGACCACCTTTTTTTCTCTGAGGAACATTTGCCTGTCGGGGCTGACCAAGGCGCTTCTACTTTTGATGACAGGTGAGACCAAGGTTACGTACCCACTGGAACGTAACCCCGCAGGCGAATCCAGCTTCAGCGGCCGAGGGTCCGTACCCACTGGAACGGACTTAGCGACTAGCAGATTTCGGTCTCTCTCCTTGCTAATCTAGCTGCAAGACCCCAGCGGCTAGCTGACTTCCCTGCCTCCTCCTTGCGATAAGTCAACATCAACTCACTGCGTTCGTTGTGTTTCCTTTATCTCATGCGGAGTCAGTCCAGTCCGTACGCCGCTGAGCGGGGCCTTTACACTTTATATAGATAAGTTATCATCGAATCGCTAACGCTCTTCGTGATTCCTTTATCTCATACGAGAGCCTAAAATCTGTACGTCGCTGAACGGCCGCTTGCGCTTTTTATGAAGCCGAGGAGGCTCAACGTCCGCCGCGCGGAGTCGTGCGCCTGGAGCGGAAATCCTTTACTTTTCGACAGCCGCAATCTTTGTGAATAGAGCTTTTAAAAATACTCCTTCCATCTTGGAAATCGCAGAGACGAAGCAGATTATTCATTAACATTTGTAGAACCGCAAATCTATATATATCAAGCTGGGTGACTTACAATGAATTACTATTCCAACAGACCATTTGGTTTAACGAATGAAATTATGCCAAATGCAGAGATCTATCACAATCAGTATCTGCAGCCGGACAGCGGAGAAGATGCTTTTTATTTCCGTCTTCTTGAGCAGGACGGAATCCGACTTAATGAATCTCAATTAAAAGCCGTGAGACATTTGGATGGGCCGTGTCTTACTCTGGCAGGGGCAGGCTCCGGAAAAACTTCGGTCCTCGTCGCCAGGACAGGCTATCTCTTGCAGGTCAAAGCTATATCTCCTGAGCAAATCCTGCTGTTGACATTTTCAAAGAAAGCGGCAATGGAAATGAAGCAAAGAGTTTCCGCGCTGCCTGAGATCAACAGGCAGGAAGTAAATAGAATACAAGCTGGTACCTTTCACTCGTTTTTCTTGTTTCTATTGAGGAGCAGGGGAGTCACACAGGAAATAGTAGGGAATGAAAGGTTCAAGCATATTATATTAAAACAGCTTCAAAGAAAATTAGGAATACAAGATCCTTATCAGCCGGAAACGCTGTTATCTAAACTCTCAACGCTTAAGATGAAAATGGAGAAGGTTGAAATGCTCCCAGAGAAAACGGCTGGTGAAAAAGAGATCAAAAGAATTTTGTCTATGTTTGAAGAATGGAAAGAAAGCAATCATAAAATGGATTTTGATGATATTCTCGTTTATGCCTATGAAATGCTGAAAAGTGATGAGAACTTACTTCAAGCTTTGCAAAATAGATTTCAATACATCATGGTGGATGAGTTTCAAGACACAAATTGGCTTCAATATGAGCTGATTAAAATGATAGCCTTCCGTACGAAGAATTTATTCGTTGTCGGAGATGATGACCAGACCATCTATTCGTTTAACGGGGCAGATCATTCTTTTATCCTGAATTTTGATAAAGAATTTCCCGATGCTTCAGTTATCACACTCGATATTAATTATCGTTCAAACAACTTCATTGTCGGCCTGGGGAACGAAGTAATCAAGAAAAATCGTTTCAGAAGAAAGAAGATTCTTCAATCTGTAAGAGATGAGGAATTTAAACCGAAATACAGTCGTCCTTCTAATTCTGATGAGGAAGCAGAATGGACTATCTCTCAAATCAAAAAGATGATTGAGCAAGGTGATGTGAATTTTAAAGACATAGCCATATTGCACCGGACTATCAGCAGCAGCCGAGCCATTTTTGAAAGGCTGGTCATTGAGGAAGTTCCGTTCTTCTCCTATAACCTCGGTGATCAACATTTCTATGATCAGTGGATCGTCAAACCGCTGATTGATCATTTAAGGCTTTCGCTGGTACCACGAAATTTTTCTGCAATAGAAGGTATTCTCTCTACTCTTTATATCAATAGAGACGCAGGGATGAAGATGATTGAGAGTCAGGAAGAAGCAGCCAGAAAGAAGTACCCGTTGATTCATTTGACTAAAATGGATCACTTGAAACAGTTTCAGAAAGATAAAGTGAAAGAAAGAATACAACTAATCAAAAACCTGTCGACAGAGCCGCCTGCAGCAGCCATCAAGCGCATGAGGAAAGAGTTTTATAACAATTTCATGGATACAAACGAGCGCTTATCAGCCACTGAACATAAAGAGGCTATCAAAGAAACTCTATCAGAGCTTGAAGTGTCTGCAGCTCGGTTTCAATCTATTTCTGCTTTTATTTCGTTCATAGACAGCATGACTGAAAAACATGAAAAAATGCAGAAAGAAGAAAAAAAATTGAAATCTGATGCTGTAACTTTGATGACGATCCATCGTGCCAAAGGCCTGGAGTTTCCAGCCGTTTTTGTTATTGGTGCAAGTGAGGGCAACCTGCCGCATTCCTCTGCGCTCAATGCCCAAAAGCTTGAAGATAAAATTCATCAGAGTGAGAAAAATAAAGAACTGCTTGCAATCGAAGAGGAACGAAGGCTTATGTATGTTGCCATAACACGAGCTAAAAGAGAGCTGTTCATAAGCTCTCCAGCATACTATCAGGGAGAAAAACGTGAAATATCACGATTTCTTACGGATGTATTTTCCGAGAAACAGCTTGGAAAAGAAAAGAAAGAGCAGAAAAACGACCGACCGATGATAAAGGTCGCTGCCTGGATTTGCAGCAACGACAACTGCATTGCCTGGTCAAGAATCAAGACAGAAGCTGAGCAAAATATAAAAAGAAAAGTTTGCCCGCTTTGCGAGACACGCATGATAAAAGGTGAAAAAAATGTGAGCGGGTAAAACGGCAAACACTCAGGGGAAGAGCTCTGGGTGTTTTTTTATTGTGCGGTTTTCACTCTAATTGTTGCACTCGGAAAAATCCTTGAAACTGGCCATATTCCCAGAGTTGAAGGATGTTTCTCTTTTTGGAGATAGTTCTCGAAATCAAAAGTAATGAGATACAAAGAAAGACAGCGTCCAGAGATTAGACGCTGTCTTTTCTATTTGTCCCCAACATCTTTGGAGTCTTCATCCTCGGGCTCAGGCAGAGGATCAACGGTGGTGCTGTCTGAGACATTCAAGGTGCTCCTCAGGAAGTATATAAAAATTCCGCCAATAAAAAACAGTACGGCCAAGAAACCGATCAATACAAATAAGTCCAAGGGATTTCTCCTCCTTTTTTCAAGCCCTATAATGCAATTTATGAAAGAGATTATCTATATAGACCTTAAGAAGAATTCAGTAGAATCGGACCATTTTTAGAAAAAACAAATTAAAAATAGAACATGTGTTCCGTATTGTGTTAAAATAATGCTATAGTATACATGCTGGGCGGCAGCGGCTGCTCCCTTTCTTGAGGGGAGGTGAGTCACTGTAATGGTAGAAGTAGCTGACGTTTTTCAAATTATGATTGCGTTTGGAACTTTGACAGTAGCAATAATCGCGGTCACGCAAAAAAAGAAGTAACCGACCCGCATGGCTTCCAACCTGGGTAGGTTACTTCCGTATCTAAAAATATGAGCTGCTGTTTCCTGCAGTGTGTGCTTGCATGGGGCTCTGGTGGCAGCCGGAGCTCTCATGTCTTTCATTATTCTTATAGTTATAATTATACTCAATATCTCAGCATGAAGTAAAGGAACTTGCGAAATGAAATGGCTGAAAATTTCCTGTATTAACGGTCAATGAGAACCGCCCTGACAGGACAGCCGTCTCCATCTTTTACTGGCAGGGGAAAGGCTGAAAGTTCATAGATTTTCGGCTCCACCTCATCCAAGACGATTCCCTCAAGTATCCCGATGCCGTTCGTTTGCAGGGAGTGGTGTGCAGGAAGGTCTTTACTGTTTAATGGGTCAACAGAAGGAACATCAACTCCGATCAAGTTGATTCCTTTTTCTTTAAGAAAAGGCCCTGCACTTTCCCGGAGGAATGTAATTTGTTCTGGAAAGACACTTCTATCTTCCCAGCTCCCTGTCCGGATCAATAGTTTTGTGACACCGTCTAAATTCAGTGTCTCCAAATCTTCAACACCAATCGATTCCCTTCCAGTGAGCTCGACTACCAGCGCTTTTCCAAAGAAGCTGTCTAGAGGAAGATCTGCAACTTTCCTGCCATCATCATCAAAATGAAAGGGAGCATCAATATGTGTGCCTGTATGTGCACTAAACGAAAGTTGACCTACGTTGACTGAACCGGTTTCTTTCTTTGACCATGTTAATGAAAAGCTGAAAGGGGTGTCACCTGGCCAGACAGGAGTCGAACTGTCAAGACTTTGTGAAATATCTATAATCTTCATCTGCAATCCTCCTATGCCACTACATTGCGGCCTTTCTCAAATTGTTTGTACCGTTCTTCTTTCATAATGTACTTCAAAATTTCTACAGTCTTCCAGACGTCAAGGAAAGAGGTATAGAGAGCGACAGGAGCGAGTCTGATCACATTGGGAGCCCTGAAATCCGGAACCACACCGCTTTTCTTCAAGGCTTTGCAAATGCGGGCAGCTTCATCATGCTGAAGACAGACATGGCCTCCGCGAGTCCTGTCATCTTTCGGATTAGAAATGGTAAAACCATAGTGGGACAAGTTTTCTTCAATCAGTTTCATTAAAAATGATGTGAGTCTCAATGACTTAGCTCTTACAGTCTCTATGCCCGCTTCTTGAAAAATTTCCAGAGATCCAAGCAGAGGGGCGATACTGAAAACATGCGGCGTGCCAATTTGGTATGCTCCCGCAGTTTCAGCATGTGTCATAGTATGTTCCATATCAAACTGTTTTTCTTTCTTGGAACCGAACCAGCCGGCAAGCCCTGGCTTTCTTCCTAATTGGGTTTCGTGAACATACAGGCCTCCAACCCCGCCGGGACCGCTGTTCAGGTACTTATAATTGCACCAGACCGCAAAGTCAACATTCCACTCATGAAGTTCATGGGGTATGGCGCCAATGGAATGAGCCAGATCAAATCCGATGATGATTCCCCTTTTGTGAGCCTCTTCAGTGAGCAGCTTCATATCCAACAGCTGTCCTGACCGGTAAAGGACGGAAGGCAGCAGGATAAGTGCAATGTCTTCCGTCATCGCATCGACTATGTCTTCTTCTTTCAAAGTGAGCCCGTCCCTGCTTTTTACCTGTACAAGATGCTCGTCGGGAGAAAATCCCTTCAGCTCAAGCTGGCTCTGAATGGCATAAATATCCGAGGGAAACGTCAACTCATCAGCCAGGATCTTCGTTTTCTTTCCTTGAGGTTGATAGAAGGTTGAAATTAACTGATGGAGATTCGTTGTAATGGAGCCAGTCACAATGGTCTCCTCTGGTTTTGCTCCGATAAGAGGGGAAGTCAATTTTCCAAGTTTTTCAGAATAATAGAACCAAGGTTCATTTCCTTCCATCCAGCCGTCGATACCATGCTGTTTCCAATCCTCCAAAGAAGTTAACAGGGAATTCTCCGCTCTTTTGGAAAGAAGCCCAAGTGAGTTTCCATCCATGTAGTACCAATCATTCTTTATGTAAAACTCATCCCTAAAACGAGAAAGTTCATCTCTTTGGTCTAATTCTTCCGCATATTTAACACTAGTCGAATCCATCTATACCCCGCCTTTTTTGTTATATATGTAAATGGTAATCGAAATAGAGAGAATAGTAAAATTATTGAGTGGCCATGCTCAATGTTTATCTTTTTCTATATGTGCTATTGAAGAAATGAAGACGATATAGAAAGGAGAAGAAGAATGAAAAGACTATTTACAATTATGGCGTCCTCTGCGCTTGTCGCTTCGGCTTCATTAATGCCATCTCAAACACTTGCAGCAACGGACAAGGAAGACATTCTCCTTGTTAACAAAGAGCAGTCATTATCCTCTGACTATGTACCAAGCGATCTAGTAGTACCAGACGTACCTTTCGTAAGTGAACAGGAAAAAATGAAAAGCCACGCGGCAGCTGCACTGGAAGAGTTATTTGCAGAAGCCCGCAGTGAAGGAATCAACCTTTTCGCTTCTTCCGGTTACCGTTCATTTGAATATCAGCAGGATGTTCACCAATATTACGTCAACCAATATGGAGAAGATTATGCGAACCAGATCAGCGCCAAACCGGGAGAAAGTGAGCACCAGACAGGCCTTGTGATGGATGTAACATCACCAAGCACGGACTACAAACTGACACAGGCATTCGGTAACACGGAAGCCGGCGAGTGGGTAGAAGAGTACGCGGATGAGCACGGCTTTATCATTCGTTATCCAGAAGGCAAGCAATCCATCACCGGCTATCAATATGAACCTTGGCACCTGCGTTATGTTGGAGAAGATCACGCTGAAAAAATCAAGGAACAAAATATCACGCTGGAAGAGTACCTTGACAAAGACTCTGGTTCTGCAGGGACTTATGTAGTACAGCCGGGTGATACCCTTTGGGGGATTACTCAGGAGTATAATATTTCACTGGATAAATTGAAATCTGTCAACTCCCATTTGAATCCGCAATATCTCCAAGTAGGAGATGTTGTGCAGCTTCCTGGCGGCTCTGCACAACCGAGCAACCCCGATAATGATTCTGATGGAAGTCACTCCTATGTCATCCAGCCCGGGGATACTTTCTGGGAAATCGCAGAATCCTATGACAATGTTTCTGTACAGGAACTCATGGCTGCGAATCCATCGTATAGTGCCACAGGCCTCGGAGTAGGCGACACGATTACAATACCAGTAGAGGGCAGTAGTGATGCTTCCTCTGAACTAGTGTCCACCGGCAATGTATGGATCCATTCGGAACCCAATTATGAGACATCCACTAGAATCGGAGTTTTCTATAAAGGAGAAACAGCTCGGCTTCTAGGAGAAACGAATGGCATGTATGAGATAGAAGATGGATATATTTCGAAGGGATATGCGGAAGTTCAATAGTTTTTAAGAGAAGACCGGGCCTCGTGCCTGGTCTTTTATTTTTTTGTATAAGTTCTCGCTCTGCCGGCTCCGTGGGGAATGAGTTGTGTAGAGAGAAGCAGCCTTTTCGCAGCATGTCTTGAAGGGATATGAAGAAAGGTTCTTACCTGCGAATTGCTAATCTTAGGATCTATTAGAAGAAAATAATCATCTATTGCTTGCATGTGTGCATCTTTATCTATTGTGTTACAAGAAAAACAGTACCACCCGCCGTGAAGTTTTTTTAGTGGAAGAGATAAGCACCTGGGACATTGTACACCGGTTTTAATTTCGTCTTTGCTGATTTCATAGGAGGCTAAAACATCAGTTGTGCCCGGAGTGTGAGCTTTTTTGAGAAGCTTCCCTAACTTTTTCGCAGTCTGTCTTTCAATCTTGTTTTCTTTATAACGCAGTTCGATTTCAGTCAGCTTTTCGAGGAAAGCAGCCGCATGGATAATTCACTGATACACAATACCACTTTTGGTGTCTGCACTTAAAATTGATGAGGGGTCGCTTTGTACAACGAGATATTCTATTGGCAAATCAACAAATTTATTTTTTCTAAGCCAATCTTTTAATTGAAAACTGTGCCGCTGCACTTGAGAAAGAGGATAAGGATAACCTTGTACCACTTCATTATAGGTGCGCGTGAGTTGACGGAATGAGTGGTCGTAATGAAGTTTGCCTGAGTGGCTTTTGATTTCAATAATAAGTATAAATAATTCGCAGATTAGAAGGGAGTCTATTTGAAAGAAGGTGGATTTGTGAGGAAGCCGCAATTGGTTAAGAATGAAGTATTTGTCGTCGGGCAGTAATTTTAAGTAGTAATCAAATGAAAGTTCTCCTTTATATCCCTTTTTTCTGGAGCGTAATTCTTTGTGTAAATCGGGCAGTTTTTCGTGATTCTTAGATAATCTTCTTATGGCGGCTTCTAAAGCTAAAATTCTTTCAGGAATTTGCCTCTCCAGTATGATCATAAGTTCTCTCCTTTAAATGTATTGGTGTTTCAAGCTAATAAGTTCTTCTTGCATAGGGAAAATTCCTGCTTTTTGAAGGTGAATTCATCGCGGATAGGCCCTTGTGAGCGGAGTATACATATATACGAGCGCTTTATTCATGTTTGTGAGCGGGATATACAATTATACGATCGCATTATACATAAATGCGATCGAAAATTAAAAAATACGAGCGGTCCCCCAACCAACCAACCCACTCTCTTTTTAAAAAAACAGGATTTCTCCTTTCACCCTAGAATAGGTATAAAAGAGTATCTTTAAAAGGAGGATCCTTGTGAGCAAACTATTAAGAGGGCATCATCTTCTGTGTGTCCATGGGTTTAAAGGAATGGGATACAGCCCATCTTTCGTCGAGAAAATGAAGGAAGTTGTTAGAGATATAAGAGACATAGAGAAAGATTTTGACATAAGGGTGATAGCCGGATTTGATGACGCCTGTTCCGCTTGTCCCCATAAAGGAGAAACTTTGTGCAGTGGAAGTGTGAAGTCAAACAATAAGGTGATGGGCCTGGATAGAAGATCAATTGAGCATCTGGGTTTGAGGGCAGGAGGAGTATACAAAAAATCCTATCTTGTAGAATTGACTGCACAAAAGGTAGAGCCAGATGATCTCGATTATATATGTGCCGGCTGCTCCTGGCTTGAATATGGAGTGTGCAAAGAAGGGATCGCTCTGCTGAAAAGCGGGCTGCCAGGCTTTGATACAGAGATAAAAACTTAGTGTGCGTGTGTAAATGTTATGATGGAAAAATACGCTAAAATTAAAAGTAGCACTAGAATTCTATTAAAAAAACAAGATTCTAAAAGGGGTTACAATTATGAAGTTACTAAAGACCAAGCGTTTTATTATCGTATGGAGTAGTTTGTTACTTTTTACAGTTGCCATTATTTTAAACTTTAACTCCCTGGAAAATGCAAAAGAAGCGTGTATTGGTATCGATAAAACTCCAAAAATTGAGAGAGGTTTTTTCACGGTCAATTGGTCTGTTTCTTGTAAATGACGTTTCATTGTGTTTTAAAAGAATAAAGCTGCCAGCCTGAGGCCAAATGGACGTATATAAAATGAGATAGATTATAGAGAATTATCTTAACTTAACTATCACAAATGCATGTAAAGGGAATAGTCCACCTAATTGTACCATGCATCATTATGCTGGTACTTACCTCAGTTATTAGATTTATAACCGCAGGTAATGGGTTCCTCATTTTTGTTATTGAACGGGACCAGTTGGTTTTCACCACTGATGAAAAGTTTTGAGTAGCAGATTGCGTTTACATTTAAATTCAATATAAGAAAAAGGCTTAGAAGGAAACTCCCTCTAAGCCTTTTATTATCCATCCATTTTAAAGTAAGAAGTCAGAAGAGTTTGCAGACGCTCGGTCTCAGGGTAATCTCTCAGGTTATTCATCATTCCCTTGATGACAGGAATCCTAGGCTGCTCCTTAGCTGCTTCTTCTTCGATGACTTGGAGTGTAATGAGGATATTTTCATCTTCTGAAGAGGTAAGCGATTCTTTGAGTTTCTGAATCGAACGCAGGATGAAATCCCGGTCTGCATTATTTGTGACATTTTTATCGATTAAGCTGTCCATCAGCTCAGGTGAAATGATGGGCTTCTCGCTGCTCCCTATCAATCCTTCGACTATATCATCTGTGCGGTTAAGCATGAATTCTGCCAATTTTGTAAAATCAACTTCGATGTTATCCAGCATGAGAAGTTCGAAGTAGGAATGAAATAAACCTTGAAGAATCAAAGTCAAATCCCAGATATAGGGCTCAATATCTTTTCCATAGATATCGGAAAGGGAGTTTCTGTAGAAAAGTCCTTTATTGATTCTCATGTTTTGTATGAAGCCTTCAATTTCTTCATTAAAAGGAAGGGCGTTTTCCCTTGCTTGCATGATGATGAAATCCTTATGATCTTTAACGCTGCTAAGCTGGCATTGCATTTGTTTGATGAACTTTTCCCTTGGAGGGAGAGGTTCCGAATCGATCTCTTGCACCTGCATCTGAATGCGTGTGAAGTAATATTTCAGCGTTGCCAGCAGCAATGATTCTTTCGATTTGAAATAAAGGTAGAATGCCCCTTTCGAAATGCCGGCTTCGTTAGCGATTTCCTGAATGGAGGTGGAGCCGAACCCTTTGGTTGCAAAGTGTTTGATGGCTGCTTCTATGATGATTTTTTCTTTTTCTTTCATTTATATCTTCTCCTAGTTTTAACTCTTACTATTATTATGACTGTTTGGTCAGGAAAAAATCAAACTTTTTCATATTAACCTTGATGACTAGGCGGTCAACTTTTAAAAAATCATCCCGCGGGGGCGTGCGATGATTCACTGATGGCTCATTACTTACATTGTTACATTCGCAGGCTAGATTACTCAAACAGGTGAAACAGCTTAAAAAAATCCTAAACCTTCCGCATCCGTCATATGATAGGGCATGTACTAATTTCGGAGGTTGAAAAGATGAAGTTATTTATACGAGGAATTTCCTTTTTGATAATTACTGCTTTTCTTGGAGAGTGCCTGGAGTTTGTCGTCAATATGATATTGGCCAGGGAACTGGGAGAGAGAGGGATGGGGATTTATATGTCAATTCTGCCTTCCATCTTCCTGATTGCCATCATTGCAAGTCTGGAGCTGCCGGTGTCGCTGTCAAAGTTCATTGCTGAAAAGGATGTCGTTTATCACCGAAATATCCTTTCTCAAGTGTGGAGGCTGACCATTATTTTCACATGTGTATTTTTGCTGGCTGCCACCATCCTTTATTCAGTTTTTCCATTTCTTGCTCAATATCATCACAGTGTGCGGTGGCTGACATTGCTGCTGATTCCGATTATCTCCTTTTCCTCGATAGCTCGTGGATATTTTATGGGAGTCCATCAGATGGGAAAGATTGCAGCTGCCAATTTTTTAAGAAAGATTGCTCAGCTGCTGCTTCTTGTCGTAGTCTATCAATTGTTTTCGTTTGAAACCAATATGGCCATTATTATTGCTCTCTGTACTTTTATTGGAAGTGAGGGAGTGGTGTTCATATATTTCATGCATGCATATGTGATATCTCTAAGGAAGTTGAAAAGTTCTTCTTCTCAATCTGCCGACAAAGCGGAAGTCGGAAAGGCCTTGCTGTCCGTTTCTTTTCCTACTACCATCTTAAGGATTTTTCACGCTGTTACACATGCAATTCAGCCGTTTTTGATCAAGGCGGCCCTTCTTCATTCAGGAATGACTGAGGTTATGGCTACGGAACACTTTGGAGTGTTGGCGGGGATAGCCTTAACAATCGGATTTTTTCCTGCGTTTATCGCTCATTCCTTGCTGATTGCCCTTATTCCGATTGTGTCGGAAAAGGTTTCAAAGAACGATTTTAAAGGTATACATTCAATACTCAGGCAAGTTGTCCTGATTACACTGGGGTATGGAGCACCTGCTGTGATGATCTTTTATATTTGGGGAGATGAGCTGACAGAGCTATTTTTCCATTCCAGTTCAGCAGGCTATTATCTGAAATTACTCTGGCCGTATTTTTTCTTCCATTTCTTTGTGATGCCTCTTCAAGCGTTCATGATAGGCTTTGGGCTTATAAAAGACGCTTTGTATCATACTATATGGGCGACCATAGTGTCTTTTTCAATCATCTATTTTCTTGGTTCGCTTCCCCAATTCGGCATGACAGGGGTTTTGATTGGGATGAATGCAGGTGCTGTATTGCTGACGCTGCTGCATTACCATACAGTCTGCGTCCGCCTTGGCATAACTACTTGGTTTAGAAGCACGGTTAGGGTATGATGTTTCGCTTCTCGCGCCTGTCCATGTCTCTAAGCCAATTACTATGGTAAATAGTAATTTGGAAACCACATTGATTTACATAGTGTAATTGGCAAGCTTGTTATACAGAAAAATTTCTAATCCTTTAAAGGAGAGACCAAATGTTTGATTCAATGTTATTTAATTTAATGCTGATTGGCCTTCTGGGCATAGTTTCACAATGGGCCGCATGGCGGTTCAGGATGCCTGCCATCGTCATCATGTCCATTGCCGGGCTCCTGGCAGGGCCGTTACTAGGAATCATCCAGCCTGAAGAAGACTTTGGCGATTTATTTAAACCTATCGTTTCAATTGCTGTGGCGATCATATTATTTGAAGGAAGTTTAAACCTGGATTTCCGTGAAGTCAAAGGGCTGGGGAAACCAGTGTTCAGGATTGTCACGATAGGTGCCTTTCTTGCCTGGGTTTTGGGATCCTTGGCAGCTCATTATGTAGCGGGCCTATCGTGGGCCGTGGCATTCGTCATAGGCGGGTTGTTTATCGTCACGGGCCCCACAGTCATTCTTCCTTTATTAAGGCAGGCAAAATTGAAGCCGCGCCCCGCAGCACTTTTAAAATGGGAAGGAATTGTCGTAGATCCATTTGGTGCGCTGCTGGCACTGTTTGCTTTTGAATTCATTCTCTTTTTCACCAGAGAAGGAGGAGGGAGTGCACTTCTCCTGTTCTTTATGGCCTCCTTCTTTGCTGTGGTATTCGGCTGGATGTGCGGTAAGGGAATCGGCTGGATGTTTGAAAAAGGGCATGTCCCTGAATTCTTAAAGTCGCCAGTCGTGTTTGTAGTTGTGATTGCCTGCTTCACAATTTCGGATGAAATCACTCATGAAACTGGTCTTCTTGCCGTAACGGCAATGGGTATGACTCTTGCCAATATGCATATTTCGTCCATTGATGATATGCGCCACTTTAAAGAAAATATATCAGTGCTGTTGATTTCTACTATTTTCGTGATGCTGACCGCGTCGCTTACACTGGACACGCTAATTGAGATATTCAATTGGAAAATCATCGGTTTTGTGCTGTTGATGCTTTTCATTGTCCGTCCGTTGTCCATTTTCCTTTCTACAATGAGAACCGATCTTTCCTGGCAGGAAAAAACTCTTGTCGGCTGGATTGCACCTAGAGGGATAGTCGCTTTGACCGTTTCCAGTTATTTTGCTTCAGTGCTTCTGGAAACCGGATTTGAAGATGCTGAGCTTTTGACTTCAGTAACGTTTGCGCTTGTATTTGGAACGGTAACGGTTCATGGCTTCTCCATCGGATGGCTTGCGAAGAAGCTGGATCTGGCCATCAATGATAGACCTGGAGTTCTCCTTATCGGTGGAAGCAGTTTTAATACGGAACTTGCCAAGGCATTAAAGGACCTGAATACCCCGGTGATGATCGCTGATTCGTCCTGGAAAAGACTGTTGCCGGCGAGGAAATCCGGGATTACTTTCTTTAATGGAGAAATTTTGTCCGAACAGACAGAGTACAATGTCGATTTGACTCCATACGAATATTTGCTGGCAGCGTCGGAAGTCGACTCATATAATGCCCTGGTTTGTACCACTTTTGTACCTTCGATTGGCAGAAATAATCTATTTCAGCTGAGTTTAAAGGGAAAAAGAAGCGATGACATTGAGGACCTTGTCCATACATTGGGCGGAAGGATTCTTTTTGAAGAAAGTGCTACCTGGGATGAGCTGAACAAACGTATAGAGCGGGGAGACATTATCCGGAAAACGAATATAACAGAGAAATATCCTTTTGACGAATATCTTTTAGAAAGAGAAGAGCATACTATTCTTCTATTTGTGATGAAGCCATCTGGAAAAATTGAGTTCTTTACTCACGAGGGCTTTGCTAAAGCTGTGGCAGGTGATGTTGTCGTCAGTCTTACGCAGCCGTGCAAGGAATACAACAAGATACAGGAAAAACTTGTAGAGCAGAGAGAAAAACCAGCTAAGCAGAACAAAGAAGAACAAGAAGAATAAAAATAGCCAGCCCCCTCAGGATTATTCCCGAGGGGGCTGGCTGCTGCTTCTTAAGCTATTAGGTAAGAGTCATGAATTTGAATTGCTGCCTTTTCCCTGAGCTCTATCAGCCAGAAGCTGCTTCACCTGATTATAGGAAAGCCCAGATTGTGCATTGAGCCTCTTGACCTCATCAATATCCGTTCCTGAAGCAGTATACTTTTTTCCACCGAGTTCTTTCATTGGTCACCTCCGCATGAATATTTTGTGCAGCAGAATATTATTTATGTTTATCTTTTCTAAAGAAGAAGATAGCTAAAAAGGTCAGTACTGCCACTGCATAGCTTAAAGCAGAAAGTATCGGGTGTTGGTCTTGGTTATTCACGCCGATTCCCACGAGTGCCCAAACAAAGACCAACGGATATATCCAGTCACGTTTTTTGATCCTAAAATACACAGCGAGAGCAAGAGAGAATGCCAGCAGGAATATGTCCCAAAAGGCTTCACCCCATCCAAATCCACCCCATTCTATATAGGTAAGATAGTAGCTGATGTTTGCCACTGTCGCAACGGAAATCCAGCCGATATATACGGAGAAAGGAAGCATATCAAAAAATCCTCTTGATAACCCTTCTGCTCTTCTATAAAGAAGAATCAATGTAATCAAAAATCCGAGCATAACGATAACAGAGAGTCCGAAGTAGTTGTAATGCCACATGAAAATCCATGTTGTATTCAATATACAGGTAACGATGAAGTACGGACTGAGCGTGCGATAATACTCAGAATCCCTGTTCTTTTTGGGGATCTGCCTGATAATCCAGATGCCCAGCAGCAGGTAGATCACGCTCCAAATAGAAAATACATAACCGGCAGGAGTAAAGAAAACATCCAGGCGATTTGAAATTTCGCCTGTCGTCTGTCCGTTCAAGGGAAGCGTAACAGATAAATAATTCACAATAATTACTAAAACAAATGCAGCAATGTTAAGTAATAGTCTGCTCACAAAAAAACCTCCAATATTATTTAAGTACTCATACTATTCCACCCGCACCTTTTTAAAAACACGAAAATGCCTATTGAGTTACTGTGTGTGGGTGACTTCGGACAAACGAGACTTTTTTTAGTTCATAGAAAAAAGCTTCTAATAATGAAAGGAAGTATTGTTTTGAAAAAGGGCTGTCTTCGCAAAGATTGTGGGTGTTGAAAAGTGAAGGATTTCCGCTCCAGGCGTACGACACCGAGGGGCTGGGAGCAGGAGCTAGACGTCCCGCTAGTCCCTCATGAGACCGCACGCCTTCCGCTGCAATCCCCCTGGGTAAAAGGGGAGGAAGAATAGATAGCATTCAAAAGCAATAATCTTCTAGAAAAGAGCCTAAAAAATAAAAGCAAGAAAAGTCGGAAAATGATAAACTGTACATATACATAAGAAGAATATATTAAAGGGGAGAAATTAAAATGACCTATTCGGATGTTTGGGATTTGGATGTATTTTTTGAAGGGGGCAGCAGCTCGCCTCAATTAAGAGAACACTTAGAGATAATGGATCAGAAAATAGCGGAGTTCTCACAGAAAGAAAAAGAATTTGAAGCTCCTCAGTCAGTAGAAGCCAGTCTGCAGGTAGCCAATCTGATTGAAGAGGCGAAAGAGATTATGCTTTACCTTCGCCAGGCAGGTGCTTTCATTGGTTGTCTTGAAGCACAGAATATGAAAGATAGAGAAGCGAACTCCCTTCGCGGAGAACTGACAACAGCAAGCGCTGATTTTCAAGTACCCTTCAACAGTTTTCAGCAGAAACTTTCGGAAACGCAGGAAACGATCTGGAAGGAGCTTCTTCAAACAGATTCTCTTTCACAACTGACTTTTGTACTAAACGAATGGCGTGAAAAAGCCAAAGATAAATTATCGAGTGAGGAAGAGGCTCTCATCCAGGCCCTTTCCATTGATGGATACCATGGCTGGGGACAAATGTATGACACAATTGTAGGCAGCATGGAGATTCCATATAACGGTGAAATGCTTTCCATAGGTCAGGCAAATAATCTTAGCTCCCATCAAGATGAGAACGTAAGAAAAGAGATTTTTGAGAGTCTGGAAAAAGCTTGGACGGAAAAAGAAGAATTGTTCGCAAAGACGTTGAACCATCTAGCCGGTTTCAGGTTGAACGTCTATAAAAAGCGCGGCTGGGAGGAAGTGCTCAAAGAACCTCTTGAGTATAACCGCATGCAGCAAGAAACCCTTGACGCTATGTGGGGGGCGATTTCGAAGCATAAAGCTCCTTTTGTAAAATACTTAGATCGCAAAGCGAAGATGCTGGGCAAAGAAAAATTGGATTGGCACAACATGGATGCACCTGTTGCGCAGTCCAATTCAACGATGTCCTACAACGAAGGAGCAGAGTTCATTCTCAAGCATTTTGGACGTTTCGGAAATGAAATGGCGACATTCGCTCAAAAGGCATTTGAAGATAAGTGGATCGAAGCGGAAGACCGTGCCGGAAAAAGACCTGGCGGATTTTGCACTTCTTTTCCGCAAAGCGAGCAGTCACGTATCTTCATGACGTATTCGGGAAGTATGTCCAATGTGGCTACATTGGCGCACGAACTTGGGCACGCCTTCCATTCTTATGCATTGAGACCGATGCACACATTGAATAGAAACTATGCGATGAACGTTGCTGAAACTGCATCCACTTTTGCCGAAATGATTGTGGCAGATGCCGCAGTAAAAGAAGCGCAGACCAAGGAAGAAAAAATTGCTTTGGTGGAAGACAAATTACAAAGAAGCGTGGCCTTCTTCATGAACATTCATGCACGCTTTCTATTTGAAACAAGATTCTATGAAGAACGTAAAAATGGTTTGGTGTCTGCAGACCGCTTGAATGAGCTAATGACAGAAGCACAAAAAGAAGCTTTTGCAGGAGGGCTTGAGGAGACTCATCCCCATTTCTGGGCATCCAAGCTGCACTTCTATATTTCTGGTGTACCGTTCTATAACTTCCCTTACACGTTCGGCTATCTCTTCTCACTAAGCATCTATGCAAAGGCACTGGAAGCCGATGAGAACTATGAAGAGAAGTACATGGCACTGCTAAGGGACACTGCTGTTATGTCAGTAGAGGAACTGGCGATGAAACATCTGGGAGAAGATATCACAAAAGAGGCTTTCTGGGAAAAAGGAATCGCTCTTTGTATTAATGATGTAGAAGAGTTTTTAAGCTTGACGGAATAATTATAGGAAGCCCTGTCCACAGAAATGGTGTGCAGGGTTTTTTATTTTTTGGGCTCCAGAGAGGCCTTCCTTTAGTTTTGGCTTAACATCCGGTACAATTATAGTAGAAATTAACGCTAGTAAGGAGGGAGAAATTTTGACAAGTACCAGTTCAAAAAAGAAATTATCTACCAAGCAAAGTGAAGATTTACTAGAGGTATTAAAAGCGCGTTTCCAAAAAAATATGAATAGGCATGAAGGGGTTGTATGGGATGAGGTGCAAGCCAAGCTTGATGCTGATCCTGAAAAACTATGGTCGCTTAATGAAATGGAAGTATCCGGCGGTGAACCGGATGTCGTGGAGTTTGATAAAAAAAGTGGTGAATACATCTTTTTTGATTGTTCAGCGGAAAGTCCCAAAGGCCGCAGAAGTGTATGCTATGACCGGGAAGCTCTAGAGTCGAGGAAAAAGTTCAAACCTGAAAATACCGTGATCGATATGGCAGCTGACATGGGCATTGAACTTTTGGATGAAGACCAATACCGAAAGCTGCAGAAGCTGGGTAAGTTCGATACGAAAACATCGAGCTGGGTACAAACACCCAAAGATATTAGAGACCTCGGCGGCGCTCTTTTTTGCGATTTCCGCTTTGGCCATGTCTTTCTGTATCACAATGGAGCAGATTCCTACTATGCAGCCAGGGGATTTCGTGGATCTTTGAGAGTTTAGAGTTTGAATATTTAGATACATAATATAAGGAGAGTCATAGGGATTGCGGACTGCAATGCTTATGACTCTTTTTATGTTTTGGGGACTGTACGAGAGGCGAAAAGCGTGTGAGAGACAGCAGAGGGGGAAAAGTTGCTCAGGTGTCCTTCGAGTGAGTGGTGAGTGCCACTAAAAGAGGAAAAAGTCTTTTTGTGTCTCTCGTGGAAATCGTGAGGGACACTAAAAGAGAAAAAAGTATTTTTAGTGTCCCTCGTGGAAGTCGTGAGTGCCACTAAAAGAGGAAAAAGTTTTTTTGGTGTCCTTCGAGTGAGTCGCGAGTGCCACTAAAAGTGGAAAAAGTTCTTTTAGTGTCCTTCGAGTGAGTCGCGAGTGCCACTAAAAGAGAAAAAAGTTTTTTAAGTGTCCCTCGTGAAAGTCGTGAGTGCCACTAAAAGAGGAAAAAGTCTTTTTAGTGTCCCTCGTGGAAGTCGTGAGTGCCACTAAAAGTGGAAAAAGTTCTTTTAGTGTCCCTCGTGAGAGTGGTGAGTGCCACTAAAAGAGGAAAATCCCCCCAGGTGTCCTTCAAGGAAGCAGTGAATAACACCAAAGGAGATAAAAAACGTCTCAGGTATCTCTAAACGGGGAAATGCCACTTGAAACTAAACTATTCATTTGGAATTCACCCTTGTAATACGATGTAGGTCGTATTACAATGTGATAAAGGGAAATTAAGGGAGTGAAAAGGAATGAATAAGGAATTGATGAAAGGCAGTATCGATATACTGCTTATGTCTTTAATCTCACAAAAAGATATGTATGGATACGAAATGGTAAAAAGGCTGAAAGAATCCAGTGACGATCTTTACAATATGAGTGAGGGTACGCTGTATCCTGCTTTGAAGAGGCTTGAGAAAAACGAGTGGGTCACTTCTTATTGGGATGAGACGGATAAAGGCAGCAGAAGGAAGTATTACCGTATTACCGAGGGAGGACAGAAGGAGTTGGCTTTAAAACTCAAGGATTGGCAGGCTGTTCATCGTCTGATTGACAAAACATTGGGGGGAGCGGAATGAGCACGATTAATCATCACATTCAAAAGGTATTGCAGCATGTGGAAGGATCATCGGAGGAGAGACAGGAGCTTGTTGATGAAATGAAGGATCATCTTCTATCTGCAAAAGAAGAGTACGTTGAACAAGGTTTTTCTGAAGAAGAAGCAGAACGAAAGGCTATTGCCGATTTCGGCGGAGATTCTGAAGTAGGTGATCAGCTGCAGGAAAGTATTTCTCCTTACCGAAAAGACGTTCTAATTGGATTAGGGCTTGCAAGCATCGTATACGCAGTAGGTGTCTTTCTTCACGGAGTGACCCAAATCAACGAACCTCATCCGATTTGGCTCACCATCTTTTTTTCCATGGGGGTATTTATGACAGTCACCGGTTTTTATCCATCTATTGCAGCTGGCCGGAAAATACTGATGACGGTTTTGTTGTTTCTTTATTTTCCATTAATATTTTGGGGACTCCTAATCATTGATACTACTGATAAGTGGTACAAAGGCCCGCTGGAAGTCCTTGCTGGCATTCTTGCTGTTTTTGTTATCGTGTTGCTTTTCATGACGCTGCTTAGAAGCGGAAAAACAGTATCTCTCGATAAAAGTACCAGAAAAAAGAGGATGTTTTATCATACCATCAATATTCTTCTTGGAATCGTGATTGTACCCTTTGCTTTTATATTTGGTATGGGTGCCCTAATATTTGGCGGACTCAATCCAATGCTCTTCCTTCCGTTAGGCCTAGTGTTATTTTGGTCGGTTTCTTATCGGATGCAGATGAAGTTTTACCAAAAAAAGCCTACTGTTTCTATTGGGTTTCTGTCAGCTGACTTTCTTGTTGTATTACTGGTAATGCTCAGGTATATAACCTGACCAAGTAAGGAGGAATAACATGAAAAGAAACAAAATCGTGATATTGGCCATTTTACTAAGTGGAACCCTCTTGGCGTCTCTGCTTATCTTCAGTAAATTGTACATGGCTGATGAAAGCGAAGGAAACACCTATCTGCATAATACGCTGTCTGTAGATAAAGAATTTATTGCTTATGTAGATAGAGAAGAAGGTTCGCAATCTCTTATTCTTGCAAACGAATCAACAGGAGAAACCCGAAAACTTCTCAGTGCCAAGGAAGATGACCAAATTATGGATCTCGTTATTCATTCTGCTTCAAGAAAAGTCACCTATCTAGCCAACTCCCCAGAAAAATCATCTTTGTATTCCATCGATTTCGACAATCATAAGATTGAAAAACACCTGACAGTGAATGCACCTGTTTCCGAATTTGCTGAAGGTAATGACAAGATTTTTTACGTAAAAGGAAATTATCAGCACACAGACCAAGAGGGTAATGCATTCCATTTCTATGATGTATATTCCTATGACTTCACCACTAAGAAACATGAACGGTTAACGAGAAACGATGCTTTTTATATCTCATCACTTATATTTGATGATCAGTCTCAAAAACTCTATTTTATTATGAATCACTCAAAAAGCGGAGACCCGTTCGATGCTGAGCAGGGGCTCTATGAACTTGCCCTCAAAAACCACTCGATCAACCAAATAGAGACAGGGCATAGAGACATTTTTGAAGCAGATTTGAACTCTGCACATAATGAAATTATTTTCAGCGGAATCTCTAATCCTAATTCGGGTTCAAGTTATAAGTACGAACTATTCTCTGTGAATTTAGAAACTTATAAAACGAAGAGACTCACCTTCTTGGAAGCTTTCGTCACAGATCCAGTGTTTTCAGAATCAACCAACCAAGTGTATTTTGCTTACAATAATAAGTTTCCGGGCAGAAACTATACTAATTTTGATCTGTATAGATTGGATAGAGAAACATTGGAGACAGAGAAGTCGTCTTACCAGTTCAGGGAATTGCAAAATAGGTGAGTGAGCACACTATACATAAAAAGGCGAAATTGTACCCGGTTTCGCCTTTTTATTGTGTTTCAGGTGCTGCTTTAATCATTCGAATAAATTACAGGTATGGGCTGAGCCCACACACCTTCATTCATCCCTCATAAACTGTAAGGAATAGCTATGAAGGGTGTGAATTAAGCGTGAATCAGGGAAAGTATTTCGGAGTGATATTGGCAGCGGGGCTTTTACTGTTATCACTATTTTCCGGATTATATATCTATAAAACAGGTTTTCTGGAAGGTAAGCAATCAATCACTGATGCCCAATCTATGAACGGAACCAATAATATTCAGAATAACATAGACAACAATGGAGCGGAGTCTGCACAAAACTCTGTTGAAAACGCGATTGACAACCAAGGCGGAGAAGAGGTCAAAAACAATATCACGAATAACATTACCAATAATGTAGATGTAACAGTGGAAGGGGACGGCGACGTAGTCAATTCTGTCACAAACAGGATTACGAACGAGGTTATGAACGGATCAGAAGACAGTAATGGAAACGGCAGTGGAGGCAGTAATGGTGATGGAGATAATAGTGACGGAGACAATGGTGATGGCAGCGGCGGAGATGAAGGTAATAACAACGGCAATGGGGGAAGCGAGAATGGATTGGTTTGGGGAATAGACACTGCGAGTGCCACCAATGAGAGTTTTAACATGTGTGTACGTGATAACTTTGGAGATCCAGGAGTGGTCGGAAGGTATTTAGGCGATAAAGAAGGGGTCTCTGCCGGGTTGACTACTGAAGAAGCTGATTTGATAAAGTCCAACAATGATGAGATTTTATTGATTCACAACCGCTTTTCAGATGCTACTGGATTTGAAAATGGAGTACAAGAAGGAGAAGAAGCCATTTCCCTTGCACAAGAACTGGGAACTCCTGAAGGAACAGCGATTTTTGCTGATATCGAACCCACTTATCCCGTGGACAGCGACTTTATCAGAGGCTGGTATGAAACGCTGACCTCATCGGCGTATGTACCTGGAATTTACGGAATATTTGAAGAAGATACCGATCTTGCGGCTTCTTATAACCAGGCGGTGAGTCAGAATTCCAGTATACAAGAAGACACATATCTTTGGACAGCAGCACCGAATGTCGGCATCACCACAAAAGCCGATGCGCCTGAATATCAGCCAGAAGCACCAGAAGGAGCCCTCGTAATCGGCTGGCAATATGGATTAGACGCACAAGCGTGCAATATTGACACAAACCTGTTTGTTGATCAGTACACTGATGTTCTGTGGTAAATGAAGTATGAAGCGTCCTGTGAATAGAACGGGACGTTTTGTGTTTATATCAATTTTTGAGCCTAGGATAATTAAGTGTAGGGGGAAAAGCAGATACTCCGTTAAGGGGGCGGTTTAGTTTACGATTGATGTTTTAACGATCTTAATTGAATTATATTACATAAAAAGTCGATTTCCAAAGGTAAGGGAAATCGACTTTTCTATTAAGATTTTAATCTAATTATAAAAGCTCACTAAATTTTTCGAAGAATTTAAAAACACTGTTGACTATTCAGTTGAACTGTAATACATTACTATATAGTCGGACTATATAGTTAAACTGAATAAAGGGTGAGAGTATGAAACATAAATTATTGCCGTTGTCTGAAACCATGCACTATATTTTATTAGTTCTACGTGAGCCGCACCACGGTTATGCCGTCATGCAGAAGATAGAAGAAATAAGTAATGGTACCGTTATTTTAGCTGCTGGTACTTTATACGGTGCGATCGAAAACTTGAATAAACATGGTTGGATTGAACCTGTTGGAGATTCAGGCCGGAGAAAAATTTACATGATAACTACAGAAGGAAGCGCGATTTTGAAAATGGAACAAGAAAGGCTATTGCATGTCTTATCCTTGTATGAAGGAAGTGAATCAAATGAAGAAGCTTAAAGTATTTTTTAATATTGAAAAAGAAGAGCAATGGCTGAACGAGCAATTACAGAAAGGCTATAGCTGTACAAATATTAGTGGATCAGGAATATACACTTTCGAAAAAACGGACAAGAGATTTGTTATGCGGCTTGACTATCAAGATAATCTGTCTAGAGAAAAGTTAGCGGAATACAAAGGACTATATGAAGATTTCGGCTGGAACTATTTAAAGGGGCCCTGGCTTAGCGGTATTCGGTATTGGCAAAAAGAAAAGGATGATCAAAATGAAATCTTCTCTGACCGGCAATCACAGGGGAATTATTATAAGAGATTGATGAATTATTCATTTTGGCTGGGCTCCTTATTTTTGGCTATTTCATTTATGCTCTACAGTGATACAGATTTTTATCATGAAGGGCTTTGGAGTATGAATGGTTCATTATTTTGGAAAGCATTCTTATTTGAAACTCCATTTGTTTTGATGAAGCTGATTCCCGCACTTATAGCGGTCTTCTTTTGGAGAAGTTACTTTAAAGCTTACCGAATGCATTCAATTTTAAAGGCTCATTTCTAAGAGATTGTTGCTTTTGAATGCTATTCACCCTCCCTCTCCTTTTACATAGGGGGATTGTAGCGGAAGGCGTGCGATCTCCTGCGGGACTAGCGGGACAGGTGAGACCAAGGTTACGTACCCACTGGAACGTACCCACTGGAACGTAACCCCCCAGGCGAATCTAGCTCCAGCGGCCAGCGACTAGCAGATTTCAGTCTCTCTCCTTGCGATAAGTCAACTAGTTCATTTCCTAACAACATCCGAAGAGTAATCTTGAAAAAATCGGCTCCTGGATTTTTTCAGCTGTCATCATTGTTGAATTATAGGCACTTTCTCCATCTAAGGGAAATGAACATCAACTCACTATGTTCGTTGTGTTTCCTTTATCTCATACGAGAGCCTTAAAATCTGTACGTCGCTGAACGGCCGCTTCTGCTTTTTATGAAGCCGAGGAGGCTCACCGCCCGCCACGCGGAGTCGTACGCCTGCAGCGGAAATCCATCACTTTTATACAGCCAACAATCTTTGCGAAAACAGCCATTTTAAAAGAAAACTAATACGAGGAGTTTAGGTATTTACTCTTTTGTGGGTTGAAAGCAATGCATTGGGGAGTATCATTCCTTTAATTATAATTATTATCCAACTACTCTTCTTTACTCTTACAGATTCAGGTTAGAATATCCTAAGCTTGGCAGTAAGGAACTAAACGTTACAATAATTGATGATTATCCAATTATTCCATAACAGCTATTTCCTTCATCGATTCTCAAAATTGCTAAACACTTTACAAGACAAAAGACTCGTCAATTGACGAGTCTTTTGTCTATTTAATAACCGTTATTCCCCAGCTCTTTTCGCATACTTGGGTACTCTCGGGTATTCCCTGAATACAAAGATAAGAAAAAGCACGTGAATAGACAGACAATAAACCAGTCTTACCCCCACTAAGCCTCAGGTCTTAGACGAAAATAAAGCTCAGGCTCGTTATGAAGAACTCTATAACAAGGTACGATAGAAACAAGAAAACGGAAGAACAAAGCAATATTCGAAATCAGGCTGAACAGTCAGCTATAAGGAGGAAGCAACATGAGGAAATTTGGTTTATTGGTGTTAGGAGGAATCGGAGCTATAGTGCTCCTGGCTAATATGGGTCCCATGATCGGCCTTGCCATCAGCCTCTTGATTCTTTACTACTCATTCAAACAGTTCATGAAGACTGATTCAACTCTTGCCAAAGTGATCTGGGCCATCGTCGGGCTTGCGGCACTTAGTGCTTCAGCTTCAAACTTTCCTGCCATCATCGGCTTGGCCGCGATTTATCTACTATACGTTGTGATCAAGAAGTGGAATGAAGAAAAGCCGGAAGTAATCGAAAGCGATGACCCCTTCACGAATTTTGAAAAAGAATGGGCAAACCTGAAAAACAGTTAAGCAGAGGTTTACAAGAGAATAGAAAGGCAGCTGTCTAGAATATGCTGCTTTTAAACTTTGACTCTGTTAAAGAACGTTATTGATTTTTAAATGAAAATGTAAATTTTATTCAGAGTGTGCTCTCCAAACACCCTCGCAGATAAGTCAAACAACCATATGAAAACCATATAAATTAGTGTTTCTTATTAGACTGCCTAGAGAACAGCACCTTTTACGTAGGGGGATTGGAGCGGAAGCCGTGCGACCTCCTGCGGGACTAGCGGGACAGGTGCGACCCCGCAGGCGAATCTAGCTCCAGCGGCCAGCGACTAGCAGATTTCAGTCTCTCTCCTTGCGATAAGTCAACATCAACTCACTATGTTCGTTGTGTTTCCTTTATCTCATACGAGAGCCTTAAAATCTGTACGTCGCTGAACGGCCGCTTCCGCTTTTTATGAAGCCGAGGAGGCTCAACGCCCGCCCCGCGGAGTCGCACGGCTGGAGCGGAAATCTATTACTTTAAACCGCCGCAACCTTTGCGGAAACAGCATTCAATTAACAACACCAATGACTAACAGAGCATAACTTTAAAAACAAGGAGAGATTCTACAATGGCAAACATATTTAACAGACTAAAAAATTCAATCACTTCAGATGTTCACGAAATGCTGGATGAAAAGGAAAAGAAAAATCCGATTTCGATGCTGAACCAGTATCTGCGCCAGTGTGAAACAGAAGTAGAAAAAGTGAGAAAGCTTGTTGAGCGCCAATATTTGTTAAAGCAGGAGTTCACGAAAAAATTTGCAGAAACACGTCAGCTGGCAGATAAAAGGAAGCACCAGGCAGAGATTGCTTCCAAGGCCGGTGAAACGGAACTTTACCAGTTTGCAATGAGTGAGCATGAACACTTTGCTGACCGGTCTGAGAGGCTTCAAACTTCATTGGAGGAAGCATCAGCCGGATTGGATGAGCTTGAGACAAAGTATGAAGAAATGAAGCATAAGCTGAAGGACATGTATATCAAACGAATGGAATTAATGGGGCGTGAAAATATTGCCAGAGCGAACCACAGGATGAATAAGGTGCTTCAATCATCTGAAGGGTATTCAGACGCATCATTTTCAAGATTTGAAGAAATGGAAGCCTATCTTGAACGTCTCGAGCATGGGGTGAACACTTCCTATTACCGCAGCAGCATCGACGGAAGAATCGCAGAGTTGGAAAAAGAAATGAAAAAAGAAGAAACTCATTCTATTTCATAGTAAAAACATGGTATTCTAAAAAGGCGCAGGATTCTGCGTCTTTTTGCGAAGTTAAAATATACTATTAACAATCCTAATCAAGAGCTGCAGCAAGGGCTCTATTTCTCATAAAGCTAGCTTGTGCGATGCTGAATCCAGTTGTCCCCGAGGTATTAAATGCTTTTTTTCTTGCTTAATAGGATATTTCAGTTGAATTACAGCGATAATTTTCGAAACTCATATAAGATAGCAGCAAATTTTAAATGAGGTGGCTCTGTTAAAGTAAGTTGTTGTGTTTTAAGAGGACTACGTTGACTTACATTCCTGGTGTTCGGAAACTCCAATCAACCCCGTTGATAAGAAAAAGAACCATTTAAAGCCATATAAACTAGTGTTTCTTAATAACCTGCCTCTAGAGACTCCCCCTTTTCCGTAGGGGTTGGAGCGGAAGGTGCACGACCTCCTGCGGGACTAGCGGGACAGGTGAGACCCCGCAGGCGAAGCCGAGGAGGAACGCCCGCCCCGCGGAGTCGTGGGCCTGGAGCGGAAACCATTACTTTTCAAGAGCAAACATCCTTACGAAAACAGCTTTTAAATAACAGCACCATTGCTGACAGAGCCAATGAAACGATAGAAAGGAGGGTTCCCCCATGCTGGATAAATTCAGGACTGACAGGTTTAGCTGGATATTGCTTATAGGAATCATCATGCTCCTGTTTGAAATGTCCTTTTATGATGGGGGGGTTGTATTCTTTCTGATTATCACTTTTGGCTGCATCTATGCAGGGAGAAAAAGACTTCCGAGTTCATCAGGGAAAGCTCTGTTCTGGTTTGGGATCATCGGGCTTTCGCTTACGATCCTTAATACCATGGCGTTCCGTTTCTTTATGCTGGCACTCTTAGTGATGGTGATCGTTAAATTTGCAGAGTCCAAGAAAAAACCGGACAGGGTTGAGCCGGAGATCAAACAGACATTTACTGATGGAGAAGCACCTGTTTATATTAAGAAGTCAACTATGCAGAACGTGTGGTTCGGCCGCCAGCAGACGCCCGGACACGTCTATGAATGGAATGATATCAATATCCAGGGTGGAATCGGCGATACAGTCATCGATCTTGGAAATACCGTATTGCCTAAAGGAACCTCTGTCATTTCGGTGCGCCACATTCTTGGGAATATTGTGATCATGGTGCCATATGATATAGAAGTCAGCGTGCATCATAATGGGCTTGCGGGTGCCGTCAGCATTTTTGACAGTGCCGAACCCAAATCCTTCAATCAGTCTATTTATTATCAATCAATTGAGTACGATAAGGCACCTCAGAAGGTGAAGATTATCACTGCGCTGGCTGTGGGGGATCTTGAGGTGAAAAGAGTATGAGTATTCTTAAACGCCAGGTTCTCCACAGTCTCATCCTGTCCATAGTTCTGCTGATCATGTTTACAGCCATCTTTGCGATTATTTTCCCACTTCCCGATTGGCAGTTTTTTATCAGAAAAGAAATCATGGATATTCCATTGATTGTATATATACCATTCCTCACCATTCTACTCGGCATGTTGGGCGGCATATGGTCAGCCTTGCCTTTGAGAAGAATATTGTTTGAGATTCAGTCCGGTGTAATGAATATAGAGCACGGCCGTCTTCTGGATTCACAAAGAAATTACAATATAACTGAAATGACCGGAGTGTGGAGCGGTCTCGTTAAAGTCCAGGACCAAATCAACCGCAGGACCAAGCAATCGCAGAAGCTTGTTAATGAAAAAGCGGAGGCGCAGGAAAAGCGCATCCAGGAAATTGTATCTCAAGAAAGAAACCGGCTTGCACGAGAACTGCATGACTCTGTCAGTCAGCAGCTATTTGCGGCTTCTATGATGATGTCCGCCATCAATGAATCAAAAAAAGAAGAGGGAAACCCCACCGAAGCAAAGCAGATGAAAATGGTTGAAGAAATGATTCACCAATCTCAGCTGGAAATGAGAGCCTTGCTGCTGCATCTGCGGCCGGTCGCCTTGAAAGGAAAGACCCTGAAAGAAGGAATTCATGAGCTTCTGGTGGAACTATCTAATAAGGTGCCAATGGAAGTAGACTGGAAGGTAGAAGAAATCGCTTTGGATAAAGGGATAGAAGACCATCTCTTCAGGATACTGCAGGAATCTGTCTCGAATACCCTCAGACACTCGAAAGCATCCTCTTTGGAAGTTCTTTTAATCAAAAGAGATTCTCTTGTCATCTTGAGGGTAATGGATGATGGAATTGGCTTTGACAGTGAAATAGAGAAGACAGGATCCTATGGTTTGCAGAATATGCAGGAACGCGCTTTGGAGATTGGCGGTTCGTTTAAAATTGTCAGTGTGCCGAACAAAGGAACCAGACTTGAAGTAAAAGTTCCAATGGTGGAAACAGAGGGTGATGAAGAATGATTAGAGTTTTATTTGTGGATGATCATGAAATGGTAAGAATCGGCGTGTCCTCTTATTTGACAGCTCAGCCGGATATCGAAGTAGTGGCAGAAGCAGACGACGGCAGTACAGCTATTGATCTCGCACTTGAACACAAACCGGATATTATCTTGATGGATCTTGTGATGAAGGAAATGGACGGCATTGAGGCAACACGTCAAATTATAGACAAATGGCCCGAGGCAAAAATCATTATTGTGACCAGCTTTTTAGATGATGATAAAGTATACCCGGCACTGGAAGCAGGGGCAACCAGTTACATGCTGAAAACCTCGAAAGCAAGTGAAATAGCGGATGCTGTCCGTGCAACCTATCAAGGCCAGACAATCTTGGAGCCGGAAGTCACCGGCAAAATGATGATGAAAATGAGAGGCAGGAACACCGCCCAGCCTCATGAAGAGTTAACGAACCGTGAAATGGAAATTCTGTTACTCATTGCTGAAGGAAAGACGAACCAGGAAATTGCCGATGAATTGTTCATCGCTCTAAAAACAGTTAAAACGCACGTAAGCAACATTCTTGGAAAGTTAAATGTCTCAGATCGCACACAGGCGGTCATTTATGCGTTCAAGCATGCTCTAGTAGAATAAGTAGAAGAAGGCTGTCTCGTCAAAGTGAAAATTGATTAGACAGCTTTTTTTTTGAAGATTTGCCAGCCGGAGCTGACCGATGCACTTAACTTTTGATCCTACCCGCTCGACTGTTCTTCTTTGTTCCACTTTTTCTTTTTCATGATAAAGGCTGCAATCGCAATCAGTGCAACAAGAAGAAGGGAAATGAAGAAGCCGAGGCGTATCTCTTTTTCCATGACGGTACCGCTGACTGCTGCCAAAAGCAAGACCATACCAAAGATAGCCAGCACCTTACCCCATAGTTTATTTTCTAGTATTTTCATTCCGGAAAGAATGATGAAAGCCCAGTTATACAAAATCAGGATGCCTGCAGCTGTGGTGATGTACTCATAGATCTTCCCTGGTACAAGTAAAGCGGTAACGACAGAAAGTGATAGTCCCGCTGCAGCTAAACCAAGAGAGGGAAGAGGCAGTTTTTTGAATTTCTCCAATTTTTTCGAGAAAAGTTTTGGAGCATCACCGTCTTTTGCCATGGTTACAAGCAAATTGGTTACCCCAAAAAGAGCCGCAGTCATGGTCGAAAATCCTGCAATGATGATGGCGCCGTTGAATACATGTGGAAAAAACTTCAGATTGGTGCCATTCAAAGCTGTAACAAACGGACTTTCATCTGGGGTGAATTTATCATAAGACACCAATAGTACCGCGAGCCCAAGAGATATCACATAGATGACAAGCAGGAGAAGAAGCATGATTTTCCCTGCTTTAGGGGCATCTTCCTTATTCTTTAGCTGCATAGCCATCAATCCGATGACTTCTATTCCGCCATAAGCGTAGAATGCATAGATAAGAGAGGACCAAAATCCTTTAAACCCTTCCGGAAATAATTTCCCCATAGAAGAAGGGAAAGCAGGCTTGTCCCCTCCGCCATTTATCCACCCAAACAGGACTGCTGCCGCCAGGATAATGAACATAATTATCGCAGCTGTCTTAATGACAGCAAGGATATCCTCGACTTTGTCGAAGCCTTTTGTTCCAAGCAACACAACTAAAATTGACAAGACAGCATAACCTGCTGCAAACACCCATAGAGGCACTTTCTCAAACCAGAACTGAGAAAGAAGCGAAAGGGCCATAAGCTGGCTTCCCATAATCAAGATATTAGAAGACCAGTAATTCCATCCACAACTGAACCCTGCCCACTTACCATATGCTTTATTGGCATAATAACAGAAAGATCCTTCTTGGGGATCTTCCGCTGTCATCTTTGCCAGCAGATTAAAAACAATATAAGTTCCGATTGCGGCTAAAATAAATGCAAAAACAATGGAAGGACCAGTATGCTTAATTCCTATACTCGACCCGAGGAAGTACCCGGTCCCAATTGTGCATCCGACCCCCATAAGGGATAGCTGCCACCATTTTAAATCACCTTTTCCGGAGCCGCCGCTCTTGTTTTTCTGCCCTCCGGTTCCAGTCCCGCATCCAGCACTGCTCATAAAAAAATCCTCCTCAGAATAATCGTACTTATCCTCGTTCCTTAATCTGTACATATGAGTCGATTACTATTGAAGGAAAAATCATCCTCTAAAAACAGTATTAATAAGAATGAGTAGTAAGCGGCCAGTATACGACCTGTAAATGAAATTTTAATTAATTGATAAGAAGTGACAGAGATTTCCGAAGTATGTGATAATTAAATTAGAGGTGAGAATATGAGAAAAATACAAGATAAGACAGTAATGCACAGTTATCCTGGAATGGTAGCGATAGTGACTGTATCACATGAAGGAGAAGACAATGTCATGGCAGCGGGCTGGCACTCCTATATTTCCTATGACCCGCCGATTTATGGAGTTGCTATAGGGAGGGAAAGACATACATATGGACTGGTCAAGGCGGCAGGAGAGTTTGCGGTCAACTTCTTACCGGCTGAATATGCAAAATTCATTCAACAATCGGGAGTATATTCAGGAAGTGATGTAAATAAATTTGCAGAGGGACAAATGGAGTTCGAGCGAGGCAGGACCACGAACGCACCTATCTTGAAAGAGGCTTATGCGGCGTACGAATGCAAGACTATCGACGTCAATTCTTATGGAGACCACGATTGGTTTGTGGCTGATATCACAACGTTTTATAGAGATGATAATCTATTTGATGAAAGGGGCCTGCCGGATTTCGGGAAAATCTTAATTCCTTTATATTTAGGAAGGTCTCTATATGCCATAATGGATGAAACGGTCAAGATAGAGGACCATGTGGTGAAAACGAAAAAGTAAAAGCCGGTTCATCAGCTGAGCCGGCCTGCGGGTGGTCACTCCATTCCCGGAGCTTTTTTGATTTCATGATATAAAATGAATGCGGTGACAGCATGTGCGACAATCCGGACATAAGGAAAAAAGTTTGTAAATGAAGCAATTATCCCAAAAGCACTGCCAAGAACCGGTTGATCTTCTGATCTAGAGACAAATAAAACACAAGCATGCCAAACGGCGATAAAGCATAGATAGACAGGCATCAATTCAGAAGCGACATTACCGAAGACAGGTAAAGCTAGTAAGGCCTCTATAGAGAAAGACAACCATTTGATGCGCGAAAGCAAATCAACCACCTCCTTCTTACTACAATATGCAAAAAAGGAGAAAATGGTGTTATAAAGATATATGAAAAAGGTCAGGTCTTTATAAGAATTTTCAGGGGTATTGAGTTCTTCCAGGGCTAATTTTCAAAGTGTTTTCTATTGCTCATTTTGCATAAAGAAGAAGTGAATTTCTTAGAAAAGGACATCTTAAAAACTCACTTGTCTTAACTGCCATGTTTCCTCTTCTATCCATTCTAAGCATTGCTGCAAAAAGCAGGTGATTCTTATTTCATACGTCCCTTAAAACGCGCAACAGGGACTTACACTTAGGATGCTATGTTATCTTCATTCTTTTTTTGTCGCAGGGAGCGGAAATCCATTACTGTTCAAAGGCAGAGCCAAAAAGATAAAATCTCTTTTTCTGGGTAATTATTAATAGGCTCTTTTCTAAAAGATTGTTGCTTGCGGATGATATTTTCCCCTCCTCACCCTTTTACGTAGGAGGATTGGAGTGGAAGGTGTGCGATCTCCTGCGGGACTAGCGGGCAGGTGAGACCCCGCAGGCAAAGCCGAGGAGGCTCACCGCACGCCCCGCGGAGTCGTGCGCCTGGAGCGGAAATCCTTACTTTTAAAGGAGACAAAATCTTTGCGAAAAGAGCGTATTAATTAAACGAAGTAGAGCCGCTGGTCAGCCAGGGAATATAAGATGAAAATACTTTGGGAATAATTTTAAATGGACGATTTCTTAATCTAAACTGGAGGTAGGAGCGGGAAAATGAAACCACGAATAATGAAAAAAGAAGGATTTAAAGCACTGGGATTGAAATGGCAGGGAGGCTTTGAAGAGGCTTCTCAAGGGGGAATCCAAAAGCTTTTTTCCGAGCTAAGAGAGATTTCCGATGGCATTGAGAATAAAGTGGAGCCGGGAATAGTAAAGGGGTTGTCTTATCATAATCTTACAGGAGGTTTCACCTATTATTTATGCCATGAAGTGAGTGAAATCGAAGAAATTCGATATGGTTTGGAAATTATAGAAGTACCTGCCTATACATATGCGGTCATGGAGCATGAGGGGTCTGAAATCATGAATTCTTACGAAGTGTTATACCGCTGGATAGAGGAGCAGGGATATCGTTTAAATCAACAGATCCTACAACATTTAGAAGAGTACTCCGCGGATTATCACCCCCAAAAAGACGACTTGAAGGTCATCATTCATATACCAGTTAAAGAATAAGACTATTATCTTTAATTTTTGCTGCGGTTCATAAAAACAACTTCTCTCTTTCGAAGAGAAAACGTCCATTAAATCTGAAAGAAGCAATTTATCCTAAAAAAGCCCATAAAAAAGAAGAATCTCGAGGGATTCTTCTTTATCATGCCTGAAAACCGTTCTGATGAATTAGTCGCTCTACTTCTTCAAAGGTAATCTGATCTCCGTCATAGGTAATTTTTACTTCACCATTTTCTGTATCTACTAAAGCTCTTTCAATTCCTTCCTGTTTCAACAATATATTTTCTAAGTCTTGAATTGTGTCTATATCTGTCGCTGAACTAACTTGTAATGTCATTTCGGCCATAGTTATTCTCCTTTCAAAAATTTATGTGCTAATTGTATATACCCAACTATCACATAAATATGTTGAACTGAATAGTCGGGGAGTCAGTGAATTCACATCTAAATTAAAGCTGTTCCTCAAAAAATCCCAAAAACTAAGGGAGCCTTCGTCAATATTGTGTGTTATTTGGACAGAAGAAAAACACCCTGATAGGATGCTTTTTATAGTTGCTTTATTCTTCTAAACGTTTATATCCTGAAGAGACAAGGTCCAGTTTTCCTGTAGAGGGATCGATGACTAATCCATGGACCGGAATTTCTTTGTGCATCAAAGGATGGTTGCGGATTGTTTCTACGCTGCGGGCCACACTTTCTTCCACAGTTGAAAATCCGGTCAGCCATTCTTCCCAATTAATTCCCGCATATTTCAGTGTTTCAAATGAATCCTCACTTATGCCTCTTTCAATCATACTTTTCTTGACATCTGCGGCATTCAAACCGGCCATGCCGCAATCATAATGACCGATGACGAAAACTTCATCTGCTTGAAGTTTATATACCGCTAGCAATAAACTTTTCATGATACTCCCGAATGGGTGGGAAACGACCGCACCGGCATTGCGGACAATTTTCACGTCGCCGTTTTTCATATTGATTGATTTTGTAACCAGTTCAACCAGCCGGGTATCCATACAGGTCAGTATGACCAGGCGTTTGTCCGGGAATTTTGTTGTGATATAAGGCTCATACATTTTCTCGGAAACGAACTTATTATTAAAGAGAAGAATGTCGTTCAAAAGTGACATCGGTTACCTCCACTATCGATCACTCAGATGTTAAGTATTTTTAAGAGTTTCTTCTATTTTCAAGCACTGCTTCACCAGATGCTTCTTATCCGCGGGCAGGTCTTCTAACTGAGTCTTAAGTTGATTGAGTTGTATAATGGCCGACTGGATATCATTCTCCTGCCTGCGGATCTGGTCGGCTGCAGAATCTAAGTGGAAGGAGCTTGGATGCAGCTGTTTTTGAAATGCATCCTCTTGATTAGGATTCCAAAGTTGTTTCTGAATCCTGTCCAGTTTTTTTGAAACAGCAGAGTAGTTTGCGGCTTTGCTGATGACTGCAACAAAGTACTTCTGCTTAATTTCTACAAAATGAAAGTACACATCGTACAAAACGGGCATGTCTGAGGTTTCATTCGATTTCAAATTAATCTCAATTGTCCCTGAGGAGTGACGATGGAAATATTTAGAGAATTTTGTTGCGCTTTCTTCTTCAATCATATCAAGAAAGCTTGTTCCGTGCATTAGTGCTGAACCTTTAGAGGAAGCTTCAACAATATTCATATGGGCGTCCAGGATAAATAGAGGAATGGGGATGTAATGTATTTCTTCCATTAATGATCACCTTCAGATATGACTGATTTTGATTTATTAAATACATTGAGAGCAAATGATTCTATATCTCTCAGGTCGGTGCATATATGAACATTTGTATTTTTAATACCGAAATCTTCAAGATTATAGAGAGAAGCTACTCGTCCTCCAACGAGGATTTCTATATCACGTCCAAGTGAGTCAATCTGTGTTAAACATTCATTCAGTTTAGGTAAAAGGGGAGAAAGAGCAACAGATATCCCTATAGCATCAGGCTGCCACTTATCAAGGCTTTTCATGACTTCTTCTGTCGGTACGCTTGAACCAAGGAATTTAACATTCCACTTATTTTCCCGGAATACATCAGAAACCATTTTTAATCCCAGCGAATGCTGTTCGCCTTCTAGACAAAACAGAAGAATCGAGGGAGAGTTCTGCAGAAGATTCGGATGAATAATCTGATATCGCAGCTGCGTCATAAGATAATCAATGCTTGCTGTTGCGAGATGTTCCTCAGCTACTGTGATTTTATTCTTTTCCCACAGACTGCCGACATTTTCCATAACAGGCTTCAAGAGCTTTTCATAAAACTCTATTGTTGTTAGAGACAACTCGCGGTTTTCCTGATACCACTTATGAATTTCAGGGAGGTCACCGGCAATAGCCATTTCAGTTAATTTTCTTACTTGTATTTGCAAAGGAGACACTCCGTTAATAGTTTGACTTATATAGTTATGTTATCTTTTATGTCTCTCCTATTCTAGTACGTAATGCTGTAAAAGAAAAGCAAGAGGGTATAAATGGTTTACTTTACTAATTTAAGAGTATAAGAGGTGATGTTCCTTACCCGATACATAAAAAAAAAACAAGGACTGGAAAGGAGTCCTTGTTTTGTATCTTGCCTGTATCAGTTCTCATTCTTGGATGTAAGAACTGGATTCAGCTTTTCAATGGTTTTTTTGATAGGATTCAGCTCTTTCTTTGGATATCCTCTTTCAAGATAGCCTGCATATTTTTTATTCCAATATTTTATTGCCAAGACAATCAGCCCAATGGCAGCGATTACTATGCCAATAATCATTGGCCAGAAACCTGCTGAAACGATTCCCTCACTGTAAGCAAGCCCGATTGGAGAGAAGATCACATACACAATCGCTACAGAAGTGAGAAGAATGATCGACATCGGAAGAGCATATTTCCAAGGAGTCATAGCAACCTTAGAATCAGCCTGATAATGATAAGCCTTTTCCAGAGGCTTCCACTTACCAATCACAATCATCATCAATACTTCAATAGTGAAAAGAATACCATAGATATGAATGAAATTAATGCCAAGTTCATATCCAAATAAGTGGTTGGTTCCCCAGACAAGCATATAATACGTGATCACGTGAAAGATGATGACCGTCTTGGCAGCAAGTGAAGGGATACGTTTAGAAAGAACCCCAACGAGCAGTATGACGACAATCGGGATATTGAAGAATCCGGTGAAACGCCTAATGAGATCCCATAGCCCTTCTGTGGCATTCATCAGCATCGGTGAAATCGACATTGAAATGATAGCTAGCAATATACCGAACTTCTTGCTCACGGAAATCAATTGCTGGTCATTCGCATCCTTATTGAAGTGGGGCTTATAAATATCAAGAGCGAAAAGAGTTGCCGCACTGTTGAGAAGGGAGTTGAAAGAACTGAGTACTGCTCCCAAAAGAACTGCCAGGAAGAATCCGGTCAAGTAACTTGGAAGAATATTGGAAATCAAAGTAGGATAAGCCAAGTCAACTGATCTTAATGAATCACCATATAAATGAAAGGCAATAACACCCGGAAGCATCATCATAAATGGAACAAGAAGCTTATAAAAGCCGGAGAAGATGACACCTTTTTGACCCTCGGCCAAGTTCTTTGCTCCCAATGTCCGCTGAATAACATATTGATTTGTTGCCCAATAGAACAAGTTGGCAAAAATCATTCCAGTAAAAATTGTGGAAAAAGGAACAGAATCTTCACTCGATCCAATCGAATTCAATTTTTCTGGATTCGTGGTAGCCACTTCTTTCATGCCCCCGATTAAGTTTCCATCACCAAGTGCAAAGAAACCGAGCACGGGTACAAGAATTCCGATAATAAGAAGTCCCACACCATTTATCGTATCGGAAACGGCTACTGCCTTCAAACCGCCGAAAATAGCGTAAATAGCTCCGATTATTCCAATTACCCAGATAACAAGCCAAATTGATTGTGAATAGCTGATGCCAAGCAATTCCGGTACATCAAACAATTTTAAAACTGCAAGTGCTCCTGAATAAAGCATTGAAGGAATTGTAACAAATACATATCCAAGCATGAACAGGATGACAGTGTACTTCCTGACACCTTCGTCATATCGCTGGCTAAGGAACTCAGGCAGCGTTGTAAAACTTCTTCCTAGATATTTTGGCAAAAGATAAATAGCCATTATTATGATTGCAAAAGCCGCCGTGACCTCCCAAGCCATGTTGGTAAGGTTAGTACGGAACGCCTGTCCGTTCAAACCGACCAGCTGCTCAGCCGACAAGTTTGTTAGCAAGAGAGAACCCGCGATGAACGTACCAGTCAATCCCCGACCGGCTAGAAAGTAACCATCAGAATCATTTACAGAACCTTTAGTTTTTATGTATGAAATCCATGCAACAAGTCCCATGAAAACCAAACAAGAGACAATGGTGAATGTTAACCCACTAAACATGAGCGTCTACCTCCAATTTGATAGTATCGTAGAATAATATATATCCAGATTAGAAGAAGTTGAAACCTTCTCCTATAAGAAGTCTGAAAATAAAAATAACTATTCTATTATTGTAATCGCTTTCTATTCTGGCTGTTGACATTCTAGGTGTGCTGCCCTACTATAAAAGGTATAAATTAAATAGTTTCCTATCGCAGGAGAGGTTCATAGCCCAAACCCTCTATAAAAAACTATGGATGAGACTTACATTCGTAACCATATCCATGACGGATATGGTTTTTTATTTTCTCATCATAAACAATTGGCTGTGGATTCTCTTTATAGGTAAATTAAAGGAGGATTTTTCTATGTCTGGAAGAAAAGATGAACAACTTCAAGATGTGACATTATTAGGAAATCAAGGAACAGAATATTTATTCGAATACGCACCACAAGTGCTGGAAACATTTGATAACCAGCATCCCAATAGAGACTATTTCGTCAAGTTCAACTGCCCTGAGTTCACAAGTCTGTGTCCAAAAACAGGACAGCCAGACTTCGCGACGATTTATATCAGCTATATCCCTGATATTAAAATGGTTGAAAGTAAATCCTTGAAGCTATATCTATTCAGCTTCCGCAATCACGGAGACTTTCATGAGGACTGCATGAATATCATCATGAACGACTTGATAAAGTTAATGGATCCGCGCTATATCGAGGTGTGGGGCAAATTCACGCCAAGAGGCGGCATCTCTATCGATCCTTATTGTAACTACGGAAAGAAGGGTACGAAATTTGAAAAGATGGCCGACTACCGGATGATGAACCATGACCTCTATCCGGAAACCATCGATAACCGGTAAGAAAGCATGAGTATGTTAATTTACCTCAACTCTCTGTTTGTCGGGCTTCTGATACTTTCCAATATATTAGCTGTGAAACTTTTCAGTCTCGGAGACTGGGCTGTTCTGCCCGCTGCGGTAATCGTTTATGTATTCACTTACCCGATCACAGATGTGATTGGGGAAGTATACGGAAAAGATGCTGCGCGTGCCACTGTAAGAGCAGGATTGCTGACTCAGGTGTTCGCACTTGTATTCATAGCGGCAGCCATTCAATTACCATCGGCACCCTTCTTTGAAATACAGGCAGAATTTGAATCTGTTTTAAGCGGCAGCTTTCGAATCACACTAGCCAGCCTGATTTCATACTTTATCAGTCAAAATCTTGATGTCTCTGTATTCCACAAGCTGAAAGCTAAGCACGGCTCGGAAAAACTGTGGCTGCGCAATAACTCATCAACTCTGTTGAGCCAGCTTGCAGATACAACGATCTTTATCACAATCGCCTTCTTCGGCACAATGCCGTTGACAGCGCTTCTTGCCTTAATTGGTACACAGTATCTGTTCAAACTTGTTGTGGCGGTGGTTGATACCCCGCTTGTATATCTGCTTGTCCGCTTTGCACGAAAAGAAAAGGACAGCGGAGTCAGTTTTGCCGGATAACATTATTTTTTAAAAAACCATCTATTTATGGGTGGTTTTTTCTCTTAACATGGTGAATATCCGTGTAACTGCGACAGTGGTAAGGCAGCTCACTTTAAAACTCGTGGCAGCGGGGATTTGCGAGCGGGATATGCATATATACGAGCGCAATATGCAGAAATGCGAGCGGAAAAA
>JBNJJI010000023.1:0-37825 GCA_051750065.1 Bacillota bacterium
AATAACTGAAGATCAGATAAATGATCCGGTTATTGTCCTTCTTCCATTATTGGGCAGGTTAACTTAATAAGAAATAAAAGGAATATTTGTTGAATTTATACAATTTTTCAATTAAACTAATTATGTGAATTATTTCACACAATTAGAAAAGGGGTTGAGTTGAGTGAGGTTTTTAGTATTACTAACACCAGCAGCAAATTGGAGAGACGTTGTACATTTCCATAACCAACCTTTTATGCCAGAGCATGCTGTATATGTTCAAAAACATTATAATAAAGGTGAAGTTGTTCTGGCTGGACCTTTTGAGGATTTAACAGGTGGAGCTATTGTAGTTGATGTGGAGAACGAAGATGAAGTAATGAACTTTGTTGAAAATGACCCCACAATAATAAATGGAGTCTTTACTTATGAAGTAAAGAGATGGGGCGAGGGAATGAGTAAGTTTGAAAATAAGAACCCTAATTTCGGGCAGGAGTATTTAGATTTTAAACATAAAAGACAAAGAGAGTTAGGCATTATTTGAAATCTTATTTCCTGGATGTATCTTCCGTTAAAGGGGGCGTTTGCTGAACAAGCAGCCGCCCTCTGGGCAGGTTAACGGAACAGCCTGAAACTTAATTAAATGGGGTTTCGTCTAAATCTAAAGGACTGTTAAATACGGGATTAGAGGTGATATTTATGAATAAGATTGCTGTTCAGTCGCTGTTTTTGGTTCTGGCTTTAGTTTTCCTTGCAGGTTGTACTAACGAGAAATGGGAGGAAAGCAGTATTTTTGAATCAGGAAACTACAAAATGATTGGAGTCGAAGACAAACTAGGTTTTATTTATGATGATTCTGAAGCGATTCGATTCTATCCTGACAAAGAAAACAAGTATATGTGGCATCTATGGGGTAATCCAGAAAAATTAAAGGGAGAATTGAAGGTTACTGCTACTCATAATGAATCTAGTGAAGAGGTTACCGTTACTGAAGGGTTGGCTTTAGCAGGAGCCCACAATGGTGCAGATGCCCATACTCCTTCGATGATGTCTTTACCTAAAAGCGGAATGTGGAAATTGGATGCTTACGTTGATGACCAACTACACGGTTCGATATTTGTAAAAGTTTATGAAGAATAAATCCTTCGTCTACTATTCAAGAAGAGGGGGCGTTTGCTGAAGAAGCAGCCGCCCTCTGTTCAAGTAAAGGGAGTTTAATTGAACAAATGATTGTTATTAAATCCGATGTGCACCCATTACAAAGTATATTATCTGTCGTTTGATAAAGAGAATGTCAGAGGAGCTATATTAAATGATAGGCTTGTATATTTTATGCTTAATACTTATGTGCCTTATGGTTGGGGTTATATTTATTCGTAAGCATTTTAACAAAGCGGGTTATAATCATGGTCAAAAAAGAGATGCTATGATTGTACTTGGTTATCCGGCTAAAAAGGATGGAAGAATGACTCCAATTTTACTAGAACGAATTAATAAAGCAACAGACCTCTATTACAATGGAATTGCTGAAGTAGTTATTTGTTCGGGAACATCTGTCGCAAATAACCATGTTGAAGCAGAAATCATGGCAAGCGCCTTAGTGGAATTAGGTGTGGATGGTAGCCAAATTATACTTGAAACAAAAGCGAGGGGCACTTATGAAAATTTGGTGAAATCGCGAGAAATTATGCACGAGAGAGGGCTGAAAAACGCGGTTATCGTCACCTCACCTTGGCATTTGCGAAAAGCTAGTTCATATGCGTATCGGCTAGGAATTGACCATACCTTGGAAAAGTCTAGAGTTCCAAAAGAATTCGTCATAGGATTTGGAATTATTTACGTTTACATATACATACAGATGTTCATCATTTATTTGCGTTTCTATAAGGGAAGACAATGAAACTTACTCCTTTAAGAAGTGGGAAAATTAAAAAGGGGGGAGATAAAATGATCTTAGAAGATAATAAGAGACCAGATAAGGTTTTGGAGAAGGTTATAAAGAAAATCAATATTCAGAGTGAGTACAAGACTTTGGTAGAGGAGTATACAGCTAGCTTGCTTTCAGAGTTCAATGGGAAGATTCACAGTATTTATATGTGTGGCTCAATTCCTAAAGGTACTGCTAAGCCATTTAAGTCTGATGCAGATTTTACAATAGTATGCGAAAGGCCAGAAGATATAGATTATGATAAAGTATCATGTCTGAAGGACCAGATTTTACAAAAATATAGATTTGTAACTAAGGTTGATACGGTTATTTGTTCACTGGATGATGTAAGAAGTAAGCCCAATGAGTGGGGATTTTGGATCAAGATAATCTGTGTTTGTATACATGGTACTGATATTGGCGAAGAAGTACCGCCTATTCTTATTTCACCTGAGTTCATATTAGACTTGAATTCAGACACTCAAGAGGCAGTGGATCGCGTTCGCGGTTTTCTATCTAATGCCAATGATGACACACTGAAATCTAGATACATCAAAGGTTACTCAAAGAGGTTAATTCGTGCATTATACTCTTTGGTTTTAGAAGATACAGGGGTTTGGCAAGATGACATTGCTAAAATGAAGAGTGCCATAACAGATTATTGCAATATTGATTCAGCTTTAGTTGACTATCTGTATGCGTGTTACTTGGATAGTAATGTAGATGTCGAAGAATTTCTGGGGATTACAGAAGAAGTATATAGTTATATTGAGAAGGCTTTAACTGCATTGGCTGCTTCCAGAACTACTCCTTCAGAAATATAAGTTTTTCTCTTACATACTCGCTTATTCGCTGATAATTATCGCTGTATTTATAGCTGGATTTTTATTGGGTTTAAATAAACATAACAATTATCACGATGAACATAGATTAGAGAATAAAAAACTGGCACAAACATTAATTTTGATATTCAATAATTTTTAATCCGTTGATAAAGTATACGCAAAAGGACCAGTTTTGGGATGCTGATTATTAACTATATTATTACCAAGCGTTATTGAAGTTACCGGGGCGTTGATCCAAGAAGGATTAACGCTTCTTTTGTTGAAGTTATTGAATGAAAGGGGCATTTGCAATCTTAATTGAACCTAAAAGTATAAAGAGAAAAGGGGGGATTTAAATTGGGTTCGAGAATAATGCACTTGGTTATAGCCAATAGAATAGCAGATGACCTATCAATAAAAGATAAAACATCATTTCTTTTAGGGGGCATCGCAGCGGATGCAGTTTCACCTAAAGACTTATCCCATTTTTACAAAGGTAATGTTAATGACTATTCCCGATATATTGATTACACGGAATTCATACATAAATATAGCTTTAATAAAGATTCCCACTTTATACTGGGATACTATACTCACTTAATCGCTGATGACATTTGGTTGAAAGGCTTTTATTTACCTTGGTTAAAGAACCGAATGGAGGCAGGTGAAAATATATTCAATCGATACCATAATGATTTTCGATTACTCAATGGGAAACTATTAGATTACTATGGCTTCACACAAGAATTAAGTGAATCATTAAGTAAAAGTGGGACAATCATTGACACGGAAGAGGTAAAATCTAACGATATAAGAGAATTTGTCCCTTATGTAATAGGGGATATGGATTATGGTAGGGACGAACTTGAACAGCCACTAAGAGTGTTCACAATGGAACAAATTATTGGGTATATAGAGACTTCCGTAGATAAGGGTTTAATAAGTATTAAGTCTTTATAAATGGATCTTTTCGTAAACTTTGTTGCTATTTGATACTTATTTCGAAAAAATAACCCTATTACGAAGATGAAATCTGGTATCTCCAAAAAGAAAAGAGCCAGATTTTTCCGAAAGCAACCATATATACACAAACTACCTTATAAGTAGTTAATGGCTTGATGTTGAACCTAACAGCTTAGGTTAATTTCATTAAGGGGTGCCATAACTGAAGATTAGCCAACTGAATCCCAGGCTATTGCCTTCTTCAATTTTTGGAGCATTAATGGATTTAGTGAAAAAGATTGAAACTTTATCCGTTTGCTAATCGTCATACCCTAAATCAAATTATCATAACTGAATCAAGCATTATCGTTGAGGAGGCAATTGATTGTGGATATAGTGGTTGGGGTTTTAATTGCTATTTTGTTGTTGTTTTTCTCTACTTTGGAACTTTGGTATGCACCGGATAATAGTTCGTTATTTAAGGGTTTTAGAACAAAACTAATGATAATTCTTCCTTTATTTTTATTATCGTTTGCAATTTATTATTTCTTTTTGTCGTGAGTGGTTGTATAACTTTATTCCCTATACAGAGGCGTTGGCTGAACAGGCTGTCGCCCTATTGACTATAATGTATTGAATCAAAGAAGATTAAAAGGAAAGTAATTGCACACAAAAAAGGGGGTAAAGAAGCTGGACTTATTACTCTGGATAACTGTTGTTTTCATAGTGGTCGGATTTGCTGTTCTTACTTCTATGAAAAAAGGGATGGAAAGGAAACTTGCTTTTATAACAGCAAATATGGAAAACGAGGAAAGTACAAAGAAAGCTAAAGCTGAATCCATAATTTGGTGGATACTGAGTGCCGCAGCTTGGGGAGTAGTGAGTATGTTTCTTATTGTTTGGTGTTTTCATAATCAATTTGGATAACTGTTGGTTATGAATGTACTTTAACAAACGGGGGTAGTTGTTGAGGAAACAGCCGCCTCTTTGTTTTTAGTAAAGGTTCGTGGAAAAGGGAGAAAAAGTAAACTCATATTGTTTTCCTAATATCTTTTTAAATAGCGGAATTGCAATCTAATACGGGAAAATAATTTCATTTAAATAAGCAGAAACTGTTTCATTATAACTGGCCGTCACAGCAGAGGAATCGATAATTTATAGGGGCGCTTAATATGATCTTTGAAGAAATTATTATTAAGAAACATCGAGATACAGTAGTCGATTTTCACAAAGACTCATTTTATGTAAGTTTTGGAGACACTGCAGGTTTCGGTGAGGAAGAGGGATATATAAACTGGTTAGATGATAAAATCAGGAGTTTTTCTGGGGGGGTTGTTTTAGCTAAAGAAAATGGGAACTTTCATAACGAGCAGGCAGAAGAATCCTTTGAGCTGCTTACAGGGAAGAGTTTAACCGAGGGGTAAATGAAGATCCTGGCTATTACCCCTTCTTCAATAATTGGGCAGGTAAACAGAACAACCTTAAATCTTCTTAATAACGTGTCCGTATATATAGAAGAAAGCAGGTTTGTTTTACATAGTAAGGGGTGAAAACTTGTCAAAAAAGCAGGTATACTTTTATTAGCCGCCCTGCTCGTAGGGTGTAATGATGTTAAGACGATGGAAGATGCATTTTATAAAGAAATGAACCGACTTGAAGATGTTGATGATTACAATTTGCTAAAGAAAGTGGAGAAGGATAATGTAATACTATTTAATACTTACATTGAAGGTGACGAGCAAAACAATGAACAACTAATTATTAGTTATTTCAAAAAAGAGAACAAAGAATGGGTATTGGATAAAGCAGCTGCTTGTTACGATGAATGGTCTGCCTATTTAGGAGATAAGCCATATATTTGGTGTGGAACTTTAACAGAGCCAGCACAAGATAAAGTTTTTGTTGGCGATGCTGAAGCTAACATAATTGAAGTGGAAGGCAGCACAAAACGGGTTTGGTATCATTTAAGTGAAAATGAAAACGAGGAAATTAAAGTGATATTATCGGATGGTACAGAAGAATGGCTTAAAGAAGTAAAATATTAGACTTTTTGTTACACGGAAGCTTCTGCAGAATAATCAGCCGCCCGTTGTTCAGAAAATTCAATATCGCTTTATATGGCTAAATTTAAAGATACGAGGAGGAATCGTTATGTACACTATGGCAATTCTTGCGTTTTCTGTTGCGTCAGGTGCTTTAAGTATTGCATTATTTGCATTTTCGAAAATAGAAAGATTAGAAAAAAGAATTAAAGAACTTGAAGAAAAATAAGCTGTGGGAAATTATTAAATGTGAAAAATTATACTTTAATGTAACAGATGTATAAGCTTAATAAGAAGCCATTTTGTTCTAGAAAGGAGTAGAGTGATTTGCAAAAAATAAGATATTCCAAAGACCTAATGGGTGTTCGAATTGTGGCTACAGTGTTTGTAATCTTAGCTTTGATAATACCGTACTTTGGTTTAATTTCATATGGCATAACTCCGTTTTTAATCCTCTCAACGCTTGTTGTTTTTTACATTATCGAAGACCGACTTGGTAATAAAATTAGAAGTGATTAGATACAATCCAAAAAGTGGATATACCAAATAAAAGGGGAAGCATGGAGGATACACATCCTTCATCTGATCAAAGGCGAATTGTAAACAAAACACAATTTAAAAGTGATCAAGATTAAGCGTATTCTAAATATGGGGTCAGGATTTTTCTAAGAGTAATATAGTTATTGAGGTGATTAAGTGTACGGAGGGGAACACATACCTGATTGGTTCCTGATATTGGTTCTAATTATTGTCATTGTTTTTGCCGTTATCAGTTATTGGATGAGCAGTGGAAGGGTGGAATTTAAACCCGGAGTCTCTAATGATCGGGAGACAAAAGCATTTTATTATGAAAATCCATTGAAGATTATGACTAATCCTATTGAAATTGTAGATGTGAAGATGCAGCATGTGGGACAAATTCATAGAGAATATAATGCTGTTTCTAAACTGTTCCTATCTTTATTAATGCCTAATTACTATGTATCTATTAAAGGAACTGACAGGCAGAATGATACCGTTGTCAGAGTGGAAAAAATAAAGGGCAAAAAAGGCATGGTTAATAGCAGCTGGGAAGTGGAATTAAACTCTCCAAATTTAAATGAAAGATTCATGATTAAAGGGGAGAGGAAAAGTCCCAGTAATGTAATTGCATCTTTTACTTTTCAAAACGAATTAATCAGAGTTTCTAAGCCATCTGGTGAAAGGACCTATCATTTTTACAGAAATGATAAAGAAGCTGCGAAAATTTCTTTGATAGGTAAATTGCCGCCAAGAAAAATCTTCATTGATGGAAGACAAGGAGAAATCCCTTTACTATTGATAGCTGCAATTTTTGAGGCATTGAAAGGATATAGATAACTTTTCCATTACTTAGTCCAAAGCAGCTAATTTTTAATTAACAGTAGTCAAAGTGATTGAATTACCTTGTTTGCAGTTATTTGTTCTGCTGCTGGTTTGGTCATTGCTTTATTTGAAGAAGCCATAGAGGGGGGATTTGGTGGAGGGTGTTAAAAAGCCGATAAAAGAAAACAGAAAAACTGACTCAATATTGATGGCATTGGTAGTGATTCTATTGGTAAAGAATGCAATTGACCTCTTTTTCTTTGACCTGCTGCCAACTGCTGCAGATAATCTCTTTAGGTTTTTAATTTCTGCGGTTTTGATAGTTACCTTTTTTATCAAGAAAAACTACATATATCTTGCTATAATGCTTGTACTACTAATAGCAGGTTTAGTGAATATTAGTCTGAAAATATAAAAAGTACGTATTAGGGGTATCAGTTGGAGTCTTTATCCACATTTGCAGACGTTTAGTCCACTATCACTTATAGAGGTAATGTTATGATCACATTCAAAAAGATAAAAATCATCCTATTTCTGATACTTGGCTTCCTGTCGCTCGCGATCGGTGTCTTGGGAACGGTGCTGCCTGTATTGCCCGGCGGTCCGTTTTATTTGTTTGCAGCATTCTGCTTTGCCAGAAGCTCCAAGCGGTTTGACAATTGGTTCAGGAACACTTCTTTATATAAGAAATATGTTGAAGCATTTCTGCAGAAAAAAGGGATGACCCGGAGAGAGAAAATAAGAATAAATGTCATTGCGGATTTTTTCGTGATCATTTCTATCTTGTATGTAGATATCCTGCTAGTCAAAATTCTGTTAGTATCTCTTGCCCTGTATAAACATTATTACTTTACTAAAAAGATCAAGACGATTGTGCCAAGTCATTAAAAAGTACCACTCATTATAGCAGTAATGAAGTGGTACCAGTCTTAGATTATAGTAATGATAATGGTTTGATATTATTATTAGAAACTGGCTCCCTGTTCTTGTTCAAACTTAATTATTTGGAACAGTATTTTCTCTATTAATAGATGTCCTTGTCAGGGAAAATACTGCGCATAATAACGAAATAATCACAATGGCGGCCCCAAACCAGGCAGTATGGGTAACTGTTCCGGTTTGATTAAGCACTATGCCGCCAAATCCTGAACCTAGTGAAATCCCTACTTGTATGGCTGAATTGTTAAAGCTTTGCTGAATATCGGAAGTAGCTGGATCTGTATTGATCAAATAGGTTTGCTGCGGAGGTGCGAGACTCCAGCTTAATGCTGCCCAAACCATCATGACAGGTATAAATACGATCAGTGAAAAAGTCGAAAATGGCAATATAAATAAGCTGATGGCAAATGCGCTGATAACAAGGATAATGCTTTTTTGAGCTCCGATCGAATCGGAGAGAATGCCTCCAAATGCCCCTCCACTTACAGCTGCAATCCCAAATAGCAAATAACAAATACTAATCCATCCGGAATTCAAGTTCATTTCCGCTTCTAAGAATGGAGTGAAATAGGCATAAAGTGTATAGTGTCCGGCCAGCATGAATACAGTTGCAAGATGTGCACTTCCTATTTTGGCACTGGCAACTGCTTTTAATTGCTGTGAAAGAGGGACGGTATTTTCCCCTGGTACACGTTCCAAAAAGATTGAAATAAGAATGAAGGATCCAATCGACAAAATCGCAATTCCAAGGAAAATCACTCTCCAGCCGAATGTATCCGAAATAAGGATTCCAAGCGGAACGCCCATCACAAGGGATGAACTGATTCCCATATAAATAAGCCCCAGAGCCTTTGCCCGATGTGCAGGCGTAACAATCTTAGCAACAATAGTTAAAGACAGGACAACAATGAGTGCTGTACTCATTGCAGTCAGTACCCTTGCAACCATCATAAAAGTAAAATTCGGACTGAAATAGGTCATAATATTTCCGATAAAGAAAACGAAAAGAGATATGAGATATAATTTCTTTCGCTCAATTTTACTAGTCAAGACAAGCAAACCTGGTCCCGCAACAGCATAAATTAACGCGAAAACGGTAATCAGTTGTCCTGCACTGCTTAAAGAAATGTTAAAATCTTCTGCGATAGTAGGAAGGATTCCGCCTACGATTAATTCGACCAACCCAACCGCAACGGTTGATAATGCCAATATAAATACTTTAAAATTCATCTTGATTCAACGCCCTTTCACAATAAACTACAAGTTTCAGAAAATAAAAAAACTCCTGATTACAGAAAAAGAATAGAAATTCATTTTCTGTAATCAGGAGTTTAAGGTTCCTGGTAGAGACCCCCAAGCCGTATTCTTGAGGTTATACAGGGTATATTTTTTTATAAAATACTTTGAAGAGTTTATCAGATGTTTTTAGATTATACAAGGGTCAAAGCTAATAAGGTGGTTTTTTGCGTAGATGACTGCAAGCACTAAGATTAAGCATTATATAGAAAATTATCCAAAACCGTTTATAGTCAAAAAAAAAACACACTGTCAATTGTATAGGAACTCAAATGCGTATTCATATGTGTTTTAATGTTTGCCCCTTTATTTTGTCTAGTTAACTATTTAGATTTTTATTTTTTAATTCTTCCCGATTTGCAGCAGTAGGCGGCTGTTCGAGCCATCCGTTTTTAATCATGATATTGGCGCCGTCTTCCCCAAACTTAATGACTTCCATCGTTAACCTTGTATAATGCAGACCTATATCACGCCTAGGACTTGACCCAAGACTAGTACCATAATGACTTGTACTTGCAGCTGTCATGGCAGCAGAATGGAACATGATTAACTTATCCGAGAATGTAAATTCTGTAGATTCTGTAGGAAGTGTGTTCCAAACCATTGGAGATGGTAACGCAGACTCACTTAATACAGAACCAAATATCTCTACATGTTTAGAAGCTATTTGAATTCCTTTTGATAAAAAGTCTTTCACTTCTTTGTCTTGAGCAACCTGCTGCAATCCGGTTAATAAAGAACGGCCCAAATCGTTACGCTCGATGTTAAAGGATAAGTTCATGATTTCAACTGAAGTTAAAGGTCTTCTTTCTCCAAACCAGCCTGTAAGAAAACTATTTTTTGTCACAAAATCTACTTTTGTTGGTATGTTGATCTGTGCTGGTCTTATAAACAGTCCTTTTTCCAACAAAATGTCAACAGATTTGTCATATAGCTGGGAAGAACTTTGAATGGCCTCTATAAAGAAGTTGCGTACATCTTTACGTGCAGAGTTTCCTAGAGCTAAGCTGAAGCCATTTCCTACAATGAAGGCCATGTTTTTAAGGTAATAAAGATAGAATTCATCTGTAAACAATCTCGGAGCATCCATATTCACATCTTGTTTATGAAAACCAACGGGCTTTGGAAACTTGTTTTTTTCAAAGAGATCAGTCAAAAAAAACAGATGATTTTGAGAGGTCTTTAGAGCAAATTGTAATAGCCCCTTAACTTCACTATTATCAACGTTCTTTAAAAAGTATTGAAGAACACAGTTTGCCATACTATCGTTTATGTAGGTTATCCAAAGGTGAGCAATTTCCGACGTGGATAGCTTTACATCCCTCATAACTTCCCCTCCCAATTTCTGTCGTTTATTATTATGAACTGAGATTGGATATTTTATTATTGGCTTTTGTCCAGTTAATGAAGTTAGTCAAAAGAAGATGCCGCTTAATACTGACAGCTTTTTTCCTCTTTAAATAGTCAGTTTTCTCTCTTTATTGAGCCGCTATTTTTCATGATATAATAAGGAAAAACCTTAGAAGTGAGGGTATATCATGGCCAAACATCGAATTTATACTATGAGTTTTGCAAGCGTCTATCCCCATTATGTTGCGAAGGCGGAGAAAAAAGGACGTACCAAAGAAGAAGTGGATGAAATCATAAGCTGGTTGACAGGATATAGCCAGGAAGAGTTAGAAGCGCTTCTGGAAAATAAGACAGACTTTGAAACCTTTTTTGCGGAAGCTCCCGAACTGAATTCTTCACGTACCTTAATTAAAGGTGTGATCTGCGGTGTACGGGTGGAGGATATTGAAGAACCAACTATGAGAGAAATTCGCTATCTGGATAAGTTGATTGATGAATTAGCTAAGGGAAAAGCGATGGGAAAGATTTTGCGGAAATAATGCTAGACACGAAGCAGAGGAGCCTACTAAAACACTGGGTCGATGTTGGATTATCAAGATATTCAGTCTATAATTGTGGGCATGAAAAATGTAAATAAGGTAACAAAATTTTAAAGTGAATCAAGAAGTAGACAGTAAAAGTTTTAATGGAAAAGGTGCGATCTCTATTTTCCTATGAGGAGGATAAAATGAATAAACTTATTATAGCTTTTGCTATGTTAATTCTCTTATTATCTGGATGTTCTTCAAATGAATTTCCTGAGGAACTCCTTTCTGATGAAGGCAAGTTCAGCTACCTTGTAGTATATCCAGATGATAATAGTTTAGGCAGCCAGGATTTTTTGGAGAAGGTTGATAACTATGGAAAACAAGCAAGTCAAAAGATCGACCACGGACTTATACTATACTTGGATAATGCCCAAAGCAGGTACCCAAGTTTAAATATTGAGCAGGCTCCGTATTATATGTTCTTTGATTCGGAAGGAGTTATTTTAGAAACAAGCGACAAGGAAGAAGCAAATTCTTTTATCGAATCTAAATTCGAGCAATAGAGTCAATGAAGAATAGAAGTTTATCCAAAGTGGGGAAGCCTCTTTTTACAAGAAACTTCTCCTCGAGTTAGCCATGAAGTATTGAAATAATTAAAAAAAGTTAACAAATGGATAGGCGTGTTTTAGTTATATAGAGGATGAGCACAATTCTAAGTATAGGTGGTGAAGTCATGGAAAAGCCAGTTGTCATTCTAAGTGAGTATACTGCCCAATGGGAAGAACAATTCGAGTATGAAAAGAAAAAAATCATAGAAGCTGTTGGGGAAAAGGTAGTGGCAATTGAACATATCGGAAGCACTTCAATCCGTGGTCTTAAGGCTAAGCCCATCATTGATATCCTGGCAGGAGTCAGGGATTTGAATGTGGTTTCTTCTCTTATCAGTCCTTTAAGTCAAGTCGATTTTGAGTATGTACCTAAGCCAGAATTAACAGACAGAAGTTTTTTTAGAAAGGGACAGTGGGGCAGAGGCACCTGCCACCTGCATATTTGTAAGATGAATAGCATGGAGTGGTGTGAGAAGTTACTGTTTCGTGATTATCTGAGGAAGTTTCCTGAAGCAGCTGAAGAATATGCCCTGCTTAAGAGTGAGCTCTCTTTTCTATATAAAAACGATCGGCCTTCATACACGAAACAAAAGGAACCTTTCATAAGGGAAGTTATCGACAAAGCTTATAAAACTTTTCATTAGTTCACTGAAGTTTTCGTATTTAACAAACAAAGCTTTGCTGGTTAAGTCGTCAATTCAAAAGACTATTTTCGTGAAAAATTGTGACTTTTTAAAAGTATGGATTTCCGCTCCAGGCGCACGACTCCGCGGGGCGGGCGCCCGGCCTCCTCGGCTTCAAAAAAAGCGGAAGCGGCCGTTCAGCGACGTACAAATTTTAAGGCTCTCGTATGAGATAAAGGAATCACGAAGAGCGACAGCGATTCGATGATGACTTATCTATATAAAGTGTAAAGGCCCCGCTCAGCGGCGTACGGACTGGACTGACTCCGCATGAGATAAAGGAAACACAACGAACGCAGTGAGTTGATGTTGACTTATCGCAAGGAGGAGGCATGGAAGTCCGCTAGCCGCTGGGGCCTTGCAGCTAGATTAGCAAGGAGAGAGACTGAAATCTGCTAGTCGCTGGCCGCTGAAGCTGGATTCGCCTGAGGGGTTGCGTTCCAGTGGGTACGTAACCTTGGTCTCACCTGTCATCAAAAGTGGAAGCGCATTGGTCAGCCCCGACAGGCAAATGTTCCTCAGAGAAAAAAAGGCGGTCTTTCCTTTTATTCTCTGAGGGTTGTTTGACCCCGAGGGGCTAGACGCTGGAACTAGACGCCCGCTAGTCCCGCAGGAGGTAGCACGCCTTCCGCTTCAATCCTTCTTTACAAAAGGAAAGAGGATTGAATGGCATAAAAAGCAACAAAGTTTTAGAAAAAGCCCCGTTAAAAAACCACCTTTATGAGCTGCTGTATAAATGAAAACTGCGCCTAGAACAGAAAAAAGAGAACTCCTAAACAAGAGTTCTCTTTCTCCATAAAAAATCAAAATTTTAATTGATAACGCTTCAGTTCCCAATCATGGACAGTGTTTCGATACTCCTCCCATTCAGCCTTTTTCAGTGCGATGAACTCTCTGAAAACATGGTCACCCAGTATATCTTTAGCCAGAGAATTGCCTTCCAGGAGTTTTATAGCAGATTCCAGGTTATCAGGAAGGTTGTTTATCTTAAGAGATTTCCTCTCCTCATTCGACATATTGAATATATCTTCATTAACAGGGTCTATGGGCCTTTGTTTCATTTGAATTCCTTCAATCCCAGCCTCTGCAATGACAGAATAAGCGAGATAAGGGTTTGCAGAAGGATCCGGGTGACGTGCTTCAATTCTGGTTCCTGCCCCTCTTGATGATGGTATTCTAATCAAGGTAGATCTGTTTGAAGTCGACCAAGCCATATAACATGGAGCTTCATACCCAGGGACAAGCCTTTTGTAAGAATTCACTGTCGGGTTCGTAATAGCCGTCAGGGATTCAAGGTGGGTCATTAAACCGTTGATAAAATAGTATGCACTTTCGGAAAGTTCGCATGGGTCGGCTTTATCGTAAAAAATGTTCTGTTCTTCTCTAAATAATGAAATATTAACATGCATACCTGATCCATTAATACTCTGGACTGGTTTTGGCATAAACGATGCATGAAGATTAAATTGCTTAGCGATGTTTTTTACAACCCATTTGTAAGTAGTGGCATTGTCCGCGGAAATCAATGCATCCATGAATTTGAAATTAATTTCGTGCTGGCCCATGGCCACTTCATGGTGCGAAGCTTCAATTTTGAAGCCCATTGCTTTTAAGGTTCTATAGATTTCAAGGCGGACTTTTTCTCCGAGATCATGGGCAGGTTCAAAATAACCACCGTTGTCCTGGGGGGTAGAAGTAGGGTTGCCTTCACTATCAGCACTGAATAGGAAGAATTCTAATTCAGGTCCGATACTGATGGAATAGCCTAACTTTGCTGCTTTCTCAACCGTCTTTTTTAAAACGTTTCGCGGGTCTCCCTCATAAGGAGTAGAGTCCGGATTAAGTACACTGCATAACAGCCTGCCTTCTGCATACCCTTCCTCTATTGACCAAGGAATAACAGAGAATGTGTCTATATCGGGCATGAGATATAAATCTGATTCATTTATAGGGCTGAACCCTTGTATAGAAGAACCATCGAACATGATTTTGCCCTTTAGAGCATCTTCCAGCTGATCGATAGTAATGGTTACATGCTTGAGGATGCCTTCTAAATCAACAAATTGCAGATGCAATAATTCTACATGAAAATTCTTAATATCATTTTTTATATCCTCGTATTTTTCATTTCTAACCGTCAATTGAGTCATCATCAATATCCCCTTTAAGAGTAAATTAAAAAAGCTGCGAAGAGGATTCTCCGCAGCTTCAGGCACAGGTAAATAAACGTGTGCTCTATAACCAAGATCACTCTCTTAAACAACGCTTACGAGGTTAGCTGTCGGATTAGGAAGGTAAGAGTCTCCCTGCCAGAAATGGCTTCACCCCAGACTGCAGACGCAGTCGAAAAATGGTTCCCCCGCTCAAAATGATTCAGCGCTTAAGTGCTATAAAATTTTTAGTATAAAGGTTTTTGGTATTGATCTCTCCTCTCTCCTACAACGCTTACGGAGTTAGCTGACGGGTTCGGAAGGTAGAAGTCTCCCTGCCTAATGGCTTCACCCCATGATTAGGTTACTAACCGGTTGGGTCCTCCGTTCCGCATGGATTCAGCGGCTTAGGTCAGAATTGATATTATCATATGCCCGGTTTTGCGTCATGTAAAAAGGCAAAATCGGGGAATTCTCTGTTAAAATTTAATTATTAGTCCGTTTTTCGTTAGAATACTGTTTTTTTCTAACTAATTCACTTTAATTTTCTAAGCGCTTTTCCAGGTTTTTATCGAGTACGAATACTTCCATACGCTCGCCCATCTTGGTGCTTATATCACTGTGGCTAGATAATACTTTGCAGTCCGTGTGTTTTTCGACAATCTCTTCAATATTCTTGCTGTACATCTCTCTTAGAACCTGGCGCATCTGTTTAACAAGTTTCTTTCCGGTCTCGTGTTCTACCAGATGCTTTTCTTCTACAGTCAAGACACCTTTGAATCTTGCAATGACCATGTCTTCTACAATGTAAGTTCTGGTTTCCTGCGGGCCGCGGCCGATCAGTTCTCTTTGCAGTTTAATAAACGCTTCACTTAACTCTGCCTCTAGTCGTCGTTTAGAAGATTTCATTCTTCTTCCTCCAATATGTTTTTAGTGAATTTGAAATGAATTCATGGAATATCTTACTTAGAGGTGCAGAGGTCTGTCAATGATTTTATAAAAATGAGAAATTTTGCGAATTAGTTAGGAAATTAAAGAAAAATAGATAAATAGTTGAGTAAATAGTTCTTTATCAGGTTTTTTAGTGTTTTTTCGGAATTTACAACTTCATCGCGAGGGAGTAATATATTGCTCGTAAGCAGCAACTGAATATTTCGGCCTAGTCTCGGAAACGAGAGCGGAGGAACCAATTAACAGGGGTTAATTCTACAATTGTAGAAGGGATGAGAGTATAACTCTTTCGCCATCCTACCCGTCAGCTAACTTCGTCGGCTAAAGCGAAGGAGGTCTAGAAGACCACCTTTTTCAGGGGGCTTTTTTTGTTGTGTTAATAACAGCAAAGAGGGCAGCTTGATTAATATGTAGGTCTTTTTATTATGCCTATTACGAAAAAGTGAACATGGAAGACAGAATGCATAGAAGGCTGACCAGCCGGCTAGGCGTTAAGTAGACCAATGTGTACTTTTTCTCCAGATGAACAAGAGATAGTTGGATCATTCATTCCTTTTACAGGAACTGAATGGATTCAGGCTCTTGCCGATTGTCGGGGGGAAAAGTAAGCATTGGTCTATTTTTGTTTTTGAAAGTTGGATCTTTTTTCCATTAAGGAGATCCGATGAAGGAAACCTAATGCCATTCATTCCATTGCTTTTCAAAGGTATAAGTCAAAATTACCTCTTGAGTTAGAAATACCAGGATTGCTGCTGCATAAGGAAGGAGGATTTATGTGTTCACTCAGGATTTAACAAAGGAAGCTGCATCATTAGTTTTGATTCCTAATAATGAAATATTGCAGCAAATAGAAAGTTACTTGTCACTTTCACCAGCATGCTGTTTACTTTCCCCCAATTCTCAGATGACTGAAAATTTAAGGGGAAAAGGCTTCCGGGATGTTATCGAGTTTAGTCCCGATGATGAGTACTTGCACATTCAAGATCATTATAGCAAGGTCATTGTTTTTGAGAGTCATATTGTGGATACATGCGACATGATGAAGGTCATCAAGAACAGCACCTGCGCACCCGTGATTGTTATTACGACAGTCCACGGTTATCCTATGCGCCTTTATTACTCGATGGGTGCAAAGTATGTTGTTTATACAAGAAGCAGTAATATTTCATATTTTCTAAGATAATATCAGGAGGTTTTTCTAATGTTGGATATCTTAATGGTCGGGCTTTTCATTCTCCTTCCAGCTCTGATGCTCGGACTGGCAAATTGGTCTTCTACTGTTGTAGATCAAGGAAGTGAAAAGTCCTCATGATTCTTTTATTGGGCGTTACCGCAGTTACAACATTGTACTTATTTTATGTTTTGCTTAATCCAGAGAAATTCTAATTAGTTGGAGGTAAATCAGGTGATTACTACTATTCTATCTATCATCATTACATTGGCAGCCATGGTTTTGATTGCTAAGCCTGCCGGAATCTATTTGGCAAAAGCTTTTGATTATAACCAAACGGGGCTCGATAAGGTTTTCGGTCCCTTAGAGAAATTACTTTTTAAAATCGGTGGAATTAAAAAAGTTAACCAAACCTGGAAGCAGTATGCAATAGCTCTTATCTTAGCTAACGGGTTTATGATTTTTCTTGTTTATCTGGTATTCAGGCTTCAAGGTATTCTGCCGCTGAATCCTAGTGGAAATCCAGGAATGGACCCTACGTTGGCTTTCAATACAGCTGTCAGCTTTATGACTAATACAAATCTTCAGCATTACAGCGGGGAGTCTGGTCTTTCCTATCTGGGACAAATGATTGGGATCCTGTTCATGATGTTTGCTGCGCCTGGAACAGCTTTGGCAGTTGCCATCGCATTTGTAAGAGGTCTTTCAGGGTCAGATATCGGGAACTTCTTTGTAGATTTATTCAGAGCAATTACGCGTGTTCTTATGCCGGTTGCTCTTGTGACAGGTTTGATTTTTGTGGCGCTGGGCGTTCCACAGACGCTCGATTCATCCATTACAGCCCAAACTATTGAAGGGGATTCACAGGAAATAGCACGAGGTCCTGTTGGAACGTTCTTATCAATTAAGGAACTTGGTAACAATGGCGGAGGATTCTTCGGAGTCAATTCTTCTCATCCATTTGAGAATCCAAATGCTATAAGCAACTTTATTCAAATTTTGTTAATGTTCCTTCTGCCGACCGCGCTGCCATTTACTTATGGAAAAATGGTCGGAAATGCAAAGCAAGGACGTATCCTATTTGTATCTATGTTAACTGTGTTCATTGTATTTCTATCAACGGCTTTATTCTATGAATATCAAGGTAACCCAGCACTGAATGCCATGGGTATTGATACAGAGCAAGGCAGTATGGAAGGGAAGGAAGTCCGGTTCGGAACAGGTCAATCCATCTTTTATGCTCTTGTAACAACAGCTACTGAAACGGGTGCTGTCAATACCATGCATGATACATTGACACCTATCGGAGGAATGCTTGCTCTTTCCAATATGTTATTGAATACAGTATTTGGTGGAGTAGGGGCAGGTTTTATCAATGTTGTGATGTACGCGATGATCGCCGTTTTCCTTTCGGGGTTAATGGTTGGACGTACACCTGAGTTTCTAGGAAAGAAAATTGAAGGACGTGAAATGAAACTTATTGCCATCACCATGCTTATGCATCCTTTATTAATCTTAGGTGCATCTGCAATTGCCTTATATACACCTGCTGGAGTCGAAGGGATTTCCAACAGCGGTTTCCATGGTATTTCTCAGGTCGTGTATGAATATACCTCTTCCGCTGCCAATAATGGATCAGGTTTTGAAGGACTTGGTGATGCAACGCCATTCTGGAACATCTCTACTGGTATCGTCATGTATCTAGGAAGATTCTTTGGACTTGTCGCAATGTTGGCTGTTGCCGGTTCGTTGGCATCCAAGAAGCTCGTCCCTGAAACAGTAGGAACATTCCGAACAGATACTCCTCTATTTGGAGTGATCCTGGTAGGTACTTTCTTTATTGTGGGTGCATTAACGTTCTTCCCAACACTTGTTTTGGGACCTGTAGCAGAATATCTGACATTGTAGATAGGAGTGGAAATAATGGCAAATCATTTAGTGAGAGAAAAGCATAACGTTGCTGAATTTCCAGGGAAAGACCGGAAAAGTTCTCATAAAGAGAACCTTCCTCAGCAGCCTAATCATAATGACAATAAGGATGGAAAAAAAATGATGGATAAAGCGATGGTGATGCAGGCGCTTAAGGATTCTTTTATAAAACTTGACCCAAGAAAAATGGTCAAGAATCCAATCATGTTCGTGGTAGAGATTGGTTTCGTTATTACACTAATTTTGTCTTTTGCCCCTAATGCATTTGGCACAAGCGGAGTGGAACCATGGTTCAATATTACGGTAAGCTTGATTCTATTGTTCACGGTACTATTCGCGAATTTTGCGGAAGCACTTGCAGAAGGACGAGGAAAAGCGCAGGCTGACTCGTTGAAAAAGTCTAAACAGGAAATAACAGCTAACCTTTTAAAAGGAAATGGGAAAATAGAAAAGGTCGCTTCTACATCTCTTAAGAAGGGCGACGTGGTAGTCGTTTCTCAAGGAGAAATGATTCCTGGTGACGGTGAAGTCATTGAAGGGCTTGCATCCGTAGATGAATCAGCTATTACTGGTGAATCAGCTCCTGTCATCAAGGAGGCTGGCGGCGACTTTAATTCCGTTACTGGCGGAACCAGGGTAGTCAGTGATGGAATCAAAGTTAGAATTACCAGCAACCCGGGTGAGTCTTTCTTAGATCGGATGATTTCATTAGTAGAAGGAGCAGAACGTCAAAAGACTCCTAATGAAATAGCGTTAAATACTGTGTTGACGAGTTTAACTCTTATTTTCATGATTGTTGTCGTCACTCTTCCATTATTCACAAATTACATTGGGTTCTCGCTTGAAATACCTGTACTAATTTCACTTCTTGTCTGTTTGATTCCTACGACAATCGGGGGGCTTCTATCAGCGATTGGTATTGCTGGGATGGACCGTGTTACTCAATTCAATGTACTGGCTATGTCCGGGAAAGCAGTTGAAGCAGCGGGGGACATTAATACGATTATCTTGGATAAAACCGGAACCATCACCTTTGGTAACCGTATGGCAAGCGAATTTATACCTGTAGGCAATTCTTCTCTGGGTGACCTTCATTATTGGACTGGAATCAGTTCATTAAATGATGAAACACCTGAAGGGCGTTCAACAATTGAATTACTCAAAGAAAAAGGAAGCAAGCTGGATGCATCTGCAGCGGCAGGCGGACAGGTCGTTGAATTCAAGGCAGAAACCCGAATGAGCGGAATTGACTTGAAAGATGGGCGGCAGGTGAGGAAAGGTGCCGTTGATGCAGTAAAAAATTGGGTTAAAGCTCAGGGCGGAACCATTCCGGCAGACCTTGATGAAGAAGCAAAAGAAATAGCCCGTGAAGGCGGAACTCCTTTGGCGGTTGCAATGGAAGGACAAATCTTTGGTCTTATTTATCTTAAAGATACAGTAAAACCTGGAATGAAGGAACGTTTTGATGAACTCCGCCGCATGGGTATCAAGACGATCATGGCAACGGGGGATAATCCTCTGACAGCTGCTACAATAGCAAGAGAAGCTGGTGTTGATGAATTTATTGCGGAGTGTAAACCAGAGGATAAAATTGAAGTAATTAAGTATGAACAGTCACAAGGGAAATTGGTTGCTATGACTGGTGATGGAACAAATGATGCTCCTGCCTTGGCGCAGGCTGATGTGGGGCTCGCAATGAACAGTGGAACTACTGCTGCAAAAGAAGCGGCAAACATGGTGGATCTGGATTCCAATCCAACAAAGATTATTGAAGTGGTTTCAATAGGAAAGCAATTACTGATGACCCGAGGTGCACTAACCACGTTCAGTATTGCCAATGATATCGCAAAATACTTTGCCATCATTCCTGCGATGTTCATGATCGCCATTCCGGAGATGACCGCATTGAATATCATGGGTCTGTCAACTCCTTTGTCTGCCATCCTTTCAGCCTTAATCTTTAATGCGGTGATCATCCCGTTACTGATTCCGCTTGCCATGAAGGGAGTCGCATACAAGCCGATGAGCTCTAATGCATTATTAGGAAGGAACCTGACAATTTATGGCCTTGGCGGAGTCTTGGTTCCATTCATAGGCATTAAATTGATTGATATGGCAGTTTCACTATTCCTATAAATTACTACCCCAATGAGGAGAGGAAGATCTTTATGAAAAATGAACAAAAGCTTGCTGGACCGATTATCAGGTCCAGCTTCACAATAATGGTGCTGGCCGGACTGGTGTATCCTCTTGCTTCAACAGGAATTGCGCAAGCCATCATGCAGGATAAAGCGAATGGAAGTCTAATATATAATGAACAAGGCGAAATCGTGGGCTCAGAATTGATCGGTCAGAACTTTACTGACCCGATGTATTTTCAAGGAAGGGTATCCTCCATTGAATATGACGCATCTGGTTCTGGGTCGAATAACTATGCCCCTTCTAATGAAGATATGATCAACCGTACCGAGGAATCGATAGCAGCTTGGAAGGAATCGAATCCAGAAACACCGATCAATCAGGTTCCGATCGATTTAGTAACTGATTCAGCATCGGGACTCGACCCGCATATTTCTGTCAAAGGGGCCGAAGCCCAGGTCAATCGTATTTCTGAACTGACAGGAGTATCGAAAGAAAAGCTGCAGAGTCTAATAGAAGAAAATACCCAGGGAAAAGAACTTGGTCTCTTTGGTGAAGAGCGGATCAATGTACTGATGCTTAACCTGGACTTGCAGGCACTTACTCAGAGATAATCAGCAGAGCCCCTATCCACTTGTTTGGATAGGGTCCTTGCAAGTTCATAAGGAGGAATTGAAATGATTGGTGGAAACTTCTTTAAGATGAAAACAAAACATGCGCAATTAAGTCTTGCGATCGAAAATAAAAGTTGGGAATTGGGAGAAAGAGTTAGTGGTGTAATGACCATTGGCACTCATCTAAAAAAAGAGAAAGTAAAAGGCTATGAGGTTGAATTGATCGGTAAAGATCAATCAAATACAAGTGTATTCAATGACCGGCATGTACTTTGTTCAAAAGAATGCACACGTCAAGAAAGAACGGAAATCCCATTTAATATGGCGATTCCTCACGACCTGCCTTCCCATATGTCCTATTATGTAAGAGTAGGGATCATCTTTGAAAATGCGCCAACGGCAATCAAAGAAGAACCGATTCTCATTGGTTTCAATATCCGAGGTGATTAAACTTGGAAAAGAATCACCCTTATTTTAGAAGAAAAACGCCGGAAGAAATTCTTAACGAGATTTCTGAATCCGAAAGAGGAAAGCTGAAATTATATGTAGGCGCGGCACCGGGAGTAGGAAAATCCTATAAGATGCTGCAGGATGCCATTGACCTTAGGATAGAAGGAAAAGATGTGGTGATCGGGTTTATTGAAACCCATGGCCGTGCAGATACAGAAGCACAAATCAAAGATTTAGAACAGGTTCCTTTAAAAGTCATCACTTATAAAGGAAAGCAATTTCAAGAAGTGAATGTGGAGGGCATTATTGAAAGGTCTCCAGAAATCGTGATTATTGATGAACTTGCCCATACGAATATTACGGGTTCGGCCAATCCAAAGAGATATATGGATGTTTCGATGATACTGGATGCTGGGATAGATGTATTTTCCGCTGTGAATATTCAGCATCTTGAAAGTGTCAATGATATTGTACAGCAAATCACAGGAGTGAAAGTTAGAGAAAGAGTACCAGATACCTTCGTCCAAAAAGCCCATGAAATTCAACTGATCGACATAACTCCTGAAACACTAAGAAAGCGGCTGAGTGACGGAAAGATTTATGCACCTGAAAAGATCGCCCAGAGTTTGTCGCATTTTTTCACCACTACTAACTTATCTGCGCTTCGTGAACTGGCCTTAAGGGAGATTGCCAACGATGTGGATGAGAGAATTGAACAAATCAGTGGTGACATGATGAATGGGCCTTATGGCGTATATGAGAAAATCCTTGTATGTGTACACTATGGGCCAACAGCCGAGAAGCTAATAAGAAGAGGCTGGAGGATGGCCCACAGATTGAAAGCGGAATTATATATTTTGAACGTAACCTCAGAGAAACAGTCTGAAGCCAGTTCTGTAAAAGAACAAAAAAATAGAGAATGGGAAATGCTTGCGCAGCAATTCAATGCCAAGTTGATTTTCGAGGAAAAACAAAACAGAAAGCCGGCTGAGGTCATCATTGACGTGGCCAATAAATATAAAGTCACACAGATCCTGCTGGGCCAGTCGGCCAGGACCCGGTGGGAAGAAATACGAAGAGGGTCCATAGTAAACATGATAATGAGAGAAACATCCAACATCGATATCCATATCGTTGCGGATGGCAGATAACTAGGAGGAGAAAATTGAATATAGCATTTTTCTTAGTTCCGAAAAGAGAAGTGTCCTTCATTAAATATGAATCGACAATGAGGCAGGCGCTTGAAAAGATGGAATATCACCGCTACACTTCCGTTCCATTAGTCGATGTAACCGGAAAATATGCAGGCACTTTGACGGAAGGGGATTTATTATGGAAAATTAAAAATACCCCTGGGCTTTCATTTGAAAGCACAAGCAAGGTGATGCTTTCTGACATCCCTCTGCATAAATCAAATGATCCCATTCATATTGATGCCGAGATGGAAGACATTATAGCCAAATCGCTGGAGCAGAATTTTGTTCCAGTAGTCGATGATCAGGAGCGCTTTATCGGAATCATCCGCCGCAGAGAAATCATCGAATACTGTTTTAAAGGAATGCTGCATCAGTCGGGCAGTGAAAGAAACAGCTTTTGACTGCTGACAAAAGTTGATCAGGTTAAGGAATAAGTAATTGAATGTTACGCGGATGCATTCCCTTCAGGAAGCATCTTTTTTTCTTTTTTTTGTAAGTCTTACTAGCTGCAGATTTCTGCTAAATGAATACTTGTTAGGAGCATATTGCGTAGAAGTGTTTCTTGGGAGCTGGGTCATAGAAACCCGGCAAAGAGTCTCTCCAGAACGCATGTGTTGAGAAACACTACCAAGTCACTGTGTCAAAACAATCCCCACCGCACAAACCATATCTCTAGCAAAAGTATTTTTCTATTGTATATACTGAAAGCATCAAGGGATAACTATCACATGAAAAGGGGTTGCAAAGACATGACAAAAAGAGAGCTGGAATATAAAATCACCGAGGTAAAGGCTGATTATGTCCGTATCCAGGCAGATATGGAAAAAGTTGATTCTGTCGGAGGAAATACAAAAAAATCGGAAGAGCGATTAGAGCAGCTGGAAAACGAATTGGCCCAGCTCAACAAACAGCTTTCAGAGCTATAATAGAAATCCTGGGGTCAAGGGAGTACATAAACTAAATACACGAATTAGTGGAGAATGAAATCGATTGGGGTTTCGTTCTCTTTTTTTATGATCGTAAAGTGGTATTTCATAAGGTATAAAAGGAGTGATTAACAGCATCAAATGCTCCGATTCTAAAAAATGATGAGGTAAAAAGGAGCCTTAAACAGCATCAAATGCTTAGATTTAGAAGATGATGGGGTAAAAAGGGGCTTTAAACAGCATCAAATACTCAGATTCTAGAGATGATGAGGTAAAAAGGAGCCTTAAACAGCATCAAATGCTTAGATTTAGAAGATGATGGGGTAAAAAGGGGCTTTAAACAGCATCAAATACTCAGATTCTAGAGATGATGAGGTAAAAAAGCATTTTAAACAGCATCAAATACTCAGATTCTAGAGATGATGAGGTAAAAAGGAGCCTTAAACAGCATCAAATGCTCAGATTCCTAAGGTGATGGGGTATAAAGGAGCTTTAAACAGCATCAAATGCTTAGATTCTGAAAATGATGGTGTAAAAAGGAGCTTTTAACAGCATCAAATACTCAGATTCAGAAGATGATGAGGTATAAAAGCGTTTTAAACAGCATCAAATACTCAGATTCTAAAATTGATGGTGTAAAAAGGAGCTTTAAACAGGATCAGATAATCATACTCAAAATGATATGAAATAAAGTTAAGTACGAGTCAACTATTTCAAAGGGTAAAACTACGTTAGATTGAAGCGGAAGGTGTTCGATCTCCTGCGGGACTAGCGGGACAGGTGAGACCCGGGTTCCGTACCGACTGGAACGGAACCTTCCTCTCGAGGAGGCCGGGCGCCCGCCCCGCGGAGTCGGACACCTGGAGCGGAAATCATAGCACACATATGTTATGGTCTTTTAACTAAAAGTGTTGAACTCCACTTTCTTCTTAACAAAACCTTTACAATTCCATCCTTGAAATTAATATATAAGCATATTATTATATAAGCAGAACGTTATATATCAAACGAATAAATGACTTTACTGATCGAGACACTAAAAATACTAACATCACGCTATCTTATAAGTAAATCATTATTTGATTATCAATGAAATGGAAGGTGGTTATGAAATGCCTGCTGTCATGATTGAATTAGAAAAGGCTGCTGCTGTCTTGAAGTTGCTTGGCGATAAAACAAGACTAACGATGGTGAAGATCCTTGACCATCATGATTGCTGCGTTTGTGAGTTTGTAGAGATCTTTAAAACCAGCCAGCCGGCCATCAGCCAGCATGTCCGTAAGCTGAAGGATGCAGGATTGGTGAGTGAATCGCGGAGAGGTCAGTGGATTATTTATTCATTGAATAAGAACAGTGAATTCTACCCTTTGGTGCAGAGCCTGCTCGATCAGCTCCCGGACCAGGGCTTCAGATTAAAAGAGTTGGAGAAACAAGGTTTGAGAATATCATGTGAGTAAAAAGGAGGAAGAATCTTGACGCAGATTATTTTAGCATCGGTGATTTTCCTGATCACCCTCATCTTAGTCATCTGGCAGCCCAAAGGTTTATCTATTGGGTGGTCGGCATGCGGAGGAGCCATACTAGCTCTGATTGTTGGAGTAGTGGATTTTAATGATGTCATCGACGTTACCTCGATTGTCTGGAATGCCACTCTAGCTTTTATCGCCATTATTATCATTTCTCTGATTTTAGATGAAATTGGCTTCTTTGAATGGGCAGCCCTGCATATGGCAAGAGCTGCAAAGGGAAATGGGGTCAGAATGTTTGTTTATGTCTCCATTTTGGGCGCTTTGGTTGCAGCGTTTTTCGCAAATGACGGAGCTGCCCTGATTTTAACACCCATCGTATTAGCGATGGTAAGGAACTTGAACTTTAATGAAAAAATGATTTTTCCCTTTATCATTGCCAGTGGATTCATTGCCGATACTACATCGCTTCCACTCGTTGTGAGTAACTTGGTGAATATCGTCTCAGCAGACTTTTTCGACATCGGATTTGTCGAATTTGCCTCAAGGATGATTGTGCCGAACTTGTTCTCATTGGTTGCCAGTATTCTTGTTCTGTACTTATTTTTCAGAAAAAGCATTCCTTCCAATTACGATCTTTCGCAATTGAAAAAGCCGCAGGAAGCCATTCAGGACCATAAGATGTTCAAGTTATCATGGATTGTTTTGGGGATACTATTAGTTGGCTACTTTGCGAGCGAATTCATCGGTGTTCCTGTTTCATTCATAGCAGGCATCGTAGCAATTTTCTTCCTGTTGATGGCGAGAAGAAGTTCAGCTGTCGACACGAGGACGGTCTTAAAAGGAGCTCCTTGGGCGATTGTGTTCTTCTCCATTGGAATGTATGTGGTTGTCTACGGGCTGCGAAACGTTGGTTTGACCACTGTCCTGGCCGACGTCATTCAAGTGACGGCTGATCAAGGATTGTTCTCTGCGACCATCGGTATGGGATTCATCGCGGCTATCCTGTCTTCTGTGATGAATAATATGCCAACCGTTATGATTGATGCCCTCGCCATCGCGGAGACGGATACAAGCGGAGTCGTCCGGGAAGCCTTAATCTATGCAAATATTATCGGATCAGATCTTGGTCCTAAAATTACACCCATCGGTTCCCTTGCAACCCTGCTTTGGCTGCATGTACTGTCGCTGAAAGGCGTGAAAATTTCCTGGGGCACCTATTTTAAAACTGGAATCATACTAACTGTTCCAACCCTGTTCATTACTTTAGTGGGCTTGTATATTTGGCTGCTGATTATTCATTAAAACGGCGGTTCCCTTATAAAGGGTTACACCTATTAGACTTGAAAACGAACCCACTAAAAAACTATCTTATTACATCTAAAGGAGACGATAAACATGACTAAAAAAACACTCTACTTCCTATGCACAGGTAACTCTTGCCGAAGCCAAATGGCGGAAGGCTGGGCTAAAAAACACTTAGGTGACGACTGGAATGTCTATAGCGCCGGAATTGAAGCACATGGTTTGAACCCGAATGCTGTAAAAGCAATGAACGAAGCAGGGATTGATATTTCAAATCAAACTTCTGATATCATTGATCCGGAAATCTTGAACAATGCTGATTTAGTTGTTACTCTTTGTGGAGATGCAGCAGATAAGTGCCCTATGACACCTCCTCATGTTAAGCGTGAGCACTGGGGCTTCGATGACCCTGCAAAAGCACAAGGAAACGAAGAAGAGAAGTGGGCTTTCTTCCAACGCGTCAGAGATGAAATTGGCGAGCGCATCCATACATTTGCACAAACTGGAAAATAAAATAGATAGCCAAGGGACCTTATCTCTTGGCTTTTCTCAAAAATAACATATAAGCATATGCTTATTTAATTGTAAAGGAGCATGAGAGATGAACAAAATTGACATTTTCGATCCTGCTTTATGTTGTCCGACTGGTGTTTGCGGACCGAGCGTTGACCCGGAATTAACAAGGATGGCTTCAGCAGTATTTCTTTTAGAGAAAAAAGGCTTTCAAATTAAACGTTTCAACCTTGCCAGCGATCCTTCTGCTTTTGTGGAACATAAGGAAATTAATAAATTGCTTCATGAAAAAGGTCCGGACTCTCTTCCAGCCATCCTCCTGAACGGCGAAATAGTGAAGGTCGGAGAATACCCTTCCAACAGTGAACTCGCTGAGTGGTGTGGAATCAAACCGGAGGACTTATCAGAGAAAAAACCTAAGATCAAACTTGATTTGAATTAGAAAGGATGAACGCTTTTGTTTCAACCATTCGATACCAGGACAATTGCCAACACAAAATTTTTATTTTTCACAGGTAAAGGCGGAGTGGGGAAAACTTCCACCGCCTGCGCTTCCGCTTTAAAACTGGCAGATGAAGGGAAGCCGGTTCTGCTTGTGAGCACCGATCCCGCTTCGAATCTTCAGGATGTGCTCGAAGTGGAACTGACCAACACCCCGATGCCGATACCAGGGGTGGCTAACCTGTCTGCTTGTAATCTGGATCCTGAAGAAGCCGCCCGCGCTTATCGTGAGAAGGTCATCGGGCCATATCGCGGGAAACTGCCGGAGTCTGTCGTTTCAACGATGGAAGAGCAGATGTCCGGTGCGTGTACCGTTGAAATTGCTGCCTTTGATGAATTCACTAACTTATTAAGTGATACATCCCTTGTCCAGTCATATGAGCATATCATTTTTGATACAGCCCCGACAGGACATACATTGAGGCTACTTCAGCTTCCGACAGCCTGGAGCGGCTTTCTTGAGGAAAGTACTCATGGAGCTTCTTGTTTGGGTCCTTTATCAGGATTATCAGAAAAGAAACAGGCCTACTCCACAACGATGAAGGCACTTGCAGATTCAGCACAAACGACTCTTTACCTTGTGGCAAGGCCGGATGAATCGTCCCTGCTTGAAGCAAGCCGGGCATCAGAGGAGTTAAAAGAAATCGGGATCACCAACCAGAAGCTTGTCATGAATGGACTGCTGCAGTCACATATCCCAGAAGATAAGGCATCCTCTTCATTACATGCCAAACAGCAAAGAGCTCTAAAAGAAATTCCGGAAGACTTAAAACAGCTTGATACTTACTCCCTGCCATACGTTTCCTATTCACTCACAGGTCTTGAGAGCCTGCGGAACTTATTCAACGGGATGATCATCAATGAGGAAGACACGGAAAGTCAACTGGAGAAAATAAGCCTTCCGGGGCTCAGAGATATCATCGAAGACTTTTCCAATAGCAATACAAGAGTCATCTTTACGATGGGTAAAGGCGGCGTTGGAAAAACAACAATGGCTTCCGCATTAGCCATCGGGTTGATCGGGAAAGGACATAAAGTTCATTTGACGACAACAGATCCTGCGGCACATCTGGAATATATGTTTAAGAGAAGCCAGGCAAAAGAGAACCTGACCATCAGCAGAATCGACCCTAAAGCAGAGGTAGAAGCCTATAAGTCAGAAGTACTGTCGAATGTAAGCAGTGATCTGGATGAAGAGGCAATGGCTTATATTGAAGAAGATTTAAATTCTCCATGCACAGAAGAAATAGCTGTATTTCGTGCTTTTGCTGAAGTAGTCGCGAAATCAGAAGAAGAAATTGTTGTCATCGACACCGCGCCTTCAGGGCACACTTTGCTTCTCCTGGATGCTGCTCAGTCTTATCATAAAGAATTGGCCCGTTCCACTGGCGAAATTCCCCAAAGTGTAAAAACACTGCTGCCAAGGCTTCGCAACCCGGAAGAAACGGGCGTCGTGATTGTTACGTTGGCAGAAGCAACACCTGTGCTTGAAGCTGGCCGGCTGCAAAGTGACTTAAAGCGTGCAAACATCGTGCCAAGATGGTGGCTGATCAACCAAAGCCTTCACGCAACAGAAACAACAGATCCAGTACTGAAAGGAAGAGCAAAAGCTGAAGCCGGCTGGATCAAGAAAGTATCCTCTGAGTACAGTGAACAATGTGCCATAGTCCCGTTTATGGATGAGGACGAATCAGGTCATGAAGACGTATCGAAATATATCAATCGGTAAAATGGGGGAACTATGATATGGAAAAAGTTGTGATTCTAGGAACAGGGCCTGCGGGTCTGACGTCAGCAATTTATTTGGCAAGAGCGAATATGGAACCTCTTATAATAGAAGGAGATCAGCCGGGCGGGCAGTTGACATTAACAACAGAAGTAGAAAATTTCCCTGGATTTGTTGATGGTATCATGGGCCCGGAATTAATGGACAATATGAGGAACCAGGCGGAAAGATTTGGTGCCCGGTTTAAAAGAGGCTGGGTAACAGATGTTGATTTATCACAGCGTCCTTTTACCTTGAAAGTCAGCGGTTTGGGTGAGATTCAGACAGAATCACTTATTTTGTCTACTGGGGCTTCAGCCAAAATGCTGGGCATTCCTGGAGAATCTGAAAACATCGGCCGCGGAGTCAGTACTTGTGCAACCTGTGATGGTTTCTTCTACCGCGGAAAGAGAGTCGTCATCATCGGAGGCGGAGATTCGGCCATGGAAGAGGCAAGCTTCTTAACGAAATTTGCATCAGAAGTGATAATCGTGAACCGCCGCGAAGAGCTGAGGGCATCAAAAATCATGCAGGACCGTGCCAGAGAAAACGAAAAAATTTCCTGGTCACTGAATAGGACGCCACTAGAAGTCATCTCAGATGGAATGAAGGTTACAGGCTTGAAAGTCAAAAACAATGAAACAGGTACGGAAGAGCTGATCAACACAGACGGAATCTTTGTCGCAATAGGCCATTCACCGAATACTTCTTTCTTGAAAGGCCAGATTGATACAGATTCACATGGCTATATCGATGTGATTCCAGGCACGACCGAAACGAACATTCCTGGCGTATTTGCCTGCGGCGATGTTCAGGACAGCAAATACCGCCAAGCGATCACAGCGGCGGGAACAGGCTGTATGGCTGCACTTGATACTGAAAGATACCTGGAAGGAAACAGAGTGCAAGACTGGAGTAAGTCTTTGTAAATGGCGGGTTTCTAAACAGTATTCCTTTTTCGATAAGAAGAACCAATACAAAACCATATATAGTCTGAACGATCATGTTATATAAGTAAGAAAATGGCTGCTCACTCAAAAGGGTATCGAACGCAGCAATCTGGTCCAAAAAACACTTTTTTAAAAGGCGGAGGAAGTATGACAACCCAGCACTATCATGAATTTATTAAAGATCGCATATATATCGGCGGTGCCGATGGAGCTAAAGAAATCCTGGAAAATGGCAAGGCGGATGTCATCTTTGATTTACGTGCAGAAGCACCAGAAGTTGAATATGATAGAACACACAGCCCTATCGTGGATGATGCTGAACACCAGGATGAATCCATCAAGAAATCTATAGACCTGGTCGTGGATGCTTATGAGCAAGGGAAAAAGGTTTATTTTCACTGCGCCGGGGGCAGCAATAGAACCGGAACAGTAGCCATCGGTACATTACTTTCATTAGGGAAAGCAAACTCGATTGAAGAAGCAGAAGGCATGGCAAAGGCTGCCCGGCCGAAAATTAACGTGAAACCTGAAATGAAAGAGTCTTTGGGTCGCATTTTCCCGAATAAATAAGGTATCATGGTAATTGGCATGAAAAAATCATGAAATAGTAAGGAGTGCAGATATAGTGAATATTACAGATGGAGCTCGTGATTTCTTGCAGGAAATGTTAAAAGAACACGATGCCGAAAACATTCGTTTTTATTTTGCAGGCTTTGGCTGAGGACAGCCACAAGTTGGGCTGGCTCTGGATGAGCCGGAAGAAAATGATGAAGTAGCAACGATTAATACAATTAAGGTAGCGATTGACCCGAGAATAGAATCGGCTGCCCAAAACCTGACCCTCGATTTCAATCAGGAAAGCAATGGCCTGGAACTCAAAGGGAACGAAAGTGATTGCTGTTAATCTGTTATATAGAATGGGGAAGCCTTTGTGAGGCTAGAAACAGTTTTACTTTTGAGAAGCACATTCAAAATAAACAAGATAACGCACTGTGAATTCATTATAAAATTCACAGTGCGTTTTTTATTGTGGATATTTATTATTAACTTTTTCTTACCCGACAATGGAGCAGACGCCTATTATAAGAAGAGATTTCAATGCAGCATTTCACCCTTTTTGGATCAATAAGGGGAAATTTTCCCCTTAAGCTAAGAAAATTGACTCTTTTCACCTGACTTTTTAGAGAATAGAGGGAATATTTCCCTCTATTAAAGTCGTTTTAGGAGCTGTTTTACTAAATAAGGGGAATTTCTCCCCTTATTATTAAGTGTCTAAAAAACATGTATAACTTACGGACGTTAAAAACTAGGCTTAAAGATCTCTAAGCATTTGAATTGGTCGGCAATTTTATTTGTTTACACATCTCACGGTTTTTTCTTTATTGTGCAGCAAACTATAATATTCTTCTGAGGAACAGTTGCCTGCCGATGCTGTACAGGGCGCTTCGGCTTTGGTACTTCAAATATATCCTATTTGAAACCATTTCAAGGCCAGCCTCGTATATAACATATAGAAGAAGACGGAGGGCTGCCAATGTATGAATATAAGTATGTTGAAACGACGCTTGGAGGATTTTTTACTGCTCCCCAGCACAGAGAGATAATTGATGAGTACGCTTCACAAGGGTGGAGGCTGGTTCAAGTACTGCCGCTAAAATATAATGGACATGGAAAACCGACAGATTATGAAATCATATTTGAACGAAGTATTTCTGTAAACGATTGATTTCACTACTAATTTCGAGACTGGCAAACCTCATGAATATTACATTGATCTTTAGGAAGTGATACAACTGTTTAAAAGTAACCTTTATTGGAAGCTCCTTCTGCCATTTTTTCTAGTGGGGATTGCGCTGATCATCGTTCTGCCTCAAGAAGTTAAACCGTTTGTACCACTTTTGTGGATACCTTTCTGGGTGGTCTATTATGTATTGGAGAATAAGAAGAATCAAGATTAAGCGTAGCGAGTTCGGTAATTACAAGCAGGAGAATATCGAACACCTTCACAAGTGGCCGGCGAAATCACCTCATCTTCTGGTTCGGTGAGTACAGGTAAATGCTCTAGTGATATATACTGAAGGTGACAGAAATCGAAGGCTGAGACTCCGAAACTAGATGCCCACAGTCCCTCAAGAGATTGAACGCCTTTCATTCCAAGCATTCCAAGCCTTCCGTTTCGGACATGAAAAATCAACATACTTACACATCTTGTCAACAGGACGTTATTCTACTGTACCTGCTGTTCTTTTCTTAGCAGCTCAGCTTAAGACAATATATTCTGTATTGACATTTTTTGAATTTTCGGGTAAAATATAAATAAATTTTATAACCGACAGATCTATTTTCTTCTTAAGTGTTGGAATGCTTTAGCTCTCTGTTAATCATGGATTGACAGCGAGAAAAAGTTATTTCTGCATTCGTTTAGGATGAGATTAAAGATAAATCGGTATATTTCTTAACTTTAGGTGATGTTAAGAAGTATACCGATTTTTTATGGTTTATATGGAGGCGGATGGTCATCAAAACAAAAGGGGCAATCGAATCTGAAATCAGCAAAGCACTGACGCAGTGGGAAAAGGACTATCTTGGACGCGGGTCTGTTTCTGTGAAAACAGATATATTGCGTGACATGATCATCGTGAATCTGCAGGGAGTATTAACGCCTGCTGAACTCACTCTTTGTAAAACAAAGGACGGCATGATAACGATTAAAAGAACTCGATCTGATTTGGTCGAATCGGGAATCGAAGAACTAAAAAACATTATTGGAACCCTCACAGGGGAAGAAATTAAGAGTTTTCATACCGACATCAGTACTATTACAGGAGAACGGGTCATGGTATTTAAACTTTGTGAAAACTTTGAAGAAATATTTAATGTGTAACCAATCATAATTGGGAGACTTTCAAAAAGCTGAAAGGCTAGTTGAAAGCAAACCGGCATGTTGAGGGAAGAAAGGGTAAACCATTTTTCTTGAAGCTGCCGTTTTTTTGTTGGTAAGGAATTTATAAAATCTCTTTGGAAAATTTCAACATTTGCCTATCGGGGCTGACCAGGGCGCTTGCGCTTTTGTTCTTTAAAAAATTTCAGGAGGGATGAAACTCATGTCAGAGATCATTATACAAAATTTACTGTCACCTGTAGTCCTGTTCTTTGTACTGGGAATTGTAGCTGCGATTTTTAAATCGGATCTGAAATTCCCGTCTGGGTTAAGTGAAGGATTAAGCATTTATCTTTTAATTGCCATTGGGATTAAAGGAGGAATTGAGTTATCTCATTATCCGCTTCATTCGGTTATCGGGCCGATTATGGCTACCTTATTCTTAGGAGCGGTAATTCCATTTATTATTCTTTTCATCATGAAGCTGATAAAAATGGATTTCAAGAACTCAATCGGCCTTGCTGCAACCTATGGATCCATAAGTATAGTCACGTATGGCGCAGCTATTTCGTTTCTTGATAAGAATGGAACAGCATACGAAGGATATATGAATGCCATGGTGGTCTTGATGGAGAGTCCGGCGATTCTAGTCTCGATTCTAATTATGAAAATAATGGAGAAAAACAAAGAAGCATTGAGTATGCCTTCACACAGTACGGGCTTTATGCCGGCATCATCCAGGCTGATTGATAAAGAAGTGATTAGAGAAAGTCTTTTTGGAAAAAGTATACTGCTTCTGTTAGGAAGTTTGTTAATAGGCCTTATTCTTGGAGAAGAAGCGGTTCCTATGGTAAAACCACTTTTTATGGATCTATATAATAGTGTTCTTATTCTGTTCTTGCTGAATATGGGACTGATTGCGGGCCAACGATTGCCAGAGATAAAGCAGCATGGAGTCAAACTTTTAATCTTTGGGTTATGCACCCCGTTGTTCTTAGGTTCCTTCGGCGTTTTAATAGGAAGCTTGGTGGGCTTGTCCCTTGGTGGAGCCACATTAATGGGAGTTTTGGCAGGCAGTGCCTCTTATATTGCCGCACCAGCCGCACTGAAAACTTCAGTTCCTGAAGCGAATCCTTCTATATATTTAGGGTTATCGCTCGGCGTGACCTTTCCACTGAATTTAATCATTGGTATTCCATTTTACTTTGAAATGGCTCAAATGCTGTCATAGGGAGGCATAGCAGATGGTAAATAACAGGAAATCGTTGGTTATCACCAGCTTGAATAGAGATCTCGAACAATTCTTTCTCGGCATTACCAACAAAAAGACGGAAGATCTGATGATCATCAATAGCTTTGGAGCTGAAATCACACAAGGTTTCAGCAGTATAATGAGATCAATCATTTTAGCTATTTACGTTGAAAAAATAGAAGAAATTTTTATCATTGGAGAAAAGAACTCTAAAGAATATCCAATCAACGAAGAGATGGTTTTCGACCTCTTAGAAAAAGAAGGAATACCTTCAGATATAATTTCAACCCTGGACTATATTAAAGCCGCTGGAAGCGATTTAGGGACATGGTTAAGGGGTTCCCAGGATATAGAAAGTACTATTAGAAAGAATAAAGACCTTATTGAAAAACACCCGCTCACACCAAAATCAATACAGATTCATGGATATATTGTAGATATGAACTCATTAGAATATGAAGGTATTTCTTAAGTAGAAGATGACCTTCTGGAGAAGCCCTGTCTAGGTAATGAATTATAATTCACGAAAAGGGAGGCTCACAGATAACGGGTTCAATTTTCGTGTGAATAATTTTACATCAAAAGGAGTGCCATAATCGCATCGATTTTGACACTCCTTTTTGATTTAACGTATTCTTGTTCAATGGGTAATACAAAATGCAACCTAGATAGCAAATAGCTGAACTTTTTGTTCTTCATAATTTGCTTCATAATTTTCTATACACTTTCATTCCCAATATTAATATAAATGAGAGTAGTGAATTATAAAAAAACGAGCAATGATTTGATTGGAACGGAAGGTGCGAGACCTCCTGCGGGACTAGCGTGATGTCTAGTTCCAGCGCCCAGCCCCTCGGGGTCAAATGATAAGGAAAGACCGCCTTTTATTCTCTTCGGATCATTTGCCTGTCGGGCCTGACCAGGGCGCTTCCACTTTTTGATGACAGGTGAGACCAAGGTTACGTACCCACTGGAACGTAACCCCACAGGCGAATCTAGCTCTAACGGCCAGCGACTAGCAGATTTCAGTCTCTATCCTTGCGATAAGTCAACTAGTTCATTTCCTCACTTGCTTCAAAGTGGTTATAGGAAACAGTCGGTTCCTGGACTTTTTCGGTGATTAACCATTCTAGTTCAGGGTGCAATCTCCAACACGGGGAAATGAACATCAACTCACTTTGTTCGTTGTGTTTCCTTTATCTCATACGAAAGCCTTAAAATCTGTACGTCGCTGAACGGCCGCTTCCGCATTTTATGAAGCCGAGGAGCATTCCTGTTTATAAACTTTTAGAGGTCTTGAAAAAGAAAAAGTCCTCTTGTATGATGCTTGAGTGTCAACAACCAAATCGAAACTCAATTTCATACAGGAGGACCATAATGAATCGTAATATGAATCACAAAATTAATCAAGTCTCTGAAGACACCCTGGTCATTGGAATCGACATTGCCAAAAAGAAACACTTCGCATGTGCGATGGATGATCGTGGTCGTGTTTTACAAAAGTCTTTTCCATTTTTTCAATCACAAGCTGGATTTGAACAGCTGGACAAAAGAATTCAGTCTCTACAAGCTTTACATGAAAAATCAAAGGTTATAGTGGGCTTTGAACCTACCGGACACTACTGGATGAACTTAGCTGCGTATTTGGTCGACCAGCACATTGAGTTTGTCATGGTGAACCCTATGCATGTGAATAGAACGAAAGAGTTAGATGATAACCTTCAAACCAAGAATGACCAGAAAGACGCACGTGTGATCGCTAGCTTAATACGTGACGGCCGTTTCAACTATTCACGAACCCTAGAAGGGGTTGAAGCTGAACTTCGTAACGGGTCTAGTTTACGCTCCATGATACAAGAAGACCTTACGTCGCTCAAAAACCGAATGATCCGATGGATAGATCTTTATTTCCCCGAGTTTCGCCATGTATACAAAAGCTTTGGGAAAAATGCCTGTGCCATACTCGAGAAGACCCCTTTACCTATCGATTTCGACGGGAAAAGTGAGGAAGAACTTATTGCGCTTTATAAAAGTGTGGAAGGGTTAAAGTGTCTTTCTGTTTCCAATATGAAAAAGCTAAAAGCCGCGGCCCCTCAGACCATTGGGTTAAAGGAAGGGCTGGAAATGGCACGTTTTGAGATGAATACATTAATTACTCAGTTTAAATCTCTCTCCATTCAACTAGAGATCTTGTCAGCCAGATTAACTGAGCTCGCTGAACAACTGACCGACTACGAGTACATCCTTTCTTTGGATGGATTAGGTGAAAATACAGCTGTTGATTTACTTTCTGAGATTGGTTCTCTAAGCCGATATGAGCATCCACGCCAATTAATCAAACTAGCGGGACTCACACTTAGAGAAAACTCTTCTGGCCAACATAAAGGCCAAAAGAAAATCTCAAAAAGGGGGCGAAGGAAGTTAAGGGCAATATTATTTAGGGTTATACTTCCTTTGATTCAACACAACGCTGCCTTTAAGACTTTATATCACTACTACACAACTCGTACGGTCAATCCACTGAAGAAGAAAGAAGCTATGGTTGTATTATGTGGCAAGTTACTGAAAATCCTACACGCCTTGTGTACCAAACGTGTGCACTTTAATGAAAACCTTATGATCGCAGACCTTCATTGCCTCCAAGAGGTGGCTTGAGCACTTTCTTAGTAGTTTGATATCTAAACAATAAGATGACACGGAGAAGCCGGCACCGAATGAGCCATAAGACCAAGAGTCCCTCGAGGAGCATCGCCAGCCTCTGCCTTATGAATAGACCGAACGAAGGAATGTACGCGCTAGACGCCAAGAGACATGGGAGGGTACGTCATCATAAGAAAAGCAGAGATCCAAGGTGCATCACATAGGTAATGAGAGTTAATGATTTCCAATTAGCTCTAGCGAAGCGTTAGGAGGATTTTACAAATTCTTATAGATTTAGAAAATCCTGATTATTAGTAACGAAGAAAAAAAATTTATAGATGTTAAAAACTGCTTTAAACGTTGATACTCCAACATTTCTAGAGGGAGGCTCACCGCTGGCTCCGAGGAGTCGCGCACCTGTAGTGGAAATCAATAGACATTGTTTTTGGATACAAATAACCCAACCATTTCTTTGTTTAAAGCTCTTTTCGAAAAGATTGTTGCTTTTGAATGTATATACCCCTCCTCCCCTTTTACGTAGGGGATTGTAGCGGAAGGCGTGCGG
>JBNJJI010000024.1:0-33055 GCA_051750065.1 Bacillota bacterium
ACCACAAGGAGCCACAGGCCTACAAGGAGCAACCGGCCCACAAGGTGCGACAGGCCCACAAGGAGCAACTGGCCCAGCAGGTCCAACGGGTCCAACCGGTGCGACAGGTCTACAAGGAGCCACAGGTCCAATCGGTCCAACTGGTGTACAAGGAGCCACGGGTCCACAAGGTGCGACAGGCCCACAAGGAGCAACCGGCCCAGCAGGTCCAACGGGTCCAACCGGTGCGACAGGTCTACAAGGAGCCACGGGTCCACAAGGTGCGACAGGCCCACAAGGAGCAACCGGCCCACAAGGAGCAACTGGCCCAGCAGGTCCAACGGGTCCAACCGGTGCGACAGGTCTACAAGGAGCCACGGGTCCAATCGGTCCAACTGGTGTACAAGGAGCCACGGGTCCACAAGGTGCGACAGGCCCACAAGGAGCAACCGGCCCAGCAGGTCCAACGGGAGCCACGGGTCCACAAGGAGCAACGGGAGCCACAGGTCTCCAAGGTCCAACCGGTCCACAAGGAGCCACAGGTCCAGTAGGTCCAACGGGAGCAACCGGTCCACAAGGAGCCACGGGTCTCCAAGGTCCAACAGGTCCACAAGGAGCCACAGGTCCAGTAGGTCCAACGGGAGCAACCGGTCCACAAGGAGCCACGGGAGCCACGGGTCTCCAAGGTCCAACTGGTCCACAAGGAGCAACCGGCCCAGCAGGTCCAACGGGTCCAACCGGCCCACAAGGAGCCACTGGCCCAGCAGGTCCGACCGGTCCAGTTAGCCAAGATATTACGATTGAAAATATCGGTCCAGATGTTAACTCCCAATTCGATGAATTAAATACTGCGGAGAGGACACCAGTTCTTGAATTAACCTCAGTATACGGTTTATCTGATTTACGGGATTTAGTTGAAACAACGGGCTCTGGAACGGTAACTAACACAACAGTAGAATATCAGCTAACGACAACCACTGGAGCTGCAGATAGCGCCACCCTCGATAGTGTGGAACGAGGCCGATATATGCCGGGATATGCAGGTGAAGCAGGCATAGGTGTTCGAATTCCACTAGGTCCAACGAATACACAAGTTTTCCGTTGGGGATTGGTAGATGACGAGAACGGAGCCTTCTTCGGTCAAAGTGTTGCTGACGGTATATTCGTCGCAATAAGAAGAGCGGGAGTAGATACAATCATTCCTCAAACTTCTTGGAATGTCGATCCGTTGGATGGTACAGGACCGAGTGGATTAACGCTTGACTTAGCTATCGGTAACATTTTCCAAATTACCTTTACGTGGTATGGCTACGGCGTCATAGAATTTAATGTTGTGGTGCAAAATCCAACCACGCTAGCACAGGAAGTTGTGACAGTCCACCGATTCCGCCCATCAAACGAAACAAGTTTTACAGATCCGAATTTACCGCTGCGGGCACAAATTGAAAATAATGGAGCTACAACGGATCCTCGAAATATATTTGTAGGGGGAAGACAGTATAGTATTCTTGGTAAATTCAATCCAGAATTTAGAATTACTTCGGAAAGGCGAACTGTAACAGTTGGGACAGCAGGTCTGCCAGTCATATCGTTCCAGAGAAAGCCGGAATTCCCAGCAGGTTCAGCGAGGCCGAACTCTGTAAGTGTGACGTTGGAGGGCTTAGATATCGTTACAGGTAGTGACGTATATTTCCAAGTGATTGTAGGTGGAGTGTTAAATACAGCGTTCACAACCTTCCCTACTACAGATACAGCCATTCCTAACAATGAAACAGCTTTACTAGTGAACAATGATGCTACCACGATTACAGGGGGGCAAGTGGTTTACCAGGGGGTTGGAGCAGGAGCGCAAGGGAATAATAGACAGTTAGCAACAGCAAGTCTACTAACCTTTCAACTTCCAGATGAACAGCCAGTCTCATTGGTTATTGGGACATTCGGCGGTTCCGCAAGTGTATCAGCAGTATTCAGAGTGAATGAAGAATGGTAAATAAATACGATTCTAAAAGAAAGGAGGGTTTATATGGTTTCGATTAATAATGTGGGACCTAATGTTAGTTCTCAATTTAATGAACTTATGGTCTCAAGAAGAACTCCTGTAGTTGAATTAACCTCTGTGTACGGTCTGTCGGATTTACGGGATTTAGTTGAAACAACGGGCTCTGGAACGGTAACTAACACAACGGTAGAATATCAACTAACGACAACCACTGGAGCTGCAGATAGCGCCACCCTCGATAGTGTGGAACGCGGCCGATATATGCCGGGATATGCAGGTGAAGCAGGCATAGGTGTTCGAATTCCACTAGGTCCAACGAATACACAAGTTTTCCGTTGGGGATTGGTAGACGACGAGAACGGAGCATTCTTCGGTCAAAGTGTTGCTGACGGTATATTTGTCGCGATAAGAAGAGCGGGAGTAGATACAATCATTCCTCAAGGTTCTTGGAATGTTGATCCGTTGGATGGTACAGGACCGAGTGGATTAACGCTTGACTTAGCGCTCGGCAACATTTTTCAGATCACCTTTACGTGGTATGGCTACGGCGTCGTAGAATTTAATGTAGTTGTGCAAAATCCAACCACAGAAGCACAGGAAGTAGTGACAGTCCACCGATACCGTCCAGCAAATGAAACAAGTTTTACAGATCCAAATTTACCTCTGCGGGCACAGATTGAAAATAATGGAGCTACGACAGATCCTCGAAATATATTTGTAGGGGGAAGACAGTATAGTATTCTCGGTAAATTTGATCCTGAATTTAGAATTACGTCAGAAAGACGATCTGTTGTAGTAGGGACTGCAGGGCTGCCGGTTATATCCTTTCAAAGAAAGCTGGAATTTCCTGCAGGTTCAGCGAGACCCAACTCCGTAAGTGTGACGTTAGAGGGAATAGATATTGTTACAGCGAATGATATATACTTCCAAGTAATTGTGGGGGGAACTTTAAATACAGCGTTCACGAACTTCCCTACGGCAACTACCAATATTCCTGATAATGAAACTGCTTTGCTTGTTAACAATGATGCTACCACAATCGTAGGCGGAGAAGTCGTTTTTCAAGGGGTTGCTTCAGGTGCTCCGGGAGCGAGTAGAGATTTGGCAGAAGCAAATTTATTAGACTTTGAATTGCCGGATGATCAGAGTGTGTCTTTAGTAATTGGCACTTTCACTGGAACCTCTGTCGTTTCTGCAGTGTTTCGTGTAACAGAAGAGTGGTAGTAATGAAAGTTGTTCCAAAAGAAGTTATTTTTGGAGCAACTTTTTCTGAAACTATCTTACTTTTGAACTTATTGAAACAAGAGTTTTGTAACGGGCAGAAGAATTCGAAGGAAGGTGAGTAGAAAATGCATTCATTTAGTACGGGACCAATTGATAACAGCCTTGTAGGAGGTGTTAGACAAACACAGCGGGCAACAGTGAAAATAGTAAATAGAGATCCGATTAACACTTCTGTTATTGCCGTACAGGGCTATATTTTAAATGGAACAGAAACATTATATGTACAAGAGTTGTTCTCTATTAACCCTAATCAAGTAATCACTAAAAATTACTTTGTTAACTTCAATTATAAATTTGAGTTCGAGATTAGCGGACCTGCAGAAGAGGAAACGGGTATATCAGTTTGGGGGAAAAATACAGAGGGGCAGGTAGTTGCTGTTCATCGTATTGTGTCGGATGAGTTGTTGAGATCTTAATAGATACAGAAGGAAATTTGCCACCTTGTATAAGCAGTTTATAAGGTGGCTTCAATGATTGGTTTTAACCATTGAAAGAAGCGCTGATTTTCCTATGAAATAGCGACTCTTATACTAGTAAAGAAAAGAGCTTATAACTGCAGTTGACGTTGAGAATCATTATCATATATAATTAGAACCACAAATGATAAATGTTCTCATTTGTTCCCTGCGTTCAGAACTTGATACCCCCTCTTTTATCAGGTTCAACGGTTTCTTATTGCTTCTTTTACAGAGGCAATAAGAAACATATTTAAGAATCCCCTTTTTAGATGAAGGCCGGAAAGGCAGGCGAGGAATAATCGAATTTATTATGTGCCAGTGGTGCTTTTATGTCTATACACAGGAACTTGATGAAGGGGAATACGGCATTGATGGTGAACACTGTCCTTGCTGTGGTTCAAAAAGCTGTTTAGAACAGGTACCGTTTAATGAAGAAACAGCTCGATTTGAGTGAAACGATAAAGTATTACTTTTTTAATAGACATTATATTGAAGTTCAGATCAGAATGATTACATCAGCGTTTAGATCAACGTACATATTGCATGGGAAATGGCTGGTGGGTTTGAGCCGAAGTGAACCAGTGTAGTTTTTATGTGGGGATCAATGATTTTAAAGTTACAATTTCTTGAAAAGGTACATAAAATCACTACCTAATAAAAGACTTTCTGGTAATTTCATATACCAGAAAGTCTTTTTAATTGGCTCTTTTCTAAAAGATTGTTGCTTTTGAATGCTTTTTACCCTTCTTCCATTATAGGATAGGGATTGTAGCGGAGTCGTACGGCTGTAGCGGAAATCCACTTATTTTCATAGCCACAATCCTTGCGTAAAGAGCCTTTTAATTTGGCTCTGTAAATTTTGCAGCTATTTAATATGACATTTGAAAAATAACGTCAATCTATACAGTAAATCCTTTTAATAATAATACTTGATAAAAATGGGCCTTTCCCTCTAAATTTTAGAAAAAAACGATTCCAATGACGATCAGATACGAAACCACGGCCATTAAAGAAGGAAGAATATAAGTGAAACCGTTACGTGTTCGATCTCTTTTTATAATAATCATCACGAGGGCAGTTAACAGGAAACCAACGAAAGAAATGTAAATCAATTCATTATTTGTATCTTGCCAAATGCTGCCTTGAAAGTAAAATACGTCTCCAATCGCAATCACTAATATATTGAAGATGTTACTGCCAAGTATAGCTCCAATAGCCATGTTGACATTGCCGAGTCTCAATGCCATAAATACTCCCATGGCGTCTGGAAGAGATGTAGCCAGAGCAACCAAGAAGCTTCCTATGAACGACGCACTGAGTCCTGTACTTTGAGATATAGCATCTCCAGAGAGAGAAAGGGCGCTCCCGAAGAGGAAGATGGCGATGGAGAATAATATGAATTTCTGTATCACTGGACGAATAGATGAATTCTCCGAGATATTTGTTTCAATCTTCTCTGATGCTGGTTCTTCTTGCTGTTTTTTTGAAATAAACCACATGCCGCCCACATAAATGATGACGACGATAAAACTTGTCAGACCTATATTCCATACTGAAAAAGAAGAGTTTATGATTAATCCTGCTGCCGTGACGACGCAAAGCAGGAGAGCAATGACCCCTGTATAGATATGAGTGTGAGAGACACGGAGAAATAATCGTTTGCTCCGGAAGTAAATATCTAATGCAAATAAAACAAGAGTGTTGAATAAGATACTGCCCAACCCATTTCCAACTGCAATGTCGGCATTCCCGATTATACTTGCCGAGACTGTAGTCGTTAATTCGGGCAGGGAAGTGGCAACAGCTAAGAGAATAGTTCCAGCTAAAACTCCTCCAAGCTTGGTTTGTTTACTTATCGTATCCGCATGTTTAGATAATTGAACAGCAGATAGAGCAGAAATGAAGGCGGAAATGATAAAAATACTTATATAAATCCATGTCATAGTAATGAGAATCTCCTTAAAAAACTTTGTTGTTAACAAATCTGTTTATCACGTAAGAGCATTTCAATCCCTTATCCCTAATAGATATATGATTGCAGCATATGAAGCCTATACCCATTTGCTTTCACACTGACACTTTTCTGTTCTCATTATAAACAGAATTTAATCTGTAACAAAATGGATGAAAAGGAGTAGTGTGGTTAGGACGTGCTGCTGAAAAGTAAGCTTTTTGTTAGAATTGTATTACGTGTTCTTATAGAACAACCACGTTAAGAGGAGAGGAATAGCTTACAGTGATATAGACAAAACGCTGTTAATCTGTATTGTTCAATGGCAGAATTGGACACCTAATTTCTCAACAGACTTTCTAGTAAAAAGTGGTCTAGAAAGAATCGGTTTTCAAAAAAGCCTTTTTTATGAGAACGGTTTTCGCAAGCCTCGCTGGATACTTAGGGTTTTCTCTCTAAAAGGGGAAAGCAGCTCATTTCTTTCTTGCTTACGAGGATTACCAAGTGAATTTTGGTGTTTTTTTGAAATTAATATTAATAGCAGCATACGAAAAGAACCTAAATAAAAAACCCACGGAGAAATTGAAAGTTCTTCGTGGGTTTTCTTCTTATTCTATTCTCTGGAAAAAACGTTTATTTCAGGGAGTAATAGATAATAACAATCGTGTCATTGATGTATTACATATCTCCCTCTAAAAATCTCTCAACGATTTGATTGAATTTTTTACTATGCTCCCAGAACATGAGATGCCCTCCCAGTGTTTCTACTCTTGCTTTAGGAGTCAGCTTGCTAAGATACCCTTTTGCTGTGGCTGCCCAGTGGTCGGCGACAACATATAGAGTCGGTACAGATTCACTGCTCACTGCTGCCTCGACACGATAATCTGAGAAAAGCCCGGAAGAAAACAGATTGGCGGCAATGTAGTAAGGAGTTTTTAAAGATTGCTCGACGATCCATACTAATTCATCTGCCTTTAGTTCTCGCTGGACCATGACCCCGGCGGCATAAGCAGATATAAAATCTCTTTGACCTTTTGGATCACGAAGGTAGTTTGTATATGCCGCAGCCATATCATCAAGCGGACCTTCCACCCAGTCCTGATCCTGCTGAAGAGACAATGATTTTGGCGGCATATCTATCATAACAAGTGATTTGATTCCATCTGTTCCGAACTGGCGGATATATTCCCAGACTGTCAAGCATCCGAATGACCAGCCGACAAGCGTCGCATTTTCAATTTTTAATTGTTTCAATACCTTCTGTAAATCAGTTCCATGTGTGACATAATCATTTCCATGAACAGTCATTGTCGAACGGCCATGGCTTCTTGGATCCATCACAATCGTATGGTGAGTTTTTGAAAAACGCTCCACCTGCTTCGAAAAGACTTCTGTAGTGAATGTAAATCCCGGAATAAAGACAATAGGATCTCCGCTGCCAATTTCCTGCACAAATAATTCAATTCCAGGCTCCACTTCAATGTAAGTTCCGTATGCATTCATGGCTTGCCCCCTAAAAGTTTTGTTAATTTCATTATATTCTTCATAACATGATTTCATTTCTGGAATTATTGATATATGGCTTTTCACTGTAACAACGGGTAGGAGATGCAGGAAGGGAAGAGGACAGAGGACAGTGCTTCCCCTATCTTAAGGATAGCCTCTTATGAGTACAGAGACTTCTGTGAGGCTGTTATGGTTGTAGAGGGCAGTTTTGTTGCTTCTTTAAAGATGGTGTATTTACCGCAACTAAACCTTGTTACGTGTTAGACAAAACTGATTGGAGGTGGAGTAATCGCCCAACGGAGTCGCAGGCTTGGAATTGTTGTGAATTAGAGAAAAAGGGCGCGAAGAAATTAATTTGTAAAGTGGCAAAGTTAATGAATTAACATATGCTTGTCCTCTTTTACTCAAAAAAAAATCAATTATGATTCCGTTTTCTCTCTTAATAGCTCCAAAATTTTTCTGAATCTCTCAGAATGAACTATTGTACGTTCTCTTAAATAAAGTAAAGTATCTATTATATATGCGTCATCCATCAGGTCAATTAGATGTTGATACAGGACCCTGGCTCTTTCCTCGGTTGCGATATTACTATATAGATCAGCAACAGGATCACTTGTCGCCTGTATATACTGTGCTGACCAGGGAACTCCGGCAGCATTTTGGTAGAAAAGTGACTTTCCATGGCTGGCGAAAGAAGGAGCTAAGCCGGCTTCTTCTAGTTGTTCTGCTGTCGCATCCTTGGTTAACTGATAAATCAGAGCTGCCAGGAGTTCAGCGTGAGCCAGCTCCTCTGTCCCAATTTCCGTTAATAGAGCAATGATTCTATCATCCTTCATCGTATAGCGCTGGTTTAAATATTGAAGAGCCATTGACAGTTCCCCGTCTTGGCCGCCATAAGCTTCATAGAGAAGCTTAGCTGTTTTTGGGTCGGTTTTGGTTATCCGTAAAGAATACTGCATTTTTTTCTCGTTTATCCACATGTCTAACACCTCCTATCTATTTGCCAAGTCATCTTTGGTTGAAAAAAGCTAAAGCCAAGGAGAGCCAAACTACTTTTCATATTGTGCCTTCAATTCTAGTAGCTCAGCAGATAATTGCTCGAATTGCACAGAGATCATTGTAATCAAGATATGGCGGCAAATCTAAAAGCGCGGGTTCAACTATCTTGGTTCCCCCTAAAAGGTTCGCTCATATAGCCCCTCCTTCGTATGTGCCTTCACTCACTACTATATTCATAACTATTAATTTGGCTTGGATAAATGCCGGTAAGTTGACCAGACAGCTATTAAATAATTTTAAAAACTTCTCTGACATCTGCGTTACATGGTTGAAAGAGACTGCCTTTTCCTAGTACTTCTTTATAGAAAGTAGTAACTCCAGTAACGGAGCAATACTAAAAGGAGAAGATACTATGCCAAATCTTTTACCAAATTGTCCTTGCGCGGCAGCACGGTGCTGCTTTTCCAGGGCTGAACAGGGTGCTTGCGCTTTTGTTCGTAGTTCACAAATCATTCCCCAATACTTCGCAAAGATTTCAAATTTCTATTTTATACTATATAGCGTTGGGCAAACTTCAACTAAAGGTTGTTGTTTGCGAATAGTGCTGCTTTCAGGTCGGAATATACCTTCTTTAGTAAGAAAGAAAAGAGCTGCTCTTCTTGTGCCGAGAGAAGATTTTTAGTATAAAGGGGATATTTATGTCTGTTTTTCTGGTTTAATATGAAATAGCATCAAAGTTTACCAAAAGAGCCTAACTATAAGAAAGGATTAGAGGTCCTTTATGAAAAGAATGATATTTTTCGTTGTAATGAGTATGTTGTTAATTGCTTCGGGTTGTCAAAGTGAGTCGCTGGATGTGCCGGAGAATGCGGAAGAGTTGGTCATGGTTTCCCATTTGAAAGATGCAGGTCTGACTTTTATCGATAAACAAAAACGGCAGGTAATGAATACGGTTGAATTGGAGTCAGTCATTTCGGACATGGTTCGCATAGATGATTTCCACATTGTCTTTACCAGTAAAGACGGCTCTCTCTCTCTTTTAAATGTTGAGAGCGGAAGTGTTAAACGCTGGGAGGGCGTCGGGGAGGGTGTGAATGAACTGTTGTACAGTGAGGTAACTCATCAATTGTTCCTGGCAGACAGCAAGAAGAACGAAATTAAAGTGTTTGATATCGATGAGGAAGAAGTGGCTGCTGAAATCCCGGTCGGTAAATTCCCTTTATCGATGGCTGTGGACGAGGTGAAAGGTCTTCTATATGTAGTGAATCAGAAAAGTTCGTCAGTCTCTGCCATTGATATGGATAACTTGCAGGTGAAAAAGGAAATGCTCGTTCCTTATCTCCCGGAAGGAATTCTATTTAAGAACTCGAAGCTCTATGTCGGGGGACACGGTCCGGTGCATGGAGAATTGAACAGGTATGTATATGTGATCGATCCAGAAAGCGGGAAGCAGCTTCAAAGAATAGAAGTAGGCTTGATGCCGGTCAAATTTTTCAGCCCTTCCTCAAGTTCTGATGTCTATGTGGTCTGCCATGGCTCTCATGAACTTTACAAGATTGGGACAGAGAGCGGGGACAATACTGAAAAAATCAGTGCAGGGGCAAACCCGTATGATGTAACCGGTAATGAGGAGACAATATATGTTTCGAGCATGGACAGCAATTCCCTTTTTATAATAGATCATCCCACATTTGAAGTGATATCAGAAATAGAAATCAGCGGGGGACCCGTTGCGATTATCGAGGGAGGGAATACTCAGTGAATATTCTTGTGGTCGACGATGAAAAAGATATGATTTTGCTTTTAACTTCCTATTTAAAGGCCCACGAGTATTCTGTTTTTCCGGCAGGCAATGGCAGAGAAGCCCTTGAAGTGCTGAAAAAAGAGAACATTGATCTAGTGCTTCTGGATATCATGATGCCGGTCATGGATGGATTGGAGGCGGCCCAGGAAATCCGCACTTTTTCAGATGTCCCGATTATCATGCTGACAGCAAAAGGGAATGAAGATGACCGTGTCACGGGATTGAAACTTGGGGCAGATGATTATGTAGTGAAACCCTTCAGTCCAAAGGAATTAGTCGCGAGGATTGAAGCCGCTCTCCGGAGGTCTAAAGGATACCGTGCACCGAGCGCAGAGATCACATTTCAACAATTGTCTGTAGATCTAAAAGGCCATGTGGTGAAAGTCGATGGAACTACCGTGAACTTGACTAGAAAAGAGTTTCTATTGCTGTCTCTTCTGGTGCAGAATCGCGGACAGGTTTTCAGCAGAGAACAGCTTCTGAATAGAATCTGGGGCTTTGAAAGTGAAGGAACAGAACGGACAGTGGACACTCATGTCAAGACATTAAGATTAAAGCTGAAAACAGCCGGATCTTATATCGGAACGGTTTGGGGTGTTGGCTATAAATTCAATTAAAGACCGGCTGACCAGGCTTGGGCTTCGGCAGAAAATCTGGTTTACCATAGCCATTGTTTCGCTGCTCACTGTACTGATCACCATAGGATTGACCTTTTATTTGTATGAAAAATTTTATGTGGATAAGCAAAAAGACCTGTTGCTGCTCCAAGGCAGGAGACTGGAAGAAGCTTATTATGAGGAGGGTGATTCGGAAAGTTTTCAGGAGCAGCTAAAATGGACAGCGGACAATTCAGAAGGTGATGTGATTTTTACCCATGATCCCATGAAACTGAGTGCGTCCCTTCCATACGGAGAGATTGAGAGCGAAACGCTGATCACCTTTGAAGAGAGGCAGCAGCTGTTGAATGGTGAAACCGTGACCATGGTCAGGCAGCATCCGGTATTTCAACAAGATATTCTTGCTGTAGCCATTCCGCTGCTGGATGGAGATGTGCTTTCCGGTGCGATTTTTCTTTACATGCCTTTGGAAGATGTCTACGCTCCTTTCGAATCAATTCGTTATGCACTTTTAGGATTTCTTTTGATGATGTTGTTGGTCGTCGTGTGGTCTGGAAGGAAAATCGCCTCCCAGTTGATTCAGCCGCTGAAGAAGATGGAGATGGTTTCAGGACGGATGGCATCAGGGGACTTTTCAAAAAGAATCGAGGCTTCCACTTCGGATGAAATGGGGTCGCTGGCCCGCTCGTTCAATCAATTAGCCAAGTCCCTTGAAGAAGTCGAAAGCAATAGAAGGGAATTCCTGCAAAACGTTTCCCATGAGCTGCGAACGCCCCTGAGTTATATGAGGGGGTACACGGAAGCGCTGCTGGAGGGAGTCGTGGAGAGTGAGGACGAGCGGCAGAATTACCTGGAGATCATCCATAAAGAAACAGCCCGGCTGTCCCGTCTTGTCAATGACCTGCTGGACCTCGCCCAGCTCGAAGGTGATTCTTATCCGATGAAGATGGAACCCACTCCGTTTGGACAGCTGGTGAAGGATGTTACCAAAAGATTTAAGCTTCCTTTGGAGCAAAAGAAAATCCATCTCGGTCTCCAGCTTGATGAGGAGGCCATCATAGAAGGTGATCCCGACAGGCTGGAGCAGGTAGTCAGCAACCTGCTGGACAATGCGGTTCGTTATTCTCCCGAGGGAGAAACGATTTTCATAGAGATGAAGCAGAGTGAAGGATGGACGGTACTTGCCATCAAGGATGGAGGGACCGGGATCCCGGAGGAGGACCTGGCCAATATCATGGACCGCTTCTACAGGGTCCACAAATCACGGACTAGAAATGAAGGCGGTTCTGGACTTGGTCTGGCTATCGTCAAACAGATTGTTTTGAAGCATGAAGCAAGAATCGATATAGATTCCACACCAGGGGAAGGAACCTCAATCACCTTGGCGTTTAAATCAATGCCGCTTGATGATGAATAATGAGTGCTGTTAGGAGTGCCGAATACTAGAATGGGAGGATAAGAAATTATGATAAAAAAAGTGAGAATGTCGATAGTAATGAGCAGTTTGCTTGTCCTGGCAGCATGCGGGGGACAAGAGGGCCAAAATTCTTCAGAGCCTAATCATGAGGAAGGGGAAACCTTACATGCATTGGAGGTGAACCTCTCTACCCAGCCCCAACCAGATGAACTTCAGGACGGAGAGGAATTCACTATCGAGGCGAAAGTCACTCATGGTGGCGAAAACGTGGATGATGCAAAAGAGGTAGAATTTGAATTCTGGCAACAAGGAGAAGAAACTGAGGATCATGAGATGATTAAAGGAGAATTCCAAGGAAAAGGAATTTACTCAATCGAGAAAACAGTGGAGGAGCCGGGTATTTATTACGTTGTTTCTCATGTGACGGCAAGGGATATGCATACCATGCCGAAGTTGGAGCTGGCCATTGGTGATGTAGAAGAAACTGACCACGCCCATAAGGAAGGCCATGATGATTCCCATAGTCATGGGGAAGAAGTATCAGCCCATATTATAATGGCAGACACGGTGAAAGCAGGAGAAGAAGCGGAGCTGACCGGGCATGCCATGAACGGCGGCCATCCTTTGACAGAAGGAGATGTCCGCTTTGAAGTATGGAAAGAAGGAGAAGAGAAGCATGAATTCATTGATGCTTCGGAAGTGAGTGAAGGTGAGTACAGCGCCTCCCATACTTTTGCAGAAGCGGGGGAGTATCATGTGAAGCTTCACATCGAGAAAGGCGAACTGCACACTCATAAAGAAAAAATATTGACTGTAAAATAAGGGTTGTTTTAAAGGGAGAAACGAGATGGAAGAAAGAGTACAAAACAGTTATACTAGCAAACCAGAAGGAAAGCCAAACAGGAAAGCAGCGATCTTCCGGGCAGTGTGGCGATGGCATTTCTATGCAGGGATTTTCGTTGCTCCGTTTCTGCTCGTTCTGGCAATTAGTGGAGGAGTCTACTTATTCAAGCCTCAGATTGAATCAAACTTGTACCAGGAACACTTCTATGTTGAAGGCAATGTGGAAGGAAAACAAGTTCTGACTTTAGCACAACAAACGCAAGCAGCAAACAGGGAGCTAGGAGAGGGAGCATCTATTCTGTCGGTCAAGCAGTATGATGACCCATTGAGAACAACTGAGCTGAGTTATATGGAGAACGGCAATATGATGTATGCCTTCATCAACCCTTATACGGGTGGATACCAGGGCTCTTTAGCCGCAGATGAGACATTCTCCAGCATTTTTACGAGAATTCACAGCGAATGGTTCGCGGGCGGAAGCTTCGTGAACCTTCTAGTCGAACTGGCTGCCTGCTGGACGCTGATCCTCGTGCTGACAGGGTTATATCTCTGGTGGCCAAGAAAGAAGAGCGGGATATGGGGAACGGTCCTCCCGCGCTTGGGGAAAAAAGGGAGAGTTTTCTGGCGAGATCTGCATGCAGTACCTGCCTTTTGGCTTTCTGTCTTTATCACCATTCTTATTTTAACAGGACTGCCATGGACAAGTGTTGTCGGTGAACAGATCAACAAGTTAGCGACTGCTGCCAACAGCTACCCTCAATATGCTTTATCGTTTGGTCCAAAACCAGAGTCTGTCCTTACTACGAAAGATGTGATTGGAGAAGGTCCGTGGGCAACGGAGAACATGGAGGTGCCTGCCTCTGCGGGCAGCGGAAACGCTAAAACCCTGGACGAAATCAAACAGGTGGCGCATAGGAATGAAGTCCAGAAACCCTATACCATCTCTCTTCCACAAGGAGAAAAAGGTGTATACACCCTGGCTACCTCCCATACAAAACCGGGTGATAACGCAACATTGAATGTCGATCAATACTCAGGTGAAGTCCTAAGTGATGTCCGTTTTGCTGATTACGGCCTGATGGCAAAAGCGATTACAGTCGGCATCGCCCTGCATGAAGGAAGACTGTTCGGTTTGGCCAACCAGCTGCTTGGAGCAATTACCTGCCTCGGAATCGTCCTGATGGTCTTCAGTTCCTTTATCATGTGGCGGAAACGAAAGCCGAAAGAAACCTTTGGGGCTCCGGCTGCCATGAATGATGCGAAAGTGAAGTGGGGAGTGATTGCCATCCTGGCTGTACTTGGCCTCCTGATGCCCCTTGTAGGCCTTTCCATCCTCATCATCGTCATCATCGACTTCATGGTGCTCAGCCTCCGGAAAAGAAATGAAGGCACCTATTAGGAATGAGATTTAATACACTAAAGCGCTAAAAGGGACAGTCCCTCTTAGCGCTTTAGTGTGTTAAAGGGCGGTTTTTATAGGGAATGAGGTAGTAATCAGGAGACAGTACTGGATACATGAGTGGAGATTTTTTGATCAAAGATATGCCGGCAATCGCTAAAGAAGGTTACACTGAGGTGAGTGATTCCCGGCTATGATGGGTATCCATAAGATAAGCGAAAATACATATAATTAACCAAAAGCCTTACATCACTTCCTGAACACTAGCAGACTAAAGAGTAAAGGAGTTGCCTAAAATGATAACGCTGAGCATACTGGACTACTCCCCAATCGATGAAGGAGCGGATGCCCATCAAGCACTGTGGGAAACAACAGAGTTAGCGAAGCACGCAGAATCACTTGGATATACACGATTCTGGGTGTCAGAACATCATATGGTGCATTCCGTTGCGGGCAGCAGTCCCGAGATGCTGATGATGCATTTAGCCACAAGTACGTCTCATATCCGAATCGGGTCCGGCGGTGTCATGCTGCCTCACTACAGCAGTTACAAAGCAGCGGAGAACTTTCGGGTGATGGAAGCCCTTCATCCGGGTCGAATCGATATGGGCATTGGCAGGTCGCCGAGTTACCGGATGGTCAACCAGGCATTGAATGAGGGGAAAACCAAAAGGCAGTCCTATGAGCAGCAAGTGGAGGATTTGAAAAAATACTTCACTGACAATACTGAGGATGAGCATCGTTATCAATCGCTGATCGCGGCGCCGGCTATACCGACCAAACCGGAAATGTGGATGCTTGGTACAGGAGAGAGGGGTGCCCGGGTGGCCGCTGCCCAGGGGACCGGCTATGTATTCGCCCACTTCGCCAAGCCTGGTATGAGCGGAGTGGAAATTGTTGAGGAATACCGCAGCCGTTTCAGGCCTTCTTCCTTTTTAAAAAGTCCCAAAACGATCATTTCGCTATTCGCCGTTGTCGGAGAAACGGAAGAAGAAGCCGAGGATCTGGCAAAAGCTTTTGATCTTTGGCTGTACTTTGTTGAATCGGAAAACCAGCCGCCTTATTACCCTTCCATCGAGACTGCGAAAAAACGGGGATTTACCGCTGACGAAGAAGAGAAAGTAAGAAAGAACCGCAGCCGGATGATCATCGGCACACCGGAGAAGGTCAGTGAAGAAATCAAAGGAATTGCCGAAGTGTTTAAAACGGAAGAAATCATGATCATCCCGAATGTATCCAGGATAGAGAACCGGAAAAAAGTCATTGAATTGCTCTCGGAGGAATTTAAGATGACTAAATAGTGAAAAGGGCACGGTTGGTGACACTTTATTACCTCGACAGCGGCTGCTTTGGATTGAAGAGTATCGCCAAAGATACTGATTTCCTGAGCTTCTTTGAGTGAAATTCAATCAAGGCCTCCGGGTTGTGCGGTTACACCAATTAATTGGCCGATCGTCTGTATCCATACCTACCTCGAATTCCTCTTTTATTAGATAAAGCTTAAGAAGATTGATTTGAGCAGGAGTTACTTACTTTTGACCTGCAATTTTTGTTTAGTTGCGTGTCCCCCTAACCGTCTGTATCTAAACAGATATTTAAACTTATATAAAGTGAACTGTAACGCATTTGCATGGTTTAATCCCTAGTACCTTGGGAAATCTAAATAGAAAAGAGCAAAAGGAGTGGGACATTGGAATTTTCATTAAGTTTGATCATTAATATAATCATTGCAATCTATTTATTCACTGATGCCAAAAAGAAAGGAAAGAATCCATGGCTTTGGGGCATCCTCGGACTGATCTTTGGAGCGATTGTGCTGGGGATTTACTTCATTCAGACAGGCAGAAAGGGACTTGGGTGGACCATTGTTATTCTGTCTATCCTATGGTACATCCTCGCGTTGGTTTTCGGTCTTATCGGAGCGCTATTTGGAGTATTAGTGTAATAATGTACACCAGTTGTTTACCGGCAGCTGGTGTTTTTAATTTGCTTGGAGGGCAGGAGTCTTCTTTTTTCAACTTAGTTTAGAGGAGGTAAAGACAGAAGGGAGATCCGTTGTACTCCAGTTATGCTCAAACTTTTTCCGCAAGCTTACCCTGTCAAAAAGTCCAATCCGAACTAAATGCTTAGGCTTACCTGATTATCTCTCATAGACACCACTGCGCGTATCAACTTCCCCAGTTACTTCAAAGATATCGATGAAAAAACACTTTAATGGTTAAAATAGAAAAAATAGTCTATTTATATAGAATAAGAAGAATCCCAACTTCAAGGAGTGAAAGTGGATGTATAAGTATTCTGATGACAGCCTGGCTCTACATACAGACCTGTATCAAATCAATATGGCCAAAACATATTGGGAAGATGGAATTCATGATAAAAAAGCGGTATTTGAACTGTTTTTCCGGAAGCTTCCGTTTGGCAGCGGCTATGCAGTATTTGCCGGCCTGGAGAGGGTCGTCCGCTATATTGAGGACTTTCAATTCAGTGAAACGGATATTGAGTTTCTGAGAGAAGAGGTTGGATACGAGGAACCATTTTTACAATACTTGAAGGACCTTCGTTTTACAGGCAGTATCCGCTCGATGAAAGAAGGAGAGCTGGCTTTCGGAAATGAGCCTATGATAAAAGTGGAGGCACCTCTCGCACAAGCTCAGCTTCTCGAGACAGCACTGCTCAACATTGTGAACTTCCAAACATTGATTGCAACGAAAGCCGCTAGAATCAGAGAGGTTATAGAAAACGACGTCGTGATGGAGTTCGGGACAAGGCGTGCTCAGGAAATGGATGCAGCCATTTGGGGAACAAGGGCTGCATATATCGGGGGCTTCAATGCCACAAGCAATGTTCGCGCCGGGAAGCTCTTTGGCATCCCTGTAGCGGGAACACATGCCCATTCCATGGTGCAGGCTTATCGGGATGACTATACTTCTTTTAAAAAATATGCTGCATCCCATAGGGACTGTGTGTTTCTGGTCGATACATATGATACATTGCGTTCAGGTGTACCGGCGGCAATCCGAGTAGCGAAGGAATTGGGAGACAAAATCAATTTTAAAGGCATCCGCCTTGACAGCGGCGATATGGCGTATTTGTCCAAAAGAGCCAGAGTGATGCTGGATGAAGCGGGCTTCCATGATGCCGGCATTGTGGCATCGAATGATCTTGATGAGTATACCATCATGAATCTGAAAGCTCAGGGCGCTAAAATTGATACATGGGGTATCGGAACTAAGCTGATTACCGGGTATGACCAGCCTGCACTTGGAGCTGTATATAAAATTGTTTCGATCGAGAATGAAAACGGTGAAATGACCGATACAATCAAAATTTCCAGCAATGCAGAGAAAGTTTCCACTCCGGGATTGAAAAATGTGTACAGAATTATAAACAAAACGAGCGGCAAGTCAGAAGGAGACTACATCACCCTTGAAGATGAAAAACCACAGGAGCAGGACCGGCTCAAAATGTTCCATCCCGTGCACACCTTCGTCAGCAAGTTTGTTACCAATTTTGAAGCAAAGGATCTTCATACCGATGTGTTCAAGGACGGTCAACTTGTTTACGAATTGCCGACACTGCAGGAAATCAGGGAGTACTATGGAAAAAACATCGAACTTCTTTGGGATGAGTATAAGCGTTTGATGAATCCTGAGGATTATCCAGTGGACTTAAGTGAAAAGTGCTGGAACAACAAAATGCGGAATATCGAGGAAGTGAAACAGAGGGTCAAGAAATATCAGGAGAGCGAAAAAGGTTGAGGCTCTCATGTTTGTAGGCTCTCGGGCAAAGGTATTATAATAGTAGAATAGCGAAAATAACTTGTCAGGAGAGTGAAATCACAAGATGGATTCTTTGCAAAAACAAATTGTTGAAGAAATGAAAGTGAAACCAGAAATCGATCCTAAAGAAGAAATCAGAAGAAGTGTCGACCTGATGAAGAATTACCTAAAGCAATACCCATTTTTAAAAAGCTTTGTACTCGGAATCTCAGGCGGCCAAGACTCCTCACTTGTCGGAAAACTTGCCCAGCAAGCGGTGAATGAACTGAATGAAGAGAACGGCACAGATGAATATCAGTTTATTGCCGTCCGCCTTCCTTATGGAAAACAAACTGATGAACAGGATGCCTTGGATGCAATTGAGTTCATTCAGCCGAGCCAATCTTACACGGTTAATATCAAAGCAGCCGTCGACGCAAGCGCAGCGGCTATGAAGGAAGCTGGAGTCCCGCTCTCCGACTTCACAAAAGGAAATGAAAAAGCAAGAGAACGCATGAAGGTGCAATACAGCATGGCTGCCATGGGTAATGGTGTAGTTCTCGGGACGGACCACTCCGCAGAGGCAGTAACCGGCTTCTATACAAAACACGGAGACGGAGCCGCAGACCTTGTGCCGATCTTCCGCCTGAACAAGCGCCAGGGAAGAGCGCTGCTGAAAGAACTCGGCGCGCCTGAACACCTGTACACCAAGGTTCCGACCGCAGACCTTGAAGATGATCGTCCAATGATTCCAGATGAAGAAGCATTAGGCGTAACTTACGAAGAAATCGATGACTTTCTCGAAGGCAGGGAAGTATCAGAACACGCTGCCAAAATCATCGGCGGCCACTTCCTCAAAACAAGACACAAGCGTGAACTGCCAATCAACGTTTTTGATGACTGGTGGAAAGAATAGTTTTTACGGGACCGGCAGGGTGGTGACTCCTTGCTGGTTTTTTATGCTGTGAAGGGCAGTGTCTGCTGTTCATGGCGCAGATGTTAAAGAACCCCCTCCCGCGAAATAATAGCGGGCGAAAGGTGGACGCCTCGAAGGTTATTGTATAAAATTAACATATCCAACCGAAAGGAATGATGTTGATTGATCTTGAAAAAGCGAGGGCTGCCACGGGAACTACAGATATTAAGAGCTCAGCGGCCAAGAATGAATTTTAGCGAAAATGAAGAAAGCTATTACCTCTACAAAGAAAAAGGTTATGAAGGAGAAGTGAACTTCGATAAGTGGGCAGTACCGCTATCGGAAAAAATAATCTTCCTGAATGACGTAAATCTCAACCAAAACAATAACCATTTCCAAGTCGACTCTTTTGGAATCTCCTCTGGCACTCTCCATCACTTTGAAGTCAAAAACCTCCAAGGCGACTACTCTATTGTAAAAGGAAAATGGATTTCTCCATTAGGAAACCCTGTTAAAAACCCCCTAATTCAAGTTGATAAAACCGAAACCCTATTAAACCAACTAGTCAATAACCATAGTATCCCCCTCACTGTAAAGTCTCACCTCATTTTGATCAATCCCGAATTCCACCTGTATGATGTACCTTCCAATCTGCCCATCGTCTATCCAGCTCAAATGAACCGATTTCGGAATAACCTTCTGCAAAACTCTGCTAGAATCAGAAACTCCGACGTCCGGCTTGCGGAGAAAGTATTATCACTCTGTATCGGGGAATCTCCCTATAATAATGTCCCTAAATATAGCTATGAGGAGTTGCGGAAGGGGATAGTGTGTCGGGGGTGTGGGGAGTTTTATCCAGAGTTTAAAAGGGTTCTTAATTGTGAGTTTTGCGGGGGGAAAGAATGTAGTTCTGAAGCTGTATTGCGAAGTGTTGAGGAATTTAAGTTGCTGTTTCCTAATATTAGATTAACCACCGGAAGGATTCAAGAGTGGTGTCGGATTGTTAAAGATGAGAGGACTATACAAAGGGTACTTAGAAAAAATCTTGCGATGATGGGGAGTAGGAAAACTTCCTACTATATTTGATAGTTCGTATATTTCGGATGCAGTAAAAATGGTGTTTCAACAGCATCAAATTGCCAAACAGAAGAACCAGATGCAGTAAAAAGGGTGTTTCAACAGCATCAAATCGCCAAACAAAGAATCAGATGCAGTAAAAAGGGTGTTTCAACAGCATCAAATCCCTAAACAGAGAATCAGATGCAGTAAAAAGGGTGTTTCAACAGCATCAAATCGCCAAATAGAAGAATCAGATGCAGTAAAAAGGGTGTTTCAACAGCATCAAATCACCAAACAGAAGAACCAGATGCAGTAAAAAGGGTGTTTCAACAGCATCAAATCACCAAATAGAAGAACCAGATGCAGTAAAAAGGGTGTTTCAACAGCATCAAATCACCAAACAGAAGAACCAGATGCAGTAAAAAGGTCGTTTCAACAGCATCAAATAGCCAAACAGAAGAACCAGATGCAGTAAAAAGGGTGTTTCAACAGCATCAAATCGCCAAATAGAAGAACTAGATGCAGTAAAAAGGGTGTTTCAACAGCATCAAATCCCTAAACAGAGAACCAGATGCAGTAAAAAGGTCGTTTCAACAGCATCAAATCGCCAAATAGAAGAACCAGATGCAGTAAAAAGGTCGTTTCAACAGCATCAAATCGCCAAACAGAAGAACCAGATGCAGTAAAAAGGGTGTTTCAACAACATCAAATCCCTAAACAGAGAATCAGATGCAGTAAAAAGGTCGTTTCAACAGCATCAAATCTCCAATCAGAGAACCAGATGCAGTAAAAAGGTCGTTTCAACAGCATCAAATCGCCAAATAGAAGAATCAGATGCAGTAAAAAGGGTGTTTCAACAGCATCAAATCCCTAAACAGAGAATCAGATGCAGTAAAAAGGTCGTTTCAACAGCATCAAATCGCCAATCAGAGAACCAGATGCAGTAAAAAGGTCGTTTAAACAGCATCAAATCATCCAACCAGAGAACCAGATGCAGTAAAAAAGTCGTTTCAACAGCATCAAATCTTCCAACCGGAGAGCCTAATACCCTAAACCAATCCAAATGGTAATTACCCACCCATCCAAAAACCTCCACCCCATAAATCATTTCAAAATAATGTATTTTGTTATATACTTGTAACAGAAAATTCAGATTGTTAATTCATCCGCAATCCCTACAACATAAGGACGTAGGAAGATCTACAAAGAAACTATCAAACAATGAATCTCAAAGATTAGACAAAATACCTAATAATTCTCTATATTATTAAAATATTCTAAAGGGTTTTACCATTTTCCCGAGAATGTAATAAGTAATTAGACAGGTTTATGTCAGTCAGAGTCTCAGGAGGGAATAGAATGACGACGAACGTAATGAATCCGAAGTTACAACATGTGATAGATAATATTGAAAAAGTGATGATTGGTAAGAGGTCGGTGGCTGAGTTGAGCTTGGTGGCACTGCTGGCGAATGGCCACGTGCTTCTTGAGGATGTACCGGGTGTAGGAAAAACGATGATGGTTCGTGCGCTGGCGAAGTCAGTGGGAGCTTCTTTTAAGAGAATTCAGTTCACCCCAGATCTGCTTCCGTCAGATGTGATAGGCGTTTCAATTTATAATCCAAGAGACAGTGAGTTTCATTTCAGACCCGGTCCTATCATGGGGAATATTATCCTCGCCGATGAGATCAATCGTACATCGCCAAAGACTCAATCTGCCTTGCTTGAGGGGATGGAAGAACACAGTGTGACGATTGATGGGGTAACACGAAAGCTGGATAAACCGTTTTTCGTTATGGCGACACAGAACCCGATTGAATATGAAGGTACATACCCGCTTCCTGAAGCCCAGTTGGACCGTTTTCTTCTCAAAATGAAAATGGGTTATCCGGGGATGGATGAAGAAATGGAAATTCTGCATCGAGCTCAGAAAAACCCGCCGATTGAAGACCTGGAAGCGGTCATTACGCTGGAAGAACTCAGAGCGATTCAAGAGGATGTAAAAGAGGTCGTAGTCGATGACACTTTGAAAAAATACATTGTTGAAATTGCTCACAGAACGAGACTTCATTCACAAGTTTATCTCGGGGCCAGCCCTCGTGGATCGATTGCTTTAATGAGGGCGTGCCAGGCGTATGCATACTTGAACAGCAGGGATTATGTCATTCCGGATGATGTGCAATATCTTGCTCCATTCGTCTTCTCGCATAGAATTATTTTAAAATCAGAAGCAAAATATGAAGGCATCACAGCTGAGGAAGTGGTGGAACGTGTTATTTCACGGATTCCGGTGCCTGTTCAAAGGCTAGTGAGATAAATGAAGAAGAACTTACAGCTATTAAAGGTGATAGGCAAGTTGCTGCTGCTCATTGTGCTTTGGGCAGTGACGCTTGCTTACGCGTTATTTCAAGGGGGATTCGTGAGCTGGTTTCTGTTCTACAGCTTTGTTCCCTTTGCTTTATTTTCCCTGCTGGTTTCAATCTATCCGTTGTCAAACTTCGAGGTGGAGCGTTCGTTTAAGTCAACGGATTTTAAAGCGGGGGATTCGATGGAAGTGTCACTTATCATTAGGAGAAAATTTCCGTTTCCGCTGTTTTATCTGATTGCAGATGATATTGTGTCTCCTTCAATATTTTACAGATCTTCTTTTCAGAAGGCGAAATCCATCATATATCCTGGTTTCAGAAGAGAAATTCATTTGAAATACGTGATTGATGAGCTGCCGCGGGGGGAGCATCATTTCTCTGCTGTCCGCTTGAAGACAGGAGACTTCTTTGGGATTTTCGAAAAGGAGACAACTGTAACGTGTTCCAATACCCTTCTTGTTTATCCCGCGTTTGTAGATATTATCTACAGGCCGCTTGAAAGCCGGTACGATCAGGGGATGACTTCTTCGAATGTGAAAATCCAAAAGGATACGACGATGGCTACCGGGATCAAAGAATATCAGCCGGGAGACCGGTTTTCATGGATTCACTGGAAGTCTTTTGCCCGTACAAATGAATTGATGACGAAAGAATTCGAAGAGAGGCAGTCGCACGATGTTTTAGTAGTGCTCGACCGTGAACCTTCTCAGGCTTTTGAGCCAATGGTCACTTTTGCGGCTTCTATATCAAAAGCGATTATGAGAAAGGGTGCGCAGGCTGGCTTGCTTTCAATCGGGGAAGATCATGTTTCTTTTCCAATTAGAGGAGGAGAAGAGCAGCAACGCCAGTTTTATCATCATTTTGCCAAAGTGAAGGCAGACAGCAAATATGACCTTTCTAAGGTTCTCGAAGGAGAGGGCATCAATTATCAGCAGTCTGCTGCGGTTATGTTCATTACGGGCTCTGTCTCCAAGAAATTGGTTTCAACGGTGAGGTCGTATGCTAAGCGCAACTCGTCCGTAGTTATTTTTTTGATTAAGGAAAAAGGTTCGCATATGACGGATGAGGAAAAAGCATTGAAAGCGATGGCAGCCGGAAGGGGTATCTGGCTGAAGGTAAGTTATGAAGGCGAATTCGATTCTGCGTTTTCGGAGGTGAAGAACGCATGAATAATGGGACGCAGTCCAGGAAACTTCAGCGGGCCGTTCTCTATGGACTCGCATTTATTTTATTATGGGAATGGTTAAGACCGCTGGATGAAGTCACAGATACAGGTCATTTGGGCTATTTTGTGGCGTTTATCTTTCTGTCGATGGTTCTCTATTACTTTCATTTGAATAAGTTCTTGTCATTTACCATAAAGACGGTATTTATCGTGTACTCACTGTATCACCTGTATGCAGACGCAACCCTTCTGCATCCAGCGGCAGCCATGGTTAGAGATTTGTGGGACAATATTGGATTAACCATTGGCCGGGAGTGGTCGCTGCTTTCAGATATGTATCGCAGCCTCTTGTTTTTCATTCTGCTTTGGCTGATGACGTATCTGATTCATTACTGGTTGTCGGTTAGAAAATCGATGCTTTTGTTTTATATCATGACGATTATTTACATTAGTTCACTCGACACTTTCACGTCATTTGATGCGACGGGAGCCATCATCAGGATTATCCTTCTTGGCTTTTTGCTCATGGGAATGCTGGCACTTCTTCGTTTGAAAGACCAGGAGAGCCTGCGGGGTTCAAGGGCGGCAACGGGAAAGTGGATGATTCCGCTGGTGATTATGATCGGGGGAAGCTCAGTGCTCGCTTTTGCTGCACCGAAAATTGATCCTGTTTGGCCTGATCCGGTACCTTATCTGAAGGCTTTCGCTGATAGCGAAGGAAATGGCCGAGGTGTTTCAAAGCTCGGGTATGGAACAGATGACAGCAGGCTTGGCGGTCCATTCATGGGTGACCCGACGACAGTGTTCAATGCTGATGTCATAAGGGAACATTATTGGAGAATTGAAAGTAAAGATATCTATACCGGAAAAGGTTGGGAAAGAGCCGGTACAGAGGAAACAGAAGAGAAGGTTGAGTTTTCTGCAGGGGAAGAAGTGCCCCTTGAGCTGACTGAACCTGATTTAGAACGAGAGCCTGACTCAGAGATTATCAGAGTAGAAGAGCAATATTCTCATGTTGTTTATCCTTATGGAGTAAGTTCCTTCCAAGGGAATGAAGAAGGAATATTTTCTATGAGTGAGGATACAACAAAGATCACCACACTCAGAGACCAGGAAAAAGTGGAACTTGAAGAATATAGTGTCGAGTACCGCAATCCTGTATATTCGCTGAAAGGATTAGAGTCCGTATCGGCTGAATCTTTCCCTGAAGACTTACAGCCTTTCCTTGAAAGGCACACTCAGCTTCCAGAAGAACTGCCTGAGAGGGTAAGGGAGCTGGCGGAAACCATAACCGAGGATGAGGAAAACTGGTATCAAAAAGTAAAAGCCATCGAGGGGTATTTCAGTGAGGAAGACTTCGTATACGAACAGATGGAAGTACCCATTCCTGAAGAAGGACAGGACTATGTCGACCAGTTTCTGTTTGAAACGCAAATGGGGTACTGTGATAACTACTCAACTTCCATGGTGGTGCTGGTCCGTTCGCTCGGTATTCCTGCCAGATGGGTAAAGGGATATACTGAAGGGGAGTACCAAAGAACGGTCGATACACAATACCGAACATATGAAGTGACCAACAATAACGCCCACTCCTGGGTAGAGGTATTTTTTCCTGGAGAAGGCTGGGTACCGTTTGAACCTACTGTCGGCTTTACAGGTAACTCAATCATAAATTATGACTATGAACTCCCGGAATCAGATGAGACAGCGGCTGTTCCTGAAGAACCAGAGACGCCGGAAAGTGATCTGACTCCTGAAGAGGATGAAGAATCTGCCGGAGAAAGTTCATCTGATTTTTCTTTAAAAGATTTTTGGGAGAAGGCAGTGACCTTTGTGGAGACTCAGTGGGATAAAATCCTGGCAGGAATCTTTGCCCTGGCCCTGGCCGCTTATGGATTATTCCTGGTAAGAAGGCGGTGGCTTCCATATCTGCTCATCACTTATTATAAGAATAAGAGAGATGAAGACACCTTTCCTAAAGCTTACATCTCACTGTTGAATCAACTGGAGCGCTACGGATTGAAGATGGATGAAGGCCAGACCCTCAGAGCCTATTCACATTATGTAGATTCTTTCTTTGGAAGCAGGGAAATGACATCCCTCACTGCTCATTATGAAAGAACACTATACGGACAAAAGCTCACAGATAAGGATTGGAAGCAGCTTCGGGAATTGTGGGAAAATTTAATTAAAAGGACAACAGGTTGACCAACGTCCTTTCACGTTATAAAATGATGTCGAAATATAAAAAAATACGGTTTGTAAACCTTCATATATCCTCGAAGATATGGTTCGAAAGTCTCTACCGGGTCACCGCAAATGATCTGACTATGAAGGCAGTTTTCATTTTGATGTGATAGAAGCGTGAGGGATCAAAACCAGAATTCTGCCTTTATATAAAGGCTGAGTTCTGGTTTTTTTTCGATGAATGGGAAAATATCAAACCGCTTACTGGTTCATGTATTACCTAATACGGCTTTAATGCAGGGTCAATTGAGGCTCATTAGCCCTTTGCAGTGGTAAGAAGATGCTTTTGCTTTTTAAATCTTTTCGGGGCAAACTGAGTAATAGATTTAAAGAAATAACTCTATGAGGTGAACAGGATGACAGGAAAAACGGAATTGCATAATCAGGAAATGATTGTCGTATTGGATTTCGGCAGTCAATATAATCAGTTGATCACGAGAAGGATTCGTGAGTTTGGTGTTTACAGCGAACTTCACCCGCACACCATTACAGTGGAAGAAATCAAAGAAATGAATCCGAGCGGCATCATCTTCTCGGGCGGCCCTAACAGTGTTTATGGAGAAGATGCTTTCCGATGTGATGAAAGAATCTTTGATTTGGACATTCCTGTTTTGGGAATCTGCTATGGCATGCAGTTAATGACAATGCACTTTGGCGGAAAAGTGGAAAGAGCTAAGCACCGCGAGTATGGAAAAGCCAAGCTGACTGTCCAGCATCCTTCAAAATTGTTCGGCAGCCTGCCAGAGGAGCAGATTGTCTGGATGAGCCACGGGGACCTGGTTGTGGAAGCTCCGGAAGGTTTTACAGTGGATGGGACGAACCCGTCTTGCCCGATAGCTTCAATGAGTGATGAGGAAAGAGGCTTATACGCAGTCCAGTTTCATCCGGAGGTTCGCCATTCTCAATATGGAAATGAGATGCTGAAGAACTTTGTGTTTGATGTATGCGGATGTAACGATGAATGGTCGATGGAAAACTTTATCGAAATCGAAATGGAGAAAATCCGTAACACAGTGGGTGACAAAAAAGTTCTTTGCGCTCTTAGCGGCGGAGTGGATTCTTCCGTAGTAGCTGTATTGATTCACAAAGCAATCGGTGACCAGTTGACCTGTATCTTTGTTGATCATGGCTTGTTAAGGAAAGATGAAGCGGAAGGTGTCATGAAGACTTTCTCTGAAGGCTTCAATATGAATGTTATCAAAGTGGATGCGCAAGAACGCTTCATGAATAAATTGAAAGGTATTTCTGATCCGGAGCAGAAACGCAAAATTATCGGAAATGAATTCATTTATGTTTTCGATGATGAAGCGACGAAACTCCAAGGAATTGAATATCTTGCTCAAGGAACTCTTTATACAGACATCATTGAGAGCGGGACGGCGACTGCGCAGACCATCAAGTCTCACCACAATGTCGGCGGTCTTCCTGAAGATATGCAGTTCAAGTTGATCGAACCCTTGAATACTCTTTTTAAGGATGAGGTTCGTGTACTGGGTGCTGAACTGGGGATTCCAGATGAAATCGTTTGGCGCCAGCCTTTCCCTGGACCTGGCCTTGGCATTCGTGTGCTTGGTGAGATTTCAGAAGAGAAGCTTGAGATTGTGAGAGAATCCGATCACATCCTGCGTGACGAGATCAAAAAGGCAGGTCTCGATCGAGATATCTGGCAGTACTTCACTGTACTTCCTGATATCCGAAGCGTTGGTGTCATGGGGGATGCCCGCACTTATGATTACACAATCGGAATCCGTGCCGTTACATCAATCGACGGGATGACATCCGACTGGGCAAGAATTCCTTGGGATGTACTGGAGCTGATTTCAACAAGGATTGTTAATGAAGTTGATCATATAAACCGGGTTGTTTATGATATTACGAGCAAGCCGCCAGCAACAATCGAATGGGAATAACAGACATTTACGAACGATCAGAAAAATAAATAAGTAAATGTTCGTGTTTTATATTGACTAGTTCAGTTCCTGTTGGTACAATAACAAGGAACTTAATTAAATAACATTACGTCGTATAATTTTGGGAATAAGGCCCAGCAGTTTCTACCGAGCTACCGTAAATGGCTTGACTACGAGGTAATGGTTTGATGAAGACTAGTCTATGATTCATGCTATTATTTATTCTCTAAAACTAGTTTTTACTTACCATACCAGTATGTCACGCCCTGAACACGGTTGTTCAGGGCGTTTTTCTGTCCAGGCAAACCCTCAACCTACAACGGCGGACATTTTAGAGGAGGTAAGAAAAATGAAAAAGTTTTTCCAATTTGATCAGCTTGGCACCACCTACAGCCGTGAATTTATAGGCGGATTAACAACATTTTTATCGATGGCTTATATCCTGGCCATCAATCCGATTACACTGTCCCTGCAATCTGTCCCGGATCTGCCGGACAGCATGAGAATGGATTATGGAGCGGTCTTCGTCGCTACAGCTTTAGCAGCGGCAATTGGATCCCTCATTATGGGACTGATAGCCAAATATCCGATTGCTCTGGCACCGGGTATGGGACTTAATGCGTTTTTTGCATACACTGTCGTATTAACGATGGGTATCACTTGGCAAGCGGCTCTAACAGGAGTGTTAGTTTCAGGATTGATTTTCATTGTCCTGACATTGACTGGTCTTCGCGAAAAAATTATTAACTCGATACCGGCTGAGTTGAAGTTTGCGGTTGGAGCGGGTATCGGACTTTTTATAACATTTGTGGGCTTTCAAAATGCAGGAATTATAACGAATAATGATGCTACTCTTGTAGGTCTTGGCGACTTGACGAACGGAACTACGCTTTTGGCTGTGTTCGGTATCTTCATTACAGTTATTCTGATGACAAGAGGAATCAAGGGCGGAATTTTCTTCGGGATGGTCGTTACAGCGATTGCAGGTATGATTTTTGGACTCGTTGAACTTCCGAATCAGATTGTGGGTGCGATTCCAAGCCTGGAGCCGACTTTCGGAGCAGCTCTGGATCCGCTTTTCAATGACATATCAAGTGTTTTCACCATCCAAATGCTTGTGGTTGTATTGACATTCTTGTTCGTTGACTTCTTTGATACAGCCGGAACTCTGGTGGCTGTAGCTAACCAGGCAAATCTGATGAAAGAAAACAAACTTCCAAGAGCAGGCAAAGCGCTTTTTGCGGACTCTTGCGCAACAGTAGTTGGAGCTGTACTAGGTACTTCGACCACAACTTCTTACATTGAATCTTCAGCAGGGGTAGCTGCAGGTGCGAGATCTGGATTTGCTTCTGTCGTGACGGCTGGGTTCTTCCTGCTTTCGCTGTTCTTCTTCCCATTATTGGAAGTCATTACGGCACCAGTTACAGCGCCGGCTCTGATCATCGTCGGTGTCCTGATGGTTTCGGCTATTGGAAAAATTGACTGGAACAAATTCGAAATTGCAGTACCTGCATTCTTAACGGTTATCGCGATGCCGCTGACATACAGTATCGCAACAGGGATTGCGGTCGGGTTCATCTTTTATCCAATTACGATGATCATGAAGGGCCGCGGAAAAGAAATTCATCCAATTATGTACCTTCTGTTTGTCGTATTTGTACTCTATTTTATCTTCTTGATTTAACAACGTAGCAGCTTCTCTTTTAGAGAGGCTGTTTTTTGTTGATGAGAAATTTATAAAATCCATCCTGTTGGAAGACTTTAACTAAGTCATCCGCATTTAGCTTCGGCACCCGAGGGGGCGTAGGTATCCACTGAAACGAACTGTAAGGGCTGGATTTTTTGGTGCTGGCTGACACCACGAGGGCAGGAGATGTAGAGAACTTGAAAAAAGAATGCAAAGTCTTTCCAAATCAACAATAATTGAAAAGAGAATGCGCTTTCGTTAGAATCAAAAAGATACTAGAGTCTAACCTGAAAAAGAGGGAAAGCGTGCATGGTTCATATAGAAGTGAAAAAAGTACTTAATAATAATGTCCTGATTGCCAAGCATGAAAGCTATGATGAAGTGGTGCTTATCGGAAAAGGGATTGGCTTCACTGCCAAAAAGGGCGACCGTATTGAAAATGATATCGTTGAAAAGATGTTCGTTCTAAAAGGAGAGAAAGAGCAGGAGCAGTACAAAATGCTCCTGCCGTATCTAGAAGAAGAGATGCTCGAAACTATCATCTCGGCTATAGAGTTGATCAGAAATAGAACAAATTCCTTTTTAAATGAACATATTCATGTCGCCCTGACAGACCATATACTGTTTGCGATGAACCGGCTGCTGAAGGGGATGGCTATAAGCAACCCGTTCCTGTTAGAAACGAAAGCTCTCTACCCCTTCGAATATGAAGTAGCAAAAGATGTTGTCACTCTTTTAAATGAGGAAACCAATGTCAAGCTGCCTGAAGGTGAGATCGGATTCATCGCTCTTCATATCCACAGTGCCATGATGAACAAAGATCTGTCACTGGTCAATCGGCACTCTCAACTGATAGGAATACTAACTTCGATGATCGAAAAGACCCTTCAGGTTGAAATTGAAAAGGAGAGCGTCCCTTATATGAGGCTTGTCCGCCATCTTCGCTACACCATTGAACGTGTCCTGCGGCAGGAACGCGTCCAGGAACCGGAAAAGATTGCTTTATTATTGAAAGAAGAATATCCTGTATGCTATAATCTGTCGTGGAAATTAATTAAGATAATGCAGCAAACACTAAAGAAACCAGTGGACGATGCAGAAGCGGTCTATCTGACGATGCATCTGCAGCGGATTCAGAATAAAGTTAAATAATGAACTTATCTCTTAACGTGTTACTGATACGATCAGGCATGAGTAAAGAAGATAATTGATTTGTGTATTTTAGGGTAATCTATCCTTTATACACCATCAGTTTCTCTTTTTACTCATGCCTTTTTTGTGTTTGCTGTTTTTATTTTAATCAAAAAAATGAAATTGGGAGGTTTTTACTTTGTTTAAGAAAGCATTCGGTGTTTTACAAAAAGTAGGTAAAGCGTTAATGCTGCCGGTTGCCATTCTTCCTGCCGCCGGGATCTTGCTTGCGCTGGGATCTGCGCTGGAAAACCCTACACTGCTGGACATTGCTCCTTTCCTTGAAACGGGATGGGTTGCCAATGTGGCGGCTGTCATGAAACAGGCTGGCGGGATTATTTTTGATAACCTTGCGCTGCTCTTTGCGGTAGGTGTCGCAATCGGCCTTGCAGGTGGTGAAGGAGTCGCCGGACTTGCAGCGATAGTAGGTTACTTAATTATGAATGCCACAATGGGAGCTGCCCTGGGTATTTCGGCAGCCGATGTAGAGGCTGATATGGCGTATGCCAATGTATTGGGAATCCCGACTCTTCAAACAGGAGTATTTGGCGGTATAATAATGGGTATTCTGGCTGCTTATATGTACAACCGCTTCTATAATATAGAGCTGGCGTCTTACCTGGGATTCTTTGCCGGTAAACGGTTTGTTCCGATAGCGACAGCCGCATCCGCGGTAATTGTGGGATTGTTGATGCTGGTGGTTTGGCCGCCTGTACAGTCAGGCTTAAATACTTTCTCCAACTTTATGTTAAATGAAAATAGAACATTTGCAGCGTTAATCTTTGGGATTGTAGAGCGTTCATTGATACCATTCGGGCTGCATCATATCTTTTATTCACCATTCTGGTTCGAGTTCGGTTCATACACAACCGAAGCTGGAAATGTCGTTCGTGGTGACCAGGCGATATTCATGAAGCAGATCCAGGATAACGTACAGGAATTGACTGCCGGAACATTCATGACAGGTAAATATCCATTCATGATGTTCGGACTTCCTGCTGCAGCACTGGCTATCTATCATGAAGCAAGACCTGAAAGAAAGAAAATTGTTGCAGGTATCATGGGGTCGGCTGCTCTGACTTCATTCCTTACAGGTATTACAGAACCGCTTGAGTTCTCATTCCTATTCGTAGCTCCGGTTCTTTTCGGTATCCATGCGATCTTTGCCGGTTTGTCATTCATGACTATGCATTTGCTGGATGTTAAAATCGGTATGACATTCTCCGGGGGATTGATCGACTACATCCTGTTCGGGGTCATCAACCCGCAAACAAACTGGTGGCTGGTCATTCCGGTCGGTTTGGTCTTCGCGGTCATCTATTACTTCGGTTTCAGATTTGCCATCCGCAAATTCAACCTGGCTACACCAGGTCGTGAACAGGATGTAGAAGATGAAGAAGAAGGTCAGGATTCACCAGGTGCTGACCTTGCTCACGATGTACTAGAAGCAATGGGAGGAAAAGAAAACATTGCTCACCTTGATGCTTGTATCACTCGTCTCCGTGTATCGGTAAACGATGAGAAGCAAGTGGATAAAACTAGATTGAAGAAACTAGGAGCTGCAGGGGTGCTGGAAGTTGGTAACAGCATCCAAGCTATCTTCGGTCCTAAGTCAGATACATTGAAATCACAAATTAAAGATATCATGATGGGCAAAAATCCTCGAAAAGCAGAAACCAATGCAAATGAGGAAGTGGAACAGCAAATTGAAGAAGTCAATCCGGACCCTCTTCAAAACGAAGAAGACTTCGCAGACGAAAAATTCGTTTCTCCTATTACAGGTGAAATAATAGATCTTTCTGAAGTCCCGGATCAGGTCTTCTCTCAAAAAATGATGGGAGACGGGTTTGCTATCCTTCCGACTGATGGATTAATTGTTTCTCCAGTAGACGGTAAAGTGGTGAATGTCTTCCCAACAAAGCACGCAATCGGCCTTGAATCCAAAGGTGGAAAAGAAGTGCTGATTCACGTAGGTATTGATACAGTGAAATTAGAAGGAAAAGGTTTTGAATCGCTTATCAAAGAAGGCGATAACGTCGAGGCAGGGCAACCGTTGTTAAAAGTAGACCTGGACTATATCCAAAACAATGCTCCTTCTATTATTACGCCAATCATCTTTACAAACCTTAAAGAAGGTAAGTCGGTTACAATAGAAAAAGAAGGTAAAGTAAACGCAAAAGATGAGAATATCATTTCTATCGATTGATAAAAGAGAAAGACCGGATCCCTCAAAGGGATCCGGTCTTTTAATTGATTTCACTATATAGTTTTATAAATATAACAGAAAGTGTTGACTCATCCTTTATATCTTGTTATACTATTTTCACCGTCGCAGGAAACGAAACGGTGTTAGCAGCTCTGAAAAAAAGTTAAAAAAACTTATTGACAGAGAATGTGATGAATGATAAGATTTAAAAGTTGCTTCAAACGAAGTAATAAAAATGAATTTCGCAGAAGTTGACGACGACGAAATGTCGTGTTAAGATAGACTTCTGGTC
>JBNJJI010000025.1:0-31449 GCA_051750065.1 Bacillota bacterium
TACAACGGAGGATTAGCTCAGCTGGGAGAGCATCTGCCTTACAAGCAGAGGGTCGGCGGTTCGATCCCGTCATCCTCCACCAAGTTTTTTACGAAGCATAGCGGAGTAAATAAACCTCCAAATATATAATCTAATATTTTACTTGCCGGTGTAGCTCAACTGGTAGAGCAACTGACTTGTAATCAGTAGGTTGGGGGTTCAAGTCCTCTTGCCGGCACCACTTTTTTATCAGTACGAGCCATTAGCTCAGTTGGTAGAGCATCTGACTTTTAATCAGAGGGTCGAAGGTTCGAATCCTTCATGGCTCACCATAGTTTTTTGCATGAAGCAAAACAACTTATATTCATGCGGGTGTGGCGGAATTGGCAGACGCACCAGACTTAGGATCTGGCGCCGCAAGGCGTGGGGGTTCAAGTCCCTTCACCCGCATTATTTGCGGAAGTAGTTCAGTGGTAGAACACCACCTTGCCAAGGTGGGGGTCGCGGGTTCGAATCCCGTCTTCCGCTCCATAACAGTTTCTTTGCCGGGGTGGCGGAACTGGCAGACGCACAGGACTTAAAATCCTGCGGTAGGTGACTACCGTACCGGTTCGATTCCGGTCCTCGGCACCAGACATTATTTTATTTGCGCCCGTAGCTCAATTGGATAGAGCGTTTGACTACGGATCAAAAGGTTAGGGGTTCGACTCCTCTCGGGCGCGCCATTTATTTCGGGGAGTAGCTCAGCTTGGTAGAGCACTTGGTTTGGGACCAAGGGGTCGCAGGTTCAAATCCTGTCTTCCCGACCACTTTCAAGATCTTATGGGGCCTTAGCTCAGCTGGGAGAGCGCCTGCTTTGCACGCAGGAGGTCAGCGGTTCGATCCCGCTAGGCTCCACTTGATTTTTTTACGAAACGAAGTGTAGTAAAATAAATATCCTTAACCTTGCACAGCGTAGCGAAGCAATGGATATTTAATTTGAAAGTTTTGCAAAAGAATCTGTTCAATATCATGGCGGTGTAGCTCAGCTGGCTAGAGCGTACGGTTCATACCCGTGAGGTCGGGGGTTCGATCCCCTCCGCCGCTACTTAATGGACCTTTAGCTCAGTTGGTTAGAGCAGACGGCTCATAACCGTCCGGTCGTAGGTTCGAGTCCTACAAGGTCCACCATTTTCTTTGAATGTTATAACGGAGGAATACCCAAGTCTGGCTGAAGGGATCGGTCTTGAAAACCGACAGGGGTGTAACAGCCCGCGGGGGTTCGAATCCCTCTTCCTCCTCCATATTTCCCTTATCGTCGCGGGATGGAGCAGTTCGGTAGCTCGTCGGGCTCATAACCCGAAGGTCGCAGGTTCAAATCCTGCTCCCGCAATACAAGAGGCTTTCGCTTTATGCGAAAGCCTCACATGGTCCGGTAGTTCAGTTGGTTAGAATGCCTGCCTGTCACGCAGGAGGTCGCGGGTTCGAGTCCCGTCCGGACCGCCATTTTTAAGATATAATGTTAGAACATTTACTTTTGAACTCATAGTTCAAACTAAGAGGGTTTCGATAAGCAAGAAGTTCAACGAAGCAACTGAGTGAACACCGGAGCGCACTGACAGGTGCATGAGGATGTGAATGAGGGCGCCGACAAAGAGATTCGCAGCTTAGCGATATTCAATGAAAAATGAATTCAGACTAAGAGGGTTTCGATAAGCAAGAAGGTCGAGGAAGCAACCGAATGAACACCGGAGCGCACTGACAGGTGCATGAGGATGTGAGTGAGGGCGCTGACGAAGAGATTCGCAGCTTAGCGGAAGCCGAAACCATTATGGCTCAGTAGCTCAGTTGGTAGAGCAATGGACTGAAAATCCATGTGTCGGCGGTTCGATTCCGTCCTGAGCCACCATTTTTTAAAAAATATAATATGGCGATTGTGGCGAAGTGGTTAACGCATCGGATTGTGGTTCCGACATTCGTGGGTTCGATTCCCATCAGTCGCCCCATTTATATATGCGGGTGTAGTTTAGTGGTAAAACCTCAGCCTTCCAAGCTGATGATGAGGGTTCGATTCCCTTCACCCGCTCCATGGGCCTATAGCTCAGCTGGTTAGAGCGCACGCCTGATAAGCGTGAGGTCGGTGGTTCGAGTCCACTTAGGCCCACCATGGTTTTGTTCCGCAGTAGCTCAGTGGTAGAGCTATCGGCTGTTAACCGATCGGTCGCAGGTTCGAGTCCTGCCTGCGGAGCCATTTTGGAGAAGTACTCAAGTGGCTGAAGAGGCGCCCCTGCTAAGGGTGTAGGTCGGGCAACTGGCGCGAGGGTTCAAATCCCTCCTTCTCCGCCATCTAACACGGCCCGTTGGTCAAGCGGTTAAGACACCGCCCTTTCACGGCGGTAACACGGGTTCGAATCCCGTACGGGTCATCCCAAGAGATTATCTTTTAGATAGTCTCTTTTTTATTTGTCTGAATTTATGTTGCCATAGTTGCTCAGCTTTAGGGGGAAGAAGAGGTATCCTTTTTCAAATACTAAAAAATACCTCTATTATCTCGACTGAGCGGGGGTGAGTTTAATTTTGGCTTCATGGACGGCTTCCTTGGTTTTAAATAGAAATAATCTCAATAAGCTTAGTTTGAGAGATACTAGATAACAAGTCGTATTTTCCCCTCCTCGACAAAAAGAACCTCTAAAAAAACATATCCAGGCTGTCAGATCGCCCCACAGACAGCACCGAATCCCCAAAAAGAAAAATCGAAGCAGTCAGAACGTCCCACAGACAGCACCGAATCCCCAAAAAGAAAAATCGAAGCAGTCAGATCGCCCCGCAGACAGCACCGAATCTCCAAAAAGAAAAATCGAAGCAGTCAGATCGCTCAGCAGACAGCACCGAATCTCCTAAAAGTGAAATCGAAGCAGTCAAAACGTCCCACAGACAGCACCGAATCTCCAAAAAGAAAAATCGAAGCAGTCAGAATGCCTCGCAGACAGCACCGAATCTCCAAAAAGAAAAATCGAAGCAGTCAGAACGTCCCACAGACAGCACCGAATCTCCAAAAAGAAAAATCGAAGCAGTCAGATCGCTCCGCAGACAGCACCGAATCTCCAAAAAGAGAAAATGAAGCAGTCAGAACGCCCCGTAGACAGCAACAAATCCTCCAAAAGAGAATTCGATGAAATCAGAATCCCCGCAGGCAGCTTAATTTCAAAAACAGAAGAGCTCTTAACTCACACCGAATCCTCAAAAAGATACTTCTCGACTTCCAGTGAAATTCTTACACAGTACATTGCGAACTTTCCATTCCGCCTCTTCGAAAAAGTTTCATTTTCACTGTTCTTTTTTTATTTATGTCCAAATAATTTTCGACAAAAGAAGTCATATATATGTAATATGTTCACCTTAAAACTCATCGAATTTATGATTAACCGCTTTCTTATAGGTTTGGTGTCGGATTTGTTCGAAAAGTCACTAGAGGGATTTTTTCTATTAAAGCGAAAGGTTAGTATAAAATACATTTAAATTAACTGCAGGTGAAAGAGATGAATGCCGTGATTCCTACTGATTTCAATATTCACTTATTCCATGAAGGGAATCTGTTTGAAGCCTACCGCATGCTGGGGGCTCATCGTTATACAAAGGGAGATGGATACCATACTTCCTTTTGTGTCTGGGCTCCCCAAGCGCGTTCTGTGAGTGTGGCAGGCAGCTTCAATGATTGGGAGAGTGAGGGTTTTCTGTTCAAGAAGATTAATAAGGAAGGTATCTGGTTTTTGGAGGTTGATGAGGATCTTCTTGGCCATACGTATAAATATGAGATCGTGACAGCGGCTGGGGAGATCCTGTTGAAGAGCGATCCTTTTTCCTTTTTAAATGAAGTAAGGCCAAGTACCGCAAGTATCGTCCATGATCTTGGTGAGTTTTCTTGGACTGATGAAGAGTGGCTGATGAAGAAGAGTAAGGTTTCTCCGTATGATCAGCCAATGTTCATCTATGAAGTGCACCTGGGTACTTGGCGTAAAAAGGACGATGAAGATTTTCTTAGTTATCGGGAAATGGCGGCTGAGATCATTCCTCACGCTGTCTCGCACGGTTTTACTCATATTGAACTGCTGCCTGTTATTGAACACCCTTATGACAGGTCATGGGGCTACCAAGGGACAGGCTATTTTGCTCCAACAAGCCGCTATGGTTCACCGGCTGATTTCAAGCACTTCATTAATGAATGCCATGCTCACGGAATTGGAGTAATCCTGGATTGGGTTCCAGGCCATTTTTGCAAAGATGCGCATGGTCTTTACCGTTTCGATGGTTCTTTTATGTATGACTATGCCCATTCTCATGATCGCGAAAATTATACTTGGGGCACCGCCAATTTTGATCTTGGCAAAGGGGAAGTGCAGAGCTTTCTGATTTCAAGCGCTCGATTTTGGATGGAAGAATACCATATAGACGGTTTTCGGGTGGATGCTGTAGCCAATATTATCTACAGGGCGAACCAGGATCAGGAAACTGTCAATGATGAGGGCATTGCTTTTTTGAAGAAGTTAAATAAGTCGGTATTTGATTATGATCCTCATGTCTTGATGATTGCGGAAGATTCCACTGATTGGCCTGGGGTAACTTCTCCGGTCCACTATGGAGGCCTGGGGTTCAACTATAAGTGGAATATGGGTTGGATGAATGATGTGCTGAAATATATGGAATCTGACCCTTCTCAGCGTAAGGACAATCATTCGCTGATCACCTTTTCCATTTTGTACGCTTTTTCGGAGAATTTCATCCTGCCTTTCTCGCATGATGAAGTAGTTCATGGAAAGAAATCATTGCTTGATAAAATGCCGGGTGACTATTGGCAGAAATTCGCCCAGCTTCGTTTGCTTCTCGGATTCATGACGGCCCACCCAGGAAAGAAACTTCTTTTTATGGGAACAGAAGTGGCCCAATTTTCCGAATGGAAAGATCTTGAGCAGGTAGACTGGCATTTGCTCCATTATGAAAAACATCAAAAGTTTAACACATATCTTAAGGAACTACTGCATTTATATAAAAAGTCGCCTTCATTATATGAGCTGGATCATCGCTCAGAAGGTTTCGATTGGGTGGATGTGAATAACTCCGCACAGCAGATTTTTTCTTTTATAAGAAAAGGAGAACAACCGGAAGATCATTTGCTGATCCTTTGCAACTTCAGTCCGGCTGCTTATCAGAATTACAAAGTGGGTGTCTTGCAAGCGGATGGTTATAGAGAAGTATGGAACAGTGACCATAACCGTTTTGGGGGTTCACACCAAATCAATCCGGAAATATTGTCTGTTACACACGAAGGCTACCATGGAAAACCATGTTTTGTGGAGATGACCATCCCACCATATGCAGTAGTCTATTTGAGACCAATTCATCACAGGAAGGAGCGCATTAAATATGGCAAAGGCAAATTGTGTCGCAATGTTGTTGGCAGGAGGGAAGGGCAGCAGATTAAGTTCACTGACTAAGAGCCTGGCTAAGCCGGCGGTACCATTCGGAGGAAAGTATCGCATCATCGACTTTACTTTGAGCAACTGCACGAATTCAGGAATTGAGACGGTGGGTGTATTAACTCAATATCAGCCGCTTCTGCTGAACTCCTATATAGGAATTGGCAGTGCGTGGGATCTTGATAGGAAAAGCGGCGGGGTGACAGTTCTTCCTCCATATGCTGAATCATCAGAGGTGCGGTGGTACACAGGGACTGCCAGTGCAATTTTCCAAAACCTTAACTATATTGAACAATTTGATCCTGAATATGTCCTCATCCTTTCCGGTGATCACATTTACAAAATGGATTATGAAAAAATGCTGAATTACCATATTAGCAAAAAAGCGGATGTGACAATTTCCGTACTGGAAGTTCCATGGGATGAAGCAAGCCGCTTCGGAATCATGAATACTTCAGAAGATTTGAGAGTTGTAGAGTTTGATGAAAAGCCTCAATTTCCGAAAAATAATCTTGCATCCATGGGGGTCTACATTTTCAATTGGTCACTGCTGAAGGAATTTCTTGAGATGGATGACCGCAATCCGGAATCGAGTCATGACTTTGGAAAAGATGTGATTCCTTTGCTGCTTGAGGAGAAGAAAAAGCTGATGGCCTATCCATTCCAGGGATACTGGAAGGATGTTGGAACAGTGAAAAGCCTTTGGGAAGCAAATATGGATTTGTTGGACGATGATTGTGACCTCAATCTGTTTGATCACGATTGGCGGATTTATTCCGGGAACCCGAATCAACCGCCACAGTATATCTCAGAAGAGGCTGTGGTTGAAGGGTCCTTAATCAATGAAGGATGCTATATCGAAGGAACTGTCGACCACTCTGTTTTATTTCAGGGAACAAGGGTGGAGGCAGGAGCGCATCTTAAACAGTGTGTAGTAATGCCTGATGCCGTTATTGGAAAAGGCGCTTACTTGGAAAAGGTGATTGTGCCGCCGAATGTCCACATCCCGGCAGGAGTATGCATTATTCCTGAAGAAGGCACTGATGAGGTCATTCTTGTCACCGAAACCTTTCTGCAATCGATCATGGAAGAAGAGGAAATACAATAGAATTTCATCTTTGTGACTGGAGGAGATCACTTGAATAAATCAATGCTTGGAGTAATTGACGCGACCACTTATCATCAGTCTCTTGAGGATTTATTGTTAAACCGGTCTTTGGCGGCAGTGCCGATTGCCGGAAGATACAGACTGATTGATTTCATTTTATCCAATATGGTGAATTCCGGTATTCACAGCGTAGCCATTTTCCCTAAATATCAGTACCGTTCACTGATGGACCATTTAGGATCGGGGAAAAACTGGGATTTGAACAGAAAACGAGACGGCTTATTCTTTTTTCCAGCCCCTGTTGTTGATTCTATGGACGAGGGAATGGGTTCTTTTAATCACTTTGCTCATCATATGGATTATTTCAAAAGAAGCAAGCAGAAGTATGCCCTGATCAGCAACTGCAATACGATTTTCACCACAGATTTCAATCCGGTCCTGAAGCGTCATATCGAGACCGGCTGTGATATTACCAAGATGAATTATCAGCAAAAATCCATGGAGATTTATCTCCTTGAAACCTCCCTGCTGATCGACTTGATAGAAACACGTGATAAAACAGGGTATACCTGTATGAAAGATGTGGTCGAGGCCCCTGCCGGCAGTGTAAGCGTCTGTGAATATCAGTACCTTGGCTATGTGGAAAAGATCGAGTGTATTCAGAGTTATTTCAATGCAAGCATGAATTTATTGAAATCAGATTGCTGGAAGCAGCTCTTCCGAAAAGAGTATCCTGTCTTGACCAAGGTAAAAGACGAACCGCCAACAAGGTATCAGAATGGCGCCTCCGTAAAGAAAGCCATCATAGCAAATGGGTGCTTCATTGAAGGCAATGTCAAAGAGAGCACGATATTCAGAGGAGTGAAAATTGGCAGCGGAACGACTGTCTCCAACAGTATCATCATGCAAAAAAGCCTTATCGGGAGTAATTGTGTTTTAGAATATGTCATTCTGGACAAAGATGTGAAGATAGAGGACAATGTGAAGCTTATTGGAAGCCCGGAGAATCCGGTTGTCGTCAGAAAAGGAATGATTCAAGGAGCGCTGATGAACTCGTGAAAGTACTATTTGTTGTCTCGGAATGTGTCCCGTTCATTAAATCCGGAGGTTTGGCTGATGTAGCCGGCTCCCTGCCGAAGGAATTGAGGAGCTTGGGCACAGACGTAAGGGTCATCCTGCCCAAATACCAGTCTATCGCAGATCAATATGCACACAGAATGAAAAAGGTATGCGAGTTTTCTGTTTCGATTGGCTGGAGGGACCAGTACTGCGGCATAGAGTCATTGGAAGTGGATGGGGTCACATTTTATTTTGTGGATAATGAGTACTATTTTAAAAGAGAAGGGCTTTACGGCTACTGGGATGATGGCGAAAGGTTTTCTTATTTCACCAAAGCAGTACTGGAAAGCTTAGAGCACTTGGATTTTTATCCTGACATTCTGCACTGCCACGATTGGCATACCGCTATGATACCTTTTCTGCTGCGCACTCAATATCAATGGAGAAAAGGGTACAGTTTTATCAAGACAATCTTCACGATTCATAATCTGCAGTTTCAAGGCATTTTTCCTAAAAGTGTGATGACAGAGCTGTTAGGGATTGATGAAGCATACTTTCATCCGGAAAAGCTCGAGTTTTACGGAAACATTAATTTCATGAAGGGGGCTTTGATCTCGAGCGATTATATAACGACGGTCAGCCCAACATACAGAGATGAGATATTGACAGCTTACTATGGTGAAAAGCTCCAGGATGTGCTGCGAGGACGTGCAGGGAGCCTCCTGGGGATTTTAAACGGTATTGACGACTCATACTATTCTCCTGAAGCAGGCGGCGAAATCATTCCTTTCACAAAGGGTGATCTTGCTGGAAAGAAGGAGAATAAAAAGCACCTTCAGCAAAAATTCGGGCTTGAGCAGAACCCAGAGGTACCGATTATTTCGATTGTTTCCAGACTGACCAAGCAAAAAGGCCTTGACCTGGTCAAGGGCGTCTTTCATGAAATCATGCAGTCGAATCTGCAATTTATCATCCTCGGTACCGGCGATCAGGAATTTGAACATTTTTTTAGAGAAATGGCGCATGCGTATCCTGAAAAGTTCAGAGTGACTATCGGTTTTGATGAAGATTTGGCTAAACAAATCTACGCAGGAGCAGATCTATTTCTGATGCCGTCAAGGTTTGAGCCATGCGGTTTAGGCCAAATGATTGCTTTGAGATATGGCACGCTGCCCCTGGTTCGGGAAACTGGAGGGTTGAATGACACCGTTCAGTCCTACAATGAGGAAACGAAAGAAGGACATGGATTTTCATTCAGAAATTTTAATGCCCATGATATGCTTCATACCTTAAACAGGGCGCTGTCTTTCTATCATGAAGATCAAAAAACATGGAACCTAATCGTCAAAGAAGCAATGGAGATCGATTGTGGATGGGCCCAGTCCGCTTTTAAATATAATGGGTTGTACGCAAAAATTTCCTCCAGGAGTGAGAGCCATGTTTTCTGATAAAAATGACTTTAAAGAAGCTTTTCTGAAACGGCTGGAAATGATGTATGGTAAAACTTTCCCTGACTCTACTCCGCGTGATCAATATTTCACACTTGGGAATATGATCAGGGAGTATATCAGTATTAACTGGATCGGAACTAATGAACAATATCGATTCAACGGCCAGAAACAAGTATATTACCTGTCGATCGAGTTTTTGCTCGGCCGTCTTCTTCGCCAGAACCTTATGAATCTGGGAATCTATGAAACAGTTGAGGCAGGGTTGAACGACCTTGGAATCGACCTTGACGAAATTGAAGAAGAGGAAGCAGATGCTGGTCTCGGAAATGGGGGATTGGGAAGGCTTGCTGCTTGTTTTCTAGACTCATTGGCATCACTCGATTTACCGGGACATGGCTGCGGCATCCGATATAAGCATGGGCTTTTCGAACAAAAAATCGTCAAGGGATTTCAAGTGGAATTGCCCGAACAATGGCTTCGTCATGGCCATGTATGGGAAGTGAGAAAGCCTGATTTAGCAGTGGAGGTGCTCTTTTGGGGCAGAGTAGAGTCGGTTGAAGAAAAAGAAGGCTGGAAGTTCCGGCATGTAGATGCAGAATCTGTGACCGCTGTCCCCTATGATATGCCTGTCGTCGGATACCAGACATCAACCGTCAATACCCTTAGACTATGGAGTGCAGAACCTTCTTCCTATCAAGCAGGCAAGGACATGATGAAACATAAAAGGGAAACAGAAGCAATTACAGAGTTTCTCTATCCGGATGATACCCATGATGAAGGGAAGACCCTTCGTTTGAAGCAGCAGTATTTCCTTGTCAGTGCAAGTCTTCGTTCCATTCTAAGGTCTTACTCCGCGAAAAAGCGGGATATCCATGAATTGCACGAGTATGTAGCGATTCATATCAATGATACCCATCCGGTTTTGGCCATTCCGGAATTGATGAGAATCCTGCTTGATGAACATGGGCTGAATTGGGATGAAGCCTGGGAGATCACCACTAAGACGTTTGCCTATACCAATCATACGACGTTATCAGAAGCGCTCGAGAGATGGCCAATAAGGATATTTCAACCTTTGCTGCCTCGTATCTTTATGATTGTAAATGAAATCAATGAAAGATTCTGCCAAAGCCTGTGGAATGCATACCCTGGTGACTGGGACAGGATAGAACATATGGCTATCATCTCTCATGGCGAAATCAAGATGGCGCACCTTGCCATTGCAGGAAGCTTCAGTGTGAATGGTGTCGCTGCAATACATACTGAAATCCTGAAGCAGCGTGAGATGAATTTGTTTTATCAATTTTACCCAGAGAAATTCAATAATAAAACGAATGGAATCACTCACCGAAGATGGCTGCTAAAAGCGAATCAGCCTCTTGCTAAGCTGGTTACCGATAGCATAGGAAGTGACTGGATCTATGAGCCTGAAAAACTGCAGAATCTTCAAGCTTTCAAAGATGACCGGATGTTTCTCCAAGAACTTCATAAGGTGAAAAATCATAAAAAGCAGCAGCTCGCACGAAAAATTTTTGAGCAAACTGGCGTTACAGTTGATCCTGAATCCATTTTCGATGTGCAAATCAAACGTCTTCATGCGTATAAGAGACAGCTTCTGAACGTATTGCATATCCTTCATCTGTATAATCGTTTCAGAGAAGATTCAAGTTTTGATATGCATCCAAGAACCTTCATCTTCGGTGCGAAGGCCTCACCAGGTTATTTTTATGCGAAAAAAATTATCAAACTAATCGATTCAGTTGCGAAACTGGTCAATAATGATCCTGTTGTAAAGGGCCGCATAAAAGTCGTGTTCATGGAAAACTACAGAGTATCACTGGCTGAAGATATCATTCCGGCAGCTGATATCAGTGAGCAAATTTCAACGGCAAGCAAAGAGGCCTCCGGTACCGGCAATATGAAGTTCATGATGAATGGAGCTCTTACTGTTGGAACGTTAGATGGCGCCAATATAGAAATCTTGGAAAAAGCGGGGCCTGAAAATATCTTCATCTTTGGATTGACGGCCGAGGAGGTTATGAAGTACTACGCTGAGGGCGGGTACTATTCCATGGAATATTATCATCATGATGAACATATCAGGCAGGTGGTCAACCAGCTGATTGATGGGACGCTCCCTGACTCAGCCGATCATTTTGAAGAGGTATTCGATTCACTGCTGGCTGAGAATGACCAATACTTTTTGCTGCGGGATTTTTCTTCTTATGCCGCCATTCAGGAAAAAGCAGGAAGGGCATATGAAAATAAAGAGCAGTGGCTGAAGATGAGCTTGACCAATATTGCGGCTTCCGGCTATTTTTCCAGCGACAGAACAATTAAACAATACTCTCGTGAAATTTGGGGAATTAGCGGAAAAGAACTGCAGAAAAAATAAATAGAAGGGAAGCACCATTAAAACGGTGCTTCCCTTCTATTTTAGTATGTAGGAGGCCGATTCCACCCGGCCCCCAAGTGTGAGTAAAGATATCTATACATCATCAGGCATCATATGCCTGTGACTTTACTTTTTCTTATCTGAAACGTAGCTGTCTCCTTCTTTATATGGGATATCTCCCAGTGGAGATTCCATATCTTCACGATCCAGATTGTCTTCAAATTTTTCCATCTTTTCATTTGGAACAACTTTTCTGTTTTTCCCTTCTATGTCTGTTGCAGAGAAGGAATCAATGTCTTCTGTGTTTCCATCATTGGAACGGACACCATCCTGATACATAGAATCGTAATCATCATAAGTACCTTGAAAATCTGATGGCGTTTCAGAAGTTCCGTATCTTCCAGCTTCCTGAAAGCTGTCTTGATAATCTTTTACCTCATCGTGTCTTCCTTTGATAAAGCTGTCATTTTTAGGAGGTGTGAGAACTTCCTCCTCAACTGGCCTGTCGGTTGAAAGAGACTTTTCCGGAGTATCCTCTATACAATAGAGAGTGGACGGCAAGACCTCAAGTCTTTCATATTCAATTTCCTTACCGCATTCTTTGCACTTGCCGTATGTTCCTTCCTCCATGGCAGAAAGTGCTTCTTCCACTTTTTCCATTTCAGTTTCTGCATGCTCGTCCAAGGCAAGGCCTTTACTTCGTTCAAATAATTCTGTACCAAGATCGGCCGGATGGTTATCGACTGTATTCAATTCTCCGTACCTTTCTTGCTCAGTTTGATTATGCAAAGTCTCCTTGTCATTATCCAGATGATTTTGAAGCTGTTCCTTCCGCTCAAGCAATTCATTTTCTAACTTGCCAAGCTGCTTATCCGTCAACATCCGTCTCACGTCCTTTATTCCTGTTTTTATATCGATGTAAACATTTTAGTGTAAAAAGTTACGATTCTTTTTGTGGTATGTTGTACTTTAACCAATATTGACAGGAGGAAAACATTATTTTGGTGATGGAAAACATTGAGAGGGGTGGATTACGTGGCTGGGGCCTTTTTAAAATAATGATCGGGCTGTTTATCCAGAGCCAGGGAGCGGATATATGAGCGGGTGATTCTCGATGGATATGTGTATCCAGCTTTGGCACTGTTTTTTGCGTGAAGTGTCTTTGAGAAAGGTTGTGAGAGACATTTGGGCGTTGGTACGATTAGCAGAAAAACGTAGCATCAAAATGAGATAATCCCGAGGGAATGATACGATTAGCAGAAAAACGTAGCATCAAAACGAGAAAATCCCGATGAAATGATACGATTAGCTCGAAAACGTAGCATCAAACCGAGAGAATCCCGATGAAATGATACGATTAGCTCGAAAACGTAGCATCAAACCGAGATAATCGCGAGGAGATGATACGATTAGCAGAAAAACGTAGCATCAAAACAAAAAGAATCCCGAGGAAATGATACGATTAGCAGAAAAACGTAGCATCAAACCGAAAGAATCCCGAGGAGATGATACAATTAGCAGAAAAACGTAGCATCAAAACGAGATTATTCCGATGAAATGATACGATTAGCAGAAAAACGTAGCATCAAAACGAGATTATTCCGATGAAATGATACGATTAGCAGAAAAACGTAGCATCAAAACGAGATTATTCCGATGAAATGATACGATTAACAGAAAAACGTAGCATCAAACCGAGAGAATCCAGAGGAAATGATACAATTAGTAGAAAAACGTAGCATCAAACCGAGATAATTCGGAGGAAATGGTACGATCGGGAGAAAAACGTATCATCAAAACGAAAGAATCCCGATGAAATGATACAATTAGCAGAAAAACGTAGCATCAAAACGAGATAATCCCGAGGAGATGATACGATTAGCAGGAAAACGTAGCATCAAACCGATATAATCGCGAGGAGATGATACGATTAGCAGAAAAACGTAGCATCAAAACAAAAAGAATCCCGAGGAAATGATACGATCGGGAGAAAAACGTAGCATCAAACCTAGAAAATCCCATGAAATGATACAATTAGCAGAAAAACGTAGCATCAAAACGTAGCATCCAAACCGAGATTATTCCGAGGAAATGATACGATTAGCAGAAAATGCAGCATCACAACGAAAGAATCCCGAGGAAATGATACGATTAGCTCGAAAACGTAGCATCCAAACGAAAAAATCCCGATGGAATGATACGATTAGCAGCAAAACGTAGCATCAAACCGAGATTATCCCGAGGAAATGATACAATTAACAGAAAAACGTAGCATCAAAACAAGAAAATCCCAAGGAGATGATACGATTAGCAGAAAAACGTAACATCAAACCGAAAGAATCCCGAGGAGATGATACGATTAGCAGAAAAACGTAGCATCCAAACGAAAAAATCCCGAGGAAATGATACAATTAGCAGAAAAACGTAGCATCAAACCTAGAAAATCCCCAGGAAATGATACGATTAGCAGAAAAACGTAGCATCAAAACGAGATAATCCCGAGGAGATGATACGATTAGCAGGAAAACGTCAAAACGAAAGAAACCCGAGGAAATGATACGATTAGCAGAAAAACGTATCATCAAAACGAAGGAAACCCGAGGAAATGATACAATTAGCAGAAAAACGTATCATCAAACCGAAAGAATCAAGAGGGAGTTATTTTTTGCGTAAAGTGTCTTTGAGAAAGTTTCCCCAGAGCGAGGAGATGGGTACATGAGCGAGGGGATCTCGGTGTAGATGTGTATCCAGTGCGAGGGAGTTGGGTACATGAGTGTATGATTTTCGGGGGAGGTATGTATCCAGAGGGAGGAGGTAGACAAATAAGCGGGTGATTCTCGTGAAGATGTATCTCCTGAGTTAGGAGGCCACCCCCTGACACAGGAGTCGTACGCCTGGAGCAGAAATCCCTTACTTTCAAAGCAGCCACAATCTTTACGAAAGGCTGTTTACTAAAAGATTGATGCTTTTGAATGCTTTTTGCCTTTTTTCCCTTATAGGATAGGGATTGTAGCGGAGTCGTGCGGCTGTAGCGGAAATCCATTTATTTTCATAGCCACAATCCTTGCGAAAAGAGCGTTACGAAAACAAAAATTGCGACAAGAGCGAATAGAAAAGACCAGCCATTTTAAACAGCTGGTCTTTCTCATTGTTAAGGAATTTATAAAGTCCAACACTGTGGAAAACTCTATCTAAGTTATCAAATGTCCGAAAAGAATAAAAGGAATGACCGCCTTTTTTTTTTTTTTAGAGCATTTGCCTGTCGGGGCTGATCAGGGCGCTTCGCTTTTGTTACTTAGATATAACTGATGAACAACCCAATGGAAAGCAGGAAACCAAAAATGGTATTGGTTTGCGCAGTTGCCTTCATGGCCGGCATCATTTGGATCGGCATTGTTTTACCGATGAAGCCTTTATATGCTTTATAGGCTTTTGGAATGCTGATTAAGCAGATCAGCAGCCACGGTGTGAAGTACCCTGCGATGACCAATGCGATGATCCAAATGTAGGATAGTGCGAACATCGCTCCCAGCAGGGTGATTGCTTTTTTTCTGCCCAGAAGAATAGCGAGTGTCTTTCTTCCGTTTTCTTTATCTCCATCAAAGTCGCGGATGTTGTTGGCCATTAGAATCATACCGACAAGAATAAAGATCGGAATAGAAATCAGGATGCTTGAAAGTGTTACAGTACCGGTTTGAATATAGAAGGAAATCAGTATGATGACAGTTCCCATGAAGAACCCTGCAACGACCTCACCCAGGGGTGTGTAAGCAATTGGAACAGGTCCACCAGTATAAAAGTAGCCTGCGGCCATGCAAACTAACCCTATTACAGCAAGCCACCAGCTGCTGTTTGCACAGATGTACATGCCTAGTAAGAATGCTGCGCCGTATAGGCCGAACGCGAGATTCTTTACAGTGGAGGGTTTAACTCCATTGCGGACAATTGCTCCGCCAATGCCAATGGAGTTCTCATTATCGAGCCCTCTGGCAAAATCGTAATATTCGTTGAACATGTTTGTTGCGGCCTGAATCAGGATACTGGCCGTCAACATTGCTATAAATAGAAGCCAGTCAATGTCCCCGTACTGAACAGCCAAGGCGGTTCCAAGCAGGACGGGTACAAAAGCGGCTGTTAATGTATGCGGCCTGGTCAGCTGCCACCAGATACGCCAGCCCTTATCTGACTCCACAATATTAGACGTATATGTCTCCATTTTGTCTCTCCTTAATTGTGGAAAAATAGTATTGTTACAATCACTTTACAGATTAAAGTTTAGGTAAAGGACTCAAAAGTGTCAATAACTTTTTCAAAAAGCCGAAAGGTGTTATTTTCCATATGTTCCATGCCGAAACATTCCGTTTTTCAAATGGGTAAAAAGAGGTTATTATATAATAAGGAAATAAATTGATGAGCGTTGACACGATTATACGTCAGGTGTATCTTAAAATAGGTTTCAAATCTTAAGGAAAAGGCTTTATGGGGGGATTGTTTTGAGTATTATCCAAGATGTTAAAATCGGGAGAAGCTTTGATAAGGCATTGGCGAAAGCGAAAGCTGAAGAGATACCGGTTTTATACAGTGCAGTTCAAAAAGTCAGTCATGTAAACCCCCTTTCATTTTATACAAAGGGTTCCTCTCTTTATAATGGAGAACGCTTTTTTTGGAAGGACAAAGAAAATAATACTGTAATCGCCGGTTTAGGCAGCACATATATGGTCAGAAGTGACTCGGAGGATAACCGTTATATTTCAATTGAAAACGAGTGGAAGCGCTTAATCGGGGATGCCGTAATAGAGTCCGATAAAGAGATCGCCGGAACAGGACCGCTCTTATTTGGCGGGTTTTCGTTTGATCCTTCGGTTAAGCGGTCCAAGGAATGGTCTGATTTTTCACATGGCATCTTTCAAATGCCGACATTCATGTTGACTGTTACAGGACATGATTGCTATTTGACGACCAATATCCTTTGTACACCCCAAGATGATGAGGGCTTACTCGATATAATAGAAAAAAAACAAGAAGAATTGTTAGAGCAAAATGGAATCAGCTCCTCAAAATTAAATTTGCTTGAGGCAGTGGAGATTGCTCCTGAAGAATGGAAAACGGCCCTTGAGGACGTTGTTTCTCAGCTGAAGAACAGAGACATGGAGAAGGTTGTGCTGGCCAGGAAGATGCTGATGTCATTCAAGGACAGGCCTCATTCAGATGAAGTTATTCAAAACCTTTGGAATGAACAGCAGGACAGCTTTATCTTCTCCCTTGAGGTGGCTAACAGCTGTTTCCTGGGTGCATCTCCGGAAAGACTTGTTAAAAAAGCGGGTGATGAAATTCTTTCTACTTGTCTTGCCGGGTCAATTGCAAGGGGAAGTACTCCCGAGGAAGATTACATCTTAGGGGAAAGTTTGCTTCAAGATGAAAAAAACCTTTATGAACATAATCTTGTGGTTGAGATGATTCGCGAAGTCCTGCAGCAGTATTGTGAAGAGGTTGAAATGGCAAATGAGCCTGTTTTGATGAAAGTGAGAGACATTCAGCATCTTTTCACACCGGTGAAAGGGAAGGCCCGCCGAGACACATCGATATTAAAATTCATTGCTCAACTTCACCCGACACCTGCTCTAGGAGGGGTCCCTAGAGAAATGGCAATGAGTACGATTAAGCACGCTGAAAAAATGGACAGAGGTCTTTATGCTGCTCCCATGGGCTGGATGGACTCATATGGAAATGGAGAGTTCGCAGTAGCAATCCGTTCCGGACTGATTCATAAAGATGAGGCCTATCTATTTTCCGGCTGCGGGGTTGTGGCAGATTCAACGGCGGACAGTGAGTATCGTGAAACACAAATAAAATTTAAACCAATGTTCCGCGCTTTAGGAGGAAATACTGATGGACTTTGATCATCAGAAAGCTTTAACAAAATATCTTTCTGCTTTTATAGAAGAATTACATGCAGCGGGAGTCAATAAAGTGGTGATCAGTCCAGGCTCCCGTTCTACCCCGTTGGCTTTGCTGTTCGCCAAACACCCGAATGTAGAGGTCTTCATCAATATAGATGAAAGGTCGGCTGCATTTTTTGCGTTGGGGATGGCCAAAGCGGAAAACGAACCCGTGGCAATTCTCTGCACATCTGGAACGGCTGCAGCAAACTACTATCCGGCGGTCATTGAGGCTAAGTATTCTCGTGTTCCGCTCATTGTACTGACTGCAGACAGGCCGCATGAATTGAGGGAATACGGTGCTCCCCAGGCCATTAACCAAATCAATCTGTTTGGCAATCATGTAAAATGGTTTGATGAAATGGCCCTGCCTGAACATACTGATTCAATGATTCAATATGCCAGGAGAGCAGCTTCCCGTGGTACTGCTCTTGCAAGGAGCCTGCCTGAGGGTCCTGTACATTTTAACTTTCCGCTCAGAGAACCTCTTGTTCCGGATATGAACTTTTCTTTTAAAGAAAGCAAAGTCCATACAATGGTCACTGAGGGAGCGAGAAGTGTTTCACCAACAGTTATACAACGATTGTCGTACCTGCTCGTTCAGAAACGAAAAGGACTCATTGTCTGCGGTCCGCAAACGGATCCACGTGTAGTGGATGCGGTTGTCAAGCTGTCGGAAAAGGTTGGATTTCCGGTGCTTGCCGATCCGCTTTCTTCCTTAAGAAGCGGAAGCCATGATAAATCAAATGTCATTGACGGCTATGACAGCTTTCTGCGCATAGAGAAGTTTAAAGAATCGGTGCAACCTGATATTGTTATCCGTGTTGGCGCAATGCCTGTCTCGAAAGCATTGACTCTTTATCTTAAGAATCAGGATATCGAGCACTGGGTCGTGGATTCCGGCGGGAGCTGGCGAGATCCCGCTGGTAAAGCCACGGAAATGATTTTTGTAAATGAGGCAGAGTTTTTGAATGCTCTGTCCGATTCAATAGAAACCCCTCATTCCGATGAAGGCTGGCTTCGAAAGTGGATCGGTATCAATAGCAAAACACAAGAAATAATCGCAGAGTATCAAAGCGGAGTTGAACCATTGGATGAAGGAATGGCAGTGAGAAGTCTAATTGATTCCTTGCCTGAGGACTCAATTATATTTGCCAGCAACAGCATGCCGATCCGGGATCTCGATACTTTTTTCTCTAATAATGATAAAAGGATCAGTGTGCTAGGAAACCGGGGTGCCAATGGGATTGACGGAGTAGTTTCCACTGCTCTTGGAGTCAGCACGAGAGGAAAGCCAACCTGTCTTGTGATTGGAGACCTTGCTTTTTACCATGACATGAATGGTTTGTTAGCCGGAAAAATGTACGGTTTAAATTTGAAGATTCTGCTGGTCAATAATAATGGCGGGGGCATTTTCTCTTACTTGCCACAGGCGAAAGAAAAAGACCATTTTGAACATCTATTTGGCACTCCGGCAGATCTTGATTTTAGCCATGCGGCTAACTTATATGGTGCAGCTTATTGGAAAGCAGAGACCCATGAAGCGCTGACAAAAGCGTTGGCACATTGGCAATCTGCTCAAGGCCTGTCCATCATCGAAGCAATCACAAACAGAGATGAAAATGTCCGTAACCATCGAGAAATGTGGAATAATGTTTCCCGGGAAATAGAAAAGCTGCTATAGTTCGCGAAAATTCATGTCAAAGTCCGCGAATCAACGGATAGAAACGCGGAATATAGCTTTAAAAGTTAACCAGGAATTGAGCGGGAAATGAAAAAATCATACAGGGGTTTTGCTAATGGTTATTAATGGTGTCCCTTACCATATCGATATCAGAGGTGAAGGCACTCCTGTACTGCTTCTTCATGGATTTACAGGTGATGGCAGTACATGGGATCACCTTCTTCCATACTTAAATGATTACAAAACAATTGCCGTGGACCTCCTGGGACATGGCAAAACGGATTCACCTGAAGATCTTCAAAGGTACAGGGTGGAACAGGCAGTAAAGGACTTAAATGTTATTTTGGAAGAGTTGGAAGTGACCCAAATATATCTTCTTGGTTATTCTATGGGAGGAAGACTGGCACTTGCCTTTGCCTCAGCATACCCTGAAAAGGTTAAAGCCTTGATCTTAGAAAGCTCTTCACCGGGATTGAAGACGGAAGATGAGCGAAAGCTAAGGGCAGAGGGCGATGAAAAGCTCGCACAAATGATTTTGTCTAAAGGTTTGAGTAATTTTGTAGATTATTGGGAGGGTATTCCTCTATTTTCAACTCAAAAACAGCTTCCAGCCCATGAACGTGAACTCATCAGACAAAACAGACTCTCCCAGGATCCTATCGGTCTCTCTAACAGTTTAAGGGGAATGGGGACAGGCAGTCAGAGGAGCTATTGGGAGGAATTAAGGAAGCTATCGATGAAGATGCTTTTTGTAACAGGAGAAGAGGACAAAAAGTTCTGCCGGATTGCTGAGGAAATGAAGGAAAGAGCGATGTGCGCTTTCATCGAAAAAGTTCCCGGTGCTGGTCATGCAATACATGTGGAAGAACCTGAAAAGTTTGGTACAATAGTAAGGAAGTTCTTAAAGAATACATAAGGAGGTTTTTCCGTAATGTCATTTGAATGGGTAAATGAAAGAAATTATGAAGACATTCTGTATGAAACATATAATGGAATTGCGAAGATCACAATTAATCGTCCTGAGGTCCGCAATGCATTCCGTCCAAAGACTGTCATGGAGCTAATTGATGCATTCGCTTATGCAAGAGATGATTCTAATGTAGGTGTCATAATTCTTACGGGTGCCGGGAAGGATGCTTTCTGTGCTGGCGGTGACCAAAAAGTACGCGGTCACGGCGGATATGTTGGAGAAGATGAAATTCCTCGTCTGAACGTTCTTGATTTACAGCGCTTGATCCGCGTAATCCCGAAACCAGTAATTGCAATGGTTGCAGGGTATGCAATTGGCGGAGGCCACGTGCTGCATGTAGTCTGTGACCTGACGATCGCAGCAGACAATGCTGTCTTTGGACAAACTGGTCCAAAAGTGGGAAGCTTTGATGCAGGATACGGTGCTGGTTACCTGGCTCGTATCGTCGGCCATAAGAAAGCTAAGGAAATCTGGTTCCTGTGCCGTCAGTATGGCGCAGAGGAAGCATTGGAAATGGGCTTGGTCAACACTGTTGTACCTTATGAAAAGCTGGAAGAAGAAACCGTTCAGTGGGCTTCTGAAATGCTTGACAAGAGCCCGACTGCTCTTCGCTTCTTGAAAGCTGCATTCAATGCTGATACAGACGGACTTGCTGGTCTTCAGCAGCTCGCTGGTGATGCAACCCTTCTATACTACACAACAGAAGAAGCGAAAGAGGGCCGCGATGCGTTCAAGGAAAAACGCAAGCCGGACTTCGGACAATTCCCTCGTTTTCCTTAACAGGGTAGATGTTCAAATGAGATGGCTGATTTTGAACAGTGTGGTTAAATGACTTTTAAACAAAAGCTTGATGGACTCTTCCATCGAGCTTTTTTTCGGATTTTCCGATAGGTGAAGTGGAAGTTCTGGTTTTGGGGCTGGTTGATAGGACGAGTAATGCCGTTGGTAGAGAGAAGCGGTTTACAAATTATACATATCTACATAACCATTAATAGATGCATGAAACAAACATATTGGATTGGAGACTTCAAAATGGAGAATCATTTATTCCTTCCCAACTTTTTAAAGCAGAGGGCCTTTTTAACGCCTGAGAGAAAGGCCTTAACTTTCGGAGACAAGCATTATACATTCAAGGAAGTCTACAAAACCGCCAGCAGCTGGGCAGGGGCTTTGCAACACCACCTCCTTTTAAAGAAAGGGAGTAAAGCCGGTGTCCTGATCAACAATACTAAAGAGGGTTATTTTCTTTTACTTGCCCTTCAACAGGCAGGGGTAACGGCAGTGATGCTGAATAACCGTCTGACTTTAGATGAATTGAGGTTTCAAATACAAGATACGAGTATAGAAGCTTTAGTTTATGATGAGGATTTCAAGAGTGATGCCCATGAGTTGAAGAAGTATATTGTACATGAACGTGTCTTCTCGCTCTCTGAGGTTGAGTCTCAGCAGACAGGTGGATTTCTGCCTAGGAAACAAGTGGAGTTAGACAGTATCTGTACCATTATGTACACGTCCGGGACGACAGGAAAGCCAAAGGGGGTTATGCAATCATACAATAACCATTGGTGGAGTGCGGTCGGATCTGCATTGAATCTGGGGCTCAAGGATACTGACGTATGGCTGTGTGCTGTGCCGTTGTTTCATATCAGCGGTTATTCGATTTTGATGAGAAGCATTATTTATGGAATGGAAATCAAGCTGTATGAGAAGTTTGATGAAGAAGCAATTAACCGTGAGTTGAAAACGGGCGGAGTTACCATTATCTCTGTCGTAAGCGCAATGCTTCAAAGACTTCTGAAGAATCTTGGAGAGGAAGCCTATCACCGTGATTTCCGCTGTATGCTGCTAGGGGGAGGTCCTGCGCCGAAAAGTATGCTGGAGGAGTGCAAGGAAAAAGGAATTCCTGTTTATCAAACATATGGAATGACCGAGACCTCTTCGCAGTTTGTCACTTTATCTCCGGAGGACAGCCTGACTAGATTAGGCTCAGCCGGCAAGCCTTTATTTCCCTGTGAATTGAAAATTGTTCATAACGATCAAACAGTGGAGGCCAATGTACAAGGTGAAATTGCCGTCAGAGGTCCGAATGTAACCAGCGGGTACTATAATCGAGAAGAAGCAAACAAAGAGAGTTATGAGGACGGATGGTTTTTGACTGGAGATATTGGCTATCAGGATGAAGGAGGCTTTCTCTATGTGCTGGACAGGCGTTCAGACTTGATCATCTCAGGAGGGGAAAATGTCTATCCTGCTGAAATCGAGTCCGTTCTGACTGCACATCCTGCTGTTGCAGAAGCTGGTGTCATTGGCCTTCCCTGTGAGAAATGGGGACAGGTTCCCGCAGCTTTTATCGTAAGTGAAAGCCCTATTTCTGCTACTGAGGTAAAGGATTTTTGCCGAAACAGGCTTGCAGGCTACAAGGTTCCTCATCATGTTTATTTTGTAAAGAGCCTGCCCAGAAATGCATCGAATAAATTGCTGCGCAAGGATCTGAGGAAGTTCATCGAAATGGGGGATTTCAATGAAGATTGATAAGGTGATTCTTCATGTAATAGAAATGAAGCTTAAGAAACCCTTTTCGACTCACCTGGGAACGGTGGATGACAGGGAAGGAATTATTGTAGAAGTCTTAGATGAAAATGGGATTAGAGGATATGGAGAATGTGTTGCCTTCAGCACTCCATGGTACACGGAAGAAACGGTCGGTACATCGCTTCATATTCTGAAAAGTGTTCTAATTCCTCTGTTATTGCAATCATCGATAGGTCATCCTGGTGAAACTTATCCATTGTTCTCGACAGTCAGAAGAAACAACATGGCAAAAGCTGCTTTGGAATGTGCGGTCTGGGATTTGTATGCAAAGCAGCAAAACAAACCATTATGGCAGGTGCTGGGCGGAACTAGGGAAGTGATTGCCGCGGGCGCAGTGGCAGGTGCTCCTTCTGTCTCCCAAACCTTAGAGCAGGTTCATGAATTCGTCCGGGATGGTTATGAACGAATTAAGGTGAAAATCTCCCCTTCCGTTGACTATGAATTGATAAAAGAGATTCGGCAAGAATTTCCCAAGCTGATGTTAATGGCAGATGCCAACTCTGCTTATACGCTTGATGATATAGAAAGATTGAAGAAGCTCGATGAGTTTGGTTTGGAAATGATTGAACAGCCTTTGGCCATTGATGACATTTATGAGCATAGTCTTCTTCAAAAGAAATTGAAGACAAATATATGTCTTGATGAAAGCATCTCATCTTTCCATGATGCCAAGAGTGCCATCTCATTGGAAAGCTGCGGCTACATCAATATCAAGCTGGGCCGGGTTGGAGGGTACACTCCTGCAGTGTCGATTCATGACCTATGTGGACGTAAAGGTGTTGGTGTATGGTGCGGAGGCATGATTGAATTCGGGATATCCCGTGCACATAACATTGCCCTTTCAACATTGGATGGTTTTGATTTTCCAGGAGATCTTTCTTCTTCATCACGTTACTGGGAACAGGATATCATCGAGCCGGAAATTCAGGTTATCAATGGAAAAATTCATGTCTCACATAAAGCAGGAATCGGTGTGGAACTGAATCGAAAGAGGATGAAGGAAGTCACTTCGTACACTGAAGAATTCACGCTTTGGGATGGAGACAATTTGAAATAATGTATAGGAGTCGTAAGCCTAAAAATGCGGGCGTGAAGGGGGGCCCGGGTTTGATAGGGTGGCATGATTGAATTCGGGATATCTGTGGCCCATAATATTGCTTTTACAACAATGGAAGTCTTTAAGAGATCTTTCTTCTTCATCACGTTAAAGGTAACAGGGTTTCATCGAGCACTTAGTACACTGAGGAATACACGCTTTGATAATTGGTACGCGGCCCATTTGACAATGGGCAGGGGAGACAGCCTTTATAATTAAAACATCTTGAATGAAGTTAGGAGCACTTATTTAGTTATAAATGCGCATCCAACCCATGGACTGTAAATAGATATAACTATAACAATTTAGTACATGGATGTAGGATATTTTGATATAAACTTTTGAGATGATATTCATCAAGCATATCTAGTTCTCTAAACAGTCCAAGTTTTAGAGGATAATAAATTTACAAAGGGTTGATTGGAACGTAAGGTGTCCGATTTCCTGCGGGAATAGCGGGACAGGTGAGACCCCGCAGGCGAAGCCGAGGAGGCTCACCGCCCGCCCCGCGGAGTCGGGCACCTGTAGTGGAAATCAACAACTAAATTTAAACGGTGACTAAATAAAAGTTTTAGTTTGTATTAAGTTAAACGCGTAGACAGAGCCCGAGTCTTACTCTCACTTTTCTACTATGAAGGGAGGCTGAAAGTATCAGCCTCCCTTCTCACTTTCCCATTATCCAACCGGCTCGAATGTTTTGCAATCCGTTTCATGCTGATCCTCAGCCTGTTTCCCTGTATGGCTGACAACATAAATCTGTTCTGCTCCACAGTGATTGCCTTTTTTCCAGTAGTGACAGTTATTTACCTCACATAGTACGTCCTTTGCCATCATCATCACTCCCATGTTAGAAATTCCGTACAGGGTTAGTTTTAATGATTCTGGGTAGTTTTATGAATGGTAACTATATCTTATCTTATGTTTTCTGTTTCAAATAGCGTTTATCGTTCATGAACAAACTCCAGAAATATATAAAGCCGGGAAATAGAATCGCAAATCCAACAATGTAAGTGATAAATACGGCTTTAAAAGAATTAGGGTCAGTAAATCCGGATTGGATGGTCACTTCTGGATAGATAATATATGGCAGATGAGCCTTGCCATAAACATAGCTTGCAATTAAATATTGAAGAGTGATTGCAATGACAGCGATTCTTGGCATTCCTTTAATCCCTTTTTTATCTGTTGGTAAAAACAGCGCCCCGCCAGCAACAAGAAAACCAAGCAGAGAGAGAATCAGCAGAAGCTGGTCTTCCATCATTTTGTTATAAATCCAGGCAGCTTCCGTCTGCATAGTAAACATGATCAGCAGTGCGGAAACCAGGGAGATTGGACCAGTGATCATTGCATCCCGCCGGTAAACACGATAGGCATCCAGTTCTTCTGAAGCTTTTGAATAATCCGCCAGCAAAAGGGAGGATAAGAACAGAGTTGAACTGATGGCGAAGCCGATGAAGGCGTATACATGCGGACTTGTGAACAATTCTCCTAATAACAATGTCTGGCCATTTTCAAAATCGACAAATTCGCCATGCGATATGGGCAGGACACTGATGAGAAGCCCTGGAATAAAAAGGCCTGTTATTCCTGAAATATAAGTCAGTATTTTTCGGTAATCATCTGCAACGTGCGAAAAAACTAGAAAGGCACTTCTAAGGGCCAGCAGTAATAGAATCATACTTCCTGGCACTAAAAGAACGGTACCAAGTGAATAGGCTGCTCCGGGAAAGAAACTGTAAATTGCTACGACAATTGCTACGATGAAAGTATTAGTCACTTCCCAAGTAGGAGACAGATACCGGTTTGCAATATTGGTGGCTTTCGTCTTTTCGCGGTTGATATAGACCATTGACCAGAAGCCTGCTCCAAAATCCATTGTGGCCATGACAGCATAGATGAAGACGAATCCCCATAGGACCGTGACAGCCAATAATTCATTTGACATCTTTTCACCTCCATAGGTGTTCCTCATTGTATGTAATTGAGGTTACGAGAAAAATCCAGTCTCTGCGTGTTCCACTTTATTTAAATCATCTTCCACAGTATGCCTTCTGAAATAGTACAGTAGAACTGATACCACCGCGATTCCCAATACAACATATACCGATGTGAAAGCAACAAATAATGTCGCCAGGTTTCCTGTAGTGGTCACGGAATCCTCAGTGCTCAGCATTCTGTAGATTGTCCAGGGCTGTCTGCCGGTACACGCGAAAATCCAGCCGAATTCAATGGCGAGAATGGACAAGGGACCTCCAGCAACAAATAACCACATCATCCATTTCGGAAAACGGTCTTTTTTCATTAGTTTGTTCCAAACGAAAGCCATCAGTCCGAGTAAAATCAACAGACTGCCTATTCCGACCATTGCGTTGAAAAGGGTATGGACGAACAGTGGAGGCCAGTATTCTTCTGGAAAATCATTCAATCCGATTACTTCGGTTTTAAAGCTGTCTCCGGCAAGAAAGCTCAGGGCCCAAGGAATTTCGATTCCCCATTTCACTTCCTGTGTCTCCCTGTCCGTGAAGCCTCCGATGGCCAACGGAGCATATCGCTGTGTTTCAAATAACCCTTCGGCTGCTGCAAGTTTTTCAGGTTGGTATTCATGAAGCATCTGAGCTGACTCATGGCCATTAATGGCTGTGAAGAAGGCAAAAATTCCGCCGATAAATAACCCAAGCACCAAGGCTTTGCGATGAAATTTATAGACCCGGCTGCCAAAGTCAGCTTTCACCATTTTGTAGGCAGCGACAGAGGCAATGACAAATCCACCGGTTACATATGCAGACAGAGCAACATGTCCTGCGGTTACAAAGAAACTAGGATTGAAAAACGCTTTCCAAGGGTCCACATCAACAATTTCGCCATTAACCATTCTAAAACCAGCCGGAGTACCTTCAAAGGCATGTACATTAGTAATAAGAACAGCTGACGCCAATCCGCCCAGCACGACGAAAGTAAGACTCAGGATCCGCATCCAAGGAGCAATACGATTAGCGGCATAAACATAGATGGACATAAACAAGGCTTCAACAAAGAAGGCATAGATCTCAATCTGAAAGGGCAAAGCCATAACCCTTCCCACTACCTCCATGAAACCGGGCCAAAGAAGAGATAGCTGAACACCCGCTATCGTACCGGAAGGAATACCTACTCCTAAAAGGACAGCAAAGGCTTTGGTCCACCTTTTTCCCATAATTTCATACTCACGGTCTTTCGTTTTCTGGTAAAGCAGTTCTGCAATCAAAATCATCATCGGGATAGCGACACCGAGAGTTGCAAAAATGATATGAAACCCCATAGTCGTTCCAAACATTGACCGTGCAATGACTAAATCATCCATAGTGATACTCCTTTTAAATAGTAATTGACGAAGTTATTTTTCTCAAAAAGACGCAATTTATGCAGAGTTATCCAATTAAGGAAAATAAGATTGTAAGAAGTTGGTGTTTGTAGATATGAAGTAGAAAACTAACTAAGGGACTAATGCAATAAAGGTAAAGAAAGCGAAGCTAACGCAGCAAATAGAGGTTTGCGCCTCTATTGCCCGGTGGAAATTGAGGCTGTTACGAAGCCATCAATCAGGGGATAAATCAGTGTTTAATCAGGTTATCGCCGGAGATATCTTTTATGGGCAAGGGCTGACTATTTTTTTCAGAGCAGGTTCAGGTGTGAATTTCTTAGGCTCGAACAATCTGATTCAACGGAGTGTGAGAATAGAAAAAAGTGCTGACCATTTAAGTCAGCACTTTACTATCATTCACTGCCAAGGGCTTTCTGCAGTGTTTCAATATTTTCATTCATTAAATCAAAATAGTCTTTTTCTTCATCGATGTCTTCCTGTGTACGGACACCTAAGTTGTGCAGAGTTAGTTCCTCAGCACCGATTTCTTTTTGAACCACTTCGGTTAAGCGGGAAGATCCATTTTGTTCAAAAATGATGTACGAAATTTCGTTCTCGCTGGCTAGATCGATGATTTTCTTCAATTCCTGCTGAGACGGCTCATCAGTTGTAGAAATTCCAGAAATGGCAACCTGTTCGATACCATAACGTTGTTCCCAATATCCATATGCGGCATGAGCAACGAAAATCTGGCTATGCTTTGCGTGGGCAGCAGTTTCTTTAAAAGATTCATTCAGTTCATCCAATTGAGAGAGAAGAGTTTCATAATTTTCCTTGAAGGTTTCTTCTTGTTCTGGCATTTGTTCTGAAAGAGCTTCATAAATGCTGTGCGCTAATTCTTTAGAGAAAATAGGATCCAGCCAAACATGAGGGTCAATGTCATGGTTATGTCCATGGCCATCGCCTTCTGAATGCTCTTCTTCATCTTCATGAGCATGTTCATCAGCGTGTTCTTCTTCATCTTCATGAGCATGTTCATCAGCGTGTTCTTCTTCATCTTCATGAGCATGTTCATCAGCGTGCTCTTCTTCGTCTTCATGGGCATGTTCATCAGCATGCTCTTCTTCGTCTTCATGAGCATGTTCATCAGCGTGCTCTTCTTCATCTTCATGAGCATGTTCATCAGCATGCTCTTCTTCATCTTCATGGGCCTGTTCATCAGCGTGCTCTTCTTCATCTTCGTGAGCAAGGTCATCTCCACTGTTTTCGAGGCTGTCTTCTAATTCCGATCCTGCAGCAATCATCGTAACATTTTCATTCTTCAAGACTTCTTCTGCTTTATTCACAAACCCTTCCAGTCCTAATCCGATATAGAAGAACAGGTCTGCATCAGATAAATTCATCATATCCTTTTGAGAGGGCTCAAATGTGTGCTCATCGGCACCAGGTGGGTAGATGGATTCTGTCTCTACGAATTCGCCTCCGATTTTCTCAGTGAAATCACTTAAAGGATATACAGTTGTGTACACTTTTAAAGTTTCTTCATCATTGTTGGTTGCTTGGTCAGCCCCGGTTCCTCCACATGCTGCAAGCAGCAAAAGGGAAGTGATGCTGACGAATAATTTTAAACGTTTCATGTTTCTCCTCCTTGATTAATAAAAATTGTATAAATAAGTCTGAATTGTGTGTATTGTATAAAAAGTAATGATTACGATTTATATCCCCTAAATGATTTTACTATCACCTGACTATAAATGCAAGAAAAAAAACCATCAAGATTTTTTTCTTGATGGCCACTTTTCAGGAACCTCGTCGATTCCTCCAGGATGGAAAGGATGACATTTTACTATTCTTTTTATCGTCAGCCAGCCGCCCCGAATAGCACCAAATCGTTTGATGGATTCCATGCCATAATGCGAGCAAGTTGGGTAGAATCTGCAAGTTGGAGGCTTTAAAGGGGAGATAATCAATTGGTAAATGCGGATTAGCCCAAGAAATATTCTTTGCATAACAGGCCTCCTGAACACTCATATATTTAAAATAGCACGTGACAAGTGATTTCTTAAAAACCTTCAACTCAGTTTACTAAAGAGGTCATATGGCTGCTTTGCATCTAGCCATCCAAGTAATTATTTTTAGACAGTGAAACAGCCTTCCCGATTGTCGTGGGCTGCTTTTTGTATACTGTGCAGATTGCAACAGAAGGTGAGGAATCTCCTAAAGAGAGAAGCCTTGATCTATCTGTCATCTTTATGGATGTTAGTGTTTTCCTTCTTATCCTGATCATCAATATTATTGAGATGCGGATTATCCTCAATTGGATCTACTGTATGTTTATAGTCGTATGCCTTGCTTGTCGTCAACACGCTTACCAAAATGACTATAAAGATCAAGATGATTGAGATGACGAGTACACCAGTATAGCCCAAAACTCATTCCTCCCTTTTGAATTATTTTACCATGTAAATGAAAACGAGTTAATACTATTCCTATTATGTCAAAAATCTGTTAAATTTTATATAAGAACTCTATTACGATACATACAGTTTGTGCAAAGATGGAGGAATCATAATGAACTTATCTGCAATGATGAGCAGGCAGACGGCTGAACTTCAGCAGACAGTAAGCTTAAGCCTGCTGCAAAGCCAAATGGCGTCCCAAATGGCTGGTGCTACTGCAATGATGGAAAATATGACCGAAGCGGGTCAAATCAAAGATGCACCTCATCCTTTTAAAGGAAGCTCTGTTGATTTGAAGGGCTAAAAAAAACCCCCAATGAGTATGAACTCTAACCCGTTCGGTTCAGAGGGAGAAACCAATAAAATGTAAGGTAATTTGCGGTACAATTTGCATAGCATTTTGTATCGCCTTTTTTATTGATATATCAGTGTTTTTAGTGATTTTGTACGTGAATTTGCATACTTATTTGCAACCCAATTTGCAGTACCACATAAATTTATGCGGTCTTGCAATTTGGGCTGCATATTATGTAACAATTTTACCGCCAGAGTCGTTATAGCACCCGGCTTATGATAAGCTAAGTTTAACAGAATTTTCTAAATGGCGGGCTGCCACTGATGTTCAATCAAGGGCAGGTTAACGGAATAATTGGTCAGTTGAAAACTTGGTAAGGGGGGAGATCCATTGAAGAAACTGCTTTTATTTGTATTACTAAGTTTATTGATGGCTGCTTGTACGAATAAAACAAACTCATCAAGTCAGACAATTGAGGTTTCAAGAGGCAGTGCAGACTATGAAGTTTATGATTCACTTGAAGAGTTAGAGACAGATTCAGACCTTATCGTTAAAGGTCAACTAGTAGGAGAACCTTCGATTCAAAAAGAGTATCAGAATGGAGTCCATATCTATTCCGTCAGAAAATCAGAAGTGATGATTGAAGAGGTATTTAAAGGGCAAGTAAGTGAAGGAGAAACCATTATTGTATATGAACCAGGATTTGTACAAGGAGATATACTAGACACAATAGAAGGTTATGTACCAATGTACAAAAGCGGCAACTATCTTCTATTTTTAAGTGAGCATCCTGGTGGGGAATTCGTAGTTTTGGGTGACCAAGGGAAATATAACTTAAATATCAAAGAAAAAGTCAAGAAATATACTGAGGTTACAATAGAACAATTAGAGAAAATAGACTACATCGGGGATAGTCATAATCGATTCAACCAAATGAAAGATAAAGTTCTTGAGAAATACAAGTAAATTAAATATAACAGGTTAGGCATTTACCTTTGCCATTAAAGTGGGCGATTGCTGAATAAGCAGCCGCCTTCTGTTACTATTCCAAGCGTTAGCATCTTTGGCTTACGGACAGTAATGTTCTCAAGGTTAAGGTAGATTTGAAGGGAGAGGATGGATTGAAAAAAAGTATTTATATTGTTCTGTTTTCGTCTGTACTTCTGCTTGTAGGCTGTAATCCTAAAACAATGGAAGAAGTCTTTCACGATGAAATGAAAAATAAAGATGTTGACGAATACAAGTTAGTAGAGAAAGTAGAAGAAGATAATGTTATTCTTTATACTTCTCAAACAAAAGATGATGATTACTATAATTATCATCCCAAACTTGCATTCTTTACAAAATCTGAAGACAAATGGTTATGGAAAAGAACCAATGTATGTCGTTTAGATGAATGGAGTGTGAACCTTGATGGAGACCCGTATATTTGGTGTGGAACTTTAACTGAACCAAGGCATGAAAAAGTTATTGTAGGCGATACAGAAGCGGAAATGATTGAAATGAACGATGGTGTTAGAAGGGTATGGTATCATATGAGTAAAAACAGGAACGAAGAAATTAAAGTGATATTAACTGATGGTACAGAAGAATGGCTTAAAGAAGTGATAAAGTAATCTTATTGAATTA
>JBNJJI010000026.1:0-22198 GCA_051750065.1 Bacillota bacterium
ATCATTATTCCGCAGTAGCTCAGTGGTAGAGCTATCGGCTGTTAACCGATCGGTCGCAGGTTCGAGTCCTGCCTGCGGAGCCAATAATGGAGAGCTGTCCGAGTGGCCGAAGGAGCACGATTGGAAATCGTGTAGGCGGGTAACCCTGTCTCAAGGGTTCAAATCCCTTGCTCTCCGCCATTATAACTTTAACGGCCCATTGGTCAAGCGGTTAAGACACCGCCCTTTCACGGCGGTAACACGGGTTCGAATCCCGTATGGGTCACCAAGATTTTATTAAGCAGAGAAATATAACTATTAGAACAGCATTTCATGGAGGATTAGCTCAGCTGGGAGAGCATCTGCCTTACAAGCAGAGGGTCGGCGGTTCGATCCCGTCATCCTCCACCATGTTTTTTTCGAAGCGAAGCGGAGTAAAAAAACTACATTTAATCGTCGCGGGGTGGAGCAGTTCGGTAGCTCGTCGGGCTCATAACCCGAAGGTCGCAGGTTCAAATCCTGCCCCCGCAATACCATTTGACTTAGGTCAAGTAGTTGAAGGATATTTTGACTGGTGTCAAAAATCTCTGGTCCGGTAGTTCAGTTGGTTAGAATGCCTGCCTGTCACGCAGGAGGTCGCGGGTTCGAGTCCCGTCCGGACCGCCATTTTCTAGATGTAAATATCATGTGATAGTTAAAATGAAATCTTAGTTCAAACTAAGAGGGTTTCGATAAACGAAAAGGTCAAGGAAGTGACTGAGCGAATACCGGAGCGCACTGCAGGTGTGTCAGGATATGAGCGATGGAACTGACGCAGAGATTTGAAGTTTAGCGGAAGCCGAAACTAATATGGCTCAGTAGCTCAGTTGGTAGAGCAATGGACTGAAAATCCATGTGTCGGCGGTTCGATTCCGTCCTGAGCCACCATTTTTCCAGATTGCCGGTGTAGCTCAACTGGTAGAGCAACTGACTTGTAATCAGTAGGTTGGGGGTTCAAGTCCTCTTGCCGGCACCATCGGAATTATATGGAGGGGTAGCGAAGTGGCTAAACGCGGCGGACTGTAAATCCGCTCCTTCGGGTTCGGCAGTTCGAATCTGCCCCCCTCCACCATTTCTTACTAAGAAAAGTAATATCATTAAAAGATAATTTCATAGGGGTATAGTTTAAAGGTAGAACAGAGGTCTCCAAAACCTCCGGTGTGGGTTCGATTCCTACTACCCCTGCCAATTTTACTTATGGCGATTGTGGCGAAGTGGTTAACGCATCGGATTGTGGTTCCGACATTCGTGGGTTCGATTCCCATCAGTCGCCCCATAAGTTTCACCAAATTGCTATTAAATGCATATATTATATCATTGGGCTATAGCCAAGCGGTAAGGCATCGCACTTTGACTGCGACATGCGTTGGTTCGAATCCAGCTAGCCCAGCCAACTTTGCGGAAGTAGTTCAGTGGTAGAACACCACCTTGCCAAGGTGGGGGTCGCGGGTTCAAATCCCGTCTTCCGCTCCAATGGCGGCATAGCCAAGTGGTAAGGCAGAGGTCTGCAAAACCTCTATCACCGGTTCAAATCCGGTTGCCGCCTCCAAACACATGCCGATGTGGCGGAATTGGCAGACGCGCACGACTCAAAATCGTGTTCCTTCTGGAGTGCCGGTTCGACCCCGGCCATCGGTACCATATGTATATTGCGGGTGTAGTTTAGTGGTAAAACCTCAGCCTTCCAAGCTGATGATGAGGGTTCGATTCCCTTCACCCGCTCCATACATACATACTCAAGCCTTTCTCATTATGAGAAAGGTTTTTTTGTGTTCTTATTTTAATTAAATCGAAGGGTATGATCCTTATGAAAGCTCGCGATAATGCAGGTCAAGTTTTAATATGAAGGTTGGACTTAAAGTGTTTGTAATTACTACTTTTAACTTTTTTATGCAGCGTCGATTGGAAAGCAACATATAAGCTCTCCTGTGTGATAAGCAGGTGTCCAGCCCATCGGGGTAAAATAACCTCAAGAGAATAATAAGGAAAACCGATTATTTTCTGGTGAGACCATTTGTTTGTGGCGTCTGAAAAAAATAGGCGTATATAAAGATGCCGCTTTTTGAATCAAGAACAGTAATAGGTTGCTCCTTTCGAGTAGGGAATCTCTTGAAGTATATTATCTTACAAATAGAGGGAAAAATTCCCCTTAATTAATGAATAGCATCGAAATTAGCTTAAATAGAAGGAGAAATTCCCCTTATTTGACTCGAAAGACTAGAAAATTGGTCCTTCTGCATTAGATAAGGGAAAAAATTCCCCTTATTTCAATCAAAATTAGCTTAAATCTGCAAATACCGGTAAAATCTCCCCTTATTTTTCCCTTTAGTTCCGTTCGGCGCCAGCCATTTGGAGTCGTAACCTGTAGAAAATCAAAAACCTCTCATAAGAGCTTAAAAGTGCAATAACCAATTTGTATTTCGACAAGAAACTACAAACTTCGGGTGGTGACTGTCACTATGAGGAGTCACTTTCAAGTAAATAATCATAATTTTCCCCCTTCTTTGTCAATTCTGTATACCCTTTTAAGAAAGCGCTTCCACTATACTTTAAGAAAGTATTAAGTTAGGCGGTGTTACCGGTGGAGACAAAGATTGAGACAGGGCCAGTGAGTCCAGATATACAGATTAGAGCAGCCTCCAGGAAGAAGAAGAGGTATAAGAGCATACTGACCTATGCAGCCTTTGTGGGACCAGCACTGCTGTTTTTCCTGGTGATTCAGATCATTCCTTTTTTGATGGGGCTTTATTATTCTTTTACTTCCTGGAATGGAGTAAGTTCTGCGGTTCAATGGGTGGGGATTGAAAACTACAAGAAGATTTTTACGAATGATCCTGTTTTCTTCAATTCCTTTATGTTTACAACCAAGTTTATGTTTGCTGCTGTGATCATTAGTAATTTAATAGGTTTCAGCTTTGCGCTGCTTCTTAACGCAGCCTTGAAAACTAGAAATATATTAAGAACAGTTTTCTTCATCCCGAATGTTATTGGAGGGCTGCTGCTTGGTTTCATCTGGCAGTTCATATTTGTAAAAGGGTTTGCCTCGATTGGAAACATGACAGGTATCGGTTTTTTCAAAATGCCATGGCTTGGTGATGAGAACACGGCTTTCTGGGGAATTGTGATTGTCTTCGCCTGGCAGATCAGTGGATACATGATGGTCATCTATGTTGCAGCTTTACAGGGAGTTGATAATTCCCTTCTGGAGGCGGCTAAAATAGATGGAGCATCAGCATGGGCGGTTTTGACCAAAATCATAATCCCGTTAATATTGCCGGCATTTACGATTTGTTTCTTCTTGACGATTTCAATGGCCTTCAAGATATTTGATCTTAATATTTCCCTGACTGGCGGCGGACCTTTCAATTCGACACAGTCAGTTGCCATTAATATCTATCAGGAAGCGTTCCAGAACAACCGTTATGGCTTGGGTACAGCGAAATCCATCCTATTCTTTGTGGTTGTGGCCGTCTTCACAACGGTTCAAGTGATGCTGACAAAGAAGAAGGAGGTTGAGGCATAATGGGCAGCCGCTATACGAAGAAGACGTTCGTACTTGAAATTATCGGAATAATTGTAGGGATTATTTTCTTGATTCCCTTTTACTTCGTACTGGTTAACTCGGTTAAGCCTTTTGCAGCCATTTTAATCGATGCAGCAGCTTGGCCGGAAGAGTTTCTGTTTTCCAACTACGCAAAGGTGTGGGATATCATTAACTTTCCGAGAGCATTCTGGAACTCTTTGATCATCACCGTATTCAGTAATATCGGTCTGGTGATTATCAGTTCTATGGCAGCCTGGAAGATGGTGAGGACACCAGGAAAGTTCAGTAAGATTCTGTTTGTCGTATTTGTGTCTGCGATGGTCATTCCATTTCAGACTGTCATGATTCCTCTTATGAAGCTGGGAGGGGCACTGCACCTGACTAACAGTATCCCTGGACTGATCATTATGTATTTCGGATTCGGGGTACCGCTGTCACTGTTCCTTTATCACGGGTTCGTCAAGACCGTGCCGATAGAAATTGAGGAATCTGCGATGATTGATGGATGCAGTCCATTTGGGGTGTTTTGGAGGATTGTATTCCCTCTTCTTAAACCGATTACCGTTACAGTCATCATTCTAAACACATTATGGATCTGGAATGATTACCTACTTCCATTGCTGGTTCTGCAAGATGCAGAGTTAAGAACGATTCCTTTGGCAGCGAGTTCTTTCTTTGCTCAATATACAAAACAGTGGGATATGGGACTTGCGGCATTGGTTCTCGGAATCACGCCGGTCATCATTTTCTTCCTGTTTCTACAGAAACATATTATTAAAGGAATTGCTTCCGGATCAATTAAGTAGATATAAAGTTCCTGGTAAAATCCAGGAATTTATATAAAATATGAATAAATACCATGGAGGTCAAACTTATTATGAAACGTTTTCTGCTTTTATGTATGTCTCTAGTTTTCGTATTCGGCATCGCAGCCGGATGTTCTTCTGAAAACACATCAGGTAATTCCAATGGCAATTCTGATTCTGGTAATGAAGATGAAGTTGTAACGCTGAATTTCTTTCAGTTCAAAGTAGAAATTGCTGATCAGCTTGCTGAAATGATCAAAGAATTCGAAGCTGAACATCCAAACATCAAAGTGAAGCTTGAAACAGTCGGCGGAGGTGCAGACTACGGTGCAGCTCTAAAGGCAAAGTTTGCTTCAGGTGAAGAACCGGATATCTTTAACAACGGGGGATTCAAGGAACTGGAACTGTGGAAAGAAAAATTAGCGGATTTGTCAGATGAACCTTGGGTGGAGCATGTTCTTCCTATCGGTAAGGTTCCCATGTCAGATGAAGATGGCAAGCTTTACGGCATGCCGGTCAACCTTGAAGGATATGGCTTTGTGTATAACAAAGACTTGTTTGAAGAAGCAGGAATCACTGAACCTCCTGCAACAATCGATAAATTGAAAGATGCGTCAAAAAAATTAGAAGCTGCCGGTATCACTCCGTTTTCTGCTGGATATGGCGAGTGGTGGGTAATTGGACAGCATTTGCTGAACATCCCTTTCGCACAGCAGGATGATCCAGTTGCCTTCATCGAAGGACTTTATGATGGTTCTGAAACAATCACAGGAAATGAGAAGTTCAAAGAGTTTAAAGAAGTTCTTGATACTGAGCTAAAATATGCTAATGACAATCCATTAACAACAGACTACAACACACAAGTCACTCTTTTTGCTTCTGGTGAGACAGCAATGCTTCAACAAGGAAACTGGACTGAAAATATGATTACTGAGATTGATCCTGAAATCAACATGGGCTTCCTACCTATCCCGAACAGCAATGATGAAAGCAGTGCTGACCGCCTGCCGGTAGGAGTACCGAATAACTGGGTATTGAATAAAAATTCTGAGAACCTTGAAGAAGCGAAAACATTCTTGGAGTGGATGGTTTCTTCTGAAACTGGTAAGCGCTATATCACTGAAGAGTTTGCCTTCATTCCGGCATTCGATAATATCGAGCCAACTGGTTTGGGTGACTTAGGGCAGTCTATCCTTGAGTATTCTAAAGAAGAAAAAACTATTCCTTGGACTTGGTTCAGATGGCCTGATGGAGCCAATAAAGAATTCGCAGCAGCTATCCAGGAATATTCTGCAGGGAAAATTGATTATGACACATTGCTAGAGAGATTCCAGCAGTCTTGGGATAACTTGAAGTAAGCATCTTAATAGAAAGCATGTCAAAAAAGGCATGCTTTCTATTTCTATTTTTTTAGCCAGAGCTATCCTAAAAAAACGCTTCCAAGAGGATGGTAATACACTTTATACTAGTGTATATGAAAGACTTGGAGGATTGCCCTTATGCTCAAGAACAGTATCCGGAATAAATTGATTGTCCTGTTGATGCTAACAACGATCATACCCTTTGGCAGCTCCATCATCATTACATATTTGTATACTAAGAATTCAATAGAAGAAGAGGTTGTCGAGGAAAGCAGCAATCTTCTTTATCAGGGAAAAATCAACTTAGAAAGCTACGTCAACGAATTGAACGGGCTGACGATTTCACTCTACAACAACCCTGATTTCATTAATTATATGAGATCCCCTGAGAATGAAAGCAATTATCTCACTATAGGAATTGTTAAAAATGTGGTGCAAACGATTCTCTATACAGAAGATACGATCAGAGGTGTCCGTATTTCTTTTGCAGAAGATGATCGGGTGGTTTCGGCAACCAAACATTCCACAGTGGTTTTTTCAAACAGAAAAAATGATACCAGGAATGAGCCATTTATGAATGCCAGGCGCAGTCCTTATAATATGTACATTGAACCTGCTTACACACAGCAGGAAAACACTAGAAAAAGTTCTAAAAACATTGTGACGATCCACCGGGCTTTTACCAATATTCCTGACGATGAAGTACTGGGATATATTTCACTGGATATCGCACCTGAAAAAATTGTAAACCTCAGCAGGAATTTATACAATGCGGAGACCGAGGAGTTTTATCTCCTGACATCGGAAGGCGAGCTGATTTACAGTTCCAACAGCGATATTTCCCGCAATCAGAGGAGCCAGGAATGGATACCGAAGATAGTGGAAGCAGATGAAGCATCAGGTACTCTTGAGTGGAAAGAAGACTCTTTCAGAGGGGTAATGATGTACGACCGGCTTTCTCCCTCCGCAGGTGGATGGATCCTGGTCAAAAGGGTATCTTACGCGAACCTTTACGAAAGCGCTTTTAGTGTGGCAAAGATCAATATCATGTTTGGGGTAATCGGCCTGACACTAGTGATTCTCTCAGTCTTATTCGTTTCTTTTAAAATCACTTCCCCGATCCGTGTGCTGCTTCATAATATCCAGAGAGTCGAAAAGGGAGATATGAAGATTGAATCCCAGTCTTTCGGAACGGATGAAATAGGGCTGCTCGGGTCTCGTTTTCAAGAAATGGTCACCAGGGTCAATCATCTGATTAACAGTGAATATAAGCTTCAATTAGAGAATAAAACAAACCAGTTAAAGGTGCTGCAATCTCAGATAAACCCGCATTTTCTGTATAATGCTCTTCAGTCCATCGGCACCATTGCGTTAAAAAATAAAGTGCCGCAAATTTATACACTGCTTACACATCTTTCTAAAATCATGAGGTACGGCATGGATATGGAAGAAGATATTGTGACGCTCAGGAAAGAAATCAATTACACAAACGCCTACTTACTTTTACAAAAAGAGAGATTCGGGGAACATCTTGACTATTCGGTCGAAGTAGATGAAAGCTTATGGGACGCAAGAGTGCCGAAAATGCTGCTTCAGCCTGTTATCGAAAACTATTTTAAGCATGGTTTCGATATCAGGGAGGGAACAGGGACACTAAAGTTGAAGTGTAGTAGAGAGAAAGAATACCTGATTATCACGATCGAGGATAATGGAGCAGGGGTTACTGCAGAAAGGCTAAAAGAGATTCATGCCCACTTCCGGACAAATGCAAAGAACAAGACTGGCGGGGATACAAACATAGGCTTGAAGAATGTGTATATGAGATTGAAGCTTTACTATGATAGTGAGGCAAGCCTTGATTTTCAGAATAAAGAAGGCGGGGGCTTTATGGTTACCATGAGGCTGCCGGCTGAGATGGAGGGTGAGACTCATGAAAGCACTCATCGTGGATGATGAAAAGCATGTCAGGGAAGGGTTGATCCTGCTGGCACAGTGGGAAATCCACGGAATACATACCATTTTAGAAGCGGAAGATGGAGAGGAAGCCATCGAGCTGATCAAGGAACACCGCCCTGAGATCATTTTTACAGATATGAGAATGCCGCGAAGGGATGGGATCAGTCTTTTAAAGTGGCTGCATTCGGCTGAGGTCAACTGTAAAACCATTGTCGTCAGCGGACATGATGATTTTGAGTACATGAGGAATGCCCTCTATTATAAAAGTTTCGACTATATCTTGAAGCCGATTGAACCGGAAGTATTGAATGAGAGCCTCAAGAAAGCGGTCAGGGAATGGAAGGATCAAGCACTTTCAAGAAGAGCACAAGTGGAAGAAAGCCAGGTTCTGAATGAAGTAAAGCCTCTTTATTGGGACCGTTTCTTCTCCAAGCTGTGCCAATCAGATGAGGTCTCGGCAGCGGAAGATTACCGGGTCCGAAAAGAGTTTGGCCTCTCGATCGCCAATAAACAGAAGAAAATAGCCCTGATACCGATCCAGCAGATGGTGAAGACAGCCTTCCAGGGAGACCGGGAACTGGCATTCTTCACTGTAAGTAACATTGCCAATGAAATAGTAAGGAAAACTAATGTGGGGGTTTGTTTCCGAAACCTCAATAATGAAGAAGAATTGGTGATCATCATATGGAACGAACAGAAAGGTACTCTTATTTTTAATGATATTGTGAGGGCCATCTATCAATACAGCAAGGTTCATTCCCTTCTGGCAGTAGGTCAAACCACGATGGATCTTAAAAAAGCATACGATACCGCTCATCGGGTGTTACAGAAGCATGACCTTACATCTTCCAAGAGGATAGCCACGCTTCAAGAAATGACAAGCAGCCCTCTTCTTCATCTTCTGGACCATTCTAATGAGCTGAAGTGGGCATTGCGTTCAGGAAGTATGGAACAAGTCGATTCCCAGCTGGGCACTCTATTTACTTCTCTGGAAAAAGAGCATACATTCTCGCTGCAGCAAATTTCCGCTTGGGAAACTCAGTTCAATTTACTGAGAAATAACTGGCTGAAAGAATACGAGATTAACAGTGAAGGTCCCTTTTATAAAGGAAAGGATTATTGGAGTGAAGACGGCAGTTTTTCCCAGGAAAAGTTTAAAAGGGAGAAAGAGGCTGAATTCAAGGGACTTGTGGAGCTGTTATCTCAAGCAAAATACCAGACAGAAAAAAATAGTATGCAGAGAATTGAGGAGTATTTGCAGCAGCATTATCAAGAAGATATCTCGCTGCAGGAGATTGCTGACCGCTTCTATCTCAGCAGGGAATACATTTCCAGGAAATTCAAGCAGGATTATAAGGCAACTATCACGGACTACTTGACAAGTATTAGAATGGACAGAGCCAAGAAGCTGCTTGAAAATCCTCATCTGAAAATCTATGAAGTTGCCTATGGGGTCGGCTATCAAAATGAAAAATATTTCAGCAAGGTGTTTAAAAAACATGAAGGACTCACTCCTAATGAATTCAGGCAGTCTATTACCGGAAAAATATAAACTTTGGAGGTATCAGCAATGATTAACGTTACAGTATGGAATGAAAACAGACATGAACAGAAAAACCAGACCGTGCGAGATCTTTATCCAGAAGGCATTCACGGAGCCATCGCCTCGTTTTTGGGAGAGGAACCGTTCAATGTTAAAACTGCGACTCTCGATGAAGAGCAGCACGGTTTAACAGAAGAAGTCCTGTCAAATACAGATGTCCTGCTTTGGTGGGGACATATCGCCCATGAAGAAGTTTCCGATGAAGTAGTGGAGAAAGTAAAGCAGCGTGTATTGGACGGGATGGGGCTGATTGTACTCCACTCGGGACATTTCTCAAAGATTTTCAAAACATTGATGGGCACTTCCTGTGACCTTAAGTGGAGGGAAGCCAATGAGAAGGAGCGCATCTGGATGGTCGATCCAAGCCATCCAATCGCTGAAGGCCTCGGAGAATACATTGAGCTTGAAAGAGAGGAAATGTACGGTGAGCACTTCGATATCCCGGCCCCTGATGAGCTCGTGATGGTCAGCTGGTTCGAAGGAGGAGAAGTGTTCCGCAGCGGATGCACCTACAGGCGTGGCAACGGCAAGGTATTCTATTTCCGCCCCGGCCATGAAACGTACCCTACCTACTACAATAAAGAAGTTCAAAAGGTCATTGTCAATGCTGTTAACTGGGCTGCGCCAGTGAAGCGAGAAAGACCTGTCTACGGAAATGCGCAGCCACTTGAAACAATCAAAGGCACAAACTAAAGCTGAGGAGGAAATGAAATGAACAAAATTAAAATTGCGGTAATTGGCTGCGGAAGCATAGCTCAGCATCGCCACCTGCCTGAATATGCAAACAGTGAACGTGTTGAGATTACGGCTGTATGCGATATTGTCAAAGAAAGAGCGGAAAAAATCGCTGAAAAGTACGGAGCCCGGGCCTATACAGAGTATGAAGAACTGCTGGCCAATGAGGAAGTGGATGCTGTCAGCGTCTGCACACCAAACTACCTTCATGCTCCAATCTCGGTCGCTGCACTGAAAGCAGGGAAGCATGTCCTCTGTGAAAAACCAATGGCTACATCGACTGCAGAAGCAGAAGAGATGATCGGAGCAGCAGAAGCGGCCGGCAAGAAGCTGATGATCGCGCATAATCAACGTTTTGTTCCTTCACACGAAAAGGCGAAAAAGTTGATTGAAAACGGTGAGATCGGTAAAATTTACAGCTTCCGTTCTGCTTTCGGTCATGGCGGTCCAGAAGGATGGAGCGCAGATGGCAAGGACAGCTGGTTCTTCAAGAAGGATGAAGCATTCATCGGTGCCATGGGAGATCTCGGAGTACATAAAACAGACCTGCTTCGCTACATTCTCGGCGAAGAGTTTTCCGAAGTTGGTTCCTTCATTGAAACCAGCTCAAAGGAAAAGGCCGATGTGGATGATACAGCGGTTTGTGTATTGAAAACAGAAAGCGGGGTCATTGGCACCCTTGCTGCAAGCTGGTCGTATGTTTCAAAAGAAGATAACTCAACGATTATCTATGGAGAGAAAGCCATCCTGCGCCTGGAAGATGATCCAGTCCATTCGCTCGTCGTCCAGTATGTCAATGGAGAAGTCGTGAGATATGAGCTTGGCGGTATTCAGACCAATGAAGAAGGCGGGCAAAAAAGTTCCCGCGTCATTGAGCAGTTTGTAAAATCTATCGTCGAGGATACAGAACCGGCTGTAACCGGGGAAGAAGGCATGAAGTCTCTGCAGGTGGTTCTTGCTGCCCTGGAATCAAATGAAACCAAACGAATCGTAAAAATCTGATTGGAGTGTATACAGCTATGACAAAACTTCGCATGGGGATAATCGGGGTCGGCGGGATTGCTCAATCACGCCACATTCCTGCTTATCAAAACCTTGAAAATATAGTTGCTGTCGAAGCCGTCAGTGACATTAACACACAGCGGGCGGAAGAGGCGGCTGAAAACTTCGGCATCCCACTGGTGTTCAGTGACTATCATGATATGTTTCCTCATATAGATGCGGTCACAATCTGCACACCAAACAAGTTTCATGCAGAAATTACCATCGCTGCTTTAAATGCCGGAGTTCACGTTTTCTGTGAAAAACCAATGGCGATGACTCCCGAAGAATGCCAGGCGATGATCGATGCTGCTGAGAAGTCCGGAAAAGTCTTAAGTATCGCCTACCACTACCGCTTCATGAAAGAAAGCCAGGCGGCCAAAAGGCTGATTGACCAGAATGAAATAGGAGAACCGATTGTCGCAAGGGCCAGGGCCATCCGACGCCGAAAAGTTCCCGGCTGGGGTGTGTTCACCAATAAGGAGCTTCAAGGGGGAGGAAGCCTGATCGATTACGGCTGCCATTTCCTTGACCTCTCCCTATGGCTTCTTGGGAACCCAACTCCTGTAGAAGTTACCGGCTCCACCTATAACAAGCTCAGCAAAATTGCCGATGAAGTGAACATGTGGGGAGACTTTGACCGCGAAAGCTTTGAAGTGGATGACCATGTGACAGCCTACATCAAATTTGATAACGGCGCCTCGATGCTGTTTGAAACATCCTGGAGTGCGAATGTGAAAAGAGACGAAGAAGTGATGAGCATTTCAGGACTGACGGGCGGACTTGATTTGTTTCCCCTTCATGTAAACCAAATGAAGCATGGCATGCTGCTCAGCAGTAACGCGGACTGGGTGCCTGGCGAAGAAGATCCCGGCATCCCTCAGGCGGAGAATTTTATAAAAAGCTGTATGGGACTCGAGGAACTTATCGTCAAACCGAATGAAGCCATGAAAGTATCACAAATCATTGAAGCCATATACCAAAGCAGTGAAAAGGGTGGAAGCATCCGACTGCAATAGGAGGAAGCACATATGAAACTGGGAGTATTTACGGTATTATTTTCGCAAAAGAACTTCGAAGAAATGCTGGATTATGTAAAAGAAGCAGGGCTGCATGCAGTAGAAATAGGCACAGGGGGATATCCAGGGAATGCCCATTGCGATCTCGATGCTCTCTTGGAAAGTGAAGAAAAACGCGCCGAATATCTTGAAAAAGTAACCTCAAGAGGGTTGGAAATCAGTGCATTCAGCTGTCATGGAAATCCGATCTCTCCTGAAAAAGCTTTTGCCGAGGAATCTCACGCCGCCCTTCAAAAGACCATTCGCCTTGCCGGGCTGATGAATGTTCCAATCGTTAACTGCTTTTCAGGAACAGCAGGAGATCATGAAGGGGCAAAGCATCCAAACTGGCCAGTCTCTCCATGGCCGAACGAATATGGCGATATTCTGAAGTGGCAATGGGAAGAAAAGTTGATTCCTTACTGGAAAGAGATAGGGAAATTAGCTCAAGAGAACAATGTGAAAATCGGCATTGAATTGCATGGAGGATTTCTGGTCCATACCCCATACACAATGCTGAAGCTGCGCGAAGAAACCTGCGAAGCCATCGGTGCCAACCTTGACCCAAGCCATCTATGGTGGCAGGGCATCGACCCGGTCGCAGCCATCAAAATCCTTGGAAAAGCAGGAGCCATTCACCATTTCCATGCAAAGGATACTTATATCGACCAGGACAACGTCAATATGTACGGCCTGACAGACATGCAGCCATACGGCAATATCCAGACAAGAGCATGGTCCTTCCGCTCCGTCGGCTGCGGCCACAGCCTGCAGGAATGGTCTGATATGATGAGTGCATTAAGGACCTTCGGCTATGATTACGTCGTCAGCATTGAACACGAAGACCCAATCATGTCCATTGAAGAAGGCTTTGCACGGGCTGTGAAAAATCTGAAATCTATTTTGATTGAAGAGCAGCCTTCTGAGATGTGGTGGGTTTAGGATATTATTGATATTAGTTTCTGAGTAAATATGAAAGATAGAGTGCCAGCTCTTTTTGGGTTGGTGCTTTTTTTGTTTGGTGTTCTGTTAAAGGGGCAGTTGAATAGGAAACGAGATTGAGTGACTTGCGTTAGTAGGAATCGTCACTATATTTTTGAGAAAAGTTAATGATAAATTGTAGATGTTCTGTAATAATTTTCAAATACTATTCACTTAATTAATTGAATATTGGATAATGTTAAATAATATTAAATGCGATGAAGAGAAGAGTAGGTAATGGAATCTTTGTCAGAGAGCTCCGGTTGGTGAAAAGGAGTAAGGATTTTGTTACTGAAGCAAGCCTCGGAGCATCACATTGGAACTTACTAAGGGATAGTGGGACGGGTACTCCCGTTATAGAGGAAGGGTATAAGCTAGTGTTATGAATGCGTACCTAATAAGGTTAATATGGCGACATATTAATAAAATGGGGTGGCACCGCGATAATAATCTCGTCCCCAAGACAATTGTCTTGGGGGTGGGATTATTTTATTTGATCTTAAAACAAAAGGAATAAAAATAGCCGTTAAGGTAAGGTATTCAAGCATTTTTTAGTACGAGAAGTAAATCTTAAATTGAGGAGAATGTTTATGGCACAAATATCAATTCAGGAATTAACAGTGGAAAATATGTATAAATGTCTGGATCTAAAGTTAGCGGAGGATCAAGTGGATCGGATCGCTCCTAATGTTTATTCTATTGCAGAGTCGAAGGTGAATTCCAATTTCACACCGTACGCCATCCATTTAGATGAGGAGGTTATAGGTTTTGTAATGACGGAATATGACCCCGAAGAGATTCAAGAAAGGAAGTACTGGATTCCCAGGTTTATGATAGATATATCTTATCAAAGAAAGGGATATGGGAAAGAGGCAATGCAGCAAGTCATAGATATGTTCAAAGAAAATGATGACTGTCATTACATTAGCCTTTCAACAGAGCCGGACAATTATTCCGCACTTCGATTCTATGAATCACTTGGATTCGTAAACACAGGCGAGTTGTTAGAGGAAAGGGAAACCATTTTACTTTTTAAAGTTAAACGTTAACATAAAACCAATACCTTATAATGAAAAATGAGTTATATATCTGGAATGAAGGGGGAGTTTGCAGAACATCAGCGACTCCCTTCAGCTGCTTTAGCGAACATAGGCATATTCGGATAATAAGCAACAAGGCCATAATTCAAAATAAAACATAATAGCTGAAATTCTTGTTTTCGCTAGATTAAGGAAGGGGAGAGTAAGTTTGGTACAAAAGATACTAGAACTACTTAACAGAATATATCCAGTGGATTTAATTAAAGTTGAACCAGTAACAGATGAGATTTTTAGGTGTACTTCTAAAGAAGGTTATTACAATGCAAGAATTACAAACTATAAAAGTTTTGATGAACAATTAGAAGAAGTGATTTATACGGATTTCTTATTTAAAGAAGGATTTGGTGTATCCCCATCAATACCTTCTTTAAACGGAAGAGTTGTTGAGAAGGTAACTCTTGAAGACAAAGAAGTCTTAAGTGTTCTGTATAAATCGGCACCTGGTGCTCACCTATCAAGGAATCAGTGGAATGCAGAGGTATTAAAAGAATTAGGTCGGCAAACTGGTAAATTACATCGTTTGTCCAAAAAATTTGAAAAAGTACATCCAATTAGATACATCAATGATTGGCATGATAACGAGGAATATGCCTTTCTTAAGTATATCCCTAAAGAGGAATCTACTATTAGGGAAATTGCAGAAAAAATTTTATCCACTATTAAAACAATCCCGATAAATGATTCTAATTACGGACTGTTACACGGTGATTTATGGCTGGAAAATATACTCGTTGATAAAGATCTGAATTTGACAATGGTTGATTTTCAAGATTGTGAGAAGCACTTCTACATTTTTGATTTAGCAGTTCCAATCTATAGTGCATTGGAGTACTCGTTTGCAGGTGGAGGTAACATAGTTGAATACGGACGAAGTATAACGAAAGCAATCATTGAAGGATATCAAGAGGAAAATGAGCTATCCGTAGAAATGGTAGATAATCTTCCTCTATTTATTAAACTAAAAGAAATATTTGAATACAGTCTAATGCATATGTTCTGGGATAAAGAGAGGCTGACTGAAGAACAGACAAGAATTATGAACCACTATAGATTGAGGCTTGAACTTGGTCATTCCATTCTTAAGCTATAATCAAAATAGATACAAACGTATGCGTATTTTTACTAGAAGAGCTTTTTTTTATTAGGCGCTGTTAGTTAATATTGTTGTTATTGAGATGTTTTGGATTCATGTACCATTAAGAAGGCATCCCCCAATTAGGAACAAAAAGAATGCGGTTAATAAATTTTAATAAATGCTATTGTGAATCTACCCAGCGTTTATATAGAAAAAAATTAACGCTTCCTATTTACAGATTCTAATTTACTCCGGATATGTTGACTGGAGCGGAGGGTGTTCGACCTCCTGCGGGACTAGCGGGACAGGTGAGACCCCGGAAGCGAAGCTGAGGAGGCTCACCGCCCGCCCCGCGGAGTCGTACACCTGGAGTGGAAGTCAACATACCCTTAAAAAAAACAACACTCTTTAACAGAGCTTTTTATTAAAGTAATTTGCAGTATTAAAAAGTAAGGAAGTGATGAAATGCAAGGGTATAATGTCTTGATGATTTATAACAAAGATATGGACGGGTTGTTGATGTGTGAAAGGTTGAAGAATCCTTATAAAGGATTAAGTAATTTAGTAGGTGGAAAAATAGAGAACGGAGAAGCAGGTATAGATGCGGCGTATAGAGAGCTATTTGAGGAAACGAATATTTCCAATGAAGACATAACCCTTCATCATTTAATGGATTTTAAATACTACCTTCAAAATTGTTACGTTGAAGTATATGTTGGTAGATTGAAAGGGGATGTACCGGTTTCTGGAGATGAGAATATTCTTTATTGGTCTGGTTTAGATAATGACTTTTTTGATATGTCCTTATATGCTGGAGAAGGAAATATCGGGCATATGATAGAGCAGGTCAGCCTTGTTAAAGAAAAGTTATTCGCTGATGAAGACTATCTTGTATAGTTGAATTCCCTTTTAGAACTCTAATCTTCTATATACAGGGCCTTTAATTGAAAAATGAAACGTACTTCCAAACCAGACTGTCCCTTACTCAAAAAAACTATAATAAAGTAGCAGGCTAAGCAGCAAGCACATAGCTGTCCCTATCAAAATATAATAATCCCCCACTCCCATTGGAAGCAGGGGGGGGGCAAAACCACTCTATTTTTTATTAACGGATGCATCATAAATCGATTCAATGGCACTCTTCATTGCTTCGTCGAAATCTTGGGAGGATTGATTGAACCTCAATTCCTCAGCAAGTGCACGGGAGAAGCTTGCAATCATCCCATCGTTTTCTTTCAATTTTTCGTTTGCTTCATCACGGGAGTAACCGCCTGAAAGGGCAACCACCCGGACGACGCGTGGATGCTCGACCAATTCCTTGTAGGCATTGGCCTTTGTCGGAATGGTGAGTTTCAGCATCACATTTTCATCTTCGGCCAGGTCATTCAGCTGCTGCAGGATCTCCTTCCGCAAGATTTCTTCGCATTCTTCCTTTTTCTCACTGTTGATATTAACTTCCGGTTCAATGATAGGAACTAAGTCTGCCGCGATGATTTTCTTCCCGACTTCAAATTGCTGGTCAACGACAGCCTTGATTCCCGCTTCATTCGGTTCATGGATGACCGACCGCATTTTGGTACCGAAAATGTTGCGTTCATTCGCTCGGCGAAGAGTCTCATCGAGATCGGGATTCGGTTTCATGAGCTGGACGCCGTTTTCTGTTTCAGCTAGTCCTTTGTCCACTTTTAAGAAGGGAACAATGTTTTGGTCAGCTAGATAATCCGCCGTATATTGGCCCTCTACTTTGCTGTCCATCGTCTGCTCGAATAAAATAACTCCAAGGATATGCTCTGAACTGAATGCAGGAGATGTGATGATTCTTGTGCGCATTGTATGCACCTGTTCGAACATCTCATCTTCATTCGAATACGCGTCTCCCATAACGCCATAAGCTTCCAGTGCTTTTGGTGTGCTGCCGCCGCTCTGGTCCAGCGCGGCAATAAACCCTTTACCATTCTTCATACGATCGAATTGTTTCTGATTCATAAATTCCACTCCTTTTTCATTTACTCCTCTGATAAACCTTCCTCTATACTTGTTCCCCATTTTTATAAGGAGTTAACATATAATCGTTCGCTATATTTGCAGTTGCTCAATTTCAAAATTAGTAATTTCTTTAAATATCCATCAGAAGGCCATTGAGGGAATGTTATAATAGAGAGAATATTTCTACAGATTATTTTTTATGTGAAGGAATTTCAATTTAAAGGGGAAAAGCTTGATGTTAACTTCTATCATTCAACAGTTTGGGCTGCAAGTACTTTCAACCAATGAGGTTGAAGACTCCTTTAGTTCAACTGTTTATCAGTGTACTTTGTTAAATGGTGGCATCGTTTATTTGAAGATTCCTTTTTCCAAGGTAAAGTTTCAGCGGGAGTTAGAAGCCTATAAGATTCTAAAAGGCAGGGTGGCCATTCCGGAAATGCTGGATTATTGGAGGGGAGATGATGAGTGTGCCGGTGCGTTCCTGCTATCTGAATTAAAAGGAAAGCCGCTGACAACCAGGGTTTCACCAACAGTTGCGTACCAAGTTGGAATTTTACATGCAGAAATGCACTCTGTTAGTCCGCCCGCAGATGTAGAGTTGAAGGGCATAAAAAATGAGTTTTCGAACTGGTCCCAATTTGTAGAAGATCAATTCTATAGTTTTGCTCAAGATGTAAAGGGCATGTTGGATGAGGAATTGTATCGAATGTCCATTGAGAAATTTGAAGTGATGAAAAAACAGCTCCCGGCTCCAGACGGACCAAGCTTTGTTCACATGGACTTTCGTCCGGCAAATATTATAGTCAATAATGATAGTGTTTCAGGCATCATCGATTTCGAAAGTGTAAGATTTGGTTGTACAGAAGTTGACTTTACCAAACTGTACCGCGATTTTTTAAGCTTGGATGATAACCTGTATAATGCATATAAAGAGGGATATACCAGCGTCAGGCCATTGATTGACCTGGAAAGTGTACTGCCTTTCTACCGGTTTGCTGATGCCTTCAATAGTATCGGCTGGTGTAAACGGAGAGGTATTGAGAAAAATGCTGTATTTATGGAAGAGAATTTAGTGAGGTTAAAAAACTGGCTGCTATAGTTAAAACTTCATTAATAAAGCAGAGACCGCAAATGATCTCTGCTTTTTCTTTTATTTTTCAACTACAGTAAAAGTTCCTTCTCCACCATGAATCGAAACAAACATATCCATCAGCGATTTTGTCAGCTTTTCGCTTTCCTCGACTGAAAGAGAAGGCTTGAGGAAAATAATTTGTACTGCATTCTTCGTTTCTTCTCCAACAGGAGCACGGGAGGAGTCAACAAACGGGCTGCCGAAGGGACCACTGTTGTCGCTTGCCACAATCAGGTTTTCAAGGGAGTTTTCCCGTCCGTTCAGGCCAGTGTAGGTTTCACCTTGTTCTCCTAGTCTTAATTCAATGTTTTCCCCTTGCAGATTATGGAGGTCGTAAATGCCGATCGGAACTTCGTATTGAAGAGAAAAAAAGTTGTTGAGGTCGATGGCGGAATTGATCGTTTGCAGGTAGTTCTGCTTTTGGATACGTCGAAATAATGCCTCAGCCGAATGCCGGTAGCGGTTAGGATCTTTTCCGGCAGTTTTGAAGATTTTCCTCCATTGTGAGACACCGTCTATCTCGGTGACGCCTTTTTGCTGCAGGTCGAAGAAGATGGATTCTTGAAAGAGTTGGAGCCTTCCTTTCAGCATTTGTGGTGAAGCTCCGACTTCAATATCCTTATATTGAATAAATCCAATTTTAAATCCGTCTATTTTCTCTGTAATTGCAGGGTTTATTGTAATTTCCACTTATTTTCCCTCCACATTTATTTTAAAATAGTTTATCATAGTACACGGCAATATTTCATATAAGCGAATTCGATTGTTTATAATAAGATACTTTAAACGTTAGTAATAGATGGTATCATTTACTCTTTACTTTATGTGAAATAAAGTAACAGTCTTAGCACTTAGAGATGAAAAATTAATAATATAAAATAGCTTTTATTTTTATGCAAAGGTATGTTGGATAATAAACTCATTGAAATTGAAATTCTTATGCAGAGTTGATTGGAGCGGAAATCAACTACTCAATTAGAAAGGAGGAGAGAGCAATGGATTTTGATGGGCTGAAGCATGATATCATTGAATACAGCAAGGAAATCGGCATTGATAAGATCGGGTTTACAACAGCGGATACATTTTCGGAAATGAAGAACCGCCTGCTGCGCCAGGAGATGCTGGGGTATCAGTCAGGGTTTGAGGAAAAAGATATCGAAAAACGAGTTGATCCTTCATTAATTTTCGACGGACCGAAATCTATCATCGCGATTGCTCTCGCCTACCCTTCTCGGATGAAAGATGCTCCTCAAAGCAAGAGGGGAGAGCGCAGGGGCATTTTTTGCAGAGCCTCTTGGGGCACCGATTACCATGCCGTTCTAAGGGACCGCTTGGCGAAGCTGGAAGACTATATTCGCTCAAAGGTACCTCAAGCTCAGTTTAAATCAATGGTTGACACAGGTGAATTGGTAGACCGGGCTGTTGCCGAACGTGCGGGAATAGGCTGGAGCGGGAAAAATTGCGCCATTATCACACCAGAGTTTGGCTCTTATGTCTACCTTGGCGAAATGATCACTAATCTACCTTTTGCCCCTGATGAGCCAATCGAAGAGAATTGCGGAACATGCAATAAGTGTGTGGATGTTTGTCCGACGGGTGCGCTCATCGAAGGCGGCCAGCTCAATGCCCAGCGCTGCATTGCCTTTCTGACGCAGACGAAAGGGTTTCTCCCAGATGAATTTCGGGCGAAACTGGGCAATAGGCTATATGGCTGTGATACGTGCCAGACAGTTTGTCCTGAAAACAAAGGGAAGGACTTCCATAACCATTGGGAGATGGAGCCTGATCCTGAAATCGCCAAGCCGCTGCTGAAACCTTTGCTGACGATAAGCAACAGGGATTTTAAAGAGAAATATGGGCATGTTTCCGGTTCATGGAGAGGGAAGAAGCCGATTCAGCGGAACGCAATCATTGCTCTGGCTCATTATAAAGATGAAACTGCGATTCCTGATCTCATTTCGGTCATGGAGAATGATGTGAGGCCGGTCATCAGAGGAACAGCTGCCTGGGCAGCAGGGAAGATAGGCGGTAAGGATGCGGAAGTAGCTCTGCACAGGCTTCTTGAAAAAGAGAAAGATGAAGAAGTGATTGCTGAAATTCATAAGGGGCTGGAAATGCTGTCAGCACAATAAAACAGTTAAAGCTAAGGAGCTTTGGCTGTTTTTATTATAGGTATAAAATTGTCGAGTCATTTCTTTTGATTAAGCTGCACACCATTTGCTAGAATCAATTGAACTTATTGGAAATTTAAGTATAAGAGTTTTACACATTGAAAGTGTATTAAAGGAAGGAAGTTTAACAAACATGATCCAACAACCAACAGGCAGAGAACGGATCGGCCTGGCCTTTCTATTGGGAATGCTGGGAGTACTTGGCCCGCTGAATATCGATATGTACTTGCCGAGTTTTCCTGGTATAGCAAGTGACCTCGGGGCAACGGCTTCACAGGTTCAACTCAGTTTAACAAGCTGTCTGATCGGTCTTGCTGCTGGACAGATTGTGGTGGGACCAATCAGTGATGCAAAAGGGAGGAAAAACCCTTTGCTGCTTTTCCTCTTTTTATTTGCTCTGGCCTCAATACTTTGTGCGGTTGCACCGAGTATTTCAGTGCTAATACTTGCTCGTTTTCTGCAGGGGTTCACCGCTGCAGCTGGGGTAGTTCTTTCCCGTGCAGTCGTGCGTGATGTCTTTAGCGGAAGAGAATTAACTAAATTCTTTGCCTTGCTGATGGTAATCAATGCAACAGCGCCGATGATTGCCCCAATAACTGGTGGAGCCATACTGCTTTTTCCGTTCGCGACATGGAATACCATTTTCTATGTTCTTGGATTCCTCGGTTTTGTCATTGTAGGAGTGGTGGCCCTGAGATTGAAGGAAACTCTTCCGCCGGAAAAACGGATTCCGAGTACGCTTGGAAGTACTGTCAGGACAATGGGCAGCTTGTTTATGGACAGGTCCTTCATAGGGTACGTGCTTACAATCGGATTGATTCATGGTGGAAGTTTTGCATATGTTGCAGGAACGCCTTTTGTGTACCAGGGTATCTATGGGGTTTCTCCACAGGTGTTCAGTATTCTCTTCGGCATTAATGGCCTGGCCATTATCACTGGTAGTTTCCTAATCGGCAGGCTGGGAGGCATTATTCCGGAAAGAAACCTGCTAAGAGCAGCGGTCATCATTGCTGTATGTGCGACTTCTTTTCTGCTCGTGATGACGATGATTGAAGGACCGCTGGCTGCGATTGTCATTCCAATTTTTATTTATATGACAGCCATGGGAATGGTTTTGACAAGCACCTTCACCTTGGCCATGGAACATCAGGGCCACCGGGCTGGAAGTGCCAGTGCCGTCCTTGGAATGCTTCCGCTTGTTGTTGGAGCGATTGTTTCTCCGCTTGTCGGTATCAACGAGACAACTGCTGTGCCAATGGGTGCGACACTGTTTATCACAGCTGCGCTTGGGGCAATTGCATTTTTCAGCTTAACGGGGGAGAAGCGGGTTTCAGGTCTGCAATTTAGTACAAAAAGGAATTGATAAAACAATTAGGAGCCGGCTTCTTATCTTATGAAGAGATAGGTGGCCGGTTTTTCTACTAGTCTTGAAAACCCCTGGCTATGCCGGGGATCTCAGAAAACTTGAAGCGAGGTATAAAATAAAACTCCCTTCAGGATAGGATACAGTTTCCCTCACACATCATCCTATCCTAGTAGAAGGTATGCCTTGTGAAGAGATGACAATCCTTCATTGGTAACCGGTTATATCTAAAATAAGCGGAAATTTTCCGGTTAAGGTATAAAATTGA
>JBNJJI010000027.1:0-19165 GCA_051750065.1 Bacillota bacterium
TTTTGTGTATAAAAGAAGCAGAGGGAGATTCCTTTCCCTCTGCAAATCCATAAGATGCAGGAGCGAGGATGGGGAGGAGCAAGAAGGTCGAGGACGAGAGGGAGAGAGCACCGGAGTGGGCAACCGCCCATGAGGATGCGAACGAGCGAAGCGGACGAAGAGATTCGCCGCACATCGCCGTCCTCGCCTTCAGTGCGGATGGTAGTTGGGCCTCCCCCTGTGAGAGTAGGACGTCGCACGGCAAATCAAAAGAGTACCCAAAGTGGTGCTCTTTTTTTGTGTATAAAAGAAAATAGATATATAGATTGTTTAGTTCTGGAGTTTCATCAGACGCAGAGCGAGGATGGAGAGGAGCCAGAAGGTCAAGGACGAGAGGGAGAGAGCACCGGAGTGGCAACCGCCCATGAGGATGCGAATGAGCGAAGTGGACGAAGAGATTCGCCGCTCATCGCCGACCTCGCCTTCAGTGCCGATGGTAGTTGGGCCTCCCCCTGTGAGAGTAGGATGTCGCCAGGCAAATTAAAAGAGTACCCAAGGGGTGCTCTTTTTTGAATTGAAAAGAACAAGAAGAGTGAGATTCCTTTCCCTCCGCAAATTCATAAGACGCAGGAGCGAGGATGGGGAGGAGCAAGAAGGTCGAGGACGAGAGGGAGAGAGCACCGGAGTGGGCTCTGCCCATGAGGATGCGAACGAGCGAAGCGGACGAAGAGATTCGCCGCTCATCGCCGTCCTCGCCTTCATCGCCGATGGTAGTTGGGGCTCCCCCTGTGAGAGTAGGACGTCGCCAGGCGACCAAAAGAGTACCTGAATGGGTGCTCTTTTTTGTGTATAAAAGAAAATAGATATATAGATTGTTTAGTTCTGGAGTTTCATCAGACGCAGGAGCGAGGATGAGGAGGAGCAAGAAGAGCAAAAAGGTCAGCTACTTGAAGATGAGATCTTTCTCGCTGACATCACATCATGTCCCAAAGTTCGCTGCTTAGAGACAACTGCCCTCACCTCAGCGTTTGTACTCATGCTTGATATTTGCGGACGAAGAGATTCACCGCTCATCGCCGTCCGAGCCATTGACAGCATTCAAATTTGCTTCTGCAAGCCCTATCCCTTAGTCTTGAGTTATATAGAGCAAAGGAGAGATAGAGATGACCTCAATTTATGATTTCAATGCAGTAAAGCCGAATGGCGAGGAAGTATCATTGAGTGAGTTTAGAGGTGAGGCAATGGTGATTGTGAATACCGCAAGCAAATGCGGATTTACTCCTCAGTTTGAAGAACTGCAGTCTCTTTATGAAGAATTTAAAGAAAAGGGTTTCACCGTTCTGGGGTTTCCTTCTGACCAGTTTATGAATCAGGAATTCGATAATAATGATGATATCATGGAATTTTGTAAAGTGAATTATGGTGTCAGCTTCCCGATGTTTTCTAAAGTGGAAGTAAAAGGGAAGGATGCACATCCTTTATTTAAGTATCTCACTAAGGAGAAAAAAGGGCTGATGACTTCAGAGGTGAAGTGGAATTTCACAAAGTTTCTTATTGACCGTGAAGGCAATGTAGTGAAGAGATACGCACCTCAGACCACTCCTAAAAAAATTAAAGATGATTTGGAAGAGCTCTTATAAAATTTTTACGTGAATTCATTTAAAGTGAATTCACGTTTTTTTTTCTATATTTCCCATGTTCCTGCTCGTCTGGCCAGATACCTATGTTTCTAAACGAAAAGACCGGGTGAACGGCATGTTCCTAAGGAGGTGAGTTGTTCAAGTTAAAGACCATTATTAGGGCTTAACATCCTTATCCGGCTGAATTACAATTTGGACAGAAGGTAGTTTTTTATTAAAACCGGCGGCTTTTTAAGAGAGAGACAGAGAAAGTTTTTAATGATAGGGTAATCATCCGATGAGTTCGTTTTTAATAGTTCGCTCCACCATTCCGTCTCATATCGGGCAATCATACTCAAGTTATACAGGAGCAGGTAATGAATGATTGGTTCAGGCAGTGTGTATGCTCCTGTGCGGTCACAGGACAGGGAGTACTGGCTTGTCTGGAGATTGAGACGGATAGGTGGTATCTCTTCATATACTGAATCATGAAGAGATAGATGCCCATTGTGGACATCCACTTTGTTGTCTGTCTTCTCTTTCAAATATTGGTGAAGGCGTTCTTCAGACATATGGTAATGGTTAAGGATTTCATTAGAGAAGAAAAGGGTTTGTCCATTGAGGGACAAGGGAAATTGAGTTTGCTTATTTAACACCATTTTGAAAGTATCATTCATTTCAGGAATTTGTGAAAGCAGATCACCCATTTGAAATTTTTCAGCTTCCAAATGTTTCACGTGAAACATTTCTAATGCGAAGTGAGAAAGCAGACCATTCTTTTGTATTTTTATTTCATCGTTTAGGAAGCTGTACTGCTGCTTCTTTCTTTTTCGGCTTGTTACCCCATGAGCCAGCACAGAGGTGTTCTGGGGGTAAAAGGGGTCAATTGTGAGTACACAGGCTTTAATCAGGTGAATATACCCATAGAACAACAGAATGGGCTGAATGGATAAGTGGGTGGCAAGGGCCTGCTTAAAGTAAAGCTCGCCTTGTTCCAAGTAATAAATGAACGGAAAGCAGTTGTTATAACTTTGCACATCAGCTTCATTAATGGACAGTTTTTGGTAGCATTTTTTTAAATATTTTTGAGACATTTCTGCTGAATGAAAACAGCTTAATGATTCCCAAACTGATAAAGGGGATATCATATTCAAACCTCCAAGTTATCCGAATAGTCCAACAAATAAATATCTTCTTGACAGTATTTTAACCAATTGATAACCTACTAATAATATTTTGAGAAAAGGGGGACAAGAAAAATGTGGGAAACGAAATTTGCTAAAGAGGGTTTAACGTTCGATGATGTCCTGCTTCTTCCTGCAAAGTCAGAGGTTTTACCAAAGGATGTAAGCATTAAGGTAAGTTTGACAAACACGTTGAATTTAAATGTTCCAGTGATTAGTGCAGGTATGGATACGGTCACCGAAGCAGCTATGGCGATCTCTATAGCGAGGCAGGGCGGCTTGGGAATTATCCATAAAAATATGAGCATTGAACAGCAGGCTGAGCAAGTAGATAAAGTAAAGCGTTCAGAAAGCGGAGTCATTTCCGATCCATTTTTCTTATCTCCAGAGCATCAGGTTTTTGATGCAGAACATCTGATGAGCAAGTACCGCATTTCAGGTGTTCCAATTGTAAATAATAATGAAGAACAGAAGCTTGTCGGAATCCTGACAAACAGGGATCTGCGATTTGTCCAGGATTATTCCATCTTGATTTCTGATGTGATGACAAAAGAAAACCTGGTTACAGCACCAGTTGGAACTACTTTAGATGAAGCTGAAAAAATACTGCAGCAATATAAAATAGAAAAGCTGCCATTGATTGATGACGAAGGTGTTTTAAAAGGTCTCATAACAATCAAAGACATTGAAAAGGTAATTGAATTTCCAAACTCTGCAAAAGACAAGCATGGCCGTTTGTTAGCCGGTGCAGCAGTCGGTGTTTCTGGTGATACAATGAAAAGGGTGGAACAACTGGTGGAGTCGCAGGTAGATGTCATCGTTATTGATACCGCCCATGGACATTCTGCAGGAGTTCTGCAAGTTGTAAAGGATATCCGTAAGCAATACCCTGAGTTGAACATCATTGCCGGTAATGTGGCGACAGCAGAAGCTACCCGCGCATTATTTGAAGCAGGTGCAGATGTAGTGAAGGTGGGAATCGGACCAGGATCAATTTGTACTACACGTGTAGTAGCAGGTGTAGGAGTGCCGCAGATTACAGCTATTTATGATTGTGCTACAGAAGCAAGAAAGCATGGTAAAGCAATCATTGCAGACGGAGGCATTAAGTATTCCGGTGATATTGCGAAAGCACTGGCAGCAGGAGGACATGCAGTCATGCTCGGAAGTCTGCTTGCAGGAACGACGGAAAGCCCTGGTGAAACAGAAATCTTCCAAGGAAGACGCTTTAAGGTATACCGCGGAATGGGCTCGGTCAGTTCAATGGAAAAGGGCTCGAAGGATCGTTACTTTCAGGAAGAAAACAAGAAGTTCGTTCCAGAGGGAATCGAAGGAAGACTTCCATATAAAGGACCTCTTGCTGATACGCTTTATCAGCTGATCGGAGGGTTGCGTTCAGGAATGGGCTATTGCGGGGCAAAAGATCTTCAAGCTTTGAGAGAAGAAGCACAGTTCATTAAGATGACAGGTGCAGGACTTCGTGAAAGCCATCCGCATGATGTGCAGATCACGAAAGAGGCACCGAATTACTCGCTATAATAGATTTCAAAAAATAGTGTTCTTAGAAAAAGCCTGCTTTCAGGCTTTTTCTTTGATTAGGTGCATCCTTGACCAGGCCCTCTTTATTGCTGGCTTTTTTCTCTTTGGAACATTTTTCTGTCGGGGTTGATCAAGGCGCTTCCGCTTTTTATCAATCCAGCTCCAAGACCCCAACGGCTAGCGTACTGCCCAGCCCCTCCTTTGCGATAAGTCATCATCGAATCACTTCGTTCTTCGTGATTCCTTTATCTCAATGCGGGGCTGGTACAGTCCGTACGCCGCTGAGCGGGGCCTTTCCGCTTTATAATCAATCCAGCTCCAGCGGCCAGCGACTAGCAGATTTCGGTCTCTCTCCTTGCGATAAGTCATCATCGAATCGCTGTCGCTCTTCGTGATTCCTTTATCTCATGCGAGAGCCCTAAAATCTGTACGTCGCTGAACGGCCGCTTCCGCTTTTTATTTCCTAAACTAGGAAAATACTCTATCTATTATAAATAGTGCTAATATGATAAAATAACAAAAGTGTTTACATAAATTGATGGAGGGCTACAAAGTGAAAAATTGGTTTCAAAAATCTGTCGTCTCTTTTTTGGTCTTAGTTTTAGCAGCAGGAGTTTTTCAGCCGGCAATTTCTGCGAATGCTGAAGATGCACTGAATATTAATGCAGAAGCAGCAATCATAGTGGAAGCCGAAACGGGCAAAATCATCTATGAAAAGAATTCGGAAACGGCCCTGGGAATCGCCAGTATGACGAAAATGATGACAGAGTACTTGCTCCTTGAAGCAGTTAATGAAGGAAAAGTTGATTGGGAGCAGCAGTATACGATACCTGTTCCACTTTCAGATTTATCACATAGAACGGATTTAAGTAATGTTCCATTGGAAGCTGAAGCACAGTACACGGTAAAAGAATTATATCAAGCTATGGCAATATACTCTGCTAATGCCGCTACAATGGCGATTACAAATATCATCGCTGGGTCTGAGACGAATTTCATTAAGATGATGAGTGACAAGGCAGAAGAACTGGGCCTTGACTCATACAAATTTGTTAACTCAACAGGTTTGAATAATAGCGATTTGGGAGAAATGAGGCCTGAAGGTACGGGAGCTGAAGAAGAGAATGTGATGTCAGCAAACGATACAGCGAAGCTTGCCTTCCATTTGCTGAATGACTACCCTGAAGTTTTGGACACAGCCAAAATTGCAAAGCAAAAATTCCAAAATGTCGATATGCAGAACTGGAACTGGATGCTTGAAGGTCTAGTTTATGAATACGAAGGCGTTGATGGATTAAAAACAGGTACAACTGATCTTGCCGGTTATTGCTTTACAAGTACAGCTGAAAGAAACGGTACGAGATATATTACGGTTGTTATGGATGCACAGCCGAATGAAGGGGAAAACCCGTATCATGCACGTTTTGCACAGACGGCAAACATGTTAGATTATGCTTTCGCCAACTTCACTAAAGAAGAAATTTTCCCAGCTGATTATGAGATCAAAGGCCAGGAAACTCTTCAGGTTGTGAAAGGGAAAGAAAAAGAAGCAGCAATTCATACAAAAGAGCCATTATCAATGGTTATTAAAAACGGTGAGAAGGATTTTGAACCGAAATTAGTACTGGATGAAGAAAAATTGAACGAAGATAAACAGCTAACAGCACCTATTAAAGATGAAGAGCAGGTCGGCTACCTTACAGTCGAGGGTGGAGATGATCTGGGCTACATTACAAGTAATGCTGCTGCAGGCGGACAAGTACCTGTCGTAACGGCAGACGCAGTGGAAAAAGCGAACTGGTTCACATTGTCAATGAGAGCTGTCGGCGGCTTCTTCTCTGATATTTGGGGAAGCATTACATCTACTGTAAAAGGCTGGTTCTGATTCATTTAAAGAAATAAGGAAGTTTATACCCAAAAACCACCACTTGTCTTGACATGAGGTGGTTTTTGTTGTTTATTTAGCATGGGGGAAAAATATTTTCCTGCGAGAGTTAGTTAATTTTTTCCTTACAATAATATTGTTTTTTTGTTGAAAATATATATAGGAAATTGAAGGGGGACATATAGAAATGAAAACGGGTACAGACATAGTAAAACGTGGAATGGCTGAAATGCAAAAAGGCGGCGTCATCATGGACGTAGTAAACGCTGAGCAAGCGAAAATCGCGGAAGCATCAGGTGCTGTTGCGGTTATGGCATTGGAACGTGTACCAGCGGACATCCGTGCGGCAGGCGGGGTAGCAAGAATGGCTGATCCTCGTATCGTGGAGGATGTAATGGGAGCTGTTTCAATCCCTGTTATGGCGAAGGCGCGTATCGGACATATCGTTGAAGCACGCATTCTGGAATCAATGGGTGTGGACTACATCGATGAGAGTGAAGTATTGACTCCGGCTGATGAAGAGTACCATTTGAATAAAAGAGATTACACTGTACCATTTGTTTGCGGCTGCCGTGACTTAGGGGAAGCAGCACGCCGTATCGGCGAAGGAGCTTCTATGCTTCGCACAAAAGGTGAGCCTGGAACAGGAAACATCGTGGAAGCTGTCCGTCACATGAGAAAAGTGAATGCACAAGTACGCAAGCTTGTGACTATGAGCACGGATGAAATCATGACAGAGGCAAAATTACTTGGTGCTCCATATGAATTGCTTCTTGAAATAAAAGAAAATGGACGTTTGCCAGTTGTTAACTTTGCTGCAGGCGGTATAGCGACTCCTGCTGATGCGGCTCTTATGATGCAGCTTGGTGCAGACGGCGTCTTCGTTGGCTCTGGTATCTTCAAATCAGACAACCCTGAACGTTTTGCGAAAGCGATTGTAGAAGCTACTACTCACTACGAAGATTATGAACTTATTGCTAAACTTTCTAAAAATCTTGGTATTGCGATGAAAGGAATTGAGATTTCTTCTCTGACCCCTGAAACACGCATGCAAGAACGCGGCTGGTAAGAATGGTTACAATCGGAGTTTTAGGGCTGCAGGGAGCTGTTAGAGAGCATGTCCGTGCCATTCAGGAGAATGGTGCTGAAGCTGTAGTGGTTAAGAAAGCCACTCAGCTTGAAGGCATCGACGGACTGATTTTCCCTGGTGGAGAAAGTACAACAATGCGCCGTTTGATTGATCTCTATGGTTTCATGGACCCAATGAGGAAATTCATCGCTGAAGGGAAGCCTGTTTTCGGTACATGTGCAGGCCTCATCCTTTTGGCGAAAAATATCGTAGGGTATGCGGAGCCGCATCTGGGTGTCATGGATGTAACCGTTGAGAGGAATTCATTCGGGCGTCAGCGTGAAAGCTTTGAAGTTGATCTTGATATTGCTCATGTAGGTGAAGGATATAATGCAGTATTCATCCGTGCTCCGCATATTGTGGAAGCAGGAGAGAATGTTGAAGTGCTGGCGAAACATGACGGCAGAATTGTTCTGGCACGCGAAGGCCAGTTCCTTGGTTGTTCGTTTCACCCGGAATTGACATCCGATAACCGGCTGACTGGATATTTCATCAAGATGGTCGAGGAAACAAAAGAAAAACAAATGGCATAATCCTATTGCATTGAGAGAATAATTGTAGTAAGTTATTATACAAACTTAATCGTTCGAAAACGTTGAGAGGAAATAGTAATGCGGACTGCTTGCTTCAGAGAGTCGGTGGCTGGTGAAAACCGATGTAAGCACCTCATGAATCCATCCTTGAGTAAAGAGCTGAACGCCACATCAGTGTCAGTAGGTTCTTTCGGTGAAAGCCGTTATATTACTTAAGAGGAAAGTAGTTTCTTACTATTTTCAATCAGGGTGGCAACGCGGAACCTCCGTCCCTTTTATGGGATGGGGGTTTTTTGTGTTCCTGAATATTCTCTGACGACTCGGACTGATTACAAGGAGGAAACAGTAGTGCTTGATATCAGACATTTAAGAGCAAACTTCGAGGAAGTGAAGAATCGTCTTCAAGACCGAGGGGAAGATTTGAGTGATTTTGAAAAGTTTGAAGAGCTTGATGTAAGAAGAAGAGAATTGCTAGTGGAAACAGAGAACTTGAAGAGCAAGCGTAATGAGGTATCTCAGCGAATTGCAGAAATGAAAAAAGAGAAACAAAACGCAGATGATCTTATCCTTGAAATGCGTGAAGTCGGCAGCGAGATTAAAAAGCTTGATGAGGAATTGAAAGAAGTGGAGGGAAACCTCGACCGCTTAATGCTTTCTATCCCGAATATTCCTCATGAGAGTGTACCTGTGGGATCTACAGAAGATGATAATGTAGAAGCGCGTAAGTGGGGGGAAGTTACATCTTTCAGCTTTGAACCTAAACCTCACTGGGATCTTGCAACAGATTCTGGCATTCTTGATTTTGAAAGAGCAAGCAAAGTAACAGGAAGCCGCTTTGTGTTTTATAAAGGATTGGGTGCGAGATTGGAACGTGCTCTAATTAACTTTATGATGGACCTTCATATGGATGAGCACGGATATGAAGAAATGCTTCCGCCATACATGGTTAACCGTGAGAGCATGACAGGTACCGGGCAGCTTCCTAAGTTTGAAGAAGATGCATTTCTGATTGAAAGTGAAGATTACTACCTTGTTCCGACAGCAGAAGTGCCTGTGACCAATTACCACCGTGATGAGATTCTGGTAAATGACCAGCTTCCAATTGCTTATACAGCATTCAGTGCCTGCTTCCGTTCTGAAGCGGGATCTGCCGGCAGGGATACAAGAGGACTGATCCGTCAGCATCAATTCAATAAAGTAGAACTTGTCCGCTTTGTCCGTCCTGAAGATTCATATAATGAGCTGGAGAAATTGACAGGACATGCAGAGAAAGTGCTTCAATTACTGAACCTGCCATACCGGGTAATGTCTATGTGTACAGCTGATCTTGGATTTACAGCTGCAAAAAAATATGACATTGAAGTTTGGATTCCGAGCTATGGTACGTATCGTGAAATTTCTTCTTGCAGTAACTTTGAAGCATTCCAGGCACGCCGTGCAAATATCCGCTTCCGCCGTGAGCCAGGTGCGAAGCCGGAACATGTTCATACATTAAATGGCTCTGGACTTGCCCTTGGCCGTACGGTAGCCGCGATATTGGAGAACTACCAGCAGGAGGATGGAAGTATCGTCATTCCGGAGGTACTGAGACCCTATATGCGCGGAGTAGAAGTTATCCAGCCTAAATAAGAGGAATGGATATTGAGCGGAAAAACCACTTTTCCGCTCAATATTATTTCAGGATAAGTTTTTTTAAAAAAACTTTGAAAAACGGTTGACTCAATATTTATCCTGTGATATTATAATATTTGTCGACACGGAGGAATACCCAAGTCTGGCTGAAGGGATCGGTCTTGAAAACCGACAGGGGTGTAACAGCCCGCGGGGGTTCGAATCCCTCTTCCTCCTCCATTGTTTTAAATTAACCATAGCGCATAAATATTGGAGATATGAAAACCGCTGCCTTGTGCAGCGGTTTTTTTTATGAACAGAAATCTACCAGAGTGCAGGCGTGTCAGTGAAATAAAAAGCAAAAGATTGATGTTCAGCTTGTGATGCCCTCGAAATCGAAGTGAGGTATATCATTATAAGTTTTTACATTCTGGTTTCTCTAGCAATCGAAGCTGCCCTGTAAAAAAGAAGTTAATTCAAAAAGGATGGACAGAGCGGCTGCTCGTCCATCCTTTTCTGTTTATGATTTCAACAATCGGGTCTGTTCGATAAAATACCCAATTCTCTCAATAATCGGTTCAATCGAATTTTCATTATTTATAAGATCGTAGTCATTGATATTCAAACGCAGCACAGGGCATGCATTGAAGGAATCAATCCAGTTTTCGTAGCGGACATGCATTTCCTGCCAGTAATCAACCGGTGTCTGCTGTTCCATTGGACGTCCTCTTTCACGAATGCGGTCCACCACGTCATCGATGGAGCCTTCTAAGTAGATGAGAAGGTCTGGATGAGGGAAGTAAGGTGTCATCACCATGGCATCGAAAAGGCTTGTATAGGTATCATAATCGATGGGAGACATATTTCCTTTTTCGTAGTGCATTTTCGCGAAGATGCCTGTGTCCTCATAGATGGAACGATCTTGAATGAAACCTCCGCCGTATTCGAATATTTTCTTTTGCTCTTTGAAGCGTTCAGCGAGGAAATAGACTTGAAGATGAAAGCTCCAGCTCTTGAAATCCTCATAAAATTTGTCCAGGTATGGATTGGTATCGACATTTTCAAAGGAAGTGCGGAAACCAAGTGCTTTCGCAAGTCCGTTGGTCATCGTCGATTTGCCAACGCCGACCGTTCCGGCAATCGTGATAACAGAATTGCCGGGGATTCCGTATTTATTTCGAAGATTCATGATAAAGTGGCTCCTTTTTTCATTGTTTGATCTAAAGAATCTATAATAAGTGCTAAATCATCTTTATTCTTTACAAAGTCCATTTCGTCACCATTAAAACGAAGAACAGGTATGTGTGGATATCTGCTCTCGAACTGCTCTATATGCCGTTCATAGTCCAGTGAAAGCTGTTCAAGATACAAAGGGCTTATTTTCTTTTCGAACTCTCTGCCTCTTAGGGCGATCCGGTGCAGAAGGGTATCAAGACTTGCGTTTAAATAGACCACGACATTCGGAACAGGCATGTCTTCTGTTAGTATTTGATAAATGTTCATGTATTTATCAAACTGCTTGTTCTTTAACGTTCTCTCAGCAAAGATGAGATTTTTTAAAATATGATAATCAGCGACGACTGGTTTATTCTGAGAAATGAAATGTGATTCTATATCCTCCAGCTGCTTGTAGCGGTTGCATAGGAAAAACATTTCAGTCTGAAAGCTCCATTCATCAATGTTGTCATAGAATTTATCTAAAAATGGATTTTCATCTACGATTTCTTTTAAAAGGTGATAATTGAAATGAGTTGAAATCGCTTTTGCAAGAGAGGTTTTCCCTACTCCAATCGGTCCTTCGACCGTAATGAATGGTATGCTTCCCATACAATGTCCTCCTTTACCGACATTATGGTGTAATAATCGATATATACTCGTCAAATGACGACAAGAGTTATTTTAACACAATATGTAGTCGCAAGGGTGACTTTTTAAAAGTAAGTTCTTGTCAAAGATGATAGCGTGTTTTCTTTAAGGTATTCACAGTCAACTTGGTGGCCGGTAGGCCTTAAAACACATAAAGAACCGCCTTCCGTTACAGAAGGCGGTTCTCTTAACATTATCTTTTTACCACATTAAAATTGTCTGTGATTAACAACCAGTTCTGTGGAAATGGAAGGCCGAGTTTCCAGTAGCTCATCCCCCTCAGCCCTAGCTCCTTCATCATATCAAACTTTGCCTGGATGGAACGGGCATCTTCGAACCAAACCTCATGTTGATTACCTTCCCCATCCTGATAAGTGAAAAATGGTGCCTGGGCTTCCGTGTCATATTGTATAGGAACATTATTTTCTGCTGCAATTTCAATAGCTCTTTGCGGACTGACTGCCTTCGCGACATCTCCTTGTTCATACGGAAGTGTCCAGTCATAACCATACAGATTCTGCCCCATCATGATCTTGGATGCCGGCATTTCACTTATGGCATATTCAAGCACTTCACGGACTGGTCCAATAGGTGAAACAGCCATAGCCGGACCTCCACTGTAACCCCATTCATAAGTCATAATGACAACAAAGTCGACAATTTCTCCATGGGCTTTATAATCGTGTGCCTCATACCATTTCCCTTTTTGATCAGCGCTCGTCTTGGGAGCAAGTGCGGTGGAAAGGAGCCATCCTTCCTGACTGAAGCGGGCCTTGGCTTTCCGAAGTAGTTGGTTGTATGCTTCCCTGTCTTCTGGACGAAGATATTCAAAGTCAAAATGGATATCTCTAAAGCCATATTTCTTGGCAGTGGCCACGACATTATCGAGAAACTTATTCTGTATGTTTTGGTCATTCAGGAGAATCCTTCCGACCTCATCGCTGAATTGCCCTTCCTCTTGATTCGTGATGGCCATCATGAGGATATTTCCGTTTGCCCGGCCAATCTCAAGCAGATTCCCCAGGGGAGGTTCTCTTAATGTTCCGTCTCTGTTTACTTCAAAGTCAAAAGGAGCAAGGTAGGTTAGATAGGGAGCTGCTTCTCTTGCGGCTTCTTCCAAATTCGGCTGCACCGTTGTACCATAAGGCTCTACATAAGCATTGAACTCTGCATCTGTTTTCGGGCGTTCAGGAATATAAAGACGAAAACCTACTTGCAGCGGCTGATTAACTGAAATCCCGTTGATTTGTGCAAGCTCCTGATAGGAGATGCCAAACCTCCTGCTGATGGCCCACAGGCTGTCTCCCGGCTGTACAAAATAAAATAAACCTACGATGGGAATGACCAAGGTCTGGCCCGCAACGAGATTATCTGGATTAGGAAGATCGTTCGCTTCCACGATATCTTCAACAGACGAATTATATGTTTGAGCAATTCCAAAAAGCGATTGACCAGGCTGAACTACATGGATTTGCATAACTTGCCCTCCCTTTAACATTTTCACTGTAAGAAGTGTATGTGTGAAAAGAGGCAAGTATGATGATTGAGGAAGTTTTCAAATAGATATTTTTTTAAAGGGCTCTTTTCACAAGGATTGTGGCTGTTAAAAGTAATGGATAACCGCTGCAGGAGCACAACTTCGCGGGGCGGGCGATCTTCGCTGCAGGAGATAATAGGCCTGCAGTGAAGATCGCCTTTAGTAAAAAAGGGAGGAAGGTAAAACGCAATAATTTTTAAGCAGCGCTCTTTTTATGAGATGTCCCAGCCGGTGCAAAGATGCTGATTCCCTAATGTGGAATAGTTAGGATTACTTTTTGGATTAGGGGATAAGGTTAGGTACTTTGACCTTAGAAATAGAGGGAAATTTCCCCCTTAATTAATAAATGGGAATCCAAAATCACCTAAATAGAGGGAGGAATTCCCCTTATTTGACTCAATATGCCAGAAAAGGGGTGCCTCTGGCTTGAATAAGGGGAAAAACTCCCCTTATTCACCAACAAAACGAGATGAAATCTGTCAATAGCGGTAAAATCTCCCCTTATTTTTTCCCGTTAGTTACTCATAGGGACATGACTTTTATTTCTCTTTTTTCTAGAGGTGATTCGTAAGCTCTATTGATGAGTTTCAGATCACACACTAAAGGACCGGAAATTTACTGGTAAGCCAGATAGTAAAGAGTTTCTTATCCTGCAAATCCCGCGGGAGACCGCCAGCCTGCAGCAAAGTCCCCCTCCATAAAGGGGAGTTAAAAGCATTCAGAAGCAGCGCTGCTTTCAAAAATCTTCTTTTGCAAAGATAATACTGTCAGATTTCCGTTTAAGCCACACGACTTCAATTAAAGTAATTCTTCCGGGATTAAAGAGAATATTTTTCAGCATTTGTTATACAATCCAGTGTGTTACGCAAATCTAATGGTAACGTTCAAATACATCTCCTGAATTAACGATTTCCGCTTTCAGCACATTCTTCATCATCTCTAAAGCATATCGGTTATCGTCTTCGCTTACAGAAGCAATGCAGTCTTCCGGGATGATCAGGTTAAATTCCCTCATATAGGCATCATTGGCAGTGAATAACACGCAGATATTTCCTGCAATGCCTGTAAGGATTAGTGTGTCTACTTTTAAGGAATGAAGAAGTGTATTTAAAGCAGTTCCATAGAAAGCGGAGTGTTTCGGTTTGATTAAAAAAAAGTCATCTTTTCCTGGCTTCAATGGTTCGATGACAGGTCTGCTAATATCATTCAGGCAATTCTCGTAGATTTTTTTCAAATCGGCCTGCCAGAGGGTATAATGGTCATTGATATAGATGACAGGCACATTATTTTGCCGGCAGATACTGCGCAGGGAATCAAGGGGCTTCACCATTTTCCTGGTGTGGGCAGCAAGGGTCTTGCCGTGTTCGAATTGAAATGGATTAAGTATATCTATAATTAATAGAGCGGTATGGTCATTCATCATTATCCTCCTTTTGCAATAGTGTGAGGAGGGGAGAATGATTTTATCCATAGGCAGGGAGTTTTACAGGTGGATACCAATCAAGAATATTTTATGAAACTTGCCATAGAAGAGGCTAAGAAAGCCGAGAAAAAAGAAGAAGTTCCGATCGGGGCCGTAATAGTCCTGGATGGTAAAGTCATCGCGGCAGCCCATAATCTCCGGGAAACAACTCAAAATGCTGTGACTCATGCTGAACTGCTGGCGATTGAGCAGGCCTGTGAGCTGCTGGGTACTTGGAGGCTGGAAGAAGCGGAACTCTATGTAACATTGGAGCCATGCCCGATGTGTTCAGGTGCCATCCTTTTATCAAGAATCAAGACTGTGATTTATGGTGCGCCTGACCCTAAAGCGGGATGTGCGGGAACCTTGATGAACCTTCTGGAGGATGAGCGCTTCAACCACCAGAGTGAAGTGGTATCCGGCGTGCTCCAAGAGGAATGCGGACAGCTGCTGACAAGCTTTTTCCGCAGCCTTCGAGTTAAAAAGAAAGAGGAGAAGCAAAGAAGAAAAACACAGATGGAAAGTGATGCAGGAATTGACAATGTCTAACCCATTGCTTTTTTCCGTAAGAGCTAGTATACTAATATTTGCGTCGGACATGGCGCAACCAAATATGGTATCAATTTTGCCGTGCTAGACGGGGAGGTAGCGGTGCCCTGTACTCGCAATCCGCTCCAGCGAGGTTGAATCCCTTCCTGAGGCTTGCACTCTGTAAGGCCTGCCTCAAGTAAGTGGTGTTGACGCCCGGGTCCTGCGCAATGGGAACCCATGAACCATGTCAGGTCCGGAAGGAAGCAGCATTAAGTGGACTATCCCATGTGCCGCGGGGTTGCCTGGGCCGAGCTAACTGCTTGAGTAACGCTTATGGATGCATGTCGACGGAAGGTGCACGGCAGTTTAATACTTATAATGAAACTCATCCTTAACGGGGTGAGTTTTTTGTATAGAGAATATCCCTGAACAAAAACCTGTTAATAGTAAAACAGTCTTTGTAAAACTAAATTTATTTAAGTTATAATAGATAGATGAGATGATACTTAAAACACATGCCCGTCGAAGCTTTTGTTCAAAACGGCCATATTTTACTAATACATATAAAAGGAGGAGTACGTTTTGAGTTATCAAGCTTTATACAGAGTCTGGCGTCCGCAGCAGTTCCTCGATGTAGTCGGCCAGCAGCATGTAACGAAAACGTTGCAGAATGCTCTCCTCCAACAGAAGATATCACATGCCTACCTCTTCTCGGGACCCAGGGGAACCGGGAAAACGAGTGCAGCGAAGATCCTGGCCAAGGCAGTCAACTGTGAAAGAGCTCCGATTGCAGAGCCTTGCAATGAATGTGACTCTTGTATCGGGATTACAGACGGTTCCATCCCGGATGTCATTGAGATCGATGCGGCATCCAATAATGGGGTTGAAGAAATTCGTGACATCCGGGACAAAGTCAAATATGCACCTAATGTAGTTTCCTACAAAGTCTACATTATAGATGAGGTTCATATGCTGTCTATCGGAGCGTTCAATGCCCTGTTAAAAACACTAGAAGAGCCTCCGAAGCATGTCATCTTCATCCTGGCAACGACCGAGCCGCATAAAATTCCGCTTACCATCATTTCAAGGTGTCAGCGTTTTGACTTCAAAAGAATTACAGCAAGAGATATTGTTGGCAGGATGACTCATATTGCCGATGAATCAGGTGTACAATATGAAGAAAAAGCACTGCATGTGGTCGCACGGGCTGCAGAAGGCGGAATGCGGGATGCCCTCAGCCTGCTGGACCAAGCTATTTCCTTCAGCCAGGACAGGGTGACGGTCGATGACGCACTGACGGTTACAGGGGCAGTATCACAGGTCTATCTTAATAGATTGGCCAAAGCAATATTTGAAAATGAAGTAGCCGACGCTCTTCAAGCTTTGGAAGAGCTGCTTTTTCAAGGAAAAGATCCGGCAAGGCTCACAGAAGACCTTGTCTTGTACTTCAGAGATATGCTGCTTCATCAGACGGCTCCCAACCTGGAGGAATCACTTGAGCGGGTCATGCTCGATGAAGATTTCAAGTCATTGGCCGAAAGAGTCTCACCTCAGCATATTTACAGATTTATTGATATACTTAATGATGCACAGCAAGAGATGAAATTCACCAATCATGCCCGTATCTATATAGAGGTATCCATTGTGAAACTCTGTCAAATTGAAGTGGAGAACAATGTGTCATCACCGGAAATCGGGCAGTTGATCCAAAAGGTTCAGAGCTTGGAAAATGAATTGAAGCAGCTTAAGGCAAAGGGAGTTCCTGTACAGCAGGAAGCAGCTCCTGCCCCTAAGAAGCGGGCGCCTTCTTCACGAAAAGGTTTCAAGGTTGCAACAGGAATGGTACGGGAAGTATTGAAAACAGCGACAAAGGAAGATCTGAATCTTATCAAGAGCCGCTGGGGTGAAATGCTTGAAGTCCTTAATCAAAGGCAGATGCGTTCACAGGCCGCACTGCTTAATGATGCAGAACCTGTTGCCGCTTCCTCTCACTCTTTCATCCTGAAATTCAAGTATGACATCCACTGCCAGATGGCAATGGAGAATGATGGGTTTACAGAGGCATTGGGTTCGATACTGGGACAACTGATCGGAACGGACTATCAGCCGATCGGCATCCCGGAAAATCAGTGGCAGAGTGTGAGAGAGGAATTCATTAAACATCAGAGATCCGATGATCCGGAGTCTGCCGAAAGTGAAGATGCGGAAGATCCGCTGATTGCTGAAGCAAGAAAGCTTGTAGGAGAAGATTTAATAGAAATAAAAGAATAATATAACTGGAGGTTTTTTACTATGCGTGGAATGGGAAATATGCAAGGTATGATGAAACAAATGCAAAAGATGCAAAAACAGATGGCTCAAGCTCAAGAGGAACTAGGTGAAAAACGTTTAGAAGGAACTGCTGGCGGCGGAATGGTGACTGTCATTGTTTCCGGACATAAAGAAGTTTTAGAAGTGAACATCAAGGAAGAAGTAGTAGATCCAGAAGATATCGAAATGCTGCAGGACCTAGTACTTGCTGCAACAAACGATGCTTTGAAACAAGCGGACGAACTAACGAACTCAACTATGGGACAATTCACCAAAGGAATGAACTTACCGGGAATGTTCTAGGAGGATTACTATGCATTATCCTGAACCGATATCGAAGCTTATCGACAGCTTCATGAAACTGCCGGGAATAGGGCCGAAAACCGCGGCCCGACTGGCGTTTTTTGTTTTAAGCATGAAAGAGGATACAGTCCTCGACTTTGCCAAGGCGCTTGTAAACGCCAAAAGAAAGTTAAGCTATTGCTCAGTCTGTGGACATATAACGGATCAGGACCCTTGCTATATCTGCGAGGACACAAGAAGGGACCGAAGTATTGTCTGTGTTGTGCAAGATCCGAAAGATGTCATCGCCATGGAAAAAATGAAAGAGTACAACGGTCTTTACCATGTCCTGCATGGAGCAATCTCTCCAATGGATGGCATCGGACCAGAAGACATCAATGTACCCGACCTTTTAAAAAGGCTTCAAGATGAACAAGTGGAAGAAGTCATCCTTGCAACCAACCCGAACATTGAGGGAGAAGCCACAGCTATGTATATCTCAAGACTTCTAAAACCGTCTGGAATCCGCGTTACAAGAATTGCCCATGGGCTTCCGGTAGGAGGAGATCTGGAATATGCGGATGAAGTCACTCTTTCTAAAGCATTGGAAGGAAGAAGAGATGTATAGAACGGGAGTGGAATGTGTTGATGTTCTTTCGAAAAAAAGGTAAATTACGAAAAGAGTATGACAATAAACTGCTTCATTCACTGGAAGAAACAAAAAAGGATTGGATTTCTCAGCGTGCTTTAGAAGATTTGAGCATTGAAAATTCTTATGAAATCAATTACCAGTCCAAGATTGCCGAAGCCAAGTACTTTCTATTCTTCAGGGAAGCGAAAAATAGAAAAGTCGTCATAAAAAGGTAGACAACCCTCATATCCTCTCTATAAGGTTACGATTTTACCTTAAAAGGGAGGGAAGTAGATGAGTCCTGTTATAGTTATCGCTATCATCAGCAGTTTAATCGTTTTTCTGCTTGCGGCGGGAACGCCATTCAAACCATTAAAATTGGTGGGTCAGCTTTGCATGAAAGTAATGATAGGGGCACTGTTCTTATTCTTCTTAAATGCTTTTGGAGGCCAATTCGGCATACATGTACCGATTAACCTGGCGACTTCCTCGATATCAGGAATACTGGGTATACCGGGCGTTGTAGGATTGACAATCATTCAAATGTATATCATCGTATAAACTCCGCTTGAAATTCAAGCGGAGTTTTGTCTCTTCTATAATAGAAGTTTTTGTAGCAGCGTTGCCCCCTGAGAAGAGGGGATACAGGACATAACGAAGGTTTACAGCTTGGATGGAATATTAAATCATGATTACTGAGAGTACTAAGGTTGGTCAAACACTTGGTGTCCCCGGCTTCCACTTCACGCGAAGAGCTGCCTTTTAGAAGCAAGTCTATAAAGGGGAACATTTCTTTTTAAAAAAGATTTCATTAGCTGTTGACGGATGAGAGTTATCCATGATATTATATTCCTTGTCGCTGAAACAACAGCGCACGGCTTTCACAAAAACATTGACACCTCATTACTAACTATGTTACACTAATTTGGTGCTCAAGAGAGATTAGTACTGAACATTGAACATTGAAAACTAAACAAATCAAAACGTCAACGTTAATCTAGTAAGAACTCGTTTCTTACAAAGTTGCTAACACTTTAATTAGCAGGCTGAAACATAGTTTCAGCAAC
>JBNJJI010000028.1:0-14710 GCA_051750065.1 Bacillota bacterium
TCCGGTTGCTCCTTGTGGGCCTGTCGCACCTTGTGGACCGGTTGCTCCTTGTGGACCCGTTGCTCCTTGTGGTCCCGTCGCTCCTTGAGGTCCCGTTGCTCCTTGTGGACCCGTCGCTCCTTGAGGTCCCGTTGCTCCTTGTGGTCCTGTCGCACCTTGTGGACCAGTAGGCCCTTGTGGACCAGTAGGCCCTTCAGGATCAGATCCAATTAATTCATCAGAAACCAACCTCTGTGCAGGCAGCTCTCGACCATCAGCATCTTTGCCCCATACAGAAATCTGCGTCTCATCTTCTGCAGGTCCGTCAGTTATAAACGAAAATTCATAAGCATCAAAATTAGCGAAATAGGTTCTTGTAACTACTTCATTCGGGTCAACAGAGAATAATTCATGAACATATAAAACCCTAGTTCCATTTAAGATATAACCAGAGATGGAAACTGAAGAAGAATTAACGGAATCTTGATTGACCACTTTAATTGTCACTTGCTGAATTGGCCGTACACCGTTAACTAGACTATTTTCTATTGGGCCAGTTGTTAAAAACATAAATTTGAACCCTCCTTCCAAAAATTTATTTTCCTTAAAGAATGAACTGTCTTTCATAAAGCGATGCACTCCAGAAACTCAACTTCAAAAGACAATTCTTATATATCCTATGAAAAATGAACTATGTGGTTTGGACAAACACTACATTTTCAGAAAAATAGACTAATATTATACAAAGAGAAAACAGCAACCCCTCCGTTACTGTTTTGGCTAAGCTCTTCTTTTAGTGAACCCAAACTCATTTTGAAAAAGCCTTACTCTTACAAATCCGATTTAATATATTCAAGAAATAAAATAGCTTCCCTAAAGTTTAGTGCACTTTTGAGAAGCTTCTTGTATTATTGCTAGCAAATCACTCTTACATTTCTGACAAACTTCCGCTTTCCACATAGACACCCCAATGATTGATCGTCTCTCCATCAGACGTTACGAACGTCTCATCCACCATTACTGCAAAGCACTGTCACCTGACATTCATAGTTCTAGAGAATAATAACTCGAACTCGTAAAATCACATTCGAGGGTTTTCAAGCAGTCCTGGAATAATATTAGTTCTGTGAAAGCCAAAAACTTACTGGTGGATCCACTAAGCCGATTTATTCTCTAGAGGGTATACAAAGTGTATTAAAAGGATCGACTACAGCCTCAGCATACGTTGAGCCGACATCGAGGTACCAAATCCCCCCGTTGAAAGTCTGCTTAATATTGGTTATCTTAAGGGAGACTTATCCCTGTTTATGTTCTGGAGTGCAATTCAGTAGAAACTTTTTCCTGATAACGCAATAAATGAAAAAAAGAAGCCTCTCAAAAGTTTGCTGAACTCTTGAGAAGGCTCCGTTAATATTCCCATTATTAGTAAAAGTATAGTAGACCACTTTTATCCTTCCAACAAGTCCTTTAATACCAAAGGATGAAACGGCTTCTCACATCATGACGCCAATAAACTGAAAGTGGATAACTTCTATAACAACGTGTAAAGAGAGTCTAGTAAATCAAGGTTTTGCTCAACTTTGTGAAATTCCTTCTACAGATTTCCCTTGATGAATCTGTTTATGAAAAAATTTATCTATCCCACTAGTGTCGATACCAATAAACAATTTTACAATTCTTTTTTCGCTTTTCTTCCACTATGCCATAAAGTAATTTCAAGTATTGCGATACAACTGACAAGCCATGTCAGACCAAGTGCCAGCCCACCGATTACGTCTGTAAAGTAATGAACTCCAAGTGGAAGGCGGCTGAAGGCAATTAATAAAATCAGGATTCCCAGGAAGATGTTGATCAGCCATTTTGCTAAGGCATTCAATTTACTTCTGATAATCAAATACATAATAAATCCGTAAAAAACGATCGGGGCGGTTGAATGACCGCTTGGGAAGCTGTAGCCAGTTCCATCGTACTGCTCTAATATGTTTGGGCGGTCTCTGGAAAATGCAGCTTTAAGCCCACTAACCAAGATTGTAACTCCACCCATAGCAACAACAAAATAAATAATTCTCCACTTGTTCCGCTGATAAAAATACCAAAGCACGCCAAGCATGATAAAGGATCCTACCGTCAGCGCCCAGACCGATCCTAGTTCTGTTATCCATGCGAAAAAGGTCGTAACCCCAGGTGTTGCAAGGTTTTCAGCGAAGTCGGCGGCATGGCTGTCAATCATGAATTTTTCATTCTCCAGCACCTCTTCACCTAGCTCTGTAAATATGTAAAAACCTCCGCCTATTATTAACAGTGCCATAACAATTAAAATATAGGTTCTGGCGGGTATTCTCTTTAATGTGTTCAGCATATTTGTGCGCTCCTAGGTTATGAATTTATTTTACGCTTTCCCTGTTTTGGAACACAGGAAACGTCATAACTGTATTAATTAATGGTCACAGTGACGCCCCAGAATTTGTCGAACTGCTAAAATTCCAACTTACCCAAAATAAAAAGAGGCTTTCCAAAAAGTTACTAATGGAAAACCTCTTTTATTCATACCTTATTTACTCGTTTGTACCTTAAAGGACTTACAGATTCTTAAGTCCAGAAACCCAAAATCTGCTGGGTTTTAGGGGCATGAATTACATCATGCCGCCCATTCCACCCATTCCGCCCATGCCGCCCATATCAGGCATGCCGCCGCCGTTTTCTTCAGGAATGTCAGCAACTACTGCTTCAGTAGTCAGTAACATTGCTGCAACGGATGCTGCGTTTTGCAGTGCAGAACGAGTTACTTTTGTTGGGTCTACGATACCGGAGTCGATCATGTTGACCCACTCGCCAGTAGCTGCGTTGAATCCTACGCCAACTTCTTCTTTTTTCAGGCGTTCAACGATGATGGATCCTTCAAGCCCAGCGTTGTGAGCAATTTGACGGATTGGCTCTTCAAGCGCACGAAGAACGATCTTGATACCTGTTTTCACATCGCCTTCAGCTTCGATAGCAGAAACTTTGTTGTATACGTTCACAAGGGCAGTACCACCACCAGAAACGATACCTTCTTCTACTGCTGCACGAGTTGAGTTCAACGCATCTTCAATGCGAAGTTTGCGTTCTTTCAATTCTGTTTCAGTAGCTGCTCCAACTTTGACTACGGCTACGCCGCCGGCAAGTTTTGCAAGGCGCTCTTGTAATTTTTCACGGTCGAACTCAGAAGTTGTTTCTTCCATTTGTGAACGGATTTGGTTTACGCGGGCAGAGATTTGATCTGGCTCGCCTGCACCTTCAACAACTGTAGTGTTTTCTTTCGTAACAACGATTTTCGCTGCGCGTCCAAGCTGAGTGATGTTCGCAGATTTAAGATCCAATCCAAGATCTTCTGTGATCACTTCACCGCCTGTAAGGATGGCAAGGTCTTCAAGCATAGCTTTACGACGGTCACCGAATCCAGGAGCTTTAACAGCTACTGCATTGAATGTTCCGCGAAGTTTGTTCACTACTAGTGTAGCTAGTGCTTCACCTTCAACATCTTCAGCAACGATCAATAGAGGCTTGCCTTGTTGTACTACTTGCTCAAGTACCGGAAGGACTTCCTGGATGTTTCCGATTTTCTTGTCAGTGATCAAGACATACGGATTTTCAAGAACTGCTTCCATTTTGTCAGAGTCAGTTACCATGTAAGGAGATGCATATCCACGGTCGAACTGCATACCTTCCACAACATCAAGCTCTGTAGAGAATCCTTTAGACTCTTCGATTGTGATGACGCCGTCGTTTCCAACGCGCTCCATAGCTTCTGCAATCAATTGTCCAACTTCTTCGTCAGCAGCAGAGATAGCCGCAACTTGTGCGATAGACTCTTTGCTTTCGATTGGTTTGGAGATTGCTTTTAATTCTTCGATAGCAGTTTTAACCGCTTTTTCGATACCTTTACGGATACCTACAGGGTTCGCACCAGCTGTAACGTTTTTAAGGCCTTCACGGATCATTGCCTGCGCAAGGACCGTTGCAGTTGTTGTACCGTCACCGGCAATTTCGTTCGTTTTGCTTGCTACTTCCGCAACAAGTTTTGCACCCATGTTTTCGAATGCATCTTCCAGCTCGATTTCTTTCGCGATTGTCACACCATCATTTGTGATTAGCGGGGAACCGTATTTCTTCTCAAGTACCACGTTGCGTCCTTTTGGTCCAAGAGTTACTTTTACTGCATTTGCTAATTGATCTACACCGCGAAGCATGGAACGGCGTGCTTCTTCGCTGAATTTAATTTCTTTAGCCATTAAAAAAGACCTCCTTATAATTGTATAGATATATTTTCAGTTAAGTAATAATTATTCGCCGATTACAGCCAGAATGTCGCTGTCACGAAGGATCAGGTATTCTGTGCCTTGGTATTTCACTTCTGTACCAGCATATTTAGAGAAGATGATTTTATCGCCCGCAGCCACATCAAGAGCTGCACGCTCACCATTATTAAGAACTCGGCCTGCACCTACAGCAACAACTTTACCTTCTTGTGGTTTCTCCTTAGCTGAATCTGGTAAAACGATACCGCTTGCTGTCTTTTCTTCTGATTCTACTAGCTCAATAACGACGCGATCACCTAGTGGTTTTAACAAGTGAAACAACCTCCTCATAATTTATGTAAGTATTCGTATTTATTAGCACTCGTTAATGATGAGTGCTAACACAACTATTATAATAAATAATTCGTTTCCATTTTGCAAGAGTCCTGCTTAAATTTTTTTTCGTCAAAATCCCTCAAAAAACACACCTTCTTATTTTATGTTACCTTTGTTTTTTTATGCTTCTTCTCCTAGACCTGCTTTCAAGCTCTTTTTTGGACGATTGTTAGGTATAATCTGATTTTCCCCTCCGGGACCCGCAGACATCTAGCTCCAGGCCCATCCCTCACGTCAGATAACCTGGTGCAGTGCAGTTGAAACGAAATCACCAGTTTTTGCAGAAACATTCTCCTTTTAAATCCTAGGTCAAGACCCTGCTGCTGCAACCTTAGACAGATCCGCGATCATTTCCTCCTTTCGAACAAGGAGGATAAAACAGGTTCTTTTCCTGCAGGCACTTTCGTATAAAGATAAGAAAACCTCTTTCTTTGCGAAAAAGGCTCATTATTAGTAGAATTGATAAGAAAAGCGGAAGCTAATAAGGTTGAAATGACAGATTCTATATAAGGAGACATCACGTTGAAAAAACAATATGGATACGTTCTTATTGCCTATATTACCATGCAGCTTTCCAGTATAATCGGTATCCCTCTGATGTATTATGCAAGCATGAACTGGTTCAACCAGTCAAGCGAGCAAGCAGAGGCGATAGTACCTGGTTACTGGCTGATTTTTTCATTCTCCATCACGCTGCTGGTCGTCTGGGCTATACTACGAAAAACAGAAGCATCCACCCGTCTGGAAAGAGAAGCTCCCATGTCGATGATCTTTTCAGCGCTATGGGCGATAGCCGGTATATTGATGGCTTTCTTCGCACAGGCTATAGCCATCAATATCGAGCGTCTGCTTGGAATCGAGATGGGGTCGGAAAATACCGAAACCATCGTCCGAATCATAGACTCTGTGCCATTGGCCATGATTGTTGCAGCTGTTATTGGACCAATTTTGGAAGAAATCGTGTTTCGAAAAATTATTTTCGGTGCTTTATATCAGCGTTTTTCATTTATCCTTTCCGCGCTGATCAGTTCCGTCATCTTTGCTTTTGCACACTTCGAACCTGAACATGTTCTTTTATATTCGGCCATGGGATTCACTTTTGCATTCCTGTATGTGAAAACCAAAAGAATCATCGTGCCGATTATTGCACACGTGGCGATGAACTCCCTTGTTGTGCTGATGCAGTCGGTTTTCAGAGAAGATATTGAAAGAATGATTGAAGAAGCGGAGAGAATTCAAGGATTCATAGGAGGATTATTTATATGAGGAGATCACCTTTGTTCAGCGGCATTCTTTACATCCTCCTCGGAGTTTTATTTACGTACTTTGCTATTATCAATGTAAATGACAACGGTTGGGGATTTTTCTCTTATCTGATGGTGCTGCTGGCCACACTAGATTTTGGTTCCGGTATCAAGATGGTCGCTATGCATTTTAAGATTAAAAACCAATTGAAAGATAAGAAATAGAAGAAGCCTTTTGAGGGCTTCTTTTTCTGTTGAGTGAAAATGGTGGTTGGGTGATTTATAAGGCACCGTCGGACCTCTTTGATGTTCCTCGCTCGGAGACCGCGGTCACCATTTGTGCCTGCTGGCTCTCAATAATGTCTCCTGCCCGACAACCGAGGTACATAAAAAGAGCTCCTCCTTTTAAGGAAAAGCTCCGCTGTCTTAGTAGTAAGGATAAGGGTAATAAGGGTATGGGTAATAGGGTCTTGGAGTCAGCAAGGCTCCTGCCGCCAGCCCTGTCAGAAATGGAACACCGAAGCCAAAGCCGAAACCTGGCCTTCCGAAGCCGAATCCCGGCCGCCCAAATCCAAAACCGGGGCGTCCAAACCCAAGCCCTGGACGTCCGAAGAAAATTCTTTGATCATTGTGATTAATTCCGTGATGGTTCACGAGCATCTTCCTCCTCATTCTATAGTCTAATGTCACTGACACTATAAAATATGAATCAAACAAGGAAAGCTCTTGGGTATTTGCCCCTTTTTTCTATATACTAATTCGCATTTCAAATTACTTTCTTACTGAATTAAAAAAAGGAATAACCCGTTAAGGTCATTCCTCTCTTTTTCTTTCCTCTTCGTGAAGCTCGCGCTGTTGTTGTTGTTCTGCTTGAAGCACTTTTTTATAACCGATTTTGGAAACCCAGATGCTGACTTCATATAGAAACAGCAGAGGGACTGTCACCATTAAATGGGAGACAATGTCCGGCGGTGTAATGAGCGCAGCTATCACCAGCAAGATAAAATATGCATATCGTCTCATTTGTCCCATGAACATCGGGGTGATGATGCCCAGTCTGGTCAAAAACAACATGACAACCGGCAGTTGAAACAGCAGTCCGAATGGAACGGTCAGCTGAAACAGGAAATGGAAGTATTCATTGATTCCGATGACCTGCTGTATGTCCAGCTCATCTGATAAATTCATCATAAACCCGACCACATATGGAAAGAGGATAAAGTAAGCAAAAGATAATCCTCCCAGGAAAAGCAGCAGGGAAATAGGGATATAACTTAATGTTACTTTTCTTTCTCTCTCCATCAAACCTGGACTGATAAAGGACCATAATTGGTAGAGAATGAGCGGAGACGTCAGGATCAACGAGATGAAAACCATCATCTCAAGATAAATTTTCAATGGATCTGTTAATCTAAAGGCATTCATGGTCAGCTCTTTCGCTTCATCCGCATGCTGCAAGTATCTTATCAAGGGTTCTGCGAGAAAGAAGCTGCCTAGGAAGGCCAACAAGAAGAAAACGACTACAAACATGAGCCGTTTCCTTAGTTCTCCTATATGTTCATAAATCGTCATTTCGTTATGACTCATAGCGTTCAATCCTTACATTTACTTAGCATCTTTGTCTTTACTATCATCGTCATCTGCTAAACCTTTTGTTGCGTGCTTAAACTCACGCAAAGTATTTCCCATTGCTTTGCCCAATTCCGGTAATTTCTTCGGTCCGAAAATCAATAGAGCTACAATCGCGATTAATATGAGGCTACCTGGTCCTAGTGGCATAACGCTCACCTCCTTGTTCTATCATAACTTAACGTTTTTACTTTTGCTATTATGTTCTATTTTCTTCTTGTGACATTTCGGTGTCATCTTCCGAATAGTTTTTCAAGAAATATACCAGTGACTGAAGCTCCACAGCCAGATCAATATGATGGATTCTTATGTGATCGGGAGCGGTCAGGCGGGCAGGTGTGAAATTAAGAATTCCTTTAATATTCGCTTGGACAAGCCTGTCCGTTATGTTCTGGGCGGCCCCGACAGGAACAGTCAATATCGCCACATCTATTTCGTTGACCTCTAAATGTTTCTCCATGTCATCCAGGTTGTATATTGGTACATCGCTGATGACAGAACCGACCTTATCGGGAGCTACATCAAAAGCCATTTCAATTTTTGTGTTATTGTTTTTGATAAAGTTATAGTGAAGAAATGCGGTCCCCAGATTTCCAACACCTATCAGGACGACTTTTGTCAGTTCATCTTGGTCGAGCGTTTTACTGAAGAAAGACAGCAGATAGTTAACATTGTAACCATACCCTTTCTTTCCTAATGCACCAAAGTAAGAAAAATCTCTGCGAATCGTCGCAGAATCCACCTTCACCGCTTCACTCAGCTCCTTCGAGGAAACTCGCTGTTTTCCCGAGGAGTGTAAATTCTTGATAAATCTATAGTATAACGGCAGCCGTTTTGCTGTCGCTTGTGGAATCTTTGTACTTTCCTGAGTCATTACCATTCCCCCACAATTTAATTGCTTGAGTTTAAGGTTACCTCTCACTTCATGTTTCTGATAACGCTTCCATATGAATGCGGGAAGTCATCTTTCCATTCTGTGCTTGTTGTAGCCATATGTCAATTCCTTTTCATGGAAATGAAAAGGTAAAAATTCTTTCAATTTCAAGCTTATTTTGTCTCTACTATCATACACTATTTTGCCCTTTCTGTCTGTTCATTGAGCAAGTGCCTGCAGCCTTAATATTGCTGTTGTTGTTGATTTTGCGATACACTATACTAATAGCATCCCGTTAACTATAGCTTGCTTTTGCGCTCTTTTCTACCGCAAAAAAAGAGCTCACTATAAAGAGGTGAATGAAATGATATTATTACAAGTCAATCAAATCGTAAAGTCCTTCGGGGCTGATGTCGTATTATCTAATATAAAACTTGAAATTCAAAACCGCGACAGGGTGGCTCTTGTCGGCCGAAACGGAGCCGGCAAATCTACTTTATTGAAGATTATTTCCGGACAGCTATCCTACGATTCGGGTGATATCATCAAACCTAAGGAAGTATCCATTGGCTACCTGGCTCAGCACACTGGACTAGAATCAGGCTTATCAATCTGGGACGAAATGCTTTCAGTCTTTGATGAACTCCGCAATATGGAGAAAGATTTGCGTAAACTCGAACAGCAGATGGCCGATTCAGCAATTTATGAAAATGAGGAAAAGTATAATAGAGTCCTGAAAGAGTATGATTCTTTACAAGTGAAATTTAAAGAATCCGGCGGTTACCAGTTTGAAGCCGATATCCGTTCAGTCCTTCACGGGTTGAACTTTGCCGGATTTGATTATAATACTAAGATTTCCACATTAAGCGGAGGACAGAAAACACGCCTTGCTCTCGGAAAACTTTTATTAACCAAGCCAGACATCCTGATTCTGGACGAGCCTACCAATCACCTCGATATTGATACACTATCTTGGCTTGAGCAGTATCTTCAAGGATACGAAGGTGCAATACTCGTTGTATCCCATGATCGCTACTTTTTAGACAAAGTCGTGAATCAGGTTTATGAGGTATCCCGTTCTAATTCAAAAAAATACCACGGCAACTACAGCCAGTTCCTTGAAATGAAGGCAGAAATGTTTGAAAGAGAAATGAAACAGTTTGAGCGCCAGCAAGAAGAAGTGGCCAAACTGCAAGAATTTATTCAAAAAAATATCGCTCGCGCTTCTACTACTAAGCTTGCACAAAGCAGACGAAAGAAACTAGAAAAAATGGAAATGATGGACCGCCCGCAAGGTGACGAAAAATCAGCGACGTTCTCCTTTACCATTGACCGCCCAAGCGGAAATGACGTTCTTAAAGTCAATGATTTGGCCATAGGGTATGGAGATGATGTGATTTCCTCCTCTCTGAACATGACCATGTCTAAAGGAGACAGTGCCGCACTGGTAGGACCGAATGGAGTCGGAAAATCAACGTTATTAAAAACGCTGATCAAGAGGCTGCAGCCCATAGAAGGAAGCTTCAATTTCGGTTCTAATGTCTCGATTGGCTACTATGATCAAGAGCAAGCAGAACTCTCATCGAATAAGACGGTTTTAAGCGAGTTGTGGGATGAATACCCAATGAAAGATGAAAGAGAGATAAGGACCGTACTGGGCAACTTCCTCTTCTCTGGCGAAGATGTCTTGAAACCGGTAACGACTCTAAGTGGAGGAGAAAAAGCAAGGTTGGCGCTTTCAAAACTTATGATGCAAAAGGCGAACCTGCTGATACTTGATGAGCCAACCAACCACTTGGATCTCGACAGCAAGGAAGTATTAGAATCTGCGCTCATCGATTATCCTGGAACCATCCTGTTTGTTTCACATGACAGATACTTCATCAACCGGATTGCCACAAAGATTATTGAATTATCCTCAGAGGAAGCAACGGAGTTTCTAGGTGATTATGATTACTACATTCATAAGAAGAATGAGATTCTTGAACTTGCTCAACTTGAGGAGAGCAATAAGACTAAAGATACGAGCCGGGTTACTACCGAAAAACAAAATTTTCAGCAGGACAAAGAGGCTAAGAAACTGGAGAGGCAGCGAAGAAGACGGGTAGAAGTACTCGAATTGCTGATGGAAGAACTTGAAGAGACTATAGACAATATAGAAACAGAATTGTGTGATCCAGAAGTCTTTCAAGACCACGAAAAAGTAGTAAATTTAAATACCGAACTTGAAGAGTCGAAACAAACTCTGGAAAAGTATCTGGAAGAATGGACAGAAATTGAAGAGCTTCTTCAAACTTAAAAAAAAACTGCTGCAAGGTAACCTCTCTGCAGCAGTTTTCATGTAATCTTATTAAAATCTTCCATTATAGTGGGTTCATAATAAAATAGTTTAATTTGTTCCACAGTTTTATTCACAGTTAAGATGTTAATTACTCTTAATTCACACAACTTTTCCACATAATCCACAATTTAATCCACAGTTATCCCCATTACTCACAAAAAAATAGGAAATTTCTCCTTGGTTTTTTACACAAGAGATAGTGTAGTTACTAACAACTTATCCACAACCTGTGTACAAAACACACGTTCTTATTTTTTATTACACTTATTCATTTACCTTTACCCCATTTATCTTGCTCGAAACGCTTTTTTGATATAGCTCCATTTAAAGAGAAGTTGATTTTTGTACTAGACAAGCGACTCCGCGAATATGGTTTTCATAAGTTTCTGTTATCTTTCGTGCTACACCCCTTGTACATTCACTCCTACTTCACTACTTTATCCCCGTAGTGTGGAAATCCTGGGGGTATCTTTCTATTTGTTCCGGGCTTCTAGTGGAGTATGAATAAATTAATCCCCATGAACTTCATTTATCCACATCACAAAACATACTCGATTAGGGGATGAGCTTATAGAGAATACTAACATTTCTTTTGTTAGGTAAACTTCCATGGTTCTCACAAAAAAAAGGCTTGAAAGATTTCTCTCTCAAGCCTAAAAATTTTCAATATCAAGACCAGGATTGGCATTCATCGCCATTGATCCCCGTTTTCCTTTTTCATATTCTATTGTTCCTGCGGAAGCAATCATAGCCGCGTTATCCGTACAAAGAGACAAAGGAGGAACAACAAGCTCTACTCCTTCTAAAGCAGCAAACTCTTTTTCCAATGTGCTTCTTAACCCTCTATTAGCTGCAACACCACCCGCAAGCAAAACTTGTTCAACTTCATACTGCTTTGCGGCTTTGATGGTCTTCGTAACTAGTACATCAATCACACTCGCCTGGAAACTCGCTGCAAGGGTTTCTGGCGGAATTGTTTCCCCTTTCTGTGCAGCATTGTGGACAGTGTTGATAACCGATGATTTCAGACCGCTGAAACTAAAGTCAAACGAATCAGCTTCCAGCCATGCTCTTGGCAGGTCAATTTCAGGCTTTCCTTCTGCCGCCAGCCTGTCAATATGCGGACCTCCAGGGTAAGGCAGACCAAGTGTCCTTGCAACTTTGTCATACGCTTCCCCAGCAGCATCATCTCTTGTTTCTCCGATCACTTCATAACATCCATGCTCTTTCATGTATACCAATTCTGTATGGCCGCCCGATACAACCAGCGAAAGAAGAGGGAACTTCATAGCTGTTACTAAGCGGTTCGCGTAGATATGACCTGCAATATGATGAACGCCAATAAGCGGCAGACCGTGTGCAAAAGCTAATGCCTTTGCTGCATTAACCCCAATTAACAGTGCTCCTACAAGGCCGGGTCCTTCTGTTACTGCAATAGCATTCATTTCCTTCAAGGTCATTCCAGCCTGATCCAAAGCTTCCTCTACTACAATTGTAATTTGTTCAACATGGTGCCGTGAAGCAATCTCGGGAACAACCCCTCCAAAACGCTTGTGGCTTTCGATTTGAGAAGCAACCACATTCGAAAGTATCTCTTTCCCGTTTTTCACAATGGCAACGGCTGTCTCATCACAGCTGGTTTCCATTCCCAAAATATACGTATCGTTACTCATATAATTTCACCCACATAACTAATGCATCCTCTTGGTTGTCAGAATAGTAATTTTTGCGGATTCCGCCTTCCATGAATCCAAACTTTTTATACAGAGATTGAGCAGGCGTATTACTAACCCTTACTTCAAGTGTCATAGTACGAGCGCCCATCTCCTTTGCTATTTCAATCATGCTCTTCAATAATTTATCACCAAGTCCCTGACCTCTAAAAGAAGGAAGAACAGCAATATTTGTAATATGCGCTTCATCCACTATGATCCATACACCGCAGTACCCAATGACATTATCACTGTCTTCTAAAACAATATATGTAGCAAATTGGTTTGTCTCGATTTCATTGAAAAACGCATCCCGGGTCCATGGAATGGTAAAAGATCTCTTCTCCACTTCCATAATATCATCTAAATCTTCTATACTCATTAATCTAATTGAATAGTCACTCATTCAGCATTCCCCAATTACTCTCACTATTTTTGTGATTCTCTCCACTTGGCTTCTGCTTCTGCAAGCCTGATATAGTTCGGTACAAGCCCATGTACATTTTCACCAGGACGCTCCATCCCCAGCCTTATTAATTCTGAAGGACGAGGGTTATGGCTTGTCATGTCTGCAAATACTGCCTGGATGTCCAGTTTGCTTTGCAGCAATTCCTGATGAATCTTCACATCATGTCCTACAAACAAAATCTTCTGTTCATATTGACTCATCATCTCAGCCCATTGCTCTGCCGGCAGATTGGTGTCTTCTACTAAACACACAAGCTTTCCGCCGTCATACTTATACAACCCTGTATATAATTGCCCTCTCCTGGCATCAAATAATGGGGAGACTAACCCTTCAAAATACCTTCCTGACGAAGCCAGTACAGCCAAGCTTGAAATTCCGGCTACAGGGATATCCAATGACCATGCCAGTGTCTTGGCAATGGTCACGCCGATTCTAACCCCTGTATAAGAACCCGGCCCATTCGCCACTACGATTTTATCCAGCTCTGCAGGTGCTATTCCACATTCCTTCATAAGCAGCTCCACTGCCGGCATTGCCCTCAAGGAATGGTTCTTTTTAATATTCGTAATATATTCGCCAATCACTTCATTATCGTCGACCAGTGCGACTCCTAATTGATAATTAGAAGTATCAATCCCAAGGATTTTCATTCAAAAATCTCCTTACATAATCTTTCATATCGATCACCGAATGGTTTCAGCAGAATCTTTCTATCTAAATCTGATGTTCTTACTATCGTAACAGCCAGCTTGTCCTCTGGAAGCTGCTCCATGATTAGGTGCGCCCACTCAACGACAGTTACACCACCGCCATTAAAATATTCATCAAAGCCGAGGTCTTCAAAAGAATCATCCACTCGGTAGACATCCATATGATATAGAGGCAGCCGCCCCTGATATTCTTTAATAATAGTAAAGGTCGGACTGTTAACGTTGCGCTTGACCCCTAGTCCCTTCGCCAGTCCTTTTGTAAATGTTGTCTTTCCAGCTCCAAGATCACCTTCTAAAGTCAGAACATCATTTTCCTGAAGGCTGCTGGCAAGCCGCTCGGCAAACTCGCCTGTTTGCTCAGGACTGCTTGTTATTAATTCATAAGTAGCCATAATTTTCTCCTTTAATGTATAAAAAATCCTTAGGATACATGTCATTTCCTAAGGATGAAGTATATATGTAGTTTACCCGATTTCAACTAGTTGAGCAAAAAAACTTGCATAAAGACAAAAAAAATAACGAAACCAGGTTTCGCTAAACTCTTTAAAATTTAGAATGGCGGTCCGGACGGGACTCGAACCCGCGACCTCCTGCGTGACAGGCAGGCATTCTAACCAACTGAACTACCGGACCAAGTTTTTTTGCTGACAAGCAAAATATCCTTCATTATAGCAAGGACTAATAAATACTTTTCAAAATATCTATCCTTAAAATGAAGGGTAATATTTTGTTGCTATACAAAATGGTATTGCGGGGGCAGGATTTGAACCTGCGACCTTCGGGTTATGAGCCCGACGAGCTACCGAACTGCTCCACCCCGCGACAATAATAATGATACAAAAAAATATTTACGAGAAAGATTTCCATCAAGACTAAAGTGATGGGATATAACCCAGCCTGGCGACGTCCTACTCTCGCAGGGGGAGATCCCCCAACTACCATTGGCGCTGAAGAGCTTAACTTCCGTGTTCGGCATGGGAACGGGTGTGACCTCTTCGCCTTAATCACCAGACGTTGTCTTTTTAAGGACAAGTATAATTATATCAAGTTTTATAATTTTTCGCAAGCTTTTGCAAGAA
>JBNJJI010000029.1:0-11955 GCA_051750065.1 Bacillota bacterium
GCAGGCGAAGCCGAGGAGGCTCACCGCCCGCCCCGCGGAGTCGTACGTCTGGAGCGGAGACCCATTACTTTTCACTGAAAACGGCCTTAGAAAAAATCGCACACCAGAATTATCAATAAAGTTTATTTAATGATAATCATTATAATTAAGTATTGACTTTTAACTGATAGGTGTTATCATTTAGTTGTACTTAACTTAATCTTTTATTCGCTTATTAAAAAGTTGGTCATTTTTTGACTACTATAATTTTTATAGGAAGAGGGGAAACAAATATGGATACAAAAAATAATGGTAATACTGGCGGCTGCCCATTTAATCATGGAAGCCTTGCTAGCAATAAATCTGTAGGTACGACGAATAAAGACTGGTGGCCGAATCAGTTGAATTTGAACATTCTGCATCAGCATGACAAAAAGACCAACCCAATGGGAGAAGATTTTGACTATAAAGAAGAATTTAAAAAACTAGATTACGAGGCTCTTAAGCAGGATCTTCATGAGCTAATGACGGACAGCCAGGATTGGTGGCCGGCTGATTATGGACATTATGGACCGTTTTTCATCCGTATGTCATGGCATGCTGCCGGGACATATCGTACAGCTGACGGACGAGGCGGCGGCGGAACTGGTTCGCAGCGTTTTGCACCACTGAACAGCTGGGCTGATAATGGAAATCTTGATAAAGCTCGCCGACTTTTATGGCCGATTAAGCAAAAATACGGCAATAAAATCTCTTGGGCTGACTTATTGCTTCTGACGGGTAATGTCGCGATTGAATCAATGGGCGGTAAGACATTTGGTTTTGGAGGCGGACGTGCTGATATTTGGCATCCGGAAGAAGATATTTATTGGGGTTCTGAAAAAGAGATGCTCGGTGATAACCGATATTCTGGTGACCGCGAACTCGAGAATCCACTTGCTGCCGTCCAAATGGGTCTGATCTATGTGAACCCTGAAGGACCAAACGGCAATCCTGATCCGCTTGCAAGTGCCCGCGATATCCGTGAAACGTTTGCTCGTATGGGAATGAACGATGAAGAAACCGTGGCACTAACAGCTGGCGGACATACTTTTGGTAAGGCACATGGCGCAGGAGATGCTTCTCATGTTGGTGCTGATCCAGAGGCAGGGCTTATCGAGGCGCAAGGTTTTGGCTGGGCGAGCACACATGGATCCGGGAAAGGCCGAGACACGATTACAAGTGGTATTGAAGGAGCATGGACGGCCAATCCAACACAATGGGACAATGGTTTCTTTGATCTTCTGTTTGGTTATGAGTGGGAGCTTACAAAGAGTCCTGCAGGCGCACACCAATGGGCTCCTGTAAATCCAAGGGATGAGGACTTGGCACCTGATGCAGAAGACGCAGCCAAGCGTGTTCCGACGATGATGACGACTGCCGATATGGCGATGCGTATGGATCCGGCTTATGAAAAGATTTCACGCCGCTTCCACGAAAATCCGGAAGAGTTTGCAGATGCATTTTCACGTGCATGGTTCAAACTTTTACACCGTGACATGGGGCCGGTTTCAAGATATCTAGGCCCGGAAGTTCCGGAAGAAGAGCTGATCTGGCAAGATCCTGTACCGGCTGTTGATTATGACTTAACTGAAGAAGAAGTAGAGAAAATCAAAGTAATGATTCTTGATTCAGGACTGACAATCAGCGAGCTTGTAACGACTGCTTGGGCTTCAGCAAGCACTTTCCGCGGCTCGGATCATCGCGGCGGTGCCAATGGATCCCGCATTCGTCTCTCTCCTCAGAAGGATTGGGAAGTGAACCAGCCGGAACAACTTACAAAAGTACTTCAAGTACTGGAAGAAGTTCAAAGTCATTTAGATAAAAAAGTCAGCATGGCGGATTTGATCGTTCTTGGTGGAAGTGCTGCGGTCGAAAAAGCAGCTGCAGACGCCGGCTTTGATGTAAAAGTTCCGTTTACTCCTGGACGCGGCGATGCAACAGAAGAGCAGACAGACGTAGAAGGCTTCGAACCTTTAGAGCCTATGGCTGATGGATTCCGCAACTATCAACAGAAACAGTACAGCGTAAGTCCGGAAGAACTGCTGTTGGACAAAGCGCAATTACTGACTCTTACTGCACCGCAGATGACGGTACTTGTTGGCGGTATGCGTGTCCTGGGGACGAACCACGGCGGCAGCCAGCATGGTGTCTTCACTGATCGAGTCGGCACCCTTACTAATGACTTTTTTGTTAACTTGCTTGACATGGGAGTTGAGTGGAAGCCTGTAGACGGAAACGTATATGAAGGACGTGACCGCAAAACAGGAGAAGTGGTGCGGACAGCGACTAGAGTGGACCTTGTGTTCGGTTCCAACTCCATCCTGCGCGCGATTGCAGAAGTATATGCCCAAGACGATAACAAAGAGAAGTTTGTACGGGACTTTGTGGATGTTTGGGTAAAAGTAATGAATGCGGATCGATTTGACCTTAAATAATGAACCGCTGATTATTTTACAAAACGGGGTATTCGCTCTCTTCGGGGCGGATACCCGTTCTTTATCTAGGGGTAAAAGAGGGTAACTGCTTATGAAAGAGAAACTTATTTCGGAACAAATGACGATCTTGAAAGAACATGGATTACGTATAACCCCTCAGAGAGTGAATGTTTTACAAACATTTATGCAGCTGGAAGTGCATCCGACCATTGAAGACATACACCGGGAACTACCCAATATGAGTGTGGCCACAATCTATAATAATGGCCATCTCTTTGTTAAAATGAAGATTTTTAACGAATTGCCTTATGGAAACGGTCTTAGCAGGTATGAACTAAAGGAGTCGAATCACAACCATGTAATATGTGAGGTATGTGGATTCATCGCAGATTATGATTTTCCTGGGCTGATCGAAGTTGAGGATGCAGCAGCCAGGTTAACGAAATATAAGGTTAAAAATCATCAGATGGAGATATATGGAGTGGCCCCGACTGTCAAGAGCAGCGGCAGGCATTGGGTGCTCACTCTAATACTAAATATAATTTTAAATGGAAAGAGGAAAAGGCATGATTCCTAAAAAAAGTGTATGTACCAATTGCCAGGCACCAATCAAAACCCTAAAGCATAGTATCATCTGTGGTTGTGGAAGCAGGATAGCGATTAAATAGATTACCAAATGGACAGACCTTTTTAATTTTTTGCTATTTCGATAGGATTTTTCAGAAAGAAACTAGCTCCTTTTTTTAACGGGTTTACTTAAAAGGTGAAAACAAGGGAATACCACAGTAAAAACGCACCTTTCACAGTGCGTTTTTTTGTTTTTACAGTTGTTAATCTATTTCTTAATATTAAATCTTATAGGAAAGCAGACCCCATTTCGGGGGTGGAAATAATATTTGGAGGGTGTTTGAAATTAACGAGAATAACAGCGGGATTTTGCAGGGTGTTACCAAAGGTCAATAGAAGATATGTTAAAATATAGGGAAAGTTGATAATTTTTAATATTCAATTAAATGTATGATTTATGTATATATTCGAAACTTTGATAAGAGGGGTTCCGTCTAATTAGTAAAGGGGGAATAAAGTTGGCAAAGTTCAAAAAATCCTTTTGGATTAATTTTGCAGGAATTTTATTAATCCTATTGAGTATCGGTTCACTTTTATATTTCACCCAATTTGGGTACTCATCTCCAGAAATTCTTTATATTAGTTTAGTAGGTCAAGCATTATTGTGTCTCTTTTTTGGGGTGTTAGCAGTTTCTAGTTATAAAAACAAAAACAAAAATGAATTTTTAGTCTATATTTTAACCAGTATCGTTCTAGTTTTCTTTTCATTAATAGTCTTTATTTAAGATTTTAATTAGAAAATATGTTACTTACTTCTTATCGTTATCAAAAACGGCTGGCTATTTCTTGTTCAGTGAAAGGGAGGCAGTCTGAAACTTATGCTATGGGAGTTCCGTCCAATAATCAAATAGTTATTCAAGAAATAAGGAGGGAGAAATGTTAAGTCTTTAGATAAAATCAGGTATCTCCTTGCTTTCCTTGGGATTTCTCTGGGATTTGTTCACTTTTTTATCGACGAAATCCAGGTGCCATATTTCATAATACTTTCCGTTCTATCGTTGATGGTTACTCTTATGGGGATTGAAGAATTTCAGGACAAGAAAGTTAAAAGCGGCTACTTTTACATTGTTGCAGCTATTATTATATCTTTTGGTGTTATAGAAGATCTGTTCTCATACTTTTAGTCAAAAAATTCTTGGTTTCAGTAAACGGGGTTATTTTACCATGCAGCGGCCCTTTGTTCAAGTAAAGGACGGTTTAATCCAAGAAAAGGGAGTGTGTGCATGGGGAAAGTTAAAAGCCATTCGTTAATAATATCTGCTTTAATAATAAGCTCAATTTCAATGTCACTATATGCTTATCGAAACTATACAAATCAGGAAATAGGCTTCGGGATAGTGTTTACATTATTATCTATCTCTCTAATAGGACTGGTTGTTTATAGTATTATAAGGAAAAAAATAAACAATGAAAATACCAAGTGACTTCAACCTTATTCAACAAACGGGGCAATAATGAAGTTCAGCTTTTTGATCCAGACAATCCCCTTAATCTTAGTTAAAGTACCTTTAAGGAGGGTGAGAGAAATCAGTATATTAAAAAGGGTAAATGATATCCTCTTAATCATAGTATTTGGGCTTTTTGCATCATATTTATTATTGGAAAATAGGATACCGATATATATTGTATACCTCCTTTTATCTATTACGTTTATGCTAACGGCAGTGGAGTTCATCAAAGAACGCAAGGATAAGGGCGGCTATAAATATATTTTCGGGGCAGTTGTTATGCTTTTTGCTGCTATGGTGTCCTTTATAAAATAATGACCGTGCGTATGCTGAACAGTGGAGCCGCCGTTTGCAAGTTAAGGAGGGGATAAAACATATGAAGAAATGGAGAGTTGTCGCATTAACTGTAATGTTATTGGTTATCGTGGGGGATTTCTTCATTGAATCTTATAAGGAGAATGCACTCATAGAAGATACATATTCTTACCTCCAAGAACGTGGATACGCAGAGCTTGTTGATAAAGAAAAAATAGCAACATATCCAAGAGTCAGTATAGACGAAGATGGTGACGCTGAGTTTTCAGGTGGGTATTATTCCTTTGTAACCTTCAAAGACGAACCTAGAATGGAATATGTATTTGTGTATAAAGAAGGAACAAAAGAAATTACACTATTAGAAAATCGAGGGAGCAGTGAGCCGCCGCTGAAGCAATTTTAGTATTGAGATAACCTTCAATAAACGGAAGTGTTTGCTGAACCAAGCGTCGTCTCTCTTAGCACAAGTGTGAAAATACTGATTAAGCTATAAGTTTATTTAGTTATTAATTCTGGATGTTCCGGATAAAGGTAAATATACTATTTTCTATATTGACGGCGATAAAGAAATAAGCGAGGACATGTTTCCTGAATTTCTGAAAACTAAACTGAACCACCTCATAATATGCAAACTCTGTAACCCTATGAGATTGTAAGAATTTACCCAACTATATGACAGCATTCAAATTAATGATTATAGCTTCGTGGATTCTGAAGAAAAAATATTTAAAACTGGCTACAGAATTTTTCAATGAGAATATCTTAAAGTAAATATTAATTTGGTATAGAGACGTGTTCCATGATTGAGAATCTTGACGATTAATCCCGAGTTCCTTCTTTGTTCAGTTATCAGTAGAGTTTTCTGAGCATCTCTTAAAGAACTGCCGGTCTCGGTTAATATAGCTCAGCGCTCATTTGCCAACCCCGACTTCGTACCTCTCCTCTTTATTTGATGGTTTTGAAAACCCCTGGCTACGCTGGAAATCTCATTGCTCTTGGGTCTCTAAAAGCTCGCTTGAGACTTCCTCCCAGAAAAACTCACTGTTCATAGGTCTCTAGAAACTTCCTTGAAACTGAAAGAGTGTTGATGACTATTCGAGATGTGAGGCTCCGCTACTCCGCGGGGGACGGACACCCGGCTTCCCCATCCTAATAAAAGGCTCTTTTCTAAAAGATTGTTGCTTTTGAATACTTTTTCCAAGCCTCACTCATTTACGTAGGAGGATTGGAGTGGAAGGTGCACGACCTCCTGCGGGACTAGCGGGACAGGTGAGACCCGGGTTCCGTACCCACTGGAACGGAACCTCCTCTCGAGGAGGCTCAATCCAGCTACAGCGGCCAGCGACTAGCAGATTTCGTTCTCTCTCCTTGCGATAAGTCATCATCGAATCGCTATCGCTCTTCGTGATTCCTTTATCTCATACGAGAGCCCTAAAATCTGTACGTCGCTGACCGGCCGCTTCCGCTTTTTAGTTCACCGCCCGCCCCGCGGAGTCGTGCGCCTGGAGCGGAAATCCATTCCTTTTACCCTCACCCCCCCGAGAAATCCTGCGGCTGAAACGGAAACCCATTTCTTTTCAACAGCAACCACCTTTGAGAAAAGGGCGCTGATTTTGTTAGTGAAGCACTGTAAGACATGCTATTATAATAAAGGATACTTACTAATGAAAGTGCTATCATATATAAGAGAGAATAGCCAAAGGAGATACAACCAAATGTCAGTCAGAGTAAACAAAAATCGTATTGAAAGAGACTTTCTGGGATCAAAAGAAGTCCCGGAACATGCCTATTATGGAATTCAGACGCTTCGTGCGGTGGAGAATTTCCCCATCACAGGCTACAGAATTCATCCGGAATTAATCAGGGCAATGGCCATGGTGAAAAAGGGTGCTGCCCAGGCGAATGTGGATGTTGGCAGGCTGTACGCAGGTATTGGAGAAGCCATCGTGAAAGCTTCAGATGAAATGATTGAAGGATTATGGCACGATCAGGTTCTCGTTGATCCGCTTCAGGGAGGCGCGGGAACATCGTTTAATATGAACATCAATGAAATTCTGGCAAACCGTGCACTCGAGCTCATGGGAAAAGAGAAGGGGGCGTACGGTCACTGCAGTCCGAACAGCCACGTTAATATGTCTCAGTCGACAAATGACGCCTTTCCGACAGCAATGCATATTGCAGTCCTGAATCTGTTGGAAAAGTTGATCTCAACGATGAAACGGATGCACGAGGCATTCTCCGCTAAAGCGGAACAATTCAGTCATGTGATCAAGATGGGGCGCACTCATCTACAAGATGCCGTTCCGATCAGACTCGGCCAGGAATTTGAAGCATACAGCCGTGTCATTGCAAGGGACATTAAGCGTATAGAGCAGTCAAAGCAGCATCTCTATGAATTGAACATGGGGGCAACGGCGGTAGGAACAGGTCTTAATGCGTTTCCGAAATATATCGAGCTTGTTGTTCCTTACCTGGCAAAAATCAGCGGTCTACCATTCAAGGGCGCAGAACATCTGGTGGACGCGACACAAAACACCGATTCTTACACAGAAGTTTCCAGCACCCTGAAGATCTGCATGATCAATATGTCAAAAATTGCAAACGACCTGCGTTTAATGGCTTCAGGACCAAGAGCCGGCCTGGGTGAAATTTCGCTTCCAGCAAGACAGCCGGGATCTTCCATCATGCCTGGAAAAGTAAATCCTGTTATGCCTGAACTTATCAACCAGGTGTCTTTCCAGGTGATCGGAAATGACCACACAATTTCCCTGGCATCTGAAGCGGGGCAGCTTGAGTTGAACGTGATGGAGCCGGTGCTGATTTTCAACCTGCTTCAATCAATCACTATCATGAACAACGCCTTTGATTCTTTTACCGAATTCTGTGTAAAAGGAATTGAAGCAAATGAAGAAAGAATGAAGGCCTATGTGGAGAAGAGCGTTGGAATCATTACCGCAGTCAACCCGCATATCGGCTATGAAGTCGCTTCAAGAATTGCCAGAGAAGCGATTCTAAATGGTGAACCAATCAGGGAGCTGTGCCTGAAGTATGATGTATTGACAGAAGAAGAGCTCGACTTGATTTTGGATCCATATGAAATGACGAACCCGGGTATTGCGGGTGCGGCTTTATTTGATAGAGAATAGGCAGCGACAAGGCGGAGTGATTTTAATTTTTAGGTGATCAAGCCTAAAAGTAAGTGAGTAGTGGTACTTAGTTGGGCAGCCGATAGAAGCAAAAAAGACTCGTCAATTGGCGAGTCTTTTGTCTTGTCTGAGGATTAGAAACCTTCCAGTCCTTAGCGGAAGGAAGCCTTTATTCTCGATTATCCCGTTTGTCCAAAGCTGTTTTCGCATCTATTGTTGCTTTTATCTGTTGGTAAACGGAGCGAATTCTGATCAGCCACATAATCCAGCCGCAGAGCAAACCACCAGTTCACATTGGTGGTTTTGACTTACAATAAACCTCAAAACGGACACCTCTATGGTACCACCTCAGCTTTTTTACGCTCACATGGGTGATTTTGATTTTAACCTTACCGTTTTCAATAAAATTGCAAAGATATGGACAACCGCCAAAACAACAAATCATTTTTTCAATATATTGTATAGAAGGATGGACTTAAACCAACTAAAAAGATCTCTTGTGTATACCTAATAGAAATGAAATTTTTTCATAAAGGAGAGACCCGGCTATGTTTATAAGAAGAAGTTTGAGCATCACTTTTGCTGTTCTTACGCTGTGCAAGGGCGGCGCGCAAAGGGTGCTTGCTGACATAACAAACGAGCTCACTGACCGGGGGCATGATATCACGATATTGATGCCTAAATTCGGTGCCGTAGAGTATAATGTTAAATCGAAAATTAAGTATGGCAGCCAGGATAGGTATCTGACCGCGGATGACTATCCTCATAGTGACCTGATTGTCTCCAATTATTATACGACTGTCTCTTCAGCGGAAGGAGCCAGTGCGCAGGGGAAGGGGACCCATATCCGCTTTAGTTTATGCTACGAGCCGATCTTTCTGCCGGACCAGTCCTCTTCCTTCCACTCTTATCACCGGACACCCAACTTGATTGTTTTGTCAAAATCTCAACAAAGTCTTATTTCGCTGCTTCATGGAATTACCGGAGAAATTGTACCCATCTATGTGAACCCGGAAATCAGGGATATACAAGTCAGGCAAAACAATCAAAATTTACAAATATCCGCCATTATGAGGAGGACGGAAGGAGGAGACTCATGGCAGCGCGATCAGGATTATTTAATGTCAGAGCTTCTTAAGGTCAAGTCACTTCATCCTGCTATCCAAATCAATATCATTAGTCCGCCTAATGAAGTTGCTGCCTCACCAGCCCTTCAAAGCGTCAGAGATCATAATGATTTTCGTATCTTTACCCCGGCCGATGATGAGGAATTAAGCCATGCTTACAGTCTTACCGATATATTTGTCACCTCTTCCATTTTTGAAGCAGCTCAAATGCCCGGGTTGGAGGCGATGAAGTGCGGTGCAGCGCTTGCAGCTGTCTATGCTGGAGGAAATGCTGACTACTGCCGTAATGGCAAGAACAGTTTGCTGTCCTTCCGCCATGAAAACAAACTGGCTTCTGATATTATCAAGCTCATAGAGAACCCTTCCCTAAGAGTGTCCCTTGCAGAACAAGGAAGAACAGACGCTTCAAAATGGACACTGCAGAATACAACTTCAAGCTTCGAGGATGCATGCTTCAAAATATTGAGCAAAAGTTAGCTTCTTTTTATTCAAAGTGCCATTCCTGTGTGTTGATTACCATTCTATACTGATGTTCAAATACACTTGGCAACACTTATGTTAGAATAATGTTGCTTTTGAATGCTATTTTCCCTTCCTCCCCTTTTTTTGTAGGGAAATCTTCGCTGCAGGCGGGCGGCTTTCTGCGGGACTAGCGAACGATTAGTTACAGAGCCAATCCACTCGGTAAACAACCTTCAGAGACTAAAAGGAAAGACCGCCTTTTTTTCTCTGATGAACATTTGCCTGTCGGGGCTGAACAGGGCGCTTGCGATTTTGTTCTAATCTGGGAAAAGAGGAATCGTTTCCTTTTTTAAGGGCCGATTTCTAAGAGGCTTTTGCGAATCAAAGTCATTGCTCACATCAAAGGAAACGTTAGTGGATTGCCATCGTGCAAGTAAAAGTTAAGGGGCTTTGATCGGGTAGAGATTATTCAAGAGTTAATTCCAGTATTACTTGAAAAGAAATGAATTACCTGAGTAAATAATTCTCTTTTTTCATAATAAATAGAAAAAAGCGGTTAACCTGACATCTCTTATCGATTGAGCTATAATTGTATGCGTCGTAAAGTTTACCCTTCATATAAGAAAGGGGTTTTTTGTGTGCTTACGCTGCATGATGTGACGAAGAGTTTTTCACAATTTCAGGCCATTAAATCGGTGTCCCTGACCATACATAAAGGCGAGATCCACGGAATCATCGGGGCCAGCGGAGCGGGAAAGTCGACTTTGCTGAGGCTGATGAATTTGCTGGAAGTGCCGGATGAAGGCAGCGTTGAGGTGAACGGCGAGGTTTTGACGAAGATGAACAGCCGGAAACTTCGCGAAGCCCGGAAATCGATCGGAATGATCTTTCAGCATTTCAATCTGGTAGCCAATAAAACGGTTTATGATAACGTGGTTGTTTCCTTGGAATTGGCGAATTATCCAAAGATCGAACGCCGGCACAGGGTGATGGAGTGCCTTCGTTTTGTAGGATTGGAAAGTTTTGTGAAGAAGTATCCTGCGCAGTTGAGCGGCGGGCAGAAGCAGCGTGTGGCGATTGCGAGGGCACTGGCAAATAAGCCAAGGGTGCTGCTCTGCGATGAACCGACTTCTTCTCTTGATCCGAATACGACCTCCGATATATTGAGCGTTTTAGAAAACATCAATAAAAGTCTCGGGGTGACGATTGTGATTGTCAGCCATGAGATGGACGTAATCAAAAGTATCTGCAGCCGTGTGACGGTAATGGCTGATGGAGAAATCTATGATACTGTAGAAGCCGATCCCAAAGGAATTCAAGCCAGAGATGACAGCCCGGATTACTTTGTAGAACAGCTGAAAAAGGATGTGTGATAGATGCTGGATGTTTTAGTTCATTATGAAGCTGAAATATGGCGGTCTATCGGACAGACCTTTGTAATGGTGGGGTTTTCTATAGTGGCTGCCGTTCTGGTGGGACTGCCCGTCGGTACCCTGTTGTTTTTATGCAGAAAGGGCAATATGCTGGAGAACCAGCTGGTATTTTCGATAGTGAATTTATTGGTGAACATCATTCGATCCTTCCCATTTCTATTATTAGTGGTCTTCTTGATTCCATTTACACGTCTTGTAATCGGAACCGCCATTGGAACAGCGGCCGCGACCGTTCCGCTGGCGATTATCGCGATTGCCCACTATTCCCGGCTGGTCGAGCAATCCTTGCTGGACGTGCCAAGAGGAGTGATGGAAGCGGCCATTTCCATGGGAGCATCGGTCAAGGAAGTTATCATTAAATTCGTTTTTGTTGAGGCGCGGTCAGGACTTGTCCTCGGCCTTACAACATCCATCATCAGCTTCATTTCCTACTCAACCATCATGGGAGTAGTCGGTGGAGGCGGAATCGGAGACTTTGCCATCCGCTACGGCTACCAGCAATTCAAAACCGATCTGATGATGTACATGATCATCATCATGATTATCTTTGTGCAGCTGATTCAGTTTGCCGGGACGACAGTGGCTCGGTTGATTGATAAGAGGTAGCTGGTGCTGGAGCGATTCAAAAATGCTGATTCCCGCATCGCTTGCATAGGCTAAGGGGTTAGATTGGGCGCTAAGGGAAATAATAGAGGGAAAAATTCCCCTTATTTTTGAAAAAGCAGCGGAAATAGCTCAAATAGAGGGAGAAATTCCCCTTATTTGACTCGAAACACAGGAAATAAGGGGCTATTACTATACTTAAGGGGAAAAACTCCCCTTATTCACCAGCAAAAAGAGCTCCAATCTGCAAATAACGGTAAAAATTCCCCTTATTTTTGAAAAAGCAGCGAAAATAGCTCAAATAGAGGGAGAAATTCCCCCTATTTGACTCGAAACCC
>JBNJJI010000030.1:0-7463 GCA_051750065.1 Bacillota bacterium
CGAAACCCAGGAAATAAGGGGCTAATTCTTTACTTAAGGGGAAAAACTCCCCTTATTCACCACCAAAATGAGCTCCAATCTGCAAATAACGGTAAAAATTCCCCTTATTTTTTACCGGTGGTTACTCAATTAAGGATTTCGCTTTTTAAAAGAAGATTTAGAGGGACCGTCGCTGCAGACAAACGGGCGTCTAGTTCCAGCAACCAAGCCCCGCCCGCGGAGTCGTGCACCTGATTAACGAAATGATTTTAATCAATACCAAATGAATCACCAGGAGGAAAAACTCATGAAAAAACTACTTTTACTAGCAGCAGCATTACTATTCGTTCTAGCCGGCTGCGGTCAAAACAACAATCAAGGAAATAACGAAGAAAATGCTTCAGAACCAAAAGACCAAGAACAAGAAGAAGTAACCCTGAAGGTAGCTTCACTGATCCCGCCAATGACAGAAATCGTTGAACTAGTAAAACCAAAGCTTGCTGAAGATAACATTACTCTTGAAATGGTTGTGTTAGGAGATAATGTTCAGCCAAACACGGCTCTTGCAGAAGAAGAAGTCGATGCGAACTTCTTCCAGCATGTTCCATACATGGAAGAATTCAATCGCAGCAACGATGCAAACCTGGTTCCCGTGACACCGATCTATTTTGCCAACTATGGTGTGTACTCAAAAGAATACCCATCCATGGAAGAACTTCCTGAAGGTTCAGTTATTGCGATTGCCAATGACGTTTCCAATATCGACCGCTCCCTTTCCCTATTGGCGCAGCATGGTGTGATTACATTGAAAGAGAAAGAAGATGTCTACTACACGCAAGCGGATATCATCGAAAATCCGAAGAACTATGAATTCAAAGAAGTTGACTTGTTAATGCTGGCGAGAATGTACGATGATGCTGATGCAGTCGTTATGACACCAGCGTATGCGTCGCCGCTTGGCTTGACTCCAAAAAGTGACGGTCTTCTGACAGAAGGCGTTGAAAATGACTTTGCGATCACATTGGTGGCACGTGAAGATAATGTCGACTCCGAGCCGATTCAAAAGCTTGCAGAAGCGATGACAAGTGAAGAAGTACGAACGTTTTTAGAAGAAAATTACGATGAAACGGCGATTCCGGCGTTTGAATAATTATTAGGGACCAATTCCTCTGGGGTTGGTCCTTTTTACTATCTTATGAACAGGTTCACCATGTTCCTTTTATTTTAATAGAATATTGATTACTCCTATTATTTTTACATATACTTATAGCATGTTACGATGACAGCGCTGATTCTGGTAAAATAATGACGGCCTATCCTAAATACCAAGCATAAGGGGAGATCTGTATGATAAACAAATATCCGGTTAAAGTGACTAAAGCAGGGGTTCCCTATTTGGAGATGGCTGAGGAGTTTGCCATTCTGGAGGACTTCATGATTATCGATCTCAATCTTACTAATATCCAGGAGTATACAGATAAAATTGATGAAGTATTACATTCAGGATCTTCCCAGGAGATATCCGGCAACACCACGCTGCTAAAAATCGATAGAAATAGGACAAGTGTTTATAACTTTGCCATTGATCAAGAGTGTATGTTAAAGACAGAGGAGCTAAGAGAAATTTTAAAGAACTATTTAAAACAAAGCATTCTTCTAACGATAGAGCGGGATTTGAGAAAAAAGCAGGCAATCTATGAAAAAGCAAAGAACCTGGACAATCTTACTGATTTCCTGAAGATCAGAAGTGAATTGGTGCAAGATAAAATTATATAAAGAGCAACGGAAAGTTCTCTTGTTCAGTATCAATGAATTGGTTTTTTCTAAATAGAAAATTACGATGAAACGGCGATTCCGGCGTTTGAATAATTTCACCAAAAGGTCCCTTCTCAGTAATGAGAGAAGGGACCTTTTTATCATACTGCGTTTTTCTGTTCTCTTCTTCGCTCTCTTATCTTCTTCAAAGTTTCTCTCACTCTGTATCCATCCGTCGGCGTGCCGGCAAGGCCTTTTCTCCATTTTGGATAGATATAAGGCAGGCTTGTTGATAAAAAGGTAAAGAGGTTGACGATGGTAAATGCCTGCATAAGAGTAAATAATTGTCCTGTAAGCAGGGAAGAAGCAGTCAGCGACATCAAGGCGAATATAAGCGACATGACGGGTCCGCCGGCATAAAACGCAATCCGTTGTAAAGAAGACATTGTTTCTGTGGATGATTTTCCCTCTTCATCAATTGATGAGCAGTATCCAAAGGTCGCCAAACGAAGGTAAAAGTTCATTCTTCCCAGCCTGAAATGTGCAGCGTTTTCGGGAACATGTGGACCAAGATACACATTGGCACGTCTGTGTTTTGTGAATAGAATAACTCCGAGGGCGTGTCCGATTTCATGGAGCAGGACGGCCAGAGGAACAAGAATCAGATAGACGATCAATACATTTACAAACAGCAAGCCATTTTGCTCCTTTCCCAGGCCATAACTTCAAATATTAGACTATTTCGACTAATTTGGTATAATTTTACCATAAAATGAACGGGAATGTTTAAGGGAGTTGGAAGTCCTGAAAAGAAAATATGGAAATCGCCAAGGGTGGAAACGGATTTTGGAAAAACAGTATGCCCAGTCCTTTCTGAAAACTGATTCATTCAGAGGGGCCATCACCTTATTGCATACAGTGAAGGTCGCTCATCCTTTGATGGTGGGGTACGGCGGCCAACCCCAGTGCATTGCTGACGACGGGTATATGTGGCTGCACCAGTTCCCAGAGGGGAAGAACCATTGTGTGACGACGATGTTCAATGACAAGGGAGTTGTCGTCCAGTGGTACATCGATATATGTGCGAAGAATCATTTTGAAGATGAAGTTCCCTGGATGGAGGATTTGTATTTGGACCTGATTGTGCTTCCTTCCGGCAGAGTGATCGAAAAAGATGTGGATGAACTGGAAGAGGCTTTTTCACTGGGAAAGATTGATCAAAAGCTATATGATTTAGCTTGGAAGGAACAAAAAGAGATTTTGCGGTTAATTAAGAGCGGGGAGTTCAAGTTGTTAGAGCTAACTACAGTGCATAAAGACATTCTTATAAAAAAGCTGAACGAAGGAAGCGCGAGGTGATTACGTGGAAGAGTTCACAGAACAAGAAATGGAGAGAATCCGCTGGAATGAAGAACAGATGGATTGGGAGGGAGCTTTTCCGGACGAGCTCCTTGCTATCATTTATGATAAGCAGCTGTTCAAGTTATTTGCACCTGAGAGGTTTGGCGGCCGGATGACCTCTCTTCCGGAAAGTGTTCGTATTTTTGAAGAAGCTTCTTCTATTAACGGCAGCTTCGGCTGGCTTGTGACAATAGGTTCCGGGGGCGGATTTTTCTCAGGGAATATGAAGGAAGAGGTCTTGGAGGATGTGTTTTTGCCAAAAAATGCGGTGATTGCAGGAAGCGGCGCTCCAACGGGAACAGCGGTGAAGTGTGAAGGCGGCTGCCGGGTGACAGGGCAATGGAAGTACTGTTCAGGCGCTGAGTTTGCGACCACGTTTACGGCTAATGTGGTGATTGAGGGGGAATCGGAGGCAGAACCTGAAGTGAGATCGTTTGCTTTTACTCCGGAACAAGTTGAAATCGTCAAGGACTGGAATGCATTCGGATTGAAGGCAACAGGCAGTCACTCGATCAAGGTGGAAAATGTGTTTGTTCCTGAAGAGCGGACCTTTTCAATCTTTGAAACAAATGGAATTGTGGATGAGCCTGTTTTTACCTATCCATTCATGCCTTTTGCTCAGGCTTCTTTTACAGGGGTGATGATGGGTCTTGGCTTACGGGTCTTGGAGGAAGCCCGGCGTTATTATGATCTTTTAGCGGAAGAATCTGCTAAAAAAACGGTTCTGCAGCAATTGCTGGATGAACAGGGTGAAAGATTAGAAGTTTTGAGGAGCACTTTTTTTAATATGGTCGACGGTAACTGGAGTCTGCATCTAGAAGGTGAATCGGGTCAGGAGCAATATGATGAAGTCAGTGAGGTCTGTGTGGAAACAGCACAAGGTGTCAGGGAGATTGCCTTTGCATTGTATCCTTACTTGGGGATGTATGCTTCAGATCGGGACACGCCTTTCAACCGGGTGTTCAGGGATTTGCTGACGGCTTCGCAGCATGAGTTGATTTCGGTTTATCAGTGATGGGTTCAGTAAAGACATCATCAGTAAGGGAAAAAAGTTGATGCGCTTTAGCACTTTAAAGCACGAAGAGGGACTGTCCCTTTTCGTGCTTTAGTGTGTTAAAGTTTCTAAAACAATTCAGAGAAAAACTGCCGGGTTGCTTTGATGGGCCTCACTTCATTGCTGCTCTGCCAATTGACCCATTCTAGCGCCAGGATACAAAGGATCAGCCAAAATCCTCCGGCCAGCTGCCCTGCAAGAACATCTGTCGGGAAGTGTGCTCCTAAGTAAATCCTGCTTATCCCAATCAGGACAAAGAGCAGCACGGCCATTGTCGAGATCGTCCATTTAGCAGCAAGAGACAGACCACTTCTTATAACGAGATAGATGAGGAATCCATAGAAGATCAATGAACCCATCGAATGTCCGCTTGGGAAACTAAAACCGACTGCATCAATTTCAGGGTTAATTGAAGGGCGTCCTCTTTCGTAAAAAGTTTTTAATATCTTAGTAAGCAGGCCGCCTGCACCTATGGCAAGGATGAAGAAGAGAATTCCCCATTTATCTTTGAGTTTTAACCATAGAACCAGAATGGTTATGATAGAAGCAGTTGTAATGAACCATACAGATCCGAGCTCGGTTATAAAGACAAAAAACTGATCAAGCCCGGAGCTTTCGATAGAAATGAAGAAGTCGATGATGGCGGTATCGAAGGATTCAACTTCATTTTCAAGCAGGCCCTCTGCAATTTCAGAAAACCCATAGATGAATAGTCCTGATAAAGCGAATCCTATGACAATTAACAGGATGGGCAATCCGGCTTTTTTAACATCTTCTTTTTGTTCTGGTTGCACTTTATCCCTCCATTACTAGTAATTTAAAGAAAAAAAGCCTTGGAATAGTGGCGTCCACGGCTTTTACTTATTCTTTCAGCTAGTATTCCTTTACCCTGCAGCAGAAACTTTTAACTTTCTTTTTTTTACAGTAATTGGCTGGGAAGATACCGAAATACGACTTCTTCTGGTTTTTCGAAACGGGAAAAAGAACATGCGGCCTAAACCCTTTGGATGTTCGTAATCTGGGTAATTGGGACTCCGGACATCGGCAGCATTTCCTGCAGCTCTGCTCCTACGACAGGAATGTAGTCCGTGCCTTCCCTGAATCCATAGCGTTCTTTTATATAAATATCAAAGTTGCATTTCACCTGCAGCACGATATCGCCATCACGGTCGAATGGTGGGGAGACGGTCTGCACTTCGAATTTATTGCCGTTTTTGCTGAAGCTATTGATGGTTTTAATTGCTTTAGGTTTGTAATTTTTAACAGCTTTAGGTGTATAGGAAAAAGTCACCCAGCCAGTTGCACTAATCATGGAGAACACCTCGTTATTATAGAAGATATTCTTGAAGTATAGCAGAAGATGGAGAGGCGGGCATTCACTTGTACTGGAAGTGACCGATATATGCTTGCTTAGGGTTTTATAGGTTAAGATGTTTCAAGGGGACTTCTAGAGACCTAAAGGCAGCAAAATATAAAAATAGGTTCAATAGATAGCGTGAAGCCTCTCTATTGAACCTATAGTCTTAATCATGAAGCAAATATAGCCCACTTATTCTCCTCCGCTACTTTAATCATGCCTTCTTTAGGGTTGACCAAAACAGGATTGCTTACATAGCGCAGCAGGGGAATATCACTTTCACTATCTGCGTAGGCCCAGATTTCTTTAGGAGGATTTTCAGTAGGGTGCTGCTGGTTCATCCACTCCTGCAATTTCTCTACTTTTACATCTCCGTTGACAATTTGTCCGATTTCGCCCGTACATTGGCCGTTCCGGTCGAACTGCAATTCTGTGCTCAGTACATGAACATCTTTTAATTGAAGATGTGAGATGAAAGCATTTAGGAATGGCTGCAGTGCGCCAGACAGCACAATGACCGTGTCTCCATTTCTCTGGTGCTCATGAATTCTGCTGACAAGAGTGTGATGAACTTCCTCTTTTCCGTGGTTGACGAGTTCCAGGAAAAAGAGATCCAGTTCTTCTGAGGTCTTGCCTTTGAATGTCTTCGCGAATGCTCTGAAAAAGTCATGGCGGAATTTGTTTTTCCCTTTCAGTAAGCCGCCGGCAGAGGCCTTTGCCAATCCTGCTCCCACAATGGCCCACTGCTTGGCGGTGAATGTTTCTTTTCCGACTGAAAACATGGCTTTGAAGGAATTTCCCTGATAGAGTGTTCCATCAAAGTCTACCGTGATAATTGCCAAACCTGAACACCTCGCTTTTTTAGTAAGTATAGAATAGTTGGAATGTTTTGTAAATGAACGGGAAGGACTAGTTATCTTCCTTTAGCCCTTTAAAGCGCGAAGAGGGACTGTCCCTTTTCGTGCTTTAAAGTAGTAAAGCGCTTCAAGGTTAAGGCGAGCTCAATCCATGGTTTTATAAATGCAGTCTCATTCATAATATGAAGGGATATTACAAATAAGCTAGAATAAGATAGACAGACAGGAGGTAATGATCATAAACCAAAATTATAAGAATCATACACAGGCAGATCCGCTTTTTATAGGGGGTATCGGCCTGCTTTCGCTTATTACGTTCATTTTATCGGTTGTTTTTTTCATTCAAAACATGAGGGGCCAGTTACTGCTGAGCGTGATTGTAGTATTGTTTGCACTGATTTTTTTATTTGTGACAGTAAGGCTGAGAGGGTATGCCTTGAAGCTTCAGGACCGGATCATTCGGGGAGAAGAGAATTTCCGCTATTATCGTTTAACTGGGAATCTATTAGATTCCAGGCTTTCTCTGAAGCAGGTGATCGCACTGCGTTTTGCGGATGACACGGAGTACCCTGGATTAGTGGAACGTGCCTTATCGGAAAACCTATCACCGGATGAGATTAAAAAGGCAGTACGAAATTGGAAGGCCGATCACCATCGCGTATAATCAGAATGGAAACAGCTTATGAGAGGCTGTTTTCTTTTTTTAAGGCACTTATCACTAAAAATTGTTGCATGTATATGCTGATTTACCGTCCTTCCCCTTGTAAGTAGAAGGATCTTATTTGACCTCCTGTGGAAGCAGCTGGCGACTAGTTCTAGCGCCCAGGCCCCCGGGTCGGAAAGTGGTGCTTTCAAATAGAGGGAAAAACTCCCCTTATTTTTCTGCTAGTTTCCCAATTAAGGGGATGCACTTATTTCGCTTTTTTTTAGAAGATAGTTGCTCTTAAATGCTGCTAGGAGGAGGTTGGAGCGGGAATCTTTTACTTTTAGACTGTTTTCTAAAAGATTGTGGTTTTTAGTCTTTATTACCACTTGTATGATTGGAGCGGAAGGCGTGCGA
>JBNJJI010000031.1:0-6982 GCA_051750065.1 Bacillota bacterium
CTAACAGGCAGTTGAGACCCCCAGAGTAGTGCGCCTGGAGCAGAAATCTATTGCTTTTAAGAATACTCGTGAGCCTGCACTTATGAGAGCAATTCAGAAAGCTGGAATACTTTTTTTCTAAAACAACTAATCCAGGTGTAACATTCCCTTGACATCCCGGCGTGAACAAGATATTATAACATATGGTATGTTATTAACCCCACGATAAGCCCCGGAATCTTATTGTGATCAAAGATATATACTATCGGAACTTTTTGAATGATAAATATTAGGAGGGTAACTCATGCGTACGACATATATGGCAAAAGCTAATGAAATCGAACGTAAGTGGTTCGTTGTTGACGCGGAAGGCAAGACTCTTGGTCGCCTTTCCAGCGAAGTAGCAGCAATCTTACGTGGTAAACACAAACCAACTTTCACACCACACGTTGACACTGGTGATCACGTAATCATCATCAACGCATCTAAAATCGAATTGACAGGTAAGAAACTTACTGACAAAATCTACTACCGTCACAGCCAACATCCAGGCGGTTTGAAATCCCGTACTGCTCTTGAAATGCGTACAAACTACTCAGAAAAAATGCTTGAACTTGGTATCAAAGGTATGCTTCCAAAAGGATCTTTAGGCCGTCAAATGTTCAAGAAGTTACACGTATTCGCTGGCGCAGAACATACGCACCAAGCACAAAAACCAGAAGTTTACGAACTTCGTGGATAATTAATAAGAGGAGGTTATTATCTTGGCACAAGTTCAATACTACGGAACTGGTCGTCGTAAGAGCTCAGTAGCTCGCGTACGTTTAGTACCAGGTAACGGAAAAATCGTTATTAATGATCGTGAAGTAGAAAACTACATCCCATTCGAAGCACTACGTGAGGTTATCAAACAACCTCTAGTTGCAACTGAAACACTTGGCAACTACGATGTATTGGTAAATGTAAACGGTGGTGGATACACTGGTCAAGCTGGTGCGATTCGTCACGGTATCTCCCGTGCATTGCTTCAAGCTGATCCTGAATACCGCGGAACTCTTAAGCGTGCAGGATTACTGACTCGTGACGCTCGTATGAAAGAACGTAAGAAATACGGTCTTAAAGGCGCTCGTCGTGCACCTCAGTTCTCAAAACGTTAATCTTTATTATCGTTCGATCCCAGCTGGATTATCCGGCTGGGATTTTTTATTATTTTGGACTGATAAAATCTATCCTTGTGGAAAACTTTAACTAAGTTATCCTCGTCCAGCTTCAACGCCTGAAGGTTCGTACCCACCGTAACGAACATTTGCCTGTCGGAGCTGATCAGGGCGCTTGCGCTTTTGTTCTTCTGGTAAGACTAAAGGAAAACTCCGAGGAGGAATTTTCTGTTGGTATCTGGTATTTTAAGCTGTTCACTCGGGCAGCGAAGAATACCACATGGCTGAATCTCAAAGTGATTGTGTCGCTGTTCCAATAGAACCAATCCCTCACTCACCAAGAAATCACACTTCAAGAAAAACCTCCTAAACCATTCGACAAATCTCGGGTGGTGACTGTCACCAGCCAGAATTGGAAACCATTGCTCGAATGAAGTACAGCTTTAAGCAAAAAATACGTTCAAAGGGAGGGAATAGCCTTGAACGTTATTACTTCATTCAATTCTAAGAGAAGAGAAAAGCAGGTGCAGAATGAAAGGAAGCTGCTGCGGGAAATCTCAATTAAAATGCTCCAGGAGAGTGTCCGGAAGCATTTTGGACAAATAAAAGTCCAAGGCGGGGTGTTGATGCAGCAAGGTTTTGATGAAGCCTGCTTTGATGTTGCTATAGAAGCCTATTTGCTTGGCGGTAAGTTGAGCAAGTTCGGCTATGGAGGCGAAACTGAAGAAGTAGTTAAGAATCGATGCACACCTGAATTGAAGCATTATATTGATACACTCTATAACTTTTGGCTTTACTGGTCTGAGATCGGTGTTTCGAATGCAGTGGATGAATCCTTTTACTACAGCTGTGAACATTTCGTTGAAACATGGTGGAGTGAAGGATATAGAAACGGCATCAAGAGACATAAGATGAGAATGCACTAATTTGATTCCGGCAGTTCTAAAATCACCCCTTGTCCCATATTTTTTATAGAGATGGGGGAGGGAAAATCGTATGAACAATAAGCTGAAGATGATAGGATTTGCCGGAGTAGTCATCATCCTTTTTTTTGTATTTCAGTATAAACTGCTGGACACGAATACTTGGGAATCGTGGAACCTGCCTTTATCAGGAAAGATCATTTATCTGGACCCAGGGCATGGTGGAGCAGATGGGGGCGCGGACAGCGGAGAAGGAAACGCCAAAGTGTATGAAAAGGATATTGCTTTTAATGTAGCTGTGATGCTCAGGGACTACTTCCAAGAGCAGGGGGCTCTCGTCATTATGACAAGAGAGCAAGACCGCGACTTGGCTCCTGATGGAATGAAAGGATACAGCAGAAGAAAAACGGAAGACCTTAAAAAGCGTCTGGATCTCATTAATTCTTCCGGTGCAGATCTTTATCTGAGCATTCACTTGAACTCCATCCCTTCTAGCAAATGGAGCGGGGCACAAACTTTTTATAACCCAAAGTTCAAAGAGAATAAAGAAATTGCTGCCTCTATTCAGTCAGAACTGATCAGGAACCTTGAGAATACCAAGAGAGAAGCAAAAGGGATTCAGAGTGTGTATCTTGTGAAACACAGTAATAAACCTGGTGCCCTGGTTGAGATCGGTTTCCTATCCAATCCTGGTGAAAAGGCCAACCTCATGACGGAAAAATATCAGCAAAAAGTAGCAGCCTCTATATATGAAGGTGTCCTTAAATATTACGATGAGAAAACTGACGAGGAGTAAGCCTCTCAGTTTTTTTATCCTAGTTCAGATAGTCCTCTCGTGAATCATGATCTTTCCTTTTTTTCCCCTTCAAGCTGTTAGACAATTCAATAGAATTAGATTATGTTATACTAAAATAGGATGAAAACGAATTCAAGATCAAAGGAAGGTGTAGGAATGTTAACAGAACAACAAGTGAGAGATTTATTATATAAAATTAAAGATCCTTTCTTACATAAAACACTCGATGAAACAAACGGTGTTGTTGAAGTAAGTGTTAAAGAAGAAAAAAGTCATGTCAGCGTGAAGGTGGCGATAGCCAAGACGGGAACAGCTGAACAGATGAAGATGCAGCAGGATATCGTAAAGATACTTAAAGAAAATGGAGCAGAAACTGTCGGTATTCGATTTGCCGACCTTCCTCCAGAAGAGCTTGAAAAACATAGGGGAGCCCAACCTGAAACAGACGGGGGTTCCGACAACCTTCTTTCTCCGGGCAGCAAGACGACATTTATTGCTATCGCAAGCGGAAAAGGCGGGGTTGGTAAATCAACTGTGGCTGTGAATCTGGCTGTTTCGCTGGCACGTGCAGGCAAAAAGGTCGGCTTGGTAGATGCGGATATCTATGGCTTCAGCGTTCCTGATATGATGGGGATTGTGAAAAGACCCGTTGTTAGAGGTGAAAAGATCATTCCAGTTGAAAGATTTGGAGTGAAGGTCATCTCCATGGGCTTCTTTGTAGAAGATAACGCGCCGGTCATTTGGAGAGGGCCAATGCTTGGCAAGATGCTCAATAACTTCTTTGGCGAAGTGGAGTGGGGCGAACTGGACTACCTCCTTCTTGACTTGCCGCCGGGAACAGGAGATGTAGCCCTTGATATCCATACAATGCTTCCTCAGTGTAAAGAAATCATTGTGACGACTCCTCACCCTACAGCGGCCTTCGTTGCTGCCCGTGCAGGGGCGATGGCACTTAGCACGGATCACGAAATTCTTGGTGTCATTGAAAACATGTCTTATTTCGAAAGCAAAACAACTGGAGAGAAGGAATATGTGTTTGGCAGGGGCGGCGGTGAGAAGCTCTCTGAAGAATTAAGAACTGACCTGCTAGGACAGCTTCCGCTTCAGCAGCCAGATTGGAATGAAGATGACTTTGCTCCATCTGTATATGGTGTTGACCACCGGATTGGCAAGGTTTACGGAGATATCGCACATAAAGTGATTAATTTGTTGTCATAAAAGGAAAAGGAGCGGTGAACTTAATGTTCACCGCTCCTTTAAGTCTTCAAGCGTAAGTTTTGGATCAGGCGCCTTCTTCTTCTCCGCCGGATTCCTCACCGCCAGATTCTCCTCCACTTTCTTGTCCGCCTTCTTGTTCTCCGCCCTCACCTTTCATTTCTCCTGCCGCTTTAAGCAGGATATCTTGAAGTTTGGCTTTGAATAATGGACTTTCAAAAGTTTCAGTGACAACCTGCTGAAGGTGTTCTCTGTACTCTTTGCTTTTTAGCGTCTCCCCGATTTCCTTTTGAATTTCAGGGTCTTTAAGAATATCTATGACCATTCCTTGGTATTCGGGATCTTTCATGAGGTCTTTTAAGAGTTTCTCATTTTCACTCTTCATGCTCTTAGCCATCTGTTCAGCGAATTTGGGATCCTCAAAAGACTTTTTCCAAAACTCGCTGCCTTTTTCCGAGGTAAGTGTGGTCACAATGGTTTCTTTTACAACGCCTTCATCCATAATGAGCTGTTGTTTCATTTTTTCATCTGCCATAATATCCTGGATTGCTTTCTTTCCATCATCGGTTTTTAGTATATCAACAACCATTTTCTTGGTTTCGTCATAGTCAGGCTGACTCGCGCTTGCTTGGCCGCCGCCTCCACCTCCGCAGGCAGATAGCATAAGGAGCGGCAATAATATCAATAATAAGGATAATTTTCTCATTTTAAAGCTCCTTTCACTTCAAAATATCCCTACAATTAATATGAGTTAAACACAAAAAAATATACCGAACGAAAAGTTGATGTGGATTTTTTAAATGATCGTTTGGTACAATCAAAGAAGTGCAAAAAATTGTAATGGGGGCATTTTTTAAGTGACTATCCGGAATTGGATTCGATTATTCTTCTCCACGCTTATGATAGGTGGACTTGTTACTGGTATTTCAGGACTAATATTAAGATGGGATGAATTCGCCCCGTGGTTCAGCGACTTTGAATTAGGCAAGATCCTATCTGTGTTTTTATGGTTGGTAGTCGTCGGTTTTACTTTTAGTGTCATCAGCCAAATGGGCTTTTTTGCTTATTTGACGATTCATCAATTCGGATTAGGGATGTTCCGTTCGTTTTGGAAGACCGTTCAAATAGTTGTCATTCTATTTGTGTTGTTTGATTTGATTTATTTCCGGTTCGACGGTTTTATAGTGAATGGGGAAATCAAGTACTCGTATATCATTCTATTCTCACTGATTCTTGTGACAGGATTAGTAGTGGCTTTTCTTAAGAATAAGCAGTCTGGACAAAGTACATTTGTATCCGCAATGTTTTTCATGGTAGTTATCACGGTGCTTGAATGGCTTCCTGTTCTTCAGGCCGAAGAAAGCAAGTGGCTTTTCTTAATGCTGTTTGCCTTACTGGCATGTAATGCTTATCAGCTGCTGGCTCTGCCTAAATTCAACAAGAGATCAGAAGAAGAGAGAAGAATGAAGAATTGAATAAAGGACTGATCCTTTTACAGGGTCAGTCCTTTTGTGTCTTAAGGGATGAGAGTTGTTTTTGTTTTACCATTCGCAATCATTTCCGATACACTGATGAAATCTCCTTTTGATTTAAGTGATTTAACGATTTGTTGCAAGGCCTTCTCAGTTTGTTTGGCAGAATCAGACGCATGAAGAAGAACGATATCCCCTTTTTTAGCTGAAGAAACATTCTCTACAATTTGTTCAACTCCGGGATTTGTCCAGTCCTGGGAATTCACACTCCAGTGGACGACAGTATATCCGAGTTTATCTGCAATGGATATAACTCTCTTATCGAAATGTCCAGTAGGCACCCTGAGGAGATTGACATCCTTGATATTGAGTTTTGAAAAGACTTCCTGTGCTTTCTGCAGGTCCTGGATCACCTTGGCGTCATCCATATCGCTGTAATCTTTGTAAGCATAACCAAGACTGCCGATTTCATAACCCTGTTTACTGATCTTTTCCACTATATCCGGATGTCTTTCAGCCCACGCCCCCGATAGAAAGAAGGTAGCGGACTGAACACCCTGTTTTTCTAATTCATCCAAAATCGGGCCCGCTTTTTCATCACCCCACCCTACATTGAAAGTAAGTGAAATTCCCTTATCCCCTTTATATATGGCCTTAGGTCCGTCCTCCGTAGAGAAAACAGGCAATGCAGAAAGACTGCCGGTGAATATGAACAAAGCGGTGAAGAAAGATATGACCACAATAAGTCCGCCTTGTTTTATTTTCCGGGCATTTAATGTGTAAAAAACATTCATACGATCCCTCCAAGAGACAATTTCCTGTTCTAACATATGCATGTCCGAAGAAAAAATATTACAGAAATAATAAAAAGTTGATTATAAATTGGGCTCTTTTGGAAAAAACTACAAATACAACAAAGAAAGGGTGACTGTTTTGCTTGGCTTCTTAATTGACGAAAGAGAGCGGCAAGAAATTGAATACCTATTGAAGAGAGAAATGGATGAAATATTATTTGATCTGCAAGATTCCCGAATTGATCATATTGTTAAAAGAGCAATGAATGAGCGGTATAAAATATTATTTACTTTATTTAAAAGGGTAGCTTCAAATAAAGAATGTCTTAAATATATGAAACCAACGAAACTCCAACAGGAAAGATAGCATATGGATGCCCCCTCCTACATAGGACAAGTGTAGTGTGTCTTTAAACTTTTTTATTAAGAGCTGTTGACTTTTAAGTGCAACCCTGATATATTATTAGTCGTCGCTGTTTTACGGCAGTGATTCACAAAAACATCTTATGAAAAATATCAACAAAGTTCTTGACTTGGTATTTTGAAAATGTTAAGATGATTTAGTCGCCAAAAACAAGCGGCGGATATTGAACCTTGAAAACTGAACAAAACAAACAAAACGTCAACGTTAATCTAGTAAGAACCC
>JBNJJI010000032.1:0-5388 GCA_051750065.1 Bacillota bacterium
CTAGGGTAGCTTTTTTCGGTTGAAGTGTCTTTGAGATAGTTGCTGAGAGACACTTGAGCGCTTTTTTTCGGTTGAAGTGTCTTTGAGAATGTTCCTGAGAGACACTTGGATAGCTTTTTTCGCCTGAGGTGGGTGAAACTGTATAAAAAGGTAAGTGACAGGGACTATAATCCCAGGTGTGCTTTAAGAGAGGTCCTTTTAGCCGAGGTAAAAAAACGGCAATAGATGGTATAATAGAGATACAGTAAAATACAGGGTGGGGCAGCGGCTCATACTCCCGGATGAAGGGAGGTGATACGCTAATGGTTGCTATCGGTGACGTGCTTCAAATCATGATTGCGTTTGGTACGCTGGTTGTCGCGATTATCGCGGTGGCAGAAAAAAAGAAGTAACCATCCCATCCCCGGCCAAAGGTTATAGATGATTACTTCTGGTATTCAGCTTATGTTGAGCCGCTGCATGTCCATGCAGGTATTTTCTGTGAGGGAGTCCTGATTGCCGTCAGGGCTCTTTTTTATTTTATGATGTTAACATTATTATATACGTACCTTATTTTTTCGTAAAGTAAACGAATGCGTTGAAAATTGATATTGTACCTAAGAACATCGCAAGATCGCAAGCGCCCTCTTCAGCGGCGTCCGTACTGAACCGGCTCCGTATGAGATAAAGGAAACACAACGAACATAATGAGTTGATGATGACTTATCGCAAGGAGAGAGACCGAAATCGGCTAGCCGCCTTAAACCACGGAACTGATTCAGCAAGGAGGGGCAGGGAAGTACGCTAGCCGCTAGGGTCCTGGAGCTAGACAACACTTACCTTCAGAAATTTATACTTACTTTCTTATCTACTAAAAAAAGAACCCCCGAAAATCGGGAGTTCTTTGAATAATTATTTAGTTACGTTAGCAGCTTGAGGTCCGCGAGCGCCTTCTTCGATTTCGAAGGAAACTGTTTGACCTTCTTCTAAAGATTTGAAACCTTCGCCTTGGATAGCTGAGAAGTGAACGAATACATCTTCTTGACCTTCAACTTCGATAAAACCGAAACCTTTTTCTGCGTTGAACCATTTTACTGTACCTTGTAACATATGTGTTTCCTCCTGCGTGGCTGTGTGCCACAATGTATTACCATTCTTGCTCTAACAATCTATCAAGACGAATCTTACAGTGTTACCGAACAAAAACAATTAAGACAATCGTAACACCCTTAAATTAGTTCGTCAAGAGTCATAGATGTGGCTGATCTGCACGAAGTATGAAGAGGAAATACCGGCGCAAAAGGGTTTTTATTCATGATTTCAGCCTGTGTTAAGTTATAGGTACTAATTACCATAATTGAATTATGAAAGGAAAGGAGAAATATTTTCAATCTGATTTAAATGAAGAGAAATAACTGATTTTGTATCGTCTGCATAGAAAATCAATGTCTGGTTTTCTGCTTGATATTGAATCAGTCTGCCGGTCAATGTGAACCTTCCTTTTTTAATGATTAGGTACTCCACGTTCAAGAGCTTATTTTCCTGCTGCCACAATTTAAATAAATTCTGCCACTCTTCCATAGGGCCCCCTTTTTATTTTATGAAAATATTCTTAATGATAATGTGAATGCTGCATATAAATAGTAGAAGTCTATATATTTTTAGCAGAAAAAGATATTCAAGCCATTGAAAAAGAAGGAGGCTGCCCAATACATCGAGTATTCCCTGTCAGCCTGCTGTTTACTCAGGTTTAATTTAGGTTAAATAATATGAAAAAAGAAAAGTGGGAACATAAGTGTAGTGTTAGGGGGAGGCAGGAGAATAGATGTCTTTTTTTACAGATGATATGTTAACTTCTACTATAAGGTTATTTGTAATTGTACTCTTGAGTGGACTGATAGGCATTGAGAGAGAGGTCAAGAATCATCCTGCGGGATTGAGGACCCACATAGTTGTTGGAGTAGGATCATGCATGCTGACGCTGGTCTCTCTTTTTGGTTTTGAAGATTTCATTACTAACCACGAAGACTTACAGGGGTTTGATCCAAGCAGGATTCCTTCTTATATTATTTCAGGAATTGGCTTCCTTGGAGCTGGAACCATATTAGTTCAGGGCGGCATCACTGTTAAGGGCCTTACCACTGCTGCAAGTATTTGGGTCGTTGCAGGTCTCGGTATCGTGGTCGGAATAGGAATGTACTATGAAGCAGTTCTTGCCACAATCATTATCATCGCGACCTTATTCTTTTTGAACAGATTTGAAGGACTATACAAAAAGAAAGTAGACACGAAACATGACGTGCTCTTGACGATTACACTGAGTGAAGGGGAGGGTCATATCAAGAACATCAATAGAGAACTCTCTTTACATGATATGGAGATAACCCAATATAATTTTGAAGAAGACAAGACGAGTGAAGAAGCAATGATAAAATATACCCTTTCCTTAACCATAAAGCAAAAAACCGACTTGCCGGAATTGATGGAAAAACTGCAGAATATACCATATGTTAACTCTGTTAATATTAATAAAAGAGTTTGAGAAAACGGCCAGTTTACGTAACGGGTTCTGTTTTGAAGTACAAACTTTTAATTAGTGAAATAAATGGTTTAATTATTCGCACGTAAGAAATTGTCTATTGATTTCCACTCCAGGTGCGTGACTCCGCGGGGCGTGCGGTGAGCCTCCTCGGCTTCGCCTGTGGGGTCTCACCTGTCACGCTAATCCCGCAGGAGATCACGCACCTTCCGTTCCAATCAAAATCATTATTAGCTTTTTTATATTTATACTCTCCTTTAAATTAATATTGAGATTGAAAGTGTATAGGAGATTGCACCACAAATTTTGAGGATCAAAAAGTTCTGTCATTTGCTAAATATGGTACATTTTGTATTAACAATTGAACAGATTTCCCAGCAAGCACACTGTTAAATCAAGAAAAAAGGAGTGTCAAAATCAATGCGATTTGACACTCTTTTTGATGTGTAATTATTAATTTTGTACTCGTAAACAGAACCCGTTACAGTTTACGGTCGTTTTTTTATTAAGGAGGAATTTATAAAATCCATCCTTGTGTAAAACTTTAACTAAGTTATCCACTTACAGCTTCACCGCTCAGCACCTCAGAGTCAAATGTCCACATGCATAATTGATAATTGGGAAATCCAGCATTTTGAATTTCACAGAAAGCATCAATTTAACAGCATTAATTAATGAGGGTAGAATTTAGTTCCTGCTGAGATTAAACTTGAGTAAGACAGGAAGTTTAGAATGAAAGGAGACAAAAAAATGAAGGGAATCCGCTTGAACCCTTACTTCATTCTTGTGATTGGAGTAATATCAGTTTCCACATCAGCTATCTTGGTTAAGGTGTCCAGCGCGGATGCAGGTGTCATCGCTTTTTACAGGCTGCTGTTTACTATATTGCTGATGTCTCCGGTGTTTCTCTATAAGTATAAAAGTGAACTGAAGAGCATTACGATCAGAGACTGGGGATATACAGTAGCAGCAGGATTCTTTTTAGCTTTTCATTTCATTCTCTGGTTTGAATCATTGAACTACACATCCGTTGCAAGTTCAACAGTATTGGTTACAATGCAGCCTTTATTTGCTTTTGTAGGAACCTATTTTTTCTTTAAAGAGAAATTCAGCAGAATAGCTATTCTATCTGCCCTGCTCGCTATTGGCGGGAGTGTGATCATCAGCTGGGGAGACTTTCGTATAAGCGGAATGGCTCTATGGGGAGACCTCCTTGCACTTTTGGCATGCGCCTTGGTAACAGCTTACCTGTTATTCGGGCAAAATGTAAGAAAACGGCTGTCGTTGATTACTTATACATTTATCGTATATCTAATGAGTACAATCGTTTTATTCTTATATGTATTGATTAAAGGCGAAAAACTTGGACCCTATCCAAAAGAAGAATGGATATATTTTGTACTGCTCGCTATCATACCGACATTGCTGGGCCATACTCTGTTCAACTGGTCGCTGAAGTGGTTGAGCACTTCTACGATTTCTATGGCGATACTTTTCGAACCGATCGGCGCCTCAATACTCGCTTATTATCTATTAAATGAAGCGGTCATACTGTCTCAGGTAATTGGAGGCGGAATTATCTTATTAGGTATCTTCCTTTTTGTGAAGGAAGAAAGAAAAATTAGAAGACTTACAGCTTTAGGTGCGAAAGGAGGATAAACAATGGACAAAGTCTTTAAAGAGTTTCCCGTCCTTGAAACAGAAAGATTGATCTTAAGAGAAATAAGACAGAAAGATGCAACTGCTATTTATGGAAACTTCTCCGATGACCGGGTAACCGAATTTTATGACTTAGAAACGTTCACCGAGCTGGCACAAGCGGATGCTCTCATAGACAAACTTGCTGCCGGCTTTAGAACACACAACCAAATCAGGTGGGCGATTACTCTTAAACCGGGAAACGACTTGATAGGGACTTGCGGATTTCATGAAATTGAAAAAGAACATTATAAAGTAGAAACAGGATATGAATTGAACCCCAATTACTGGGGAAGAGGGATTATGAATGAGGCATTGAATGCTATCTTCGCTTACGCATTTGAAGTGATGGGGGTTAATCGTATCGAAGCTTTCTATGACCCGGAAAATGAAAAGTCTAGAAATGTTCTTGAAAACTGCGGATTTATATATGAAGGGACGCAGCGCCAGCGGTTCTTTGAGAAAGGAAAGTTTGTTGATGCATCGCTATCCTCCTTATTGAAAGAGAACTTTAAAATAAATGAATAATATTATTTTCTGTAAAACAATAAATGGAGGAAGGACAATTGATATGTCCTTCCTCCATTTATTTGTTCATAGAGAAGAGAGCTGAAATCTCTGAAGGGGGATGGTGTCTAGCACAAGTGCCCTAGAAGCGCTTGCGCTTTTCTTCTATTAAATGAATATATAAGTAAGTCCTGAGAAAATAAAAGCCATGGCGACAGAGAAGATAAAGGTGCCTCCACGGACTTCTGTTTCAGACTCAGCGATTTGGATGGCCTGTACATAAGAAAAGGCGAACAAATATATTGCCATGATAAATGATAGAATTAGGGCTGCTTGTACAATCATGATATTTTGCATTGCTCCTTTCCACGGTTTTGTTTACTATTAAACCTATGCTAGAAAGAAAAGAATTATGTTTTTCTAAAAAAGATGTTAAAAAGTATTGCGTAAATAATATTATCATGATATATTATTATTCGTCGCTGCAAACGACATATAAAACTTATCACTCAAAAAAATAATTTCAAAAAAGTGTTTGACATTAAAACAGCGAAGTGTTAAGATAATAAAGTCGCTTTTGAAAAACGGCGAACGAAAATATTGAAGATTGAACCTTGAAAACTGAACAAAACAAACAAAACGTCAACGTAAATCTAGTAAGAACA
>JBNJJI010000033.1:0-4925 GCA_051750065.1 Bacillota bacterium
TCCCGGAGTTATCCCAGTCTTACAGGCAGGTTACCCACGTGTTACTCACCCGTCCGCCGCTGATTTCAGGGAGCAAGCTCCCATCAATCCGCTCGACTTGCATGTATTAGGCACGCCGCCAGCGTTCGTCCTGAGCCAGGATCAAACTCTCCGAAAGAAGTTTGACTTGCTCATTTGCTAATTTTAAAGTGTTAGCAACTTTGTAAGAACAATGTTCTTACTAGATTTACGTTGACGTTTTGTTTGTTGTTTTGTTCAGTTTTCAAGGTTCAATCGACCAGAAGTCTATCATATCATGACGTTTCGTCATTGTCAACTTCTGCGAACAACTATTTTTTAGCTGTTATTTGCTTCCTATCACTCTCTCGCAGCAGCGACATTTATAACTATACCATTCTACTTCGTAGAAGTCAACATCTTTTTGTTTGTTTTTTCTTGAACGGCAGCGATGTTGAAAGCCGAATACCTAATATATCATTTCCGTATAACTATATCAAGGTTTTTTTTATAAAAAAAGAGAGAGTACTATTTTCATACCCTCTCTAGGTGAGTTAGTCCCTTTTTCTATCTATCTTTTATAAACGTCTTTTGAATAGCTTCTTCTAGAGCCAGTTGTTCAACCTTTGGTTTGATATACCTTTTGGTTACATTAATATCCTTATGCCCTGCAAGCCTTGAAACAATCTCGATGCTCACGCCTTTATCGACCAGCCGCTGACAAAAGGTATGGCGAAGCTTATGAGGATTAACATCAAACTTTTTTAATATGTATTGTATAGATCTTTCTGTAAGTCTCTCATGTGTTTTGGAGACAAACAGCGCTGTTTTGACTTTTGAGGTTTTGATATATGCTTTCAAGTAATCATTTGCTTCTTCTGATAACGGGATGCTTCTTTGCGCTCCAGTGGGAGTATTAACTTCCATAGTTCCCGCCTCCAAATCGACATCTGATCTATCCAGTGCACATAGTTCCGATACTCGGATACCTGTATGCAGCAGTGTGTACACAATTGCTGTATTTCTGCAATTAGCTTCTTCTTTTACTTTTTTCAATATAGACTCACATTGTTCGTTGTTTAAAGTTTCGATTTCATTTTTCTTTTCTGCCGTTTTGATTTCTATTTCTGCTGTTAGATCTGGTCGCTTTATGAATTTAGAAAACGTTCGAATGGCGCCAAATATCTTATCATTGGTAATTGGACTTCTGCCTTGATTCTCTAAGAAGTTTATGTAACTCTGCACCTCATTTCGAGAAAGTTCATCTAAGGTCAGTCCTTTAGTTTGAAGCCACTCCTGGTATTTCTTCAATTCTCTTTCATAAGTTGTTATCGTATTAGCTGACTTCCCTTCTTTTCTTAGCCAAACTGAAAATCTATCGATAATATTATGAGAATGTTCCAAGATTAACACCCCTGAGAAATAGACTTGGTGATTTTATGGTAAAGGCTTTGATATGGGAAGTCAACTTCTGCGAAAATATAGAGTGTAAAGAGCAAGATCCGCTTTAAACCCTTGTTCTGGATTTACTCTCATACCTCACTAAAGGCCAGTGAATATACTCCTAACATTCGATTCAATTTATGTGAATCCTGGCACCTTCTTTATTGTTAATAAATGCCCCTCTTCAAGTAATAATTGTTTAGGTTCGGCAATTTCATGCAGAAATACTTTTGATTTACTCCGAACCTTTAGCTCCACTAGGTTCGAGTTTAATAAGTTAGCTACTTGCACTATGCAAGTCTTATAATGGGCAGTATGATTTAGAATATATTGCAGCAGTACCCGAAGCTCCCACTCTTTTTCAAGACTATTAATAATCTCTACTTGAATGGGATAATCAAATCCTGGAATCAACTCTGGTGCTGACATTGCAATACCAATAGTTCCATTTTCTGATTCCAACTTTTGATCAGATGCTAAATAATAATAATAATAATATGTCATGCAATAACCACCCTGCCATAAGATAAGTTTTATCTTATTTAAATTCATTTACTATATTGATCGGCTTATCTGTGTTACTCATCAGTGAAAGAAAATAAAAGACTCGTCTATGGACAAGTCTTTTTCCATGGATGCTTTCGAAAAATTGCTGCTGCAGAGAGTGCAGGTGATCTTCATTCCCTAACTTGCTAAAGGATCTTTTGTTAAACCCTTTTAATTGGAGGGTTAACATATATAGCCAGCCTTCTATTGAATTATCTGTACCAACTCCTCTAAGCCCCCATCATCATAAAATTTCAGGGTATTTATTTTACCTGCATTATAAATGTTGACTCTTCCTGCGACTTTAATATCTCCTTCTTTAATATCTCCTTTGTAATAGTGCACATTAACGGTAAAGTTGTATGCACCATCCGTTTTTTCATCTTCTTTGACATTTATTTTATCTGCTTTCAGTTGATAGCCTTTGTAATAGGCTAATTGGGTAAAAGTAAGCTGGTTGGTATTTATATGGCCTTGAAATGTATTTTCCTCAAAATAAGGTTGATAAATATTTTCATAATAGGAATATAAATCACTTTGGTATTCTTGAGCTTTGTCTTCTTCTATATAGGTATCTTGATCATCTAATATCTTTTTCAACTCTTTATCAGGTCCAGAGAATATATTTTCTAGAACCGTTTCTATCGTTTCAATATTTTCATCCTCGGGAGCAGCTTGTTCCCACAGTATTTTTTCAGCTATGAGATATCCTCCACCTACAAGGAAGATCATAATGAAGGCAGCAGATAAAAGATGGATGGGCCAATTAAAGCCTCTGCCTATACCTTTCTTTTTCTCAATACTATGAATGAGGTCTGAATATACCTCCTTTTTATCAGACTCTTCCATAGTGATGGAATCAAGCGATTTTAGAGTTAGGTCATATTCCTTGTTTTCATCATATTGTTTCATGATCATATCCCTCCTTTTGCAATTGAGTTTTCAAGGCCTGCAATCCCCTGAATAGGGTCGTTTTCACTTTACTTTCTTTCCACCCAAGCACTTCAGCCGTTTCCTGGATTGACAGTTCTTTGATCTTTCTCAATATAATGACTTCCCGATATGATCTCTTTAATTTACTTAAGGCGTTATACATTTGTCGTTCAGCTTCACCTAATTGCAAAATTCTTTCTGGAGAATCATCACTTGAAGGAAAGGCCATAATGGAATCGGCAAAATAACGAATGGGTTTTCTTTTACGCATAAAATCTATGGTCACATTCCTGGCAATACGATACAACCAATTCTTGTCGCTCATTTCTCCTTTGAAATGCGCCAAATGATTATAGGCTTTAAGGAAGGTATCATGTGTTAAATCTTTAGCTTGTTCGTGGTCTCCAATCATAATTAGAATAAATTGATAAATCGCATCGCTATATTTCTGGTACCACTCACTTATCCTTTGCTTTCTAACTTCATCTTCCATATCTCACACCCCACTTTTCATCTTACTTTCCAAGGTCTTTGATGCCTCACCCTAAAGACGGCCGGATTACCAAAAAGTTTCACTTTAAATTTGCACAGATTATGTAATCAAGTATGCAGGCTAAATAGCCTCTTATACATTGTAGCAACCCGACCTTGTCCAACCACATTGGGATAAACCGGTTTAATTGGCGTGGCTACAAGTTATCTCGACCATTATTGGAGTTGGTTTCAGTTTATGGGCCAACTCAGGCACTGTAATGACGTTATAACCGAATGCACGATGAGCGTTGATTACAACCTATTCTCAATGGATGTGCCCTATGATAAACTTAAATTATCATTTTTTCCCAAATGAGCACTATAGAGTATTCAGCTAAAGATTTGTTTAATTAAAAAATCCTTAATGTTTACTGATTTGACGGAGGTTGATTGACTTGCAAAACCTACCGAGGTTTAAACCTGAGTATATTACCATTTCATTAATGGTATTAGTAAGCATAGTTTTACTATTAACATTACTTTCTGGACAATCTTCAGTAAAAGAGGCAATTACCTTTATCTTAATTATTGGATTTCTTTCTTCTATGAGCACAGATATTAAGAATAATTCAATTAGGAAGAAATCATCAACTACCGCTTATAAGTATACTGTCCTCATATTTCTGTTCTCTTGTTTAAGCTTTTTTTAAATAGCTCTTATTCAATAAACAACTCCAGAACAACTAGGTTCCTTTTCTTCATTGCAGCCAGGCAAAAGAGTATCCGATGGGATGCTCTTTTTTTGGTTTAATTATGTTAAAGAATACAGTTGTTTTAATCTTCGTCCGCTTCGTTCGTTCGCATCCTCATGGGCGGTTGCCCACTGCGGTGCTCTCTCCCTCTCGTCCTCGACCTTCTTGCACCTCTCCATACTCGCTCCTGCATTTTAAGAGAATCTATTTTGGGGAATCTCCTCTATTATTTGAATACAAAAAAGAGCACCCCTTGGGTACTCTTTTAATTTGCCTGGCGACGTCCTACTCTCACAGGCGGAGTCCCCAACTACCATCGGCGCTGAAGGCCCGGACGGCGATGAGTGGCGAATCTCTTCGTCCGCTTCGCTCGTTCGCATCCTCATGGGCGGTTGCCCACTGCGGTGCTCACTCCCTCTCGTCCTTGACCTTCTTGCTCCTCTCCATCCTCGCTCCTGCGTCTTATGGATTTGCGGAGGAAAAGGGATTTCCCTCTTTTTTGAATACAAAAAAGAGCACCACTTTGGGTACTCTTTTGATTTGCCTGGCGACGTCCTACTCTCACAGGGGGAGCCCCCAACTACCATCGGCGCTGAAGGCTCGGACGGCGATGAGCGGCGAATCTCTTCGTCCGCTTCGCTCGTTCACATCCTCATGGGCGGTTGCCCACTGCGGTGTTCACTCCCTCGCGTCCTCGACCTTCTTGCTCCTCCCCATCCTCGCTCCTGCGTTTTATGGATGTGCGGAGGAAAAGTGATTTCCCCCTTTTTTGAATACAAC
>JBNJJI010000034.1:0-4545 GCA_051750065.1 Bacillota bacterium
GCTGATGGTAGTTGGGGACTCCCCCTGTGAGAGTAGGACGTCGCCAGGCAAATCAAAAGAGTACCCAAAGTGGTGCTCTTTTTTGTATTTACAGAAGAAAAAGGGGGAGGTCCCTAAGTAAATATTCTATCCCATAGAGCAGCTAAGCCCATTGTTCCCTTAAAGAGTGATGGATGTGAAAGAATTAAAGATCATTGGCGGCACAGATACCTTAGACTTTTTAATCGACCTTTATACTTAGGGAGATGTAAAATGTTTTAAGAAGCAATTAAAGTGCCAGGAGGTTTTATTTTTAACATTAGAAGAAGAGATAATAGTAGAAAAGTAAAAGAGATTTGATTCCAGGCGATGCTTGTTTTTGGGAAGCTATTAAGACGACATTAATAGGAGGGAATGTTATGGGGAAATATCTTAATTTAAAAGTATTCTCTTGCTAGTAGCAAAGGCTGCTATTGAGAGAATAGAATGAGTGCACATTCCCTTTTAGCGGTCTTTGTTTTTCTTATATAAAAATTATAGGAAAGCAGGGACAGGAATGGGATACAAAAAAGCTTGTGATGTGCTGCCGGAAGAAGTGGTAGTTTTGATTCAGGATTACTTTGATGGTGATTATTTATATATTCCAAGAAAAAGAGGCAATAAGCTTTCTTGGGGAGAGAAAAACGGAACAAGGATAGCCATGGAAGCTAGAGATCGCCGTATTTTTAGAAGCTACATGGATGGATTATCAAAAGAAGAGTTGGCTATAGAGTATCATCTATCTATCAAAAGTATTGAAAGGATTATATATAAACAAAGAGATTAACTAATCGTGTCTTATGTAACTTACATAAGGCACTTTTTATATTGCTCAAGTTTAGTACATAACCGTATGTTAGGAAGCCTTGGTCACCGGTGGAGGGTAAAATAAGTTTAGCAGATAGAAAGAAGGTGGGAGAATGAATTATACACTAAGAAAAAGAACGAAAGAGGATGTCCTTGAATTCATTACTTGGACTTACGATGGTGACTATTCATTTTATAATAATAACATTCAAGATGAAAAAGTGCAGGGGTTTCTACAGAGTATAAATACTGATTTATTTTTTTCTGTTATTAATGCTAAAGGTGAACTGATCGGCAATTGTGAGTTTTTTAATGTGGGAGAAGACGGGGAAGAGATAACAGCTGTTGGAGTGCAGATGAAGCCTGTTTTAACGGGAGAAGGGAACGGTTTAAAATTTTTCAAAACCATCATAGAGCAGGGAAGAGAGCGAATAGGGTATACCCATTTGGAGCTGGCGGTGGTGGATTTTAATCAACGGGCTATAAGAGTTTATGAGCAGGCAGGCTTTAAAAGGAAAGGAGAATTTCAAAACTGTATCAGAGGAAAGGAGTATAGATTTATTATAATGGAAAAGGATTGGTGAGAAGTACAAAGCCTATAAAAAGAAGGATTATTCAGTTCATCTATCTTTTTCGGTTCATCTTAAGTGTCAGCTCCCTATGGCGATAATGAGGAATTTAATAGATGTAATAGTTCTAAATAAATGATTTCTGAATATTTTTATAATATACTAGACTTACATCTTTTGGTAAGCGCTTACAATCTTTAGAGAACCTACATAACTACAAAAACAAAGTGGAGGGGATTTCATGATTTATGCACAGCCGAATAAAGAAGGGTCTAAGTTAGATTTCAAGTCGAGGTACAACAACTATATCGGAGGCGAATGGGTTGCGCCGGTAAAGGGTGAATACTTTGAGAATGTTTCTCCGGTCAATGGCCAATCATTTTGTGAGGTAGCAAGATCTACCTCTGAAGATATTGAGCTTGCACTTGATGCTGCCCATGAAGCAAAGGGTGCTTGGGGTAAAACATCTGTTGCAGAACGGGCCAATATACTAAATAAAATTGCTGACAGGCTTGAGGAGAACCTCGAGCTTCTCTCGGTGGCCGAGACTTGGGACAATGGTAAGCCTGTCCGGGAAACTCTTAACGCAGATCTGCCTCTCGCTATTGATCACTACCGTTATTTTGCCGGGTGCATCCGGGCGCAGGAAGGAAGCATTGGAGAAGTGGACAATGATACAGTAGCCTATCATTTTCATGAACCCCTTGGAGTGGTGGGGCAGATTATACCTTGGAACTTCCCGTTATTGATGGCGACTTGGAAACTCGCACCTGCACTGGCAGCCGGGAACTGTGTAGTGCTGAAACCAGCAGAGCAGACACCTGCAAGCATCATGGTCATGATGGAATTGATTGAAGACTTACTGCCAAAGGGAGTTTTGAATATAGTCAATGGCTTTGGTGTTGAGGCAGGAAAACCTCTGGCGACAAGCCAAAGAGTTGCCAAAGTAGCCTTCACAGGAGAGACGACAACAGGCCGTTTGATCATGCAATATGCATCCCAGAACCTGATTCCAGTGACATTGGAACTTGGCGGAAAGTCACCAAACATCTTTTTCGAGGATGTAATGGATCAAGATGATGACTTTCTTGATAAAACCGTTGAAGGCTTCGTCATGTTTGCGCTGAACCAGGGAGAAGTGTGCACATGTCCATCCCGTGCGCTGATTCATGAATCCATCTATGATAAATTCATGGAAAGAGCACTCCAAAGGGTGAAGGCCATCAAGCAAGGAAATCCGCTGGATACAGAAACAATGATAGGAGCCCAGGCATCAACGGAGCAGCTTGAAAAAATCCTTTCTTATATTGATATCGGAAAACAAGAAGGTGCTGAGGTACTAACAGGCGGAAGCCGTAATCACCTGGAGGGAGATTTGGAAGGCGGCTATTATGTTGAGCCGACTGTATTTAAAGGAAATAATAAGATGCGGATTTTCCAAGAGGAAATCTTTGGACCGGTCGTTTCCGTAACAACATTCAAAACGGCTGAAGAAGCTCTTGAAATTGCCAATGACACTTTGTATGGATTGGGAGCAGGTGTCTGGTCCAGGGATATGAATACGGCATACCGTTTCGGCAGAGAAATTCAAGCCGGCCGTGTATGGACTAACTGTTACCACGCTTATCCTGCCCATGCGGCATTCGGCGGTTACAAAATGTCGGGAATCGGAAGAGAGAACCATAAAATGATGTTGAGCCATTACCAGCAGACTAAAAACCTTCTCGTCAGCTACAGTCCGCAGAAATTAGGTTTCTTTTAATCCTCATTCATAAAAAGGAGGAGAAAATATGCCTGAAGTTGATAGAGTGACAGTAACAGAAGAAGCATCAAAGCTGATTTCTAAATTAAAAGAAAAACATGGTCCGCTTTTATTCCATCAATCCGGAGGCTGCTGTGACGGCAGTTCTCCAATGTGTTATCAGGAGGGAGAAATGCTGATAGGAGACAGTGATGTCCTGCTTGGCCGCATCGATGACTGTCCATTCTATATCTCTAAAGCTCAATATGAGTATTGGAAGCATACCCAGCTGATCATCGATGTCGTAAAAGGCAGAGGCGGAATGTTCTCCCTTGAAGGTCCAGAAGGGCTGAGGTTTTTAACAAGGTCAAGGATGTTCACTGAAAAAGAAAAACAGTTTCTCTCATGAAAGAAGGACGGCTCACTGGCATGGTGAGCCGTCTTTCTGTTAGCTTTCATCATTAGGAAATTCTATTGAATTGGCTATCTGTACTAAGACGCCGGGAAGCATCAGGTCAGAAGCCCGTTTATTAATACTGAGCGTATATTGCCAATACCCTCTCTCGAATGATAAAACATTGAATCCGTCTCTATCCAGATAAACTGCGTCTTCACCATCTTGAAGCATTATCACTTTAATAACATCCTCTTCCTTATAAGGAAACCGGTGCTCGACTGGCCGGACAGTAATCTTATAATGATTATCGGGGAGCTTCTCGTTGATATATTTTATTTCAAGGGAATCCTTGTCCTCGCCGTCAAGGTCATTGAAACGCCCCAGAGTGTGTGTAAAGGAAATGGGCGGGGTTCTAAGGGGGAGTTCTATTCCTTGATTAAAGCGTGAGGCGAATTCCTGCAATGCCTTATCAATTGTTACATATCCAATTTCCCGATATACCTCCTCATTAGTAGGATGGCGGTCCGGAGACTTAGATAGCGCATAGCTATGGTTACCGCTCAAAATGATACAAGCAGCCAGTGACAAAAGAAATATAGATTTGATAATCTCACTTCCTTCTATACTTAATATAGTTGCTATTTTTCCCGAGTGATAATGAAATATCCTTCATAGAAGAATTCCTTCTATAAGAAATATGTTATTAATGAGCGTCAATAGGTATAAATTACCATTGATATCTTATGAATAAGCTGATATTATACTATTACTGTCTCCCAAAGAGGCAGGCAGCAGAACATCAGAAAAAAGGAACTGAAAAAAGTTACACTAACTTGTTGACAGAAATCCTGGCTGATGGTATTATATAAAAGTTGCTTCAAACGGAGCGACAAAAAATGAATTTCGCAGAAGTTGACAATGACGATGCGTCATGGTATGATAGACTTCTGGTCGATTGAACCTTGAAAACTGAACAAAACAAACAAAACGTCAACGTAAATCTAGTAAGAACT
>JBNJJI010000035.1:0-2941 GCA_051750065.1 Bacillota bacterium
TGGTTAAGTTAGAAAGGGCGCACGGTGGATGCCTTGGCACTAGGAGCCGATGAAGGACGGGACTAACACCGATATGCTTCGGGGAGCTGTAAGTAAGCTTTGATCCGGAGATTTCCGAATGGGGAAACCCGCTGCACGTAATGGTGCAGTATCCATACTTGAATACATAGAGTATGGAAGGCAGACCCGGGGAACTGAAACATCTAAGTACCCGGAGGAAGAGAAAGCAAACGCGATTCCCTGAGTAGCGGCGAGCGAAACGGGATTAGCCCAAACCAAGAGGCTTGCCTCTTGGGGTTGTAGGACACTCTATACGGAGTTACAAAGGAACGAAGTAGACGAAGAAGCTTGGAAAGGCTCGTCACAGAAGGTAATAACCCTGTAGTCGAAACTTCGTTCCCTCTTGAGTGGATCCTGAGTACGGCGGGACACGAGAAATCCCGTCGGAAGCTGGGAGGACCATCTCCCAAGGCTAAATACTCCCTAGTGACCGATAGTGAACCAGTACCGTGAGGGAAAGGTGAAAAGCACCCCGGAAGGGGAGTGAAATAGATCCTGAAACCGTGTGCCTACAAGTAGTCAGAGCCCGTTAACGGGTGATGGCGTGCCTTTTGTAGAATGAACCGGCGAGTTACGATCCCATGCAAGGTTAAGTCGGAAAGACGGAGCCGCAGCGAAAGCGAGTCTGAATAGGGCGAATGAGTATGTGGTCGTAGACCCGAAACCAGGTGATCTACCCATGTCCAGGGTGAAGTTCAGGTAACACTGAATGGAGGCCCGAACCCACGCACGTTGAAAAGTGCGGGGATGAGGTGTGGGTAGCGGAGAAATTCCAATCGAACCTGGAGATAGCTGGTTCTCTCCGAAATAGCTTTAGGGCTAGCCTCATGTAGTAAGAGTCTTGGAGGTAGAGCACTGTTTGGACTAGGGGCCCTCATCGGGTTACCGAATTCAGACAAACTCCGAATGCCAAAGACTTATCCATGGGAGTCAGACTGCGAGTGATAAGATCCGTAGTCGAAAGGGAAACAGCCCAGACCACCAGCTAAGGTCCCAAAGTATACGTTAAGTGGAAAAGGATGTGGAGTTGCTTAGACAACCAGGATGTTGGCTTAGAAGCAGCCACCATTTAAAGAGTGCGTAATAGCTCACTGGTCGAGTGACTCTGCGCCGAAAATGTACCGGGGCTAAACGTATCACCGAAGCTGTGGATTGACACCATTAGGTGTCAGTGGTAGGAGAGCGTTCTAAGGGCTGAGAAGCTGGACCGTAAGGACTGGTGGAGCGCTTAGAAGTGAGAATGCCGGTATGAGTAGCGAAAGACAGGTGAGAATCCTGTCCACCGAATGCCTAAGGTTTCCTGAGGAAGGCTCGTCCGCTCAGGGTTAGTCGGGACCTAAGCCGAGGCCGAAAGGCGTAGGCGATGGATAACAGGTTGATATTCCTGTACCACCTCTTTTCCGTTTGAGTGATGGGGGGACGCAGGAGGATAGGGTAAGCGCGCTGTTGGATATGCGCGTCTAAGCAGTTAGGCTGGTGATGAGGCAAATCCCGTCACCGTGAAGGCTGAGCTGTGACAGCGAGGGAAATATAGTACCGAAGTTCCTGATTCCACACTGCCAAGAAAAGCCTCTAGCGAGGAAAAAGGTGCCCGTACCGCAAACCGACACAGGTAGGCGAGGAGAGAATCCTAAGGTGAGCGAGAGAACTCTCGTTAAGGAACTCGGCAAAATGACCCCGTAACTTCGGGAGAAGGGGTGCTCTGGTAGGGTGCAAGCCCGAGAGAGCCGCAGTGAATAGGCCCAGGCGACTGTTTAGCAAAAACACAGGTCTCTGCGAAGCCGTAAGGCGAAGTATAGGGGCTGACGCCTGCCCGGTGCTGGAAGGTTAAGGGGAGTGCTTAGCGCAAGCGAAGGTGCGAACCGAAGCCCCAGTAAACGGCGGCCGTAACTATAACGGTCCTAAGGTAGCGAAATTCCTTGTCGGGTAAGTTCCGACCCGCACGAAAGGCGCAACGATCTGGGCACTGTCTCAACGAGAGACTCGGTGAAATTATAGTACCTGTGAAGATGCAGGTTACCCGCGACAGGACGGAAAGACCCCGTGGAGCTTTACTGTAGCCTGATATTGAATTTTGGCACAGCTTGTACAGGATAGGTAGGAGCCTTAGAAACCGGAGCGCCAGCTTCGGTGGAGGCGCTGGTGGGATACTACCCTGGCTGTGTTGAACTTCTAACCCGCGCCCCTTATCGGGGTGGGAGACAGTGTCAGGTGGGCAGTTTGACTGGGGCGGTCGCCTCCTAAAGAGTAACGGAGGCGCCCAAAGGTTCCCTCAGAATGGTTGGAAATCATTCGCAGAGTGTAAAGGCACAAGGGAGCTTGACTGCGAGACCTACAAGTCGAGCAGGGACGAAAGTCGGGCTTAGTGATCCGGTGGTTCCGCATGGAAGGGCCATCGCTCAACGGATAAAAGCTACCCCGGGGATAACAGGCTTATCTCCCCCAAGAGTCCACATCGACGGGGAGGTTTGGCACCTCGATGTCGGCTCATCGCATCCTGGGGCTGTAGTCGGTCCCAAGGGTTGGGCTGTTCGCCCATTAAAGCGGTACGCGAGCTGGGTTCAGAACGTCGTGAGACAGTTCGGTCCCTATCCGTCGTGGGCGCAGGAAATTTGAGAGGAGCTGTCCTTAGTACGAGAGGACCGGGATGGACGCACCGCTGGTGTACCAGTTGTCTTGCCAAAGGCATCGCTGGGTAGCTATGTGCGGAAGGGATAAGTGCTGAAAGCATCTAAGCATGAAGCCCCCCTCGAGATGAGATTTCCCATCACTTTATGTGAGTAAGATCCCTGAAAGATGATCAGGTAGATAGGTCTGAGGTGGAAGCGTGGCGACACGTGCAGCTGACAGATACTAATCGATCGAGGACTTAACCACGATT
>JBNJJI010000036.1:0-2849 GCA_051750065.1 Bacillota bacterium
ACAACCCTCTACGTTAAAGTGACAGGAAGAGAAAATAGCAATCTAAAGCATTATAGAGGGATCAAAGCTCATAACTTTTAACACCAAACAAGTCTACAGGATCAACTAATGTCATATTTTTATTTATTTATTGCGTAAGAGATAGAGTGATCCACTCCTGAATAAAAAAGAGCGGAAATCTTCTTGCCAGCAGCACAGCCGGAAGAAAAAATCGAAAAAGTTCGTTGAGAAAATCACTCTACCGCCAAGACATAAATTAAGCACGTATACACTATAACTATTACTATGCAGTCAGTATTTATGAATACTTGTTTCAAATTTAGATCTTCTAACTTTGTGATTGTTATTACTTCGGTCGCAGTGAACTATTGTGTACTACGGCATTTAACCTTTCATCTCTTCCTCATTTGTTTCTATGATGGCCTCGGCTCTCTTGTCGTGATCCTTTTGGTGTCGAATTTGTATAAAAAACTCGTCCGCATTACTTTTAGCGAAGGCATTCGAATTTGAATTCTCTTCTCTAAAAGTAATGCTATGTCAGTGTTCATGGAGACTTTATCAGCTGAAAATTTGTTCACTCTTCAATGCATTACTTATTATGTCTACCAGTTTCAAAAGACTTTAATATTCTATTAATTCAAAATTATCATAGAACCATATGTTAATATATAGGAGAGAATTCTTTTATATCGTTAACCGTAATAAGGACATTAGTGTACCCGTTAATCTAATTTCAGCTAGAAAAGAAGAGGAGCAAATATATGCAGAAAACAGTCTCTATGTTATTTGTTTTACTACTTTTAATATTAGCCGCGTGTGGGAATTCAGATTCTAAAATTACTCATTCCGAAGCAGAGTCAATTGTTGTGCAAGATCTCATTGAAAACCGCAGTAAAGACAGGGATAAAATTAAAATAATTTCTGTCAGCAAAAGTTGGGGGAAGTACATCGTTGAATGGGAAATCGACAAGGATTGTGAATTTGGTACTATTCAAGTTGATGACGAAAACGGTGATTTGCTCCAAGCTGAGGAAACGAATTGTTAGGGTGCCGGAAATCAACAAGCAGTTGCTCTTTGTTTAAGTAGGTAGCAGGTTTATTGAATAACTGAAACTTTTCAATATGTATAACGTAAAATTATAAAAGTGCTTTTTAGGAGGGGTTATCTTTGATAAAAATTGTTGCAGCTTTGGCAGTTCCCATCCTCACAATAGTATCGTGGTTAGCAATTGGTTATTGGTCAAAATCAACTGAGGATTTGGAGAATGCAAACAAGAACAATGAGGGTTAAATTAGCTTAGACACTGAGCGTTTGCAACATACTGCGAACGCTTTTCTGTTCCGCAATTAAAGGGGCAGAAAGGTTTCATTATGGCTATCATTGCTTTCCTTCAGGCTTTTAACAATTGGGGAGAAAGAGTGGCTTTATCTTATTTCTTTTTAATTGGGGGATTTAGTCTTTTAGTTCTGTACTTTGTTGTATTATATAAAAAGTTGAAAAATAAGAGTAACACTTTGCATAACGAAAAGTAATTCAGCAAACCGGTGTGTTCCTTTCAGAAAGGTATGATTGTTAGTGAAAGTAATAATAAGAATTTTGTTAAGTGTAATAGTGTGTATGCTTCTTATGGCAATTGTTGATTACTCCATTGATCAAGAACTAATAAGAATCTTCTTAATGGGGATGGTCGTAGCAGGAACTTTATGGTTTAATGAAAAGCAAAATTACAAGTTAAAGAAAAAATGATTAATTAAATCGAACGGGTGTATGTTTGTTGAATAAGCAGTCATAACCTCCTCCATTTAACTACGCTATCAAGTGTTAGCAGTTCTGCCTAGAGAGTAGAATATTTGAATATAGAGAATATAATTTGGTTTTTAAAGGGCGGTGTCTTAAATGAGCAAGAGAAGTAGGATTGCAAAATGGAAAAATGTTAGAGGTAAAGGGAAAAAGCATTATATTCTTTACTATGGAATTTTTGGTTGGGGAATATCAACTGGAGTGCTATTTTTTCTTCTTGGACAAGCTTATGAGTATAAGTTAAACTTTTCGGAATACTTTAGCGGGGATTGGATGGTAACACTCATTATTAGTCTAGTGAGCTTTATGCTTGGTGGAATTTTATTTGGTATTTACTCTTGGGGAGCTAATGAAAATTACTACCACGATAAATATATCAATACATAGAAAGGCATCTCCCGTTATAGGGGGCGCGCGACAAGTTCTGCTATAAGCGCTATCAAGCGTGAAAAGCAGGGAATTTTCCATTTGAAATTCTAACTTTACAACTGAGGATGGGAATGACGGTTCCATGTTACCCGAAACCATCCCGTCAATACTCCTGCATGCGTTATAACTGGCAGGTTATAGGGTGTGGGGCACAGGTAGATTCGGCAGAACGAAGGCTGAAGCCAAAAGGTATGCCAACGGATATGCCGCACGGCTGAAAAACTAGAAATGGTGAGAATAGTTCTATTAGCTAAAGAACTGACGAACTTCCGAAGGTAAGGGTCTAGATTTAAAACATAAGGAAACTTATGTCCCATCTTTCGATGGGGTGAGTGGTGTGGAGTAAAATTGCCCCCTCTGAAAGACGCTATACCGGACTACGGCGGTATCAAGCTCACAGGCTTAAAGGAAGCACCTACCCCTAGTATGGAAAGCTACGTTGTAAGGTACTTGGAAAGCAAGGAACGTTGGACCAAGAGCTGTCACTCGAAACGTTTGCTATAAGGTTTACGAAAGGCATTTATCCTTGTGAGGGTAGGGGAACGACTGAAGAAGCTTTTGTAATGAAAGTGGAGGAACAGCCCCAAGTCTACTGAATGAAACGATTATTTTCCTATAT
>JBNJJI010000037.1:0-2754 GCA_051750065.1 Bacillota bacterium
AACAACCGAATGTTTTATTGATTAATTCAATTTGTTGGTGATTTGGATAGATCCTGAATTTAAAGGTTTTTTTAACATTCAAATGGTTTCACCTCCTTGTAGTAATTATACCAAGAAAGATGGCACCTTGGGAACATATGTTTCTTTCGAAGTTTTTTTAGTAGAGACCAAAAGGCAGGCGATTCATCTCCCCCTTACCGTTGGGCTATGCCCTTCACACGCTTGAAGAGGGAGTTTTCTCGCCATTTTTAGATAAAAGCGGACTTAAAGGTGAAGAAGAATCATGTATCATTTTTTCTTTTGTCTCAATCAGCAGCTCATAACGGGTATGAGGAGAGCCCAGTTCCGTTAGTTTACTAGAAACATCCCGCTCATCATCCACAAGTTCGTCCAGAGTCAGCTGCCACTCTTCAACCTGAAGCTTTGTCTTGACCGCCTCTTCTTTTTCTCTTTGAAGACGCTCTTCTTTCTTTCCTGCCATCGACAGCACCAGTCCAGTCAAAGTCCACCCTTCAAGCTTTTCCACATCCTGATTTTCTTTTAGCAGTTCACCTTTAAGATGATCCAGTTTTGTTTTTACCTCTTTGATTTCTTCCTTCAGACCGTTTTTCTGCTCTGACCATTTTCTATGTAATTTGAGATCCTCTTTTACCTGTTCAAGGCGAGTATTAATTTCTTCCATAAAAAAATTCCTCCCATCGTCTGTACTTCTACATACGGATGGGAGAAATTTTAGTTTCACTTATTCTTCTTCATACTCCTCAAGCATGATCAGCCTTTCCAGCATGGTCGGATGCCCGTATCTGAAAACTTTGACCAAAAGCGGTGGATTGACCTGGCTCAAGCCCACTCTTGACAGCTCTTGGAAGGACGAAATGGCTGCTTCCTTGTCTCCTGTCATTTCGATGGCGTAACGGTCAGCACGCGTTTCTTGATACCGGGATATATAATTTGAGAACGGACTGATCGTGAACATAAGCATAGAGGTAATCACCAGGAACAATGGAAGTGAACTCAAGCTGGATACCTTTTCGACCCTGACTTTATCTCCATGTTTGCCGACAATGTAATTCATCAGTTTCGCAGCTATCCACAGACCGAAGAAAGAAAAAGTCAGATACAAGGCTATCCCAATATAAATATGTTTCTCAACATAGTGGGCCATCTCATGTGCCATGACAAAAAGAATTTCTCTTTCAGAAAGTTGGTTAATTGTTGTATCCCATAGAACAATTCTAGAATTCGAACCCACTCCTGTTACATAAGCATTGAGCGAGTTTGTCTTTGAGGACATATCGACTTCATACACATGATCTGCCGGAATATTTGCGCGGTCAGCAATATCCAGAATTTTCTCTTCCAGTACTTTATCCTTCAAGGTAGTAAAGTCATTATACAAAGGATCAATCAGTACAGGCTGAATGAACATCATGAAAATACTGAAAGGAACCGACAACGCCCATGCAGCCAGCCACCATCTTTTAGGAAACTTCTTAATTAACCAGTAAAGAACGGAAACGATAATGAACATGGTCAGGTAATTCACCCAGAAATCAGTCAATTCATCCTTCATCCACTGAGAAAAGGTCTGGGTTGAAATAGCATAGTCCCTCGAAATTCTGTAAGAAATATACTGAAAAGGAAAAATCACAACATTAGAAAGCAGGGTAAGCCAGAACAAATAAATCCCCGTCTGAAGAATCCTGAACTTCGAAGTGGCTTGAGACCAGCGCTGAAATGCATTGGAAACACCAAGTATCAATATCAGAAAATAAAACAGCCACTCGTATGGAGTCGAGAGAAAGAACAATAAATTCTTTATCTTCGAGTACTCTTCACTCAGCATCAGCTCTCTGCCGTTCATAAACGTTTCCGGATCGGCACTGCTTCCTTTATAAACTTCAGGCAATGATGAATCCGCTAAAAAGTAAAGATAAACGTAAAAAAAGATCCCTAACAACAAATATAACAGCACAGCCCTGAAAGCCCATTTACGCAACACTGGTTCCTCCCTTCATTCCTCTATACTATATGTAATGACATGTCCTATTAAATAGAACAATCAGTTTCAACAAACTTTTCTTAGTTTGCCACTTCAGGGGAAACATATTAGAAATGATAATGTCACGGTACTAGATAAGCCAGCACCTGTGCTGCTCTCACGGCACGTCCCGCTGATCTGCATACTTGTATCTTAAATATACATTATCATCTCGTAGACACAGTTGTTATTTAAGCTTTTTCGTAAGTAGGATTATTTCTTTAAATGAGACTTCTGCTTTTAAGACAAATAATATTACTAAGTGTCTCTCAGAGACCTTCTCAGAGACACTTCAAGTCAACAAAGTTCGCCAAGTGTCTCTCAGAAACCTTCTCAGAGACACTTCAAATCAAAAAAGTTCGCCAAGTGTCTCTCAGAAACATTCTCAGAGACACTTCAAGTCAAAAAAATCTCCCAAGTGTCTCTCAGGAACCTTCTCAAAGACACTTCAAGTCAACAAAGTTCGCCAAGTGTCTCTCAGGAACCTTCTCAGAGACACTTCAAGTCAACAAAGTCCTCCAAGTGTCTCTTAGGAACCTTCTCAGAGACACTTCAAGTCAACAAAGTTCGCCAAGTGTCTCTCAGAAACCTTCTCAGAGACACTTCAAGTCAAAAAAATCTCCCAAGTGTCTCTCAGAAACCTTCTCAGAGACACTTCAAGTCAAAAAAATCTCCCAAGTGTCTCTCAGAAACCTTCTCAGAGACACTTCAAG
>JBNJJI010000038.1:0-2355 GCA_051750065.1 Bacillota bacterium
ACCGCTTCCACTTTTTATAAAGCCGAGGAGGCTCACCGCCCGCCCCGCGGAGCCGTACGCCTGGAGCGGAAATCCTTTACTTTTAAACAGCCACAATCTTTGCGAAAAGAGCGTTTCTTAAAGATTGTCGCTTTTGAATGATATTTTCCCCTCCTCACCCTTTTACGGAGGAGGGTTGAAGAGGAAATCTCTTACTTTTTAAGCAGCTAGAATCTTTGCGTAAGGGTGTTATGAAAAGAGCCATGTTATAAGGTCGAACGGGCTAAAAGAATAGCTAAACAGACATCTGGAAATTGAGAGGGAATATAAAAATAAGAAAATTCACCAGCATTGAAACCTTTGTACGGTGTCAATCGTCAAATAATAAATTTATAGACAGGTGAGGGGAAAAGGGAGTTGCAGCATGGAGAAAAACCAACGTGATTCGCTACTTGAAGAAATCATGAAAGAATATGGAGATGAGTTGGTCAGACTGGCCTATTCCTATGTGAAAGATGTAGATATCGCTAAAGATATAACACAAAACGCCTTCGTAAAGTGTTATAAAAAGCTCGATTCTTTCAGAGGAGACTCCAAGATGAAGACATGGTTGTACCGGATCACCATTAATGAATGCAAGGACCACTTAAAAAGCTGGAACCATAAAAAGGTCCAAGTAATGGATTACTTACAGGAAAACACAAAATCACTATTTCCGTCTGCTGAGTCAACCGTCTTTAAAGAAGCCAAAAGTCAGGAAATAAAGAATATCGTACTTTCCCTGCCAAAAAAATATAGAGAAGTGCTGCACCTATATTATTACGATTCACTGAATATCGAGGAAGTGGCAGAGGTGACAGACCTTGGGGTGAATACAGTGAAGACCCGGTTAAGAAGAGCGAAGCAGAGGTTGAAGATTAAATTGGAGGAGGCAGAACTCTATGAAAGATAAGGATTTGGAAAAATCATTAAAGGAATTTCATAATGCCGACCTCAAGTTTACTGAAGAAGACAGAAAAAAGGTCTTCAGAAAAATAGATGATCAGCACAATTCGAGAAATAAATGGTTTTTTCTCAACTTCGGCCGCCGGGCAGCTCCCTTAATGGCGATGGCCGTCCTTCTGACCCTATCGATTGTTCTGGCTTACTCCTTAATCGGCGATGGAAACAGTCAGACAGCTGATCAGGCAGATAAAGAGACAGCAATGGATCAGCAGGACGCGAAGACTCTCTTATTTCTTTTGAAAAATGAAAACAATAGAACTGATTTGCATTTGCTTATCAGCTACAGCAAACGAAATGGCAGTGTTAACTTAACTTCCCTTCCCCGTGACATCTATGTAACTGCCCCAACCAGCAGTGAGGATGAACCGGACATGGATAAGCTGACAAATATATTTGGATTTGGAGCTGGAGAAGAAGCAGTTAAAAATACCATTTCAACAGCATTAGATTTGGCGATTGATCACTATGTTTCAGTAGAAAAAGATGACTTTGTGCAGTTGTTGAATTCTATAGGAGAAACAAAATTAACGCTAGAGGAAGGAAAGACTCTCCTTTCTTCTGAGAGCGCTAAAAATAACCTTCCGAAAGGTCCCAACTACTTGGATGGCAACGAAGCAGTCTCACTTCTTTCCGCTAGTAGTCGTGGAGAGGGAAATCGTACTGAATGGACTGAAGAGGATCGCCTGAAGTTATCGGAGGCCGTGATGATAAACATGCTGACTCATGTTCGTCCTGAGGAAGCCGATTTCATACTCAGAGATGCAGAAACAAATGTAGAGCTGGAAACAGTCATGAGTGAGTTGGCTGCAACGAGATTGAATGCTATGGACACCATTTCAGTAACAGAGTATTTAGATCCGGTTAGGATAAATGATACATTCTATCTTCAATTTAAAGAAGGTGCTGAAGGAACGATCAAAAGAAAATTGCTTAATTTCGATTGATTTGTAATAAAATTGTCGTGTAAAAAATACCCCATGGGCTTTTATGAGGTCACTGGAAATCTGCCGGTTTCTAGAATATAACTAAAATTAATAAAGAAAAAGCCGACTCTTCTTCCAATAAAAGGTAGAAGAGTCGGCTTTCTTTGAAGTATAGGATATGCTGCTCTTTTTTTATCCAATTAGCTTTAGAATTCCTTTAATTTTCACAGTAAATATTGCCATGTCATCTTGTAATTCCATTCCAATAAGACCCGTGGATTCTATCACATTATACCCGTGTCTGTGTTTAAACAATGAACATCTTTGTTTGTTGTTGTTGAATTACCGGGAACCACCCACTTTTCTTATTGGTTCTATTATAAACCAGGGCTTTGTTAGTAGGTAGTTCCTTTTTTCTGCTGCGTTGATTGGAGTGGAAGGTGTGCGA
>JBNJJI010000039.1:0-1950 GCA_051750065.1 Bacillota bacterium
TCCCGGTCGAGTAAGCGGGAACCGCCTTCTTAATAAAGTGGCGAGTTCCTCACTCCTCACAGAACCGTGCGTGCAGTATTACCGCACACGGCTCTTCCTATCATTATTTACAGAATGTAGTTAAGGCTTCTTTTACGGTTATATATGTTTACTTTCACCTTAGGTTGAGGCAGAGGGTACTTTCGGAGGAATAAGATAAACTTATCCCAACTGAAGGATTTCCTCTGACTTCTCCGATTCATCCATTTAAATAGTAGTCTTCTGACCTGATGAAGAAAGCTCTTCACCGCTGGTGAATTGTCTGTAATACAGTAGTAATTGTAATAACCTATAAGCGAGCGACTGATTCTCGCCATGATGAATTTAATATCCATCGTCCGGTGAGATTTCAACCACTCCTTGTGCTCCTTTAACTTGGCTTTTACTTTCTTTTGGCTGCTTTTGCGTTTCACCCGAAACTTTCCACTCTTACTTTTGCTACAGTAATGTGTAAAACCGAGAAAATCGAATGTAGGAGGTTTTCCTCCTCCATTGCCATCCTTATCCGCAAACCTACCAAATGTAATAATTTTAGTTTTGTCTTCAGCGACTTCTAGTTTAAATTTCTGAAGTCGTTTGAGGAGTGCGGAGTAGAAGTTTTCAGCGTCACTTTTGAGTTGAAAGCAACATACAAAGTCGTCTGCGTATCGCACCATATAAGCTTGACCTTTACACTGTTTTCGGACTACCTTTTCAAACCACAGGTCGAGGACATAGTGTAGATACACATTCGCGAGTATGGGTGATATTACACCCCCTTGTGGTGTCCCTTTATCCGTTTTAAAGTATTTCCCTTCTTCCATATATCCACCTTTAAGAAATCGGGCGATAATTCTTAGGAGGTTGGGGTCATTGATACGGTGTTTAAGGAACTCCATCATCCACTCGTGGTCTACATTGTCAAAGAATCCTTTAATATCCGCATCCACAATGTAGTTGGTACGGCGCTCTTCGATGTACACATTTAGGATCTTTAAGGCATCGTGACAACTTCTGTTTGGTCGGAAACCAAAAGAACTATCTAAGAAGTCATTCTCATAAATTGCGTTAAGAATCTTTGAGACTCCCCGTTGAACAATTTTGTCCTCGTGGTCAGGAAGACCAAGTGGTCTTTTCTTCTTGGTTCCTGGTTTATTGATATACGTCCGTTTGACCGGTACAGGTCGATACGCCTTCTTCTTCAATCGCACAACGAGCGCTGCGATATTTTTATCCAGGTCCTTGCCATAGTCCTCTTTTGTCACACCTTTAACTCCGGTTGCTTTACCGCTAGGTAATTCGTGATGACATTGTTTTAGGTTATCTTCATTCAATAGATGAGCTAAAGAAGTAAAAGCCATATCATGATTTACTTTCGCTAATTCTGCTATCCTTTTCAGTTTCGTTTCCATTCTTATCCACCTCTGTGTGTAGTGAATGTTTCCCATTCAAGGGCAATGACAGGTAGAGACCTTTCCTCCATCAGAATTACCTGACTTCATTGGTACTATATCTCTATCCGACTTCCTTTAAGCATTTGACAGCCCTCACTTTATTATCGCTTGTTCGTCATTACTCCTATCGATTTTACCGATAAGAGACCTAAAGGATCTCCCGAGTTGCCGTAACATATCAATGTGTAACGTGCCGAGGTCACCGACTCCGAGGAAGTTGTTATTCTCTTGCCTTTAACGTGAATAACAATGTTGCCTTCTATACTCCTGAACATATTGGCCTTCCTAAATAACGTACGCTTTCGGAGCTCAATCCCTTCAACCAATTGGCTTACGGCCCATCACCTCGCTGTCTACGCTTAAGGACCCGTGTTACCACAGTTTCCATCAAGACTCGCTACGAGTGAATGGCTAGTTCTTTCTCGACGGGAATCCCACCCGCTATATGCCACGACCTAGGCTCGGTCGCTCCAGGAGG
>JBNJJI010000040.1:0-1069 GCA_051750065.1 Bacillota bacterium
GTGATTTCACATTTCCCCATTTTCATACTGTATCGGCTAATTCTATTATCCGCATATTCAACTGACCGATTAGGAAGGTTGGAGTTCATCAATTCACTGATTTCCTTTTGGATATCAGGACGAAGCTTCTTGTATAACATGTCTCGACCTTCCTCTGTATAGGGTGTCACCTTTGGACTGAAGTTTAACGAGTTGACTGTTTTAACAATTCCTAGTTGGAAAAGGTAGACTTCAGCTACTTTAAAAGTCTTCATGGTTACACTGTAGAACCTTTTAAACAAAGGCGGCGGGTTACTTGGGTGTTCTTGCTTCCCAACCGGTTGTAGTCGATTGTATATGAACGGCTTTAAATCGTAGGCAAGACGTGAGAACACCGGGTTCACATGTGTCGCTCGCTTAAAATAATTATGGATGCCCAATACAAAACTGTTAAACCGCAGAACGTTTTGGGAAGTTGGTGAAGCTTTAATCCGACGGATTAGTCTTTTAGCTTCTTGTTTGATTTGTTTCTTTTTCTTTTGAATAACACCGGTATGCGCTACTCGTTTCTTCCCTTTTTTGTTCGCTTGTATCGTAAATCCTAGAAATTCAGACTCCCGTTTGCGCAGGTTAAGGATTTTAGATTTCTCTGGCGAGATATCAAGATTGAGCCGTTCCTTCAAATAACGACGTACCGCATGATACCACTTTTGCGCGGTCTTTCCATCACGGCAAAGAATTTTGAAGTCGTCCGCATAGCGGACGAGGTATCCTTCCTTCAGATTAGAGCGTTTCTTTGCGTATCGTTCACCAACTTTTGATTTATATGGTTTGTGCAGGGGAAAGAACTCCCATTGATCAGCAATCCACTGATCTAAATCATTCAACACGATATTAGAGAGGAGGGGAGATAAAATTCCACCTTGAGGTGTCCCTTTGTCGGGGATTCCTTCTCCATTAATTTCTGCTTTTATCATTTTAGAAATACAAGCCATTACTTTCCTATCCTGTATTCCTAAATTCCAAAGCTGCTTCATTAACCGTGTGTGGTTTACATTATCAAAGAAACTCTTGATATCAATATCAACAA
>JBNJJI010000041.1:0-1035 GCA_051750065.1 Bacillota bacterium
TTTACAACGGAGGATTAGCTCAGCTGGGAGAGCATCTGCCTTACAAGCAGAGGGTCGGCGGTTCGATCCCGTCATCCTCCACCATGTTTTTTTATGAAGAATACGGAGTGAATAAACCTCCAAAAAGCGAATGTAATCTAGTTGAGTAGCTAGCGGCATTTTACATTGTAAGAAAACTATACTTGCCGGTGTAGCTCAACTGGTAGAGCAACTGACTTGTAATCAGTAGGTTGGGGGTTCAAGTCCTCTTGCCGGCACCACTTTTTAATCAGCACGAGCCATTAGCTCAGTTGGTAGAGCATCTGACTTTTAATCAGAGGGTCGAAGGTTCGAATCCTTCATGGCTCACCATTTATTTTGCTTAAGGCAAAATAAATTATAATCATGCGGGTGTGGCGGAATTGGCAGACGCACCAGACTTAGGATCTGGCGCCGCAAGGCGTGGGGGTTCAAGTCCCTTCACCCGCACCATTTGCGGAAGTAGTTCAGTGGTAGAACACCACCTTGCCAAGGTGGGGGTCGCGGGTTCGAATCCCGTCTTCCGCTCCATTACAATTTTTTTGCCGGGGTGGCGGAACTGGCAGACGCACAGGACTTAAAATCCTGCGGTAGGTGACTACCGTACCGGTTCGATTCCGGTCCTCGGCACCAGATATATTTCTTGGTGTTTAGATAACATATATTGCGCCCGTAGCTCAATTGGATAGAGCGTTTGACTACGGATCAAAAGGTTAGGGGTTCGACTCCTCTCGGGCGCGCCATTATTTTTCATTTGTAATCGGGGAGTAGCTCAGCTTGGTAGAGCACTTGGTTTGGGACCAAGGGGTCGCAGGTTCAAATCCTGTCTTCCCGACCACTTTAATATTATTATGGGGCCTTAGCTCAGCTGGGAGAGCGCCTGCTTTGCACGCAGGAGGTCAGCGGTTCGATCCCGCTAGGCTCCACTTATCTTTTTGAGAATTAACTTTCAAAAAGATGTTGACATCTCGGTTAGACGATGTTAAACTTTAAAAGTTGCTCTTAACGAGCAATGCA
>JBNJJI010000042.1:0-868 GCA_051750065.1 Bacillota bacterium
AGAAAAAGGACAAAGTACTCTCTGAATATCACCACAATAATCGAGAGGAGTCCTTTGTCCATGTCTAATATTAACACAAAAAACCTTAACCTTTCTAGTCTTTTAGAGTCCACAATGAAAGAAGTACTTAAAGAAAAAGTAGAATTTATTCTCCAGGAAGAAATTAAAGAGGTTCTAAAAAATGAACCTGTTGGAGAGAACAATTCTCGTAATGGGTATTATCCACGTACGCTGGACACAGTCTACGGACGTGTTGAAGACCTTGATGTTCCACGGGATCGCAATGGCGAGTTCCAAACGGAACTATTTGAACCTTACAAACGGAGAATGGTAGCTGTTGATGAGTTGGTCATTCAATTGTACCGTCATGGTGTGGGAGTTCGTCAGGTCGGGAAAATTATGAAAAGTCTACTTGGGGATTCTTATTCTCAAGGAACGATTTCGAATGTCACGGGTACCGTCCTTCAAGATATCCGCGAATGGCAGAACCGCCCTTTAAAAAAACGATATTGTGCCCTTTACCTTGATGCGTTATTTGTGAAAGTTCGTCGTGACACAGTAGGTAAAGAAGCTGTCTACATTGTTCTAGGCATCACGCCGGAAGGCCACCGGGAAGTCTTGGGCTTTTATGTTGGTGGCAGGGAGTCCTCCAACGGATGGGGTGAGATTCTCAATAACCTTCGTGAGCGTGGAGTGGAGGAAGTTCTTCTTGGAGTATTTGATGGTTTGTCAGGACTGGAAGATGCGTTTCTCCGTGCTTTTCCTAAAGCTGATGTGCAACGTTGTGTGGTCCACAAAGTAAGAAATACCTTGAATAATGCGCGGAGAAAACATCAAACAGAATTAGCTCAAGATTTAAAAACTATTT
>JBNJJI010000043.1:0-861 GCA_051750065.1 Bacillota bacterium
TTCATTGCGAAGATTTATACTTGCGTTAAGATCCCTTTGATGGTTGCTTTTACAAGTTGGACAGGTCCATTCACGCAACGCAAGATCTTTAACGGCTTTATACTTATAATTACATACAGAACATAGCTGGCTGGAAGGGAAATTTTTCGCTGCGGCTATCACCTGTTTACCGTACCATATTGATTTGTATTCCAACATAGACCTGAATTGGGCCCAGCTTACTTCGCTGATTCCTTTTGAAAGGTCTTTGTTTTTTAACATTTTTTTGACGGACAAATCTTCAATGCCGATAATGTCGTGGTTTTTGACTATTTCGGTAGAGATTTTGTCCAGCATATCTTTTCTTGCATTAGCGACTTTTTCGTGCAGCCGGGCAACTTTCTTTTTTTGTTTAGTCCAATTCGAAGAACCCAATTCCCTCCTTGAAAGAATGTGTTGGGCATTAATTATTTTCTTTTCTAGTGTACGGAAAAAGCGGGGGTTTTTATGAGTTGTGCCATCTGAAAGAGTAGCGAAATCCTTCAAACCTACGTCGATTCCGACAGAGGTGCCAGTTTTCTTATAGTGTTGAACTTCTGATTAAGCCAAAATCGAAACGAAGAACTTACCTGAAGGGTTTCGTCTAATGGTGGCGTTCATTATTCGCCCGTCGACCTCACGACTCTTGGCAAAGCGAACCAGACCGAGTTTTGGCAATTTGATGTGTTTATCTTTCACTTGTATATTCCCGTTCACAAACTTTGTGGTATAGGATTGAACGGGGTTCTTCTTCGATTTGAAGCGAGGTAAACGATTTTGTTTCTTGTAATATCGTGTGTAGGAATCATGAACGATTTCAACTGATTTCTGAAGGGCAATACT
>JBNJJI010000044.1:0-668 GCA_051750065.1 Bacillota bacterium
CGGCTTTATACTTATAATTACATACAGAACACAGCTGGCTGGAAGGGAAATTTTTCGCTGCGGCAACCACCTGTTTACCGTACCATAATGATTTGTATTCCAACATAGACCTGAATTGGGTCCAGCTTACTTCGCTGATCCCTTTTGAAAGGTCTTTGTTTTTTAACATGTTACTGACTGACAAATCTTCAATGCCGATAATGTCGTGGTTTTTGACTATTTCGGTAGAGATTTTATCCAACATATCTTTTCTTGCATTAGCGACTTTTTCATGCAGCCGGGCAACTTTCTTTTTTTGTTTAGTCCAATTCGAAGAACCCCATTGCCTCCTTGAAAGAATGCGTTGGGCATTAATTATTTTCTTTTCTAGTGTATGGAAAAAGCGGGGGTTTTTATGAGTTGTGCCATCTGAAAGAGTAGCGAAATCCTTCAAACCTACGTCGATTCCGACAGAGGTGCCAGTTTTCTTATAGTGTTGAACTTCTGATTCAGCCAAAATCGAAACGAAGAACTTACCTGAAGGGTTTCGTCTAATGGTGGCGTTCATTATTCGCCCAACGACCTCACGACTCTTGGCAAAGCGAACCAGACCGAGTTTTGGCAATTTGATGTGTTTATCTTTCACTTGTATATTCCCGTTCACAAACTTTGTAGTATAGGATTGAACG
>JBNJJI010000045.1:0-553 GCA_051750065.1 Bacillota bacterium
GTGAATGGTGCCGGTCGGGTAAGAATGTGGGGATATCACTTCTACAAGGAGGGATGCCACAGTGCCAACGCTGCGATACTGGGATTACTATAATATGACGGAGACATTCACGGAACTATATGAGAAAGCCCAGGAAGGAAACAACTTTTCCTTCCTTTATAATGTCATCACTTCAAGAGAGAACATCTTACTCGCTTATCGTACCATCAAATCCAACAAGGGTTCAATCACACCTGGGACCGATGGAAAAACGATATCGGATATCAAGGAATTATCCGAGGGTGAACTCGTCTTGAAGGTGCGTACAATACTGAAAAGCTATCAACCTAAGAAAGTCAGAAGAAAATGGATTGAGAAGGATAATGGAAAACGAAGACCGCTAGGTATTCCCTGTATTATGGACAGGATTATCCAACAGAGTTTTAAGCAAGTTCTCGAACCCATTGCGGAGGCACATTTTTATAAGCACAGTTATGGCTTTAGACCTCTCAGGTCTGCCCATCATGCGATGGCAAGGATTCAATACTTGATTAATCAAGCCTCCCTTCATTTT
>JBNJJI010000047.1:0-507 GCA_051750065.1 Bacillota bacterium
CCTCTCAATCTGCCTGTCAAGTCGTTGAAGATAAGGGACCGAATCATGAACATTTCCAGGAGTGACAAAGGCATCCGTAATAATGTTGAATTTCATATCAGTTGTCCGATGATCTAGATAACAAAACATTTCTTGTTTCTGATCACGCGACATAAACCCACTCTCTGGGTCTGTACTGCTTTTTCTTATTTCTTTTGTCTCTTTCACCTCCTCTCTAGTTTTCAGTTCTTTTTTCCGTTATTCTTCCTGTCTTTTTCAATGGCTTTGTTTAAATCTTCAACGTATTCCCGTGTTTCTACTTCAACGATTTCCTTGGTGAATTTGTGTTTATTGGCATTAGCTTTTAAGTGGGTAGAATCCGTAAACAGTACCCTTCCACCGACCATTTTATGATTGATGGCAAGAAGAACCATTTCATCAAATATTTCTTGAAAGATATCTGTTCCATGAAACCGATGATGACGATTCCAACTGATGGTTGAGTGATGGGGAACGGAGTCAGCGAGT
>JBNJJI010000048.1:0-502 GCA_051750065.1 Bacillota bacterium
ATCAAATTGCCAAAACTCGGCCTGGTTCGGTTTGCCAAGAGTCGTGAGGTGGAAGGCCGAATAATGAACGCCACCATTAGACGGAACCCTTCAGGCAAGTTCTTCGTTTCGATATTGGCTGAATCAGAAGTTCAACACTACAAGAAAACCGGCACCTCTGTCGGAATCGACGTAGGTTTGAAGGATTTCGCTACTCTTTCAGATGGCACAACCCACAAAAACCCCCGCTTTTTCCGTACACTAGAAAAGAAAATAATTAATGCCCAACGCATTCTTTCAAGGAGGCAATTGGGTTCTTCGAATTGGACTAAACAAAAAAAGAAAGTTGCTCGGCTGCATGAAAAAGTCGCTAATGCAAGAAAAGATATGCTGGACAAAATCTCTACCGAAATAGTCAAAAACCACGACATTATCGGCATTGAAGATTTGTCTGTCAAAAATATGTTGAAAAACAAAGACCTTTCAAAAGGGATCAGCGAAGTAAGCTGGGCCCAATTCAGGT
>JBNJJI010000049.1:0-465 GCA_051750065.1 Bacillota bacterium
GCTCTTTTTTTGTATTTAAAAAAGGGGGAGATCCCCAAGCAGATTTTCATTCAACGCAGGAGCGAGGATGGGGAGGAGCAAGAAGGTCGAGGACGAGAGGGAGAGAGCACCGGAGTGGGCAACCGCCCATGAGGATGCGAACGAGCGAAGCGGACGAAGAGATTCGCCGCTTATCGCCGTCCTCGCCTTCAGCGCCGATGGTAGTTGGGGCTCCCCCTGCGAGAGTAGGACGTCGCCAGGCGAACGAAAGAGTACCCGAAGAGGTGCTCTTTTTTTGTATTTTGTATTTAAAAAAGGGGGAGATCCCCAAGCAGATTTTCATTCAACGCAGGAGCGAGGATGGGGAGGAGCAAGAAGGTCGAGGACGAGAGGGAGAGAGCACCGGAGTGGGCAACCGCCCAGGAGGATGCGAACGAGCGAAGCGGACGAAGAGATTCGCCGCTCATCGCCGTCCTCGCCTTCAGC
>JBNJJI010000050.1:0-430 GCA_051750065.1 Bacillota bacterium
GTTGGGCACTCTAAGATGACTGCCGGTGACAAACCGGAGGAAGGTGGGGATGACGTCAAATCATCATGCCCCTTATGACCTGGGCTACACACGTGCTACAATGGACGGTACAAAGGGCAGCAAGACCGCGAGGTTTAGCAAATCCCATAAAACCGTTCTCAGTTCGGATTGCAGGCTGCAACTCGCCTGCATGAAGCTGGAATCGCTAGTAATCGCGGATCAGCATGCCGCGGTGAATACGTTCCCGGGCCTTGTACACACCGCCCGTCACACCACGAGAGTTTGTAACACCCGAAGTCGGTGAGGTAACCTTTTGGAGCCAGCCGCCTAAGGTGGGACAGATGATTGGGGTGAAGTCGTAACAAGGTAGCCGTATCGGAAGGTGCGGCTGGATCACCTCCTTTCTAAGGATATATGAGACGTGACGTTT
>JBNJJI010000051.1:0-402 GCA_051750065.1 Bacillota bacterium
CTCAGCTTGTAGAGAAACCCTGTGTTTTTTCTCTACAAGCTTTTTTTGTGTCTTTTTATGATGGTGAAATAAACATTATTTTTAAGTGAAAACAGGCTCCCACACACCTAGCTCATCTTGGCTAGGTGTGTGGCAATCTTTTTCATGTTCTGACAAGCTGCGGTGAGTAACACCTGCTCGCTTGCGTTTTGTATTCCCCTCAACCGGCAATAGCGAAGCCCATGCAGCTGTTTTGAATCTGCAAAGCTTCGCTCAACTTTTTCTTTTCTGAATTTATAAAGCATTTTTCCCGACTTGGATAGCCGGTTCAGTCGTACTTGTTCTTTGTGTTCTTCCCAAACATGGCGTGTTACTACCTTTTGATGGTTTTTAGAACGAGTGCATTCTTGTAATAGAGGACAC
>JBNJJI010000052.1:0-402 GCA_051750065.1 Bacillota bacterium
GCAGGAGATCGCACGCCTTCCACTCCAATCCTCCTACGTAAATGGGTGAGGTGGGAAAAAAAGTATTCAAAAGCAACAACCTTTTAGAAAACAGCCTTTCAAAAACATCCCAAGAGCCGGATTTTTCCCCTGATACCAGGTTTTTCTCTCACAAAAGGAAGAGTACTCTGAATGAGGCCTATATTTTGAAATTCATATTAAATAGCAACAAAGCTTACGAAAAGAGCCTTATTTCTAAAGCGTTTCGTAGATAGTCTGAAAAGTTGATTCCACTGACGAGGTTCTACACAGCGGTGCTGGTTTGTACTTATTTTACTTTTTGATGTCAGATAAACTAGAGACTTATCTTACCAAGTACAGGAGCATTCTGCCAAAAGAAAAAGAATAAACATTAAGTTTATT
>JBNJJI010000053.1:0-388 GCA_051750065.1 Bacillota bacterium
AAAACGTAGCATGATCCAGAGAAATGGCCGAGAAGATGCTACGATTAGCCCGAAAACGTAGCATAATCCAGGGAAACGGCCGAGATGATGCTACGATTAGCTCAAAAACGTAACATGATCCAGAGAAACGGCCGAGAAGATGCTGCGATTAGCTCGAAAACGTAGCATAATCCAGAGAAACGGCCAGGATGATGCTACGATTAGCTCGAAAACGTAGCATGATCCAGAGAAACGGCCGGGATGATGCTACGATTAGCTTGAAAACGTAGCATGATCCAGAGAAATGGCCGAGATGATGCTACGATTAGCCCAAAACGTAGCATGATCCAGAGAAACGGCCGAGATGATGCTACGATTAGCTCGAAAATGTAACATTGATCCAGAGAAA
>JBNJJI010000054.1:0-322 GCA_051750065.1 Bacillota bacterium
CTGAGAGACACTTGGAGGCTTTTTTTCGCTTGAAGTGTCTTTGAGAATGTTCCTGAGAGACACTTGGAGGCTTTTTTTCGCTTGAAGTGTCTTTGAGATCGTACCTGAGAGACACTTGGGGGCTTTTTTTCGCTTGAAGTGTCTTTGAGATCGTACCTGAGAGACACTTGGGGGCTTCTTTTCGCTTGAAGTGTCTCTGAGATTGTTGCTGAGAGACACTTGGGGGCTTTTTTTCGCTTGAAGTGTCTCTGAGAGTATTCCTGAGAGACACTTGGGGGCTTTTTTTCGGTTGAAGTGTCTTTGAGAGTATTCCTGAGAGACA
>JBNJJI010000055.1:0-318 GCA_051750065.1 Bacillota bacterium
TGAATAAAATCTGCTTGGGGATCTCCCCTTTTTTAAATACAACAAAAGAGCACCTCTTCGGGTACTCTTTTGTTCGCCTGGCGACGTCCTACTCTCACAGGGGGAGCCCCAACTACCATCGGCGCTGAAGACGAGGACGGCGATGAGCGGCGAATCTCTTCGTCCGCTTCGCTCGTTCGCATCCTCATGGGCGGTTGCCCACTCCGGTGCTCTCTCCCTCTCGTCCTCGACCTTCTTGCTCCTCCCCATCCTCGCTCCTGCGTCTTATGAATTTGCGAAGGGAAAGGAATCTCACTCTTGTTTTTTTCAATACAAAAA
>JBNJJI010000056.1:0-312 GCA_051750065.1 Bacillota bacterium
ATAGACCCTTACCTTCGGAAGTTCGTCAGTTCTTTAGCTACAAGAACTATTCTCACCATTTCTAGTTTTTCAGCCGTGCGGCATATCCGTAGGCATACCTTTTTGGCTTCAGCCTTCGTTCTGCCGACTCCACCTGTGCTTCAAACCCTATAACCTGCCAGTTATAACGCATGCAGGAGTATTGACGGGATGGTTTCGGGTAACATGGAACCGTCATTCCCATCCTCGGTTGTAAAGTTAGAATTTCAATTGAAAACTCCCTGCTTTTCACGCTTGGTAGCGCTTATAGCAGAACTTGTCGCGCGCCCCCGT
>JBNJJI010000057.1:0-279 GCA_051750065.1 Bacillota bacterium
TGATTGTTTAGTTTTGAATGTTTAATGATATTAAACTTCATACATGATGAGAGGGGCCTATAGCTCAGCTGGTTAGAGCGCACGCCTGATAAGCGTGAGGTCGGTGGTTCGAGTCCACTTAGGCCCACCATTCTTCTCATACACCATACGGGGCCTTAGCTCAGCTGGGAGAGCGCCTGCTTTGCACGCAGGAGGTCAGCGGTTCGATCCCGCTAGGCTCCACCAAGATTTTTTACGAAGCAATAGCGAAGTAAAATAATCCTCCTAAGCGTCGCGCAA
>JBNJJI010000058.1:0-269 GCA_051750065.1 Bacillota bacterium
TCGGCCGTTTCTCTGGATCATGCTACGTTTTCGAGCTAATCGTAGCATCATCTCGGCCGTTTCTCTGGATCATGCTACGTTTTCGAGCTAATCGCAGCATCTTCTCGGCCGTTTCTCTGGATCATGTTACGTTTTCAAGCTAATCGTAGCATCATCCCGGCCGTTTCTCTGGATTATGTTACGTTTTCAAGCTAATCGTAGCATCATCTCGGCCGTTTCTCTGGATCAATGTTACATTTTCGAGCTAATCGTAGCATCATCTCAGCTGT
>JBNJJI010000059.1:0-263 GCA_051750065.1 Bacillota bacterium
TGTGCACATTGTTTAGGATCAGATTTGTATTCTCTATAGCCTTCACGGGTTGTCGTACGGTAGGGCAAAATTTGACCGTTTGGACATGTATAATGGTTTTCTTCTGCATCATATATAAACTTCCATTTTGGAAAGAGACCCTTTGTAGGATGATATCTTCGATGAGCTATTACTCCAAAAATGTTCCGATCAGCTAACCCCTTACAAATTGGATTTGTGAGATATCCTGAGTCTAATGCGACAGCTTCTACTTCTAATTTGAA
>JBNJJI010000060.1:0-259 GCA_051750065.1 Bacillota bacterium
GCCGCCCTATTCGAACGGCACTTGTTCTTCCCTAACAACAGAGCTTTACGATCCGAAAACCTTCATCACTCACGCGGCGTTGCTCCGTCAGACTTTCGTCCATTGCGGAAGATTCCCTACTGCTGCCTCCCGTAGGAGTCTGGGCCGTGTCTCAGTCCCAGTGTGGCCGATCACCCTCTCAGGTCGGCTACGCATCGTGGCCTTGGTGAGCCGTTACCTCACCAACTAGCTAATGCGCCGCGGGTCCATCTGTAAGCGG
>JBNJJI010000061.1:0-246 GCA_051750065.1 Bacillota bacterium
TCGGCGGTCCATCTACTGATATGTACTAGATTATAAGTTCCTCGTTACTTTGACGATTAGGATAATACGATATTTTCCTGTTCACATACCTTTCGGTATTGGTTGATTTTATTCAAAACGGGTTCTGAGATGTTGAGCTTTTGGATGATTGACTCAATCTTTTCCATGTCACTTAGGTGGATTAACCGGTGAATATCCTGGTGAAGGATTCGTAGGTTATGAAACTTATCGTTTCCTCCTAGTGAC
>JBNJJI010000062.1:0-221 GCA_051750065.1 Bacillota bacterium
CGGAGTCCTAAAAACCAACGATAAGCTATATTCATTTGAATTTCTTTTTCAAGTTGACGTTCAGAACGAATACCATACAAGTAACCTATAAACATCATTTTGAATAAAACGAGGGGATCTAAAGAAGGACGGCCGTTGTCTTCACAATAGTAAGGGCGAACTTTTTCTAGGATAAAGGAGAAATCTATGTATTGATCAATTTTTCTTAGAAGGTGATCTTG
>JBNJJI010000063.1:0-205 GCA_051750065.1 Bacillota bacterium
GGGACTAGCGGGCGTCTAGTTCCAGCGCCTAGCCCCTCGGGGTCAAACAACCCTCAGAGAATAAAAGGAAAGACCGCCTTTTTTTCTCTGAGGAACATTTGCCTGTCGGGGCTGATCAAGGCGCTTCCACTTTTGATGACAGGTGAGACCAAGGTTACGTACCCACTGGAACGTAACCCCGCAGGCAAATCCAGCTCTAGCGGCA
>JBNJJI010000064.1:0-203 GCA_051750065.1 Bacillota bacterium
ATTAAAGTACACTCCGCTGCTCAGAAACTCGGCGCCTTGCACTCCTCGCTTCTCCTTCGCCGTAGTTTTTCAAAAAATATCTCATAAGAGATATCCTAAAATGGCGATTCTCGGTTCTTTCTTGACTTTCTTCTTCTAACTTTATCTAGTTTTCAAAGAACAATAGTTGATGGATGGTTATTTTCGCTGCGCGAAAAAACCTT